>JBIKKT010000106.1:0-4109 GCA_044360195.1 Bdellovibrionota bacterium | reverse complement strand
GAGTGTGGATGGCCTGGTTCAAATCCAAAGGACGCTGAGTTCTTTAGACAAAGCAAGAGGCTCTCCTTCTCAAACTCGAAGATAGTCGCTTTTGGTAGCACTCGTCGAAAGGGTATGGCGGCGCAACAAGACTCGAATCTTGAGGCATTGCTACAGGCTGAGACCCCAGTAGTTGCTCTTGTCGGAAAGACCTGGACGTTGCACGTAGAAAAGGTGCTTGGCGCTACGCTTGCAGAGAACCTCGATATGATCCGGGAGAGTGTTGAGTTCATGACCAAACATGGACGTGAAGTTGTATACGATGCAGAGCACTTCTTCGATGGTTTTAGAGCTGACCCGCAGTACTCGATTGAGAGTATCGTGGCTGCAGCTCAAGGTGGGGCTAC
Source organism: Bdellovibrionota bacterium (assembly GCA_044360195.1). Lineage (GTDB taxonomy): Bacteria > Bdellovibrionota_C > UBA2361 > UBA2361 > OMII01 > OMII01. The sequence continues at coordinate 3,723 of JBIKKT010000106.1, read as the reverse complement.
TTGGCTTGTGTTGTGCGATACCAACGGGGGAAGTTTGCCTTCGTATGTGACCGCGGTTGTTGCTCAGGTGCGCGCAGAACTCGCGAGGCGCGATATCTCAGTTAGGTTGGGGATTCATACTCACAACGATAGTGAGCTAGCGGTCGCAAACTCTCTGGCGGCGATTGAGGCAGGATGCTTGATGGTGCAGGGGACCGTTAACGGCTACGGTGAGCGGTGTGGTAATGCAAATCTCATTTCGATTGTTCCAATCCTTGAACTAAAGATGGGGCGGCGCGTGGTCGCACCAGGTGCCCTTCAACACCTAACAGAGCTCTCTCGTAAAGTGGCCGAGATAGTCAATCTGAGCCCCGATACGCAGGCTGCATATGTAGGCTCATCGGCATTTGCTCACAAAGGTGGAATTCATGTGGCTGCTGTTGAAAAGGTTGCAGAGAGCTACGAGCACATTGAGCCGAGCTTAGTGGGTAACAAGCGAGAGATCGTTGTCTCTGAGCTTTCTGGTCGGGGGAATATCCGAGTGCGGGCATCTGAGCTCGACGTACGACTGGAGGGGGTTGAAGCTACTGTTCTTGAGCAGATAAAGGCCCTTGAAAGTAAGGGCTTCCAATTTGAAAACGCAGAGGCGAGCTTTGAGCTTCTCATGCGACGCGCATCCAAGGGGTATATCGCTCCGTTCTCTCTGCTTGATGTTATGGTTGTAAGTGACACCCGTTCTGAAAACAGGTCGATGGTACAAGCAATGGTGCAAGCAATGGTGAAGGTTAAGGTTCGAGATACTGAGCTTCACACGGTGAGTGAAGGGGCAGGGCCGGTTCACGCCCTTGATGGTGCTTTGCGCAAGGCTTTGGGGGAAATCTTCCCGGCCATCGCGCAACTGCGGCTTACTGACTACAAGGTGCGAATTCTTGATCCAGAAAGTGCCACGGCTGCTATTACGCGTGTGCTTATCGAAGCATCACACGGCGATGCCCGTTGGACGACAGTTGGATGCTCTGAAAACATCATCCATGCCAGCTGCACGGCGCTGTGTGATAGCTTTGAGTACGCTATTCTCAGTCAGTAAAAACCTACTGAATTGCGCCAGCGATAACCTTTGGTGGGTCGGTCAACACCGGCTCAGTGCCGAGGTCCGGATCAATCCAGTCGCTGTTGAGATTAGGCCATGACGAGCTTAGATTCTCTAGCTGCACAGCGCTACACTGCGAGATGGTTGCCTTGGACATGCGCCGCTCAACTTCAAGCGGTTTAATCAGGTACTGATTCGCTGCGTCCGATGCTATTGAACCGGCAGGTATAGTGAATGCTGGCACCCACCGTCTACCAGATTTTCCGCAGTCTGGATCGTTGTCCGCTGGATTCTCTGGGTTGAAGCATTTTCCAGGAATCCCCATGAGCGATCCAAAGCCTGCGTACTGTAATGAGAAGTTGTTTCCAGCAAATTTCTGGTCAACGGCGGTAGGGTTAGTGCCGCCAGTGCCAGTTGCAGGATATTCATAGTCGATCTGTTTCGGCGGATCGAACACAACGATAGCACCGTCGCCGTCCTCAAGGCTGGCAAACTTATTCCACGAGTTAGGTCCTGTCTCCCATGTGTAGAATTCATCAAGAGCGCTCCACGCCAACCATCCGCACACTGCCCCCGCATCCCACGGACATGCAAGTTTATCTGCGTTTGATGTCAGGTCAAACAGCGGGCCGCTGCTGAAACCAAATCGTTGCTCACTATCCTCCTCCGTTAACACCGCCGGATTGGCGCCATCCATCAGGATGCCGTTGGTGAATGAGTAGTCATGAGCGGAAAAATTGTCGTCATACTTTGGTTCGTCCTTATCCATACCCGATGAAGAGCTGGCCTTTGGGCAGTTGTCGTAACACGTCAGGTTCGCCGGCACAGTGGCATCATCTGGGCTAACAACGGATTCTTTAAAGAACACTACCGGGGTAGCTGCATTTGGAGTGTTGCACCGTACTCCTAATTGCGGAGCAAAGAGGTTTACTGGATTGCAGTCTGAGAGAACGACCCTGACCTGTCCGCCCAGAGCCTGTGAAAAGAGCGGTAGTTCACCAAAAAGCAGGGTTGTACTGGATGTAACCGGTTGGGGAGGTGTTACGTTGTTCCAGCGCGGGGCTCCGTTACTTGGAGAAGCTGACGCTATTACGTTGAGGCTCGAACCGTCCCACGTCAAGCGTTTGAGAGGCGCGCTGTCGTTTTGTCCAGGGGCGGGGGGCAGGAATCCCTCCAGTGGTACGTTCTTAAGATCTGCGAGGGTGAGCTGTGCCTTGGTGTGTTTCTTAAGCTTTCCGTCTTTAATAAGGAGGGTATAGGGTGTTGTAACCGGCGCACCGTCTATAAATTCCTGACGGTAAACTGTAGATCCATTAGTAAGGGAGTCTTCTCCTGGAGGAAGACCTAAACCGAAATAGCCGATGTACCCAAATTCACCGTGACCGTCAGGTTCAGTGTTGAAGGGGAATCCAGAGTTAACCTGTATACGAGCGCCGGTGGTGCTGTTGTAGAGACCGTAACGCCATGCGCTGGTCTCAAATACCTTGCGGTTTAAGCACTGTTTCTCGTTTGCGCCGCCTTTGCTGCGCAGGAAAAAATTCTGATTGTATGCGAAGTCAAAGCGTGCGGTGTTTGAGTTTTGGAAGCCACCAGGGGAATTGTTTGTTTCTGAAACGCTACCAGCTCCACCTTCAAGGCTCTTACGAAGGGCTGATTTGATGCTGGACCTCAGTGTGCCATTGGGGAGTTTATCCTCTTCAGCTTGCGTGATTACTACTCGACCGAGGTCGTCACGTTTGCTCTGGATGAGGCCGCGCATGAGTGGGTTTGGAAAGCCATCCGGCGTCATCTTGTAGTGTAACGAAAATGCGCCCAGCGGGTTAAAGTCCGATGCGCCCTCAGTAATAGTAAGCTTGCCCTGAATGGTAAGCGGCGTCTCTTCCTCGCTCATGTGCACAAAAAAGGTAACGATCTGGGGCGCCAGAGCAGTTGAGCGCGATGAGGTAACGGTCCAGTTGAGGTACTCTTTTGAACCGTCCGCGCTGGTGCCCTCGGCGTTGCTGCCTCCCGAGTTCTCTGAAGAATCACGGCCCTGGCATAGTGACTCATCGACAAGAGCGCGGTAAGGACCGGCGCCGAGAAGTGATTCGTCGTTGTATTTGGTTTGGTCGATCATGCACAGAATGGAGTTCACTGAATCGAGGGCCTGACCCGAACGCTCGCTTACAAAGGTGCGGGTGATGTCCTTGTTGTAATCCGAGTCTGCTGGGACGTTCTGTGCAGCAGCAGGGTGAGCAGAGAAAGCTATCGTGATTGTTAGTGCTATGAGGTGTTGTTTGATCTGATTTGTATTCATGGTTCTCCTCCGCTGTTCTCGTGAAATGGGTGAATCGCTAACTACTTAGCATCGACAACGCTGACCTGGCTGCCGATTACGAGTGCCTTCGTGGTGCGAGCGGTAGCAAAAGCCACCGTTACAGTTTTGTTCTCGTTTATTTTCTTAATGCTAAACGAGTACGACTTCCCCTTCTGTCGGGGTAGTTTTGTTTTAGGTGCGCCGTTTACTGTGAGTGACTCGATGAGGTACCCTTTCTTCGGAGTAACGGTATAGGAAACGTTGCCCCCCGAATTTATAGTCCTTGAGGATGATGGGGATATAGCTCCGTTTTTTGCCCCAGAGATCTTTGCCGTCACCTTGTACCGCTTTGCGGCTT
>JBIKKT010000105.1:0-4209 GCA_044360195.1 Bdellovibrionota bacterium | reverse complement strand
GCGCCGATTCGACAGAAGGGCGAGGAGGGGCGGCTTATTCGCGAAGTGACCCTTAAGCTTGGGCTAAAGTTTTCGGAAGCCAAGCTATTCCGAGGAGAGGAGGCGGCCCGCTTTGGAGAGCGCCTACGCGGATGGTCGGTGGTTTCTAAGGGCGGGGTTGCTACGCGGGCCGCTGCCACACTTACGCCACACGTTGCGGCAAACGGCTCTAGCTTCTCCATTTCTTTTGAAAGCAGCGACGGAGCAGGAAGTATCGGTCTTGCTGAAGCGCTTTCTGCGGCAAAATCCGGCGCAACGTTTGTACGCGTCAGAGGCCAAGGGGAGGACGCTGCGGGATCGTGGGTGTCCCTACCAGTAAGGTGGTTACAGGACCACTCAGATGCACTTGCGCGACTCCTGGACGGAATGCGCGAGCGCAGCTCAGCACCTGCCTACCTTCTGCCTGAGGTAGAGGAGATATGCACCTCGCTCGCTGTGTCACCTCCGGATTACTACCGCAAGCTACGCGAGGCACTCTCTACCGTCGAAACTATTCCGTCTTCGCCGCTGCCTGCTGACCTGACTACCACACTTAGGCCCTATCAAGTGGTGGGTGTTACCTGGCTACGGTTTCTGCGAGACAATGGACTCTCTGGACTTCTGGCAGACGATATGGGACTCGGTAAAACACTACAGGCGTTGTGTGCTGTTCAAGGTCGCACCCTTGTGGTTGCTCCTGCCTCCGTTATTCATACCTGGCGAGCGCAAGCCGAGCGCTTCCGGCCCGCACTTAGGGTGTCGGTCTATCACGGCCCTGGTCGCTCACTTGAGAGTGATGCCGACCTTACAATCACAACGTACGCCGTGGCACGACTCGATGCAGAAGAGCTGCGCGAAGTCGCCTGGAACACCTTGGTACTTGACGAAGCGCAGACTATCCGAAATCCAGACAGCCTCGTTGCATGCGCCATAAGATCCATAAAGAGTGATTTTACTATCAGCTTAAGTGGAACTCCAATCGAGAACTCAACTCTAGACCTCTGGAGCCACTTCGCCGTGCTACTCCCAGGCTACCTAGGATCTCGAAGTGAATTTACCGAAAGTGCAAAACGGATTGAGAATGGTGATACGGCCGAAGCTCTACGGGTTAGGAATCGCGTTCGCCCCTTTATCCTCAGACGATTGAAGCGTGATGTGGCAACCGAGCTGCCGCCAAAGACAGAAGTCACGCTACACGCAGATCTTTCACCGCACGAGCGCACTGCTTACGAGGCTATCCTTGGTGCAACGCGCAGCGAACTTCTTGAGCGGGTAGGAGAGAAGGTAGACATCTTCTCGCTCCTTGAGGCGCTCCTTAGGCTCCGCCAGGCCTGTTGCCATCTTGCGTTGGTGCCCGGCTACTCAGCACGTAGCTCTTCTAAACTTGATATCCTCATGGAGAGCCTTGAGTCATCCCTACAGCAGGGGCATCGAGCGCTCATCTTCTCTCAGTGGACAAGCTTACTTGACCTCGTTGAGCCGAGGCTCAACCAAAGTGGCGTGTCTTTCTCTCGCATTGATGGCTCGACGAAAAATCGGCAGGAGGTAACAGAGAACTTCCAGCGCCCCGACGGTCCGAGTGTGATGCTCCTCTCGCTCAAAGCCGGCGGTCTGGGCCTCACTCTCACTGCTGCGGACCACGTCTACATCCTTGACCCATGGTGGAATCCAGCCGTTGAAGACCAGGCTGCGGACCGCGTGTATCGAATCGGGCAGGAGAATCCAGTTCTAGTGCACCGACTCGTTGCGCGGGATACGATAGAGGAGCGAGTGCTTGAGCTTCAGCGCTCAAAGCGCAGCGTTTCTGAGGCGATAGTGGGAGGCGGGGGCGACGGTGGCGGTGGCGGTGGCAGTGGCGCCGCACTGGTTTCAAAGGATGACCTTCTCAGGTTGCTATCCCCAAGCGGTGCGCATGAACGCATGTCGCTTGAGTAATGCTCGGAAATCCTCTATTGCAGCTTCGAGGGTCTGCTGGGGATGATACGCACCGTCATCCCTGCCGTCTACAAAAACTATCCGCCTCTTACTTTCTCCAGAGCCATCATGAAAGGGAGGTTGCTTAACTCCAACGATGATATTATCAAAATGATGGTCGAGGGTCAGTCCGAGGCTAGCGTCGTGAGGTGATCGAAACTCTCTCCAAATCGCTTCCATCAGTCTTGGGATAGACTTGTATGCAATATCCCAATCAGACTCTGATAATCCGCGCTGAGTTGCATAAGACAGAAACGTTTCCCCCTTAACGTAGGGCGCTACCGCTACGCGCCGCTGGCCATCGCAGGAGATCTCTTCCTCTAGTGCGAGAAAAGGTGCAAGTAAAGTATTTCCAGGTGAGTGCTGCACAGCTCGTTCCGACACCTTCTGGTAACTGTGCGACTCCCGTGTGGCTACCTTTACAACGAACGACTCGTTATGGTCGCGCGCAGAAACAGTGAGTACGACGCGAGTAGTACCTATGGTAATCAGGGGCGAAACAGTGAAATGTGTCCCTTGTAATCGCTGCCCGAGGTGTTCTATCGCGGTGGTGACGATGGCTTCAATTTCTTTTGGCGACGGACCAGCGGCAGGCGTGGGGAGCGCAGCGCTCGGCGGCCACTGAAAACTCTCAGGAAGTTGCACCGTGGGGCGATGACTAGTGATCATACAGAAAAGTTATGCTGATTTCCGGGAAACTCTCTCATTTTTGCCTATTTTACGGTAGTGGCTACCAGATATAGCGGGGTTACATCGGCTTCTGCCTAGAAGCAATGAGGCGCCCGTCTTTCTTTTTACTAGCCCTACTGGGGGTAGCTGAAGCAAATCTCCTTAAGCCACCGATATTTCTATACCTATGAAAGCACAGGGTAGCGCAAAGATAGTCAGGCGTAGCCCCCCGCAGGGCGCATCGCTGCCGCGTGGGCGGGTTATCGCCCTGCGCCGTGAGTTTTCTCAGCAGCATGTTGCAGTTAGTGAGCAGCTCTCAGCCGTCGAGCGCTATCAGGATTTCAAGCGCCGATTGGGGCCGCACGTCTTAGCTGGGTTCGTGTTCCTAATAGCCGCAGGCTATATGGCGACCCGCCCCCTTGATAATCAGACCCCTGAACCGCCCTTGGATGAAGTTCCAACCATCACGACGCCAGCGACCTCATCCGATGCAGACCACATTGCGCAAGCATATGCTAGGTTTGGTGAGGAGGTCAGAGAAGAGGCTCGCAAACACGCAGTAGAGATTCGAAAGGCTATAGCCGCGCCCAGCGCAGAGCAGCAAAGCATTCAGATTGTACAGAAGTCCGCACCAACCTACAGCAGACAAGTTTTGATTGGTAAGGTCTACAAAATTATAAAACGGTACGCCCCACGACACCAGAATCCGCAGACTTTGGCCGAAGCCATAGTGTCTGAAGCCGAGGCGCAGAACTACGATGCACTCTTTGTAGCTGCCGTGATTAAATCAGAGAGCGCATTTAATGCACTCGCGCGCTCGCACAAAGGCGCACAAGGTCTGATGCAGATTATGCCAGCCACTGGTAAATGGCTCGCTAAAGAGGCGGCCCTGCCGCGTGGAAGTTTAACTGATCCCGGACACAACTTAGGGCTCGGTGTACGCTACCTGAAGCAACTAGAAGCCCAGTACAACGGCGACCGAGTATTCACGCTGATAGCTTACAACTGGGGACCCGGTCACGTAGAATCCGCGGCCGACGGCAAACGACGCATACCTCCTGAGGTGGTAACGTACGCAATTAAAATTCTGAATGACTACCGAAGGTGGCGAAGCGGGGCGTAAATTGCCTCGACCAAAGCCCTCTACTGCCCTATACTCGTGTAATGTCCAACAAGGTTGCTGACCCGCACTGTGAAGATGAAAGCAACGAGCAGTGCGCCACTGAGCGTTCGGCTCTAGCGGAAGACCTAGCCAACCTTAAAAATACCATCACCCGTCTCGTTGAGAATAGGGAGCGCCTCCCGCAGCCTATGTTTTGGTCGCTCTTCAATGCGCGCATCAATGATATCAAGAAGCAGAAAGAGCTAGAGCGAGTCGTGAACCTATCCCTTACCGGCCAGTCGTAGCATCTCAATCCGCGCATCAATCCGGCTCTCTGGAACTCCAACGCTGCGCCAATACTCTCGCTTCTCTAAGACCTCAAGCAATTTCTCTGTGTTGTTTTCAACTATATGTTGCTGGAGTAAAATTCGACTATTGGGGATGTA
>JBIKKT010000031.1:0-47085 GCA_044360195.1 Bdellovibrionota bacterium | reverse complement strand
ATGCGCGAAGCGCGCGACGAGGGTGCAGCGTCGTGTGTCATGGAGACCTCATCGCACGCGCTGGATCAAGCGCGCGTGAAAGACGTTTCATTTGACGTTGCAGTTTTCACAAACCTCACCCGCGATCACCTAGATTACCACGGCACCTTTGATAACTACTTCGCAGCCAAGCGCCACCTCTTTGAACTGCTGCGTGATAGCGCAAAGGCCACACGGGGCGCAGTAATAAATGGTGACGACGCTTACGGCCAGCGGCTAATCGCTGAAATAGAGTCCCTCGGGCTTAACAACTGGTCGTTCGGCAGAGCTGCCAGCTGCTCGGTGTGCGTTACCTCAATCACCGAGACCCCGGGGGCTATGCAGATTGAGGTTTCCCTCACTCAGTTAAATCGGAACCTTACTATTACTGCCCCCTTTATCGGAGCGCACAACGCAGAGAACGTCGTTGCCGCCTTCGCTGCCTGCTGCGCACTCGGGTATGAACCTGGCTGGGTCGCTGAAGCTATCCGAGGCGTTCCACAGGTGCCCGGAAGGCTTGAACGTGTCGGCGCATCTGCGGTGCGGGTGTTTGTAGATTATGCCCACACACCAGATGCTCTTGAGCGTGCAATCGCTGCCCTACGACCATCAACTGAGGGTAAGCTGTGGGTTGTTTTCGGATGTGGTGGCGACCGCGACAAAGGAAAACGGCCCATCATGGCAACAGTTGCGGCAAGCGGCGCTGATCGGGTTGTAGTCACTTCAGATAATCCGCGCACGGAGGACCCTAACAGAATTATTAGTGATGTACTCTCCTCTGGAATCGCCCCGTGGATAACCGAAGTTGACCGCAGAAGAGCTATCGTTGAAGCAGTGCACGCGGCTTCACCGGGGGATACAGTTCTCATCGCAGGCAAAGGACACGAGAACTACCAGATTATAGGTACTGAAAAGAGCCACTTCTCTGACCAAGAGGTAGCGCAAGAGGCGCTGGGTCTTACCAGCAGCAACCGTGGATGGGTAGCGTAACTTTCTGGTTAATTAACGCGGAGGCGCGGAAGACGCTGAGACCGCTAAATAGAACTGGGTGGCAGCCGTCTGCACTCAAGAGCAACACCACCTAAGGAACATCAAAGACCAACACGATACGTCTGCGCCCTCCGCGTTACATAACCAAAATACCAGGAAGCGGCAGATAACGTAGCTTTCTGGTTGAGTAACTACGGATTTCTCGTACTCTTTTTAGCGTATCACGACCTTACTAATGCCCCATAACAAGGGGTGTATGGCACCAAGTCTCTCACAAAAAATAGCTCCAGCTACCGGCCAAGAGATAGATGGTCTCCGCAAAGGTGCCGAAACTGAGCTCGGCATTGTACTTACTCCACAACTACCTAGCGACGTTCTCTTGTCGGCGAAAGAAAGAGGGGCTCTCTTCAAAGCCCTACGGCACCAAGGTATATCCGTGAATGAGATAGAAACCGGGAAGGCCGATCTGGGCTACCTTGTACGCGCTACAAATTTCAAGGACGAGGTAGCTCAACTCGACACATGCGCGAATCCCGCAGATGTCGTAACGTTAGCGGGTCAGCGATTCACATTTCATGCCTGTAACGCGCTCGCTCTTAACCTTCGTTACGGGGTATCACTACTCACTCCCGCACACATGCTGGATGAAGACACTGCCTCGAATGTGTTCTTTATGGGAAAAACGTTACGTGAGGATGACGGCACCCCTATCACCACCTACAGCGAGCGAAGCATTATCCCAATCCTAGAGCAGAACGGGATACCGATCACAGAGCAGATGCGCAAGCTCGCTGGGATTCGGGTGTTACTTGCTGTTGACCTCCGAGGGTACGGAGAATTAAAGAACCGCCTTAACAAGGATTTCATAGCTGTACGTTACGACTGGTGTCTCGAAGCCGTGTGCGCACCACCGAAAGACCACATTCATATCCTAGGCCGCATCGAGACACCCAAACTTCCATGTCGAGACGGGTTCAGAGAGGACGTTTAAGCGTTCGAGACTCCCAATGTCACGCAGACATCACTCTCGGACATACGCTGCTGGAACAAGATCACGCTTAGTGACCTCGATGCGATCATCTGGCTTCACAAGGGGCGAGCGCTCCTGACCAACACCCAACTGATTTCTGGTAGCAATAAACTTGAGCGACCGCTCCATGATGCGCTTAAAGACAGGCGCTGCAAGAGTTCCGCCGTAAATACTCTTAGCGTGGGGCTCATCCATAATAACCATCGTAGTTATACCGCGATTGATCCCCATCGAACTTGCGTCAACAAAGCCAACAAACGAGGCAACGTACGTTCCAGGAAGGTAACCACGCCCAGTTGGTGATGCTTTCTGAGCGGTACCGGTCTTCCCTCCGACAACGATACCCTCCATACGCGCGTTACCACCTGTGCCGTGCTCATCTTCAACGACACCTACCATCATTTGACGCGCTGCATTGGCAGCTTTCTCGGAGATAATGCGCCGACCTTTAGGCACCCCGCGCTCATCGATCACAACTGAGAGCTGTGGCAAAACGCCACCATTTGCAATCGATGCAACGGCTCGCACAATTTGAAGAGGCGTAACCGCGATACCCTGACCAAAGGAGTGAGTGGCTACATCGAGTCTGCTCCAACTCGCCACGTTACGAAGAATACCGGCCGACTCGCCGGCTAAACCGAGTTGAGAGCTCTGGCCGAATCCAAACGTTTTAAGATATGAATACAGCCGCTCTTGACCAAGCTTAATACCAACCTTAGTCATGCCGATATTTGACGAGCGAACGACCACATCGTGGAATGAAACCACACCCGACGGATGTACGTCTTTTATGGTATGAGTTGAAAAGGGGTACCTCCCATTCTCGCAGTTTATCAACTCCTTTGCGGAAACTACCCCTGCGTCCATAGCTGCTGCCGCCACGATAGGCTTCATCGTAGACCCCGGCTCAAATACCGCTTCAACAAGAAGGTTTCGTAACGCGCTCTTGGAGTCTGTCGCAGGATTATTGAAATTGTGGTTCGGTGACTGACTTAACGCGAGGATCTCTCCCGTCTCTGAGTCTACCATAACGGCCATTGCGGCCTTGGCGTTAGCCGAAGCTCGACCAGCCTCAAGCTCTTCATCCATGATTATCTGGAGATCGGCGTCGATTGTAAGCTGTAGGGGGTCTCCTTTCGGAAGCTCAAAGCCCCCTTCAGTATCATCTCCAACAACCTGAATAATGTTACCGAACGCATCACGCGAGGCTCGCGTTGTTAAGTGGTCTTCGTGCAAACGCCGCTCGTAAAGGCTCTCTATTCCTGAAAGGCCAACGCCATCAATTCCAACTTTACCGATTAAAGCGCTGGCGGCCTGATTATAGGGGTAAAAACGCCGCGATTCTAAAACGGTGCCTACTCCGGCAAGCTGCAAGTCAGATACCTTCGTTGACTGAAAACGCGGGACCTGCCGCTTTATCCAAACAAACGGCTGCTTCGACGATAACTTCTCAAGCACCGCTGCAGGCTTTACATCAAGTATTTCTGCTAGATTCTTTGCGACCTGCTGCCTATCTTTAATCTGCTTCGGGCGGGCATACACAGACTCAGCGGGCACGGACACGGCCATTAACTTACCGTTTCGGTCCATCACTGGGCCGCGCTCAGAGGCGATCTCGACCTCGGCTACATGTTGCCGTAGAGCCCAATCCTGCCACCGCTCAACGTCGGAGAACTGCAAGCTGTAGAGCCGCCACACGAGACCGGTGGTCCAGAGAAGTGCAAAAAAGCCGATTAGACGGAGGCGCCAGGGGCGCTCGTCACTAAGGGGGCTGTGGGTGGCGCTCAAACGTTTTCCAGAAGCAAAGTCGCGTCCGATTATCGCTGGACGCGCGGTGGTGTTAGCTGCGCCGTGCTGTCGCGCAGCGCCGTTTATACGACCGTTATGCTCCGATGAGGTATCCGTCGAGAGCGCCATCACCGCCTTAGCTAATACGAGACTGTTATCGTCTGCTCTAAGTTGTGTTCAGAAAGGCCAACCCGCTCACGCGCTGCACGCGAAAGGGAATCAGGCCGAAGAAGAAGAGAACGTTGGAGCTCAAGCTCACGTCGCTCCATATCGAGCTTCACCATCTGCTGACGCTCACGGGCTACCTGGTAACCGATGTCGGTAGCCTCAAGTTTTGCCCACACGCGAACAGCAAAGACCCCCAACAATACCACAGCAGCAAGTAGCTGCATGCGAGTTGAGGTAGTTTTAACCTCTTTCTTCACGTAAACCGACTGATACTGCAAACAAACCGTCATAAAACGCATTCCTTATTTTTACTAACAAATTCTTAATCTGTCGCTACCAAAAGTGACACACTCTTCATTTTTTTTTACAGCTACTTCGATAAGACTTCTTCAAACTCAAAGACGCGCAAGCGCGCGCTGCGTGAAGCTGGATTACGCTCCATCTCTTCCTCACTCGGCTCGATCGGCTTCTTGTGCACGAGATGCCCGCGCCGATTGTGCTCCTCTCGCTTTCCGCGCCACGACGCAGGGTACGAACCCGCCGACTCCCAGCCGCGCATCGTGTGCGTGACCACCTTGTCTTCGATTGAATGAAACGTAATCACCGCCAATCGAGCACCCTTTTTGACGACACCTGGTACCTGCTCAAGCAGCTCTTCAATCTCCTGTCGCTCACGATTTACCGCCATTCTGAGGGCCTGAAACACAACCGTTGCTGGATGAACCCCAGAGCCAGTTCGCTTACCCATCTGCGAGAGCCGTACGGTCTCTGCTACCTGCTGGGCGCTCTCATAAGGACGACTCGACATCAAAGCGCGAGCTATAAAGCGGGCGTTCTTGCCTACGCCACCTTCAGCTAAGGCGATGTAGAGCTCACGCTCCGATGCACTATTGAGAAAATCTCTGGCGCTCTGTCCTGCGCTCTCATCCATGCGCATGTCGAGAGCCTCTTGATCGGCAAACGAGAAGCCCCGTCCCTCTCGGAGCTGGTCGGTCGACATACCGAGGTCGGCTAACACGCCGTCAAAGCCCCTATGGGATGTAACTTCAGAGATCCGAGAAAACGGGGTATGTATCAGCTCAAGACGCTCGCCATAAGCGCCAGCCCAACTCTCAGCACGCTCTATAGCGCGCTGGTCACGATCAAGCGCCACTACCCACGAGTTAGCGTTGGCGTCGAGGATCGCCCGCGTATGACCACCACCCCCTAACGTACAGTCGAGAAACATACCACCCTTATCAGCCCGTAACTCGCGCACAGCCTCATGCAACAACACCGAGACGTGAACTGAGCGTTGGTCGTCAGCGCTCATATATCGACATCCGCAAACAGATCAGGATTTTCAAGCAACGCCTGCTCTGACGCAGAGAAGATCACATCCCACACTCGTTTATCCCACATCCGAAATCCGTGAATTGAGGCTGTGAATACAACCTCGCGCTCAAGCCCCGCGTAGCTGCGCAGGTAGGCCGGCACAAGCACTCGCCCGTTACCATCAAGGGCACACTCGCTTGCTCTACTTAGGTAAAAGTTTTCTAGCCTTTGTAGCTTGCTGCTAAAGCGACTCTTCTCGCGCAGCTTCCTTTCGAAATCCTCCCAAACGTCGATGGCAAAGCCTTCGATACAGCGGGAACCTTCAGAGATGTAGTTTGTAAGCACTACGCTCGCCTGCTGACGGCCACCCACGACCCGTCGAAATTCACTAGGAAGGCTTATGCGCCCCTTATCATCGAGGGTATGTACGGAGTTGCCACGAAAGGAGGTGTGCGGCGAGCGCTGCTGTGCATGACGAGCAGCCCGACTGCGCTGCTCATCGCCTTCTGAAACATCATCGAGAGGCTTATCGTTCATCATGCCCTACTAGCGCTAGCGCCCGCCGCCGACCCGGAGAACAACTTCAATTAACTGTAATCACTCAACCACTTTTTATTAACCGAACAACAACCACACGATTATGGGCTGATGTACCACTTCATCCCACAATCTCCCACAACATTAACTGCAAGGACGAGCTTCAGTCAATCGACTAAATTCGATAACCAGCTAATTTTATTTGTTATTTTAAGTTGCTTAAACGAACAACGCTAAGGAACGAGTAGTTTAGGGGGCTTACCCCCTACTCAACCGTTACACTCTTAGCCAAGTTGCGTGGCAGGTCCACATCAGTCCCGTTCATAACGGCTACATGGTAGGCGAGCATCTGCAGCGGGATATTAAGAAGCAGCGGACTAAGCTCCGGTGACACAAAGGGCACCCGAACCACATTATCCTCTGATACTCCAAAGCGCTGATCCTCTGCGGCGTCAGTCACTACGATAACCTTAGCGCCACGCGCCTCACACTCTTTTAGATTTGAAAGGGTCTTCTCAAAGAGCTTTTCATCGCGCTGAAGGATGAGCACAACTGGCATATTCTCATCTATCAAAGCTATCGGTCCGTGCTTCATTTCACCAGCTGGATACCCTTCAGCGTGGATGTATGAAAGCTCCTTGAGCTTTAAAGCTCCCTCGAGAGCTATCGGATAGCAGCTACCCCGCCCCAAAAAGAGAAAATCACGCGCTTGAGCAAACCGCCTCGCGATTCCGTTAACCACATCATCACACCGTAAGGTCGCGGCCACAGCGCCAGGAAGCTTTACCAATGCTGAAAGAAGCGTTTTACATTTATCTGCAGCGAGTACTCCGCGCTCCTGAGCAAGAAAAAGCGCAAGCAGCTCAAGCGCTATGAGCTGAGTTGAAAAGGCCTTTGTTGAAGCAACGCTAATCTCTGGACCCGCATGGGTATAGAGCACCATATCTGCCTTACGACAGATAGACGCCCCTACAACGTTACATACTGCAAGGGTTGGCGACTTACCCTTTACGCACTCTAGGGCGCCTAGTGTATCGAGGGTTTCTCCAGACTGAGACACAGCGACCACAAGGGTATGCTCGTCACTTAAATTCGTTCTGTAGCGGAATTCTGATGCGTAATCCACTTCGCACGGAATTGCAGCGAAGGCTTCAATGAGAAACCGTCCCTCAAGGCAGGCGTGCCACGCTGTGCCGCAGGCAACGAGCACTACTCGCTTAAGCGATTGTGCCCGATCTGACAACGCTGCGAGCTCAGGCAGACAGATCTCCCCGGAGTCTTCCACGTAGCGCCCGCGCAAGGTATCGCTCAGCACGGCCGCTTGATCGTAGATCTCCTTTAGCATGAAGTGCTTAAAGCCACCTTTTTGAGCCGTAATAGGATCCCACGAAACGCGCTCTTCGGGGCGCGTAACCGGAGTTCCCCGGTTTTCTATGATAATCCCCTGAGCGCTCACTTCAGCCAGGTCGCCGTCTTCAAGCACTATGATGCGCCTGGTATGAGGGAGTATCGCTGGGATATCGCTGGCAACAAAATTTTCGCCATCCCCAAGACCAAGAATTATCGGTGTTGAGTTTTTAGCAACGAGAATACGATCTGGGTGCTTTGCATCGATTGCAAGAAACGCATAGCTTCCCCTTATCTGCGCGCACATCTCACGCATCGCCTCAAGGGGCGCCTTCCCCTGCTCTAACAATTCATTAAGTAGGTGCGCTGCTACCTCTGTATCGGTCTCACTCTTAAAGACTATTCCCTTAGCCTCAAAGCTGCGCCGCAGCTCGAGGTAGTTTTCTATAATTCCGTTGTGAATAAGGCTTACTCGTCCGGCAGAGTGTGGATGCGCGTTTGTTTCAGTGGGGCGGCCATGGGTAGCCCAACGGGTGTGTCCGATACCAACTGTGGCATCCGAAGGTATCGTCTGCTGCTCAAGCGCTTTGCGTAACTCACGAAGCTTCCCCGTAGCGCGGATAATCTGAACGCCCCCCGCAGAGCACACCGCTACGCCTGAAGAGTCGTATCCTCGGTATTCAAGAGATTGCAATCCATCGACTAGGATTGGGAGAGCGCTTTGATTTCCAACGTAACCAACAATTCCACACATATCAGAACGAACCCTCAACCCCTGCTAGATCATATCCAACACCAAGCGCACGCAGCAATGATGGGACCACCCTGCTAAATAGTGCCTACCTTTGTAGAACTTTGGCACACCGGCAATCACTACACTATGAGATACCTCAGAAACAACACTCTGTCGACCACACTCTGTGCCCTAACATGCCTCCTCCCTGCGCAGCTCTACAGCGAGCCCCTGACCCGCTCTTCTCCGGCTCTCGTGCAGCCTTTAGCAGCTATCCCGGGTGTCGTTGGGTTTGGTTCGAAGACCATCGGGGGAAGCGGTAGACATCGCTCCCCGGCAGCTACCCGAGTGGTGCGAGTGAGGAGCCTGGCGGACTCAGGACGTGGAACACTACGCGAGTGCCTTAGTATGCGAATTCCTCGAACGTGCATCTTTGATGTCAGTGGTGAGATACGGCTACGTAGTATGCTGTCGATACGCTCTCCCTTCATAACGATAGCTGGCCAAACAGCGCCATCGCCCGGCGTCACCATCACCAACGGTGGCATCAAGGTTCAGACACACAACGTTGTCATTCAGCACCTAGCCATCCGTCCAGGCGACTCGCGCAACGGCCCCAAAGCGATCGACCGCGATGCGATCGCAATCGGCGCTGCCGCCCCGCGCTCTGCTCACCACGTCGTTCTTGACCACCTCTCCCTTACCTGGGCCGTCGATGAGAATGCCTCTACCTGGTCTCCGACAACGCACCACGTCACAATATCTAATTCATTAATCGCCGAAGGGCTTCAAAACTCAATTCACCCCAAAGGACCTCACAGTAAGGGTTTACTTATCGGAAACGGATCGCGATTCATCACAGTGGCGTTGAACGCCTTGGCCTTTAACGATGAACGAAATCCGTACCTCAAACCGGGAAGCTCCACCGAATTCGTTAACAACTTTGTCTATGGATGGGGCAGCACTGGCGGCTGGTCACTGTGCAACGTGTCCGATAACGACGGCAGTAACGTCGGTCTGCAATTATCCTTTATGGGAAATGTCTATACACCCGGACCTGAAAGCGCTTGCAGTACCCTACTCTATGCAAAACCACTCGCTACCAGTTCGCTCGTGTTTGAGAGCGGCAACGTATGGGGTGGCCCTCCTGCAGCACGCACCGACGTGTCAAATTTTTCAACTTCTCTGCTCGCGGTAACGCGTCCAGCAGAAACCGTAAGCGGCCGAACTATCATGAGCGCCGACGCGGCAATCGGACACATACTAGCGCATGTGGGAAGTCGTCCCGCAGAGCGTTCGCCGATCGATCAACGCATACTGGGATTAGTTACCACCGGACAGGGCACCTTAAAGGATTGTATCACCAGGTGCGTGCGCAATACATCTCCGGTTCCACGTTACCGTGGAAGGCGGCGGCCATTTATCATTCCACGCTTTCCAATGCGCCAGGCTCAACCCGGCGGCTACACAGCTCTTGAGCGCGCCCTGCATCGCAGAGCGGCGCAGCTTGAATCGTAGGGAAACGCGGCAAAACCGCTACTCTAAAAACTCTACTGCGCCCTGAACCATTCGTAAAAACGCTGCATGCCGTCACGGAATGAAGTCGCTGGGTTGTACCCAAGCATGCGTTTAGCCTTGTCTACGTCGGCGTTTGTTAGGTCGACGTCTCCTGGCTGCTGTGGGTGGTTCTCTATGACCAACGTGCGCCCAGTGACGGCTTCGATGGTGGCGATAGCTTCATTAAGGGAAACCGTAGAGGAATTCCCGAGATTAAAGATCTCGTACCCGGTCTGCGTATCGATCGCGCCCACGAATCCGGCAACAAAATCATCAATAAAGGTATAGTCGCGCCGGGTTTCACCATTTCCAAATTTCTTAATAGGCGTTCCCAAGAGCGCGCTTGAGAGAAAGATCCACGGCGCCATATCCGGACGACCACGAGGCCCGTACACCGTGAAAGGTCGCACGACGTTGATGTTCATCTTATAGAGCTGATGGTAGGTGTAGCTGAGCACCTCAGTTGCTTTTTTACTAGCCGCATAAGGAGAGATCGGTCTATCGGTAGCCGAATCATCCTCGCGGAAAGGGATGCGGGTCGAGTTACCGTATACAGACGAAGACGAGGTAACAACCGTGTTTACGACCGGATAGTGCCGGGCAACTTCAAGGAGCGTGAGAGTTCCTTTAACGTTAGCCTCTTCGTAAATAAACGGATCTTGAATAGATGGGCGTACGCCAGCACGGGCAGCGAGGTGTGCAATATGAGTTACATCACCCTTACTAAACAAGCTCTCAATCAGGGAGCGATCGCAGAGGTCCCCACGCACCAACTGAAATGACGAGAACTGCGACAGGGAAGCTACGTTCCGCTCCTTGTTTGCTACTGAGTAATAGTCGTTAAAGTTATCGATTCCGACAACGGCATCGCCACGCCGCAACAACTTCTCGGCCACATGAGAGCCTATGAATCCTGCCGCCCCGGTAACCAAAACTCTTTTCATCACGAAACATCTCTCACTAAGTACCGCCTAACCCGCGATATTGTGCGGCGAAATGCGATGTAATGCAATCCATACCTCAAAGGAGGCTTCAGGCGACCCCATACTACCCCCAAGATGTACACCAGAGAGTGATCACCCTCAGACATGCCGAGCCCCGCTTTAGGGAAATATAGCGGGTATGCTACACCCTATTCAATCTTCCACCTTTCACTACCTTCGGCTCGTTGCGGCTCTCGTTGTAGCCCTCTGCCTCACAAGCTGCCTCCGTTATACTCCCTCCCGTTCGGAGCTTGAGGAGCGGTACAACAGCAGCTCTAAAGCCTCTCTGGACATCGCTGGCGAGATCGAATTCGCTGCCTATGAACACGCCCTCCACAACCGCCTTCACCAGCTTATCAAAGAGCGTATGCATCTGCTTGATGGCTCAGTGGCAAATGCCTCGGGGTATGGGGTTGGAGCGGGAGACGTACTCCACGTTCAGGTCTTTGGATTCGGTGACCTGCTGAGCGATGCTGAAGTCTCCCCTGTCGGCTCGGTATCACTTCCCTTAGTTGGTGAATTCTCAGTCGCCGGCCTTGACCTTCCTGCTGTTCGGAAAAAGATCTCCTCCGAATACTCTCGTTTTATCCGCTCTCCGCAGGTTGAAGTGTCCCTGAAATCATACTCGGCGAGTCGGGTCTCAATCATAGGCGAAGTTGCAAAGCCCGGAATGTACCCACTCAAACGGAAGGGTCAGCTTTTAACGGAATTGCTCTCTGAAGCGGGGGGACGAACTCAAGTGGCTAGCAATCGGTTAATCCTTCTGCCTGCTCAGACAGCTAGCGCCCCTCAAGGGGGATTTCATGACGCACACACCCCACACATTACCCTCGCCTCAACAAAGCAACCCAACGTGTACGGTGTTGAGATAGAGTTCGAATCGTTACTCGGCTCATTGGACCAGAAGCCCCTTCTCGTACCCCTTCTGCCTGGTGACACGGTGGTCATTCCTGAGGCTGGAAACTACGACGTAGATGGAGAGGTTGCAAAACCGGGGTCGTTCAAACTTGCAACCCGCACCTCGGTTATGAGCGCCATCGCAGCAGCCGGAGGTTTTAGCTATGCGGCAAGCGTCAACCAGGTCGAAGTCATACGAGACATCGGTGGTGGGCGAAAGGCGCTCGTGACACTCGATCTTGAGGAGGTCGGGCTACGGGGCGGTCGCGATATACGTCTGCGAAATGGTGATATCGTTCGAGTCCCAAGCGAACCGAATAGATTCTTCAGACAACAGATCGTTGAAACGATAAACGGCCTCTTTAATGGAGTCGGTGTTAGCCAACGAGTCAACTAACAGCACGATTTGTAACGCTTACCCTCTTTCATTATAGGCAACTATGAGTACGTATCGTCATTCGGCTAACGCACAACAACTGCTACCAGAGTCGTCCCAGCAAGAAAGGCAGGTATCATCGTGGATAACCCCGGACTACTCCCCTCCCCAACAAGAGGATGTACCACGCTCCGTCCAAGAGATCTTCGCCATTCTCCGCAAAAGGTTCGGAGTCATTCTCGGCACAACAGCGCTCTGCAGTGCAGTCGCATTCATCTACTGTATCGTGACACCTAATGTCTACACCGCTCAAACTATCCTTGAAGTGCGCGGCTATGCTCCCCTTCTCGCAACCTCTCAGTCTGAGACACTCTTTGGAAACGACACCCGGAGAATTGAGTATCAGAAAACAACGGTGGCGAAGTTGACATTGGAAGGGCTCGCTGACCAGGTTCTGACACAAGATGCGATAGCGCAAGAGCTGAGTGAATACTGGGATTCACGATTGTCACCAGTGGGAGTTGCACTCGCCTCTGTCAGCGAAATAGTGGGCCAGTCAGAACCCGATGCCCTTGTTGCTCAACAAGATTCCTACTATCTACACAAAACATCCGCTATCCGGAAGTACCTTAGCCTGATCGAAGTCACTCCGATGCATGAAACTAATCTGGTGAGTATTTCTGCTAGTACTTCTCGACCCGAGCTATCTCAAACCATAGCCAACACCCACGCTCGTGCGTTCATTAGCCACCTACAACGCGAACGACAGGAGGCCCTAAGCGGGAACCTTCAGTTACTCCAAAAGCAAGGTGTTGAACTAAAAAGCAAGGTGGCTCAAGCTGAAAACACCCTTGCCGCGTATTCAGCCGAACACAAATTGCTCACTTCGATGGACCAATCGGGCTCAACTATCAATCTAAAGCAAATAGAGTCTCTTGGTACACTGCTCGCAGAGACGACCGGAAAACGAATAAAATCGGAAGCTATTCGCAACGAAGCGCTTTCGAAGAAGCCGGGCGAGTTCTCCGTATCCGACAATGAAGTAACCCGCCAGCTCCAGATAACCCTTAATCAAGCAGAGGGTGAGTACGCTACCCTTGGAAGTAAAGTAACCCCCGCCTTTCCAGCTATGCTTGAGTTACGAGCAAAAACAGGGTCACTTCGAAAAGCTATCCTCGAAGAACGCAAACGGTCCCTTAGAGAGATCGAGAGCGTCTATCAAAGCGATAAGGAAGCTGAGCGACGCCTCCGTGACCAGATAGAGGCTGAACGAGCTGCGGCTCAACATATGTCCCAGAAACTTACTCAATACAACGTGCTCAGTAAGGAGGCATCCTCGCTACGGGACCTATACCAAACGGTTCTCAAGCAAGCTAAAGAGATTGAGATCAGCTCGTCAGTTACCCCAAGCAACGTCTTTATCGCTGACTTCGCTTCGCTACCAACTTCACCGAGTGCGCCAAAGCGCGGACTGATCCTGGTGCTCTTCTCACTAATTGGGCTCGGTATGGGTTCTCTAGTAGCGCTTATCATTGAGTCACTCGATACAACGATTCGCTCACCGCACGAGGCTCAGAAAGACCTCGACCTTCCTCTACTTGGCGCGGTGCCCGGCTTTACTGCAAATGCCCAGGCGAAGACTCAATCACTTCCTCCGCCCCCTTCGGGCGAAGCGCCCTCTCTGGAGGTTCCACCAGAGAACTCCACGCCTCCTCCCCCTGCATCTTCTGATGTAGCGAGTCCCTCTAAACCAACAGCACTCCTCTCAAGCAACTCATCTGTGATTGAAGCTCTAAAGACCATTCGAGCCGGAATTCTATTATCATCGGCTGATAGACCACCGCGCATCATGATGGTTTCAAGTGCTGTTGCTGGCGAGGGTAAGACGACTATCCTCTCAAATATAGCTGGAACCCTCGCTCAAGCGCACCACAAAACGTTAATGATAGACGGCGACCTGCGTAACTCTGGACTTAGCAGAGCGTTCGCTGTGCCTCGCACCAACGCAGGGGTAGGATTAAGCGATCTACTCACCGGACAGGCTCAGCTTTCGCAGGTGATAAGCCCGACTGCTATCGATGGGCTCGACATCATCCGCACGGGAAGTAAAGCTCCAAACCCGGCCGAGTTACTCGGATCGCTTACGATGCGCAACATAGTCGAGCAACTCTCGCAACACTACGACTTTATCCTGATAGACTCTCCTCCGCTTCTTCCAGTCGCTGACGGGCTGGTCATCTCTCGCCTCGTTGATAGCGTCATTATGGTCGTTCGTAGCCGGTTCACAGACCGCACGCTCGCTCGAGAGGCAACCCATCGACTAGAGCGGGTTCACGCCCGCATACTCGGGGTTGTTCTTAACGACCTTGACCCCCGCGATGACATGTTTGATATGAGATCGTATGGGGAGTATGTGACGCAGTAAGGTTAGTATACCTGCCGTCGGTACTTGGACGTGATCTTTATTCGATCCGGAAAGTCATGCGGATGACTTGAGCTGTTTGAGTCAGTTTAGCACTAAAACATGCGTAGAGCAGGCCGCGTGCACCCGCTCAACAAAGTCAATAGTGCCGGTGGCAGCTGCTACGCATAAAGCCTTTGTGCCATTCGAATTTATTTGGAGCATTTAGGAGTCTTGCAAAATGAAGAGGCTTGAATAAAGGAAAGACCATTTTTGCTCAGCTGATAGAGTTTCTTCCCCCTCGCTACGAGTACAATGAGTGCGTTAAACGATATGCGGACAAACGTGATGCGCGAAGCTTTTCATTCTGGGAACACGCGTACGGTCCTACGGTTGAGCGTCCACGGGGCGACGTAGAATAACCACTAGGAACTCACTGACGCGGCTAGCTTAGCGCGCCGACCGGAGAATAGCCTGCCGGTATCTAGGCAGCCGCTTATCTCGCTCGCCCGACACTGCGGGGACACTTTAAAATCCCACTCCGTATCGGCGATCGAAATAAGCGGTAGTGGCAGCGCTCACTTTTCGAACGTGCATTAATTTCGATCGACGCGTCTCTCCTGATTCCGCTGGTGGAAGTAAATCTTCTCTCGCCCAAAAGCTCTGCAGTATCGGGCGAGCGAAATAAGCGGCTGCCGAGATGCCGACAACGATCCTCTGTCGGCGAGCTTAGCTGGTCCCGAAAATCGGTTCTAAACGAGTCCTTCCCTTTCCACGCATCATTCCCATCTCTTAGAACCGCGCCAGGCAGAAGTCACACTCAGAAGAGCCGATGGATGTGAAACCTTCTTTACCCTGGAGAACGCGTTATTTCACCAATGTGGAAAACTGCTAGACCCTTAACTCACCACCCTTTGTGGAGAGGAACCAAAAATCCCCACTTTTACCGCCATCTGCCCATATGGGTGTGAGTCCGATAAGCAGCTTAACTTATGGGATATTCATATTGGACAGTAGTGGCTAGTGCACGTCCACATAATATCCAGTGTTACCCACTCGATTCCACGAACAGCCAATAAACTACTACCGAGCCCCCGATCCAGAAAACACAACCCCTACCGTCCTAAGCGCTATCTGCAGATCAAGGAGCAAGCTTCTACGTTTGATGTACACAACATCGAGCGCAAGCTTCTGTCGATACCCTTCAATTCCATCAGGGTACCCTTGGATGACCTGCGCAAGACCAGTAAGACCCGCTTTTGTGCCAAGCCTTCGATGAAAACCAGGAATCTGTTTGCTCAACACTCGTGCAATTTCAGGCCGCTCCGGACGGGGACCAATCAAACTCATGTCTCCGCGCAACACGTTGATAAGCTGCGGTAGCTCATCGAGGCGGGTCTTGCGCAGAACCTTTCCAAGAGGAGTGATACGGCTATCCTGCGCCGATGCTAACACTGCGCCCGTGCTTGCCTCTGCATCAGCCCGCATGGACCTAAACTTAAGCAGGGTAAACTCTCTTGCTCCCTCCGTTACCCGCTTTTGTCGTATCAATACCGGTCCAGGAGACGAACACTTAACACCGAGAGCAACCACACCCATCACGGGAGCAAGGCCCCCTAGCAACACTGAAGCCCCGACAATATCAATTGAGCGCTTCACATATTCATACCAATTTGTCATAACCACCCGCTCCTCTACAAAAAAATTATCCTGGGGATTACTATTTAAACGAATCGGTGCGAGGCGCGATTGATTACGCGTAGCTTGCGACTGATCAGTAGCGCTGAACACTGCCTTAGATCAGATCGCCCGCGAGCATTGCGCTGTAGAGTCCGTGGCGATGAATATGAAAAGAAAAGTCCTTATCCTCTACAACTCGTCCTGGTACGTGTTTCTGCTCAGACGAAACCTCATCCGTGCATTGAAAGAGCGCGGATTAGAGATAACTGTGCTTGCACCACACGATGCCTATACCGAACGCGTCCAAGCCCTCGGGGTGCGCTACCTCCCCCTTGAGATGTCTGCTCGTGGGACTCATCCCGTAACCGAATTAAAAACGCTCATCTCTCTTCAAAGAGCTATCCGTTACACTAATCCGGATGCTGTGCTGTCGTTTACGGTCAAATGCAACCTCTATGCGGGTCTGTGTAAGCGCAACAACTCTTTCAAGCACGTTGCGAACATCTCGGGATTAGGTGAGGGATTCCAAGACGGTGGGTTTTTACAGCGCGGACTAAAGCGGCTGTATGCCATCGCCATGGCACGCACCGATACGATCTTCTTTCAGAACCCCGATGACTTTACGCACTGTGTTAAATCGCGCATGGTGCCCCTCTCCTCAAGCGCGTTACTCCCTGGCTCTGGAGTCGATCTATCGGCTTTTGATCCAAAAACATTTCCCGGCTTCCGACGAGATCCATCCACACGGGTGTTCCTCATGTTTGGTCGCCTCCTCCCGCGAAAAGGGTTTTACTCATTTATGAATGCTGCCCGAATTCTCCGTCAACGTTGGGGAGATAGTGTCTCCTTCTGGATTATGGGCGCACCGGACCATGACCGTCCTGAATCTGGTGAGCTCCTCGAGGCGATCATTCGCTCTCACGCTGAGGGAGATATCCGCTATCTACAAGCTACTGATGACGTCAGGCCGGTCTTGCGAGAGGCGAGCGCAGTTGTACTTCCATCAACCTACAACGAGGGTGTACCGCGTTCCCTGCTTGAAGCGTTAGCTATGGAGAAGCCAATCATTACGACCAACTGGAAGGGGTGCAGAGAGACCGTACGCCATGGCATCAACGGATATTTGTGCCGACCACACGATGATGCTTCGTTGCTGTCGTGCATGGAATCTGTAGTAAAGGCCTCACCGGAACTTCTTGCAGAGATGGGTCGAGCAAGCAGAACTCTTGCTGAAGAGCGCTTCGATGAACGGCTCGTGATTGATGCTTACCTCGATGCCTTATCGCCTATTCTTACACCTCGTCTCATAAAACCTACCACTGAGGTCTCAAGACGGTGCAGCATCTCTGGTACTACCGCGCCTTGAAATCGAAGAAGCCCACAACGATGAGCCACTACACCGACGAGGCATGAGAGACAAAGCTCAAGAGATAGCCGAATAAACACACTATCGATAGCATGAAACCATGACACGCTGCGCACGACACCGAGACTGATCGCAATCCACACAGAGACCCAGGCTCCTGGAAGGTGCGCTCGAGCTATCTCGCTCCACGTTACTCCGGTCATCTTCACAGCGAGATCAGTTATAACTACGTAGTGCACAGCAACAGCTAGCACTACCGCCCAGGCCACGCCGACAAGCCCCCACTGCTGTGCACCGATGAATGACCCAGCAAGAACCAGGGTTGTATAGAGCGCCTGACGAAATGCATGCCGGTAGACTGCACCTAGAGACTTCACAAGAGTATCAGCGCACTTGTATGCTGTCCTAAAAAACACCCCAAGTGAGAGCACAGAGACAACGGGAGCGATGTGCAACCAGCTTTCACCAAACAGGGAACCGATTATCTCCTCGGCAGCGATAAACATCACAACAGCCGTTGGTAGTGACACAAATGCTACAACCTCAAGGCTACCAAGAAGGGAGCGTCGAACACGCCCAGAATCGCCCTGCTCCCGAGCCACGGCTGGAAAGAGGACGCGATCAAACACCTGTCCAACATACATCGCCGGTAACGACATAAGCTGATAAGCGCGAGAGTACATTCCCAAAGCATCAGCTCCTAAAACGCGTCCAACTACGAAGTTGTCGCCCTGCAGAGAGAAAAAGTTCAGTATCCGCCCGAGACTAAATCCTATTCCGCGATCCATAAGCCGGCCTGCACTGTGGCGCGAAAACGACCCACCCCCCGGTCCCACGGGGGCATACAACACCACGCCACACAACTTTATTAATCGAAATCCAAGATTTCCCGCGACAAGTGCCCAGACGCCGTATCCGCTCCAGGCTAGACACGTCGCTAGCAGCACTTGTCCACATACATATGCTACATTTTCAACGACCATCAATGTGCGAAAGAGGAGTTGTCGCTGGAGGATTGACTCCGGGACGACGCCGAACCCATCTAGCACAAATCCAAGCGCCATAACCTGCAGCACAGATTCTACCTGTGGCTGCCTAAAGAACACGGCTATATATGGCGCAAGGAGCCATAGTACCACCGTTACCAACACCCCCGAGAGCACAGAGAGCACTTTGGCAGTTCGACGATCATCTGCCGAAAGATCTGCACTTTGAATCACCGAAGGACCAACCCCGACGCTGCCAAACCTTTCAGCCAGGCTCGTAAAGATCAGAGCGATCCCAAGTAATCCAAAATCAGCAGGACTAAGAAGTCGGGTCAACACGACAACAACTATCCCTTTGGACAAGGCTTGTACGAGAAGTGAGAGATATACCCAGGTAACACCCTGACTTAGAGCTGCTGCAGTTGACGAGGAACTCTCTGATGCGGTTTGTGAGGCTAGCGATGCGGACATGTGGGGGTATACTCGGAGGGAAAACAACCTCTGCCTCTTATGAGAGCAGCTCCCAGACTCTAGTGCTAACTAAACCAGTGCGCGGTAAGCGCCATCAGGTCACGGGACACTGCAACGCACTTTTCCTTGAGCTGTGCTGGGTGACGCGGCATGCTGTGGCTTCGCTATGTACTACCTCTCCTGGCTCATATCGCTCCTCTGGGTAACGTATGGGGGTATTGTGTGCAGCCTCTTTTTTTCGGTTGCGGACCAACCCCTGGCCCGTGCCGGCGTACTACCACTCGGCGCTACAACAGCGGCCGTAGTTGCCCTACTCCCATTCTTTATACGACACCTGGTTCAGCACACCACGCGACAATCCTCCGCTCACGTATTCGACATATGGCTCAAGAACAGAGTCCCGCTTATGGTCTTCCTCCTCCTAGCAACCGTTTCTCTCGTCTACGGCACCCTGCCCGGCTCCTTTTGGGGTGAAGGTGGAAAATGGATATTCCTCTGCGCCTATGGCTTTGTGATTACACTCTTAGCTCACTGCGTGGGTCTCCACCCGGTCATTTCCCGCTACCTCCCGGTGTTTACCTGCGTAGCGCTTCTTCTGCTCCTCTCCTCGCTTTGGTACGATATGCTCTATCCTGGTTCATACTCTGAGCTTAACAGCCGCGCGGCAGGCTTTCCGGGGAATGCAAACTTTGCCGCTCTTGTAAGCGTTATGCTGTGCTCGGTCTCCTTGACCTACCAGCGCGAGGGGTCAGCAAAACGAGATGCTTTCTTCCTGGTGATAACTGCGGTGCATGTCCTCGGCACGATGTCTCGCAGTGGCCTGCTCAATTACACACTCATGCTCACTATCTATATCTACTACCGTTTTGTTCGCGACGGATTAGAAGTTCGCGGGCTGTTGCGTTTCGCCGCAGCCCTCGGTGCCACCGCACTTCTGGCCGCTGCGGTGAGCTCGCTCAGCGGAGCTACCCACACGGTGCTCTCGGCAGAGAATCGACTATCGCGTCTTGCAACGAATCGGCAGGTCGACGATGGATCTGCGGCGAGCAGGCTAGCCGCGGTGCAAGATTCTCTGCGGCTAATCAATATCTCACCGCTCCTTGGGCACGGAACAGGTCACGCCCGTACCATGGCGGAGCTTCCCCACAACCTCTACCTTCAGCAGTGGGTTAACAACGGATTACTTGGGCTTGTAACCTACCTGCTCTTGCTCGGCACTACCTGGTACACCTTCTACCGCAGGGGTTCACGACAGGGTCAAACATTAATCGCCGTTGCTGCGCTTGGTAGCGTCTTTAGCCACAACGTTCTCGACCAACGTCCGTTCTTGATATTACTCGGCACTATGCTGGCGATGTCGACCCACGCTACTGCCGCTGCCTACTCGCTTAAAAAGACACAACTCCCGCGACGAGCTGCGGCACTCGGTTCTTAAGGGTGTGTTGAGATACGATGTGAGCCCGTCCCTTCTCAGCTACCGCACGCAGGCGCTCATCGGAGAGTGACAACGCGCTTTCAAGCTTTTGAATAAGATCAGACGTAGAGTAGTAGCATTCCAGGTGTTCACCGGGCACACAAAGCTCTGCCAACGCGTTATTGAACTCGGTAATCATAAAGCCACCGCACGCCAGAACATCAAAGACCCGCATCGTGACTATAGTACGCTGATATGTGCGGGGAATATCGATATTGACCCGACTAGCGGAGTAGATGCAATTAAGTGTGTCGTAATGTTCTGCATAGTCACAGTACGCCACCCCTGCGATAGACCTCCACCCCTCATCGCCATAGATCTTTACCTTCCACCCGCGCTGACTCGCATGCTCGAGAATCTGCTCGATGCGAAAACGACGGAATTCATGCGCCACCCATCCTGCAAGCCAGTCAAGACAAAGCAATCTATCATACTCAGAGATACCTGAGGCAAGCCCCTGGACGAACCAATGCGGAAGCACTCCAACGAGCTTCTCTCTGGTGACTGGTATATCTCCCACACGGTCTACTGCACGAGCCACAACCTCTTTAAAAAGCTGGTTCAGCTCATCAAGCACGTCTGCGACCTCGCGATGCTGAAAGTTGTGGGGATACTGCCTAAGGAGTCCAGCAACACTACCACACGCGCTCATCTTCTCACCTATCAGTGACTCCCCAACAAAACTCACATCACAGCGGTGTCTCTGCAAAGCTCCGGGGTCACTCACCGGGTGTCGACGCTCTGACGTGGCTAGTGGAAGATACTTGATCTGTAAGCGCGAGATACCGAGCTGCTCGAATGGCTCCATCAACTCACGGTCGTGAACAAATATCCAACACAACCCGCTATCACTTCCCGAATACAACTGAAGCCGATTGACCGGCAAAGAGTCGATAGTCCAGGAGATGTACGGTAGCCTCTCTTGGCTTGCTAGCAGCGCAAGCTCAGGACTGAAATTCATAGAAAAGAGAAACCGTGGCTGAACCTCGGCACACAAGGATTTGAATGTGGCAACTGAGAGATCAGGTGGTTTAATGCGGTGGACGGAAAGGCCCATGGAGCTAAACTCCTGGACAATTTCAGGGGCAAGAAGAACGTAATCGATGACGATACACGACGACATGACGTGGGTAACTTACCCCGCCCGTTAGAAATCCGATATCCCCCTGGGCCTGGCGTCGTAGAAACGCTGCGCGAGTGATTTTTCGATTTGAATTGATTTGGAGCATTTAGGGGTCTTGCCACATGATACGGCATGAATACAGGAAAGCCCATTTTCGCTCAGCTGATAGGGTTTCTTCCCCCTCGCTACGAGGCACGAAGCTTTTCAATCTGGGATTACTTTCTCTGCATGAGCTTGCGCAACTTACCTATCGGGAAAGTCTGCGAGACGTTGAGGTTCGGCTTCTCGGAGTACACTTGCTCATGCCAATGCCAATCCCAGTCGAGACTGGAAGATTTTCGCCGACTACACACGAGTGCTGATCGCCTATGCTCAAGAGCTACACAGGGCGGAATAAAAATGCATACTCAGCTAGATTTAAAATCAAAAATCCGGCTCTCCGCCAATTACAAGTATAGGTAGCGGGCGGGAAAGAGCCCGGTCATGGGGGAACCGGTGTTGTATTACTTAAACTTAAAAGGGGTAGTTTGGAGTCTCAAAACAGCACATAGCCTGCGTAGCGTACGGTCCCACAGTTGAGCGTCCACAGGGCGACGTACAACAACCACTAGGAACCCAATTAATCGGTCAACTAAGCATGCCGACCGGAGAATAGCTTGTCAGTATCTCGGCAGCCGCTTATCTCGCTCGCCCGATACTGCGGGGACACTTTAAAACCCCACTCCGTATCGGCGATCGAAATAAGCGGTAGTAGCAGCGTTCGCTTACTAAGAATTCATTAATTTCGGTCGGCGCGTCTCTCCTTATTCCGCTGGTGGAAGTGAATCTTCTCTCGCCCAAAAGCTCTCTCGGCCTCGTAAAGATTGTGCGCAGGACACAAGGTTCTAAGATTTGATAGCTCTGTTAATCCCCCTTTTGCGAACGGAGCGATATGATCGATCTGTAAACCTGCTTTACTCGTACAACGCACACCATTCTCAGATACGAAGCAGCATTGCCCTTGATCCCGTTCGATTACCCTTTGACGGACGTAATTAGGAATATATCGGCCGCCTGCGTTAAATGGACGCATCTGCTCGGTCTTGGGCTTTCTGTCTCTGAGAAATGAGCGCATTGTAGTCTTTAGTAGCTCTACTACAGGCTTGCAGCCTGTGTGCAGGATTACCTGATTCAATAAATCGTCAAATTCTTGGTCACCAAGAAACGAATAGCTGGTCACTACCACTGGTGGAAGTTCACGCTCGGGAGCCTTTGGCGGCTCTGACTCGATACGGCTTTGTGGCCGATCAAACAAGGAAGGCGCCATGCCATCTGTCTTCACTGGTGGAAGTGATGGGGTTACAGCAACTTTTCGAATAGTCTCACACTTTACCTTCGCTGGTGGAAGTTGTTTGGCCATTAGCAGGGTGGTGAAAAAGGATTTCCTGTTGCGCATTCTGATAGTTTGGCTGCAACTTCGTTGGAGACGCCAAAAAAATCCTCGACGTATCTCAGAGGATACGCCTCCGGTTTTTTCGGCATCTCCGCCTTGTTTCGCCTAAACTCTCAAAATGCTCACGACGGAACCCTTTTTCACCACCCTGCTAACGCTTCGGCCTTACGCTTTGAGAGTCCTTGAGTTTGATCTAAGAGGCTGGCAGCGTTCTGTTGATTGATTATCTTGGACATCTCAGCCATTGAACACAACGTTAACTTGCCCGTCTCTAACATCTCTAAGCTCTCTGGCTTGAGTTTTACGACACGGGCTGCTGCGATCCGGCGATATGCTGAGGCTTCAGAGTAACGACACCGCTCTGTTAGAAAAGCAAATAGCGAGGAGTAACCCTCCTGCACATACAGCTTCTCATCCATGATCGGTATAAGGCTCTTTACAACCTCTGCGATCGCTCGGCGCTCTTTTGAATTGGCATTGATAAATACTTCGATAGCTGCGTTCATAGCCTTCACTCCTCTAAGCAATCTTTGACAGCACTACGAGAGTATAACCTACGTTTTTTCGACCTCGTATAAGGCTCACAGAGGACCCTTTAGCGCACTTTTTGATTCGCGAGGTGTTTTGAGCGATTAACGCTTGGCTATATCGATTTCACTGAACTCTACAGGTAATTTACGACCGACCACTGCTTATCAATTTCGGAGTGCATTTTTTCGCGTCAAGAGTTTTTGGAAATATTTTTACCGTGAAAATCCTGCTCGTATAGCACAGGTACCACTACCGCTTATTTCGATCGCTGATACGGAGCGGGATTTCAAAGTATCCCCGCAGTATCGGGCGAGCGAAACAAGCGGCTGCCGAGATGCCGACAACGATACTCCGGCAGACAAGCTGAGCTGGCCCCGTAAATCGGGTCTAAATGAAACCTTCCCTTCCCACGCATCATTCCCATCTCTTAGAACCCCTCCAGGCAGAAGTCACACTCAGAAGAGCCGATGAATGTAAAACCTTCCTTACCCTGGAGGTCGCGTTATTTCACCAATTTGGAAAACTGCTAGACCCTTAACTCACCACCCTTTGTGGAGAAGAACCAAAAATCCCCATTTTTACCGCCATCTGCCCATATGAGTGTGAGTCCGATAAGCAGCTTAACTTATGGGATATTCATATTGGACAGTAGTGGCTCGTGCTCGAAAGGTACCCACCAGATCCGTCGATGAGCCTCAAAAATGAATGTGGCTTGGTTTATTTCGGATACTTTGGCGCATCAAGTAGGTCACGGGGAGCAACGATAGGACTTCATTCTTGTTACACACCACAGGCGCCTGTATCGTCACCTTCCCTACAGCCCTGCCAATTCTAAGTATTCTTGCGCCGCCCGCGCAGCTCCGTAGCGCTCTCGAATTAACTCTGCCGTTGCGTCTTGCCGCGGCGTATCAAGGGCTATCTCAATTGCATGAGCGATAGCTGCAACATCTCCAACCGGTACCAACCTGCCTAGGCGCCCACCGTTAAGGATCTCTCGGGGACCACTTTTGCAGTCGGTTGCAACAGCGGGTGTTCCAAAGGCCAAAGCCTGAATCAAAACGTTTGGTAACCCTTCAAACTCCGACGCCAATACAAAGGCGTTGGCCTTACTCATAAAACAGTACGGATTACGCTGAAATCCTGGCAAGGAGACATCCGCTTCGAGCGTAAGCTCCCTTACCTCACGCTCTAGAGAGGAACGCTCACTTCCCTCACCAATAATTATCAGTCTCGCGTGTCTTCGTGTTCGTACCGCAGCAAATGCTCTCAATAACGTGTGCAAACCTTTGTGGAGCTCTAATCGAGCGGCAGCAAGCACAACGGGTACGGCCTGCTGCTGAAGCCACGGATGCGGAGCGACTTGTTCGCCTTGCTGAAGGACTTCGTCCGAGATAACAGGTGTTGGGATAACCCGTATCCGATCGCTAAGCCGCGGCTCCAGAGTACGCAACTCTGACGCCACCCCTTCAGAGACAGCTATGATTCCGTGGGCAAGTCGGTACGCTGAAGGAAGAACTTTGGCTGTGGCCTGCCTGCGCCACGTATTCTTAGGTTCTGAGATCGGAACATTTGACTGCCTCACAACAACGCGGGTGCAAGAGCGAGAAAGCTGTCCAGCGATTGCGGCAATCACGTTGGCATTCGTAATGGTAGAGAAAAGGGCTGCCGGTTGGTTGCTGCGCAGGTGTCGAACGAGAGCAAATAGCCCATGCGATAATCGCGAGGTCCCTAAATCGATCAAACGCACCCCGCGCGGCACGAGGTCTTGCAGCCCACCCTCGTATGCACCGATGACGAGATCGACCGAGAAGCCAAACCGCACAAGTTCAGCGCTAAACATGAGCATCGCCCGTTCAGCTCCCCCTCCGTGCAGGCTTGGAATAAAAAGGCTGATACGGCGAGAGTCTACTGAGGCCATAGAACCTCAGCGACCTGTTCACATGGACTGCTGAAACTTGCCTTAGGCTTTACCCTCTCGGTACCAATCAAGGGTGCGTTTAAGCCCCTGATCAAAAGATACCGTAGGCTTCCAATCGAGGTCTTTGCCGGCACGTGAGTTATCGATGCAGCTCCGCATCTGCTCACCTGCCTTTGCCGGTGCATGGGTGATCTCTGCTGACGGACAAGCAAGGTCTCTAAGTGTAGTTGCCAGGGTGTTAATCGATGTCTCTTGCGCTGTCCCAACGTTAAAGGGACCAGACGGACGCTTCTCTGCAGCGCGAGCGATCGCCTCGGCAACATCGCCGACGAAAACAAAATCTCTTGTTTGCTCTCCAGTGCCATTAACAACTATCGACTTTCCTTCAAGCAAACGCTCGCAATATATCGCCACAACACCAGCTTCACCGTGAGGATTCTGCCGCGGCCCGTACACATTTGACAGGCGCATCCATGAACTGGTTACACCCCATACACGCTGCCAGAACTCAAGGTACATCTCACCGATACGCTTTGAGAGCCCGTAAAGACTCTCGGGCGCTATCACGTGCGACTCAGGTGCGGGAAATGTATTTTGCTCCCCGTACACTGCTCCACCCGAAGAGAGGAAGACAACGTGCGTGTCTTTTCTATCTCGAAGGGGGGTAATAATGTTAATGAGCCCTGTCACATTGAGGTCAGAATCAAGCGTGGGGTTATCCATGCTTATACGAACAGATACCTGCGCTGCTGCATGAACGATGACATCTGGCAGAAACCTTCCAACTACGGCTTGCGCTTCTTGGGAACGGATATCGAACTTGTGGAGGGGGACACCTGTGGCGAGATTCTTCTCAGAGCCACTTGAGAGGTCGTCTATGACCTCAACCTGGTGTTTGGCATTCAGGAGGCGATCAACTATATGAGAACCGATAAACCCGGCTCCGCCGGTGACGAGGATCTTGGCCATACGAACACGTATAGAAAAAATGCGCCCTGAGGGACTCGAACCCCCGACCCTCTGGTTCGAAGCCAGATGCTCTATCCAACTGAGCTAAAGGCGCCTAGGAGACCGTGACGTTACACCATTCTTCGGTCCGAGGGAAGCGAGGCTAAGGCCCGATTTGGATTTGGCCTGCTCACCCCTAAAAAGCCCCCCTTGCGTTAGACCCATCTGTCCGATCATGCTGTGGGTACTATGCTTTCGACCATCGTTAAGTACCTGCTTGGGCTGCGGTATGAGCTTCACGTCTCAGGCCTCGACCAGCTAGAGGGCCACGAGGGGGTCCTGCTATTACCTAACCACCCCGCTGAGATAGACCCCGTAATCGTATCTACCCTCTTCTGGGATAACCTTCGGCTGCGTCCGGTGGTGATCGAGTCGATGTACAACCTACCGTTACTTAACCCTATTATGAAATTCATCAAAGCCATCCCGATGGCTGATATGGAGTTTGAGAGCGGGCCATTCAAACGCAGGAGGATCGAACGGGCACTGCTTGACATCGGCGAGGCACTTAGACGCGGAGAGAACATTTTAATCTATCCATCCGGCCGCCTCTCGGTCCGCGGAGATGAGCGCATCGGGGGCAACTCTGGAATTCAGACACTACTTCGTGCAGCCCCCTCTTCAAGCGTTGCGCTGGTTCGGATAAAAGGACTATACGGCAGTATCTTCTCTAAAGCAGTAACTGGGGGAGATACCCCTGCTGTCGGAGCAACGATACTCCAGGGTCTGCGCGTCCTACTTGAGAATCTCATATTTTTCACCCCAAAGCGCGGCGTCACCGTTGAGGTGGTGCTTAATCCGTCCGATTTTCCCCGCGGCGGCGATGCCCTTACAATTAACAGATACCTTGAGCGTTTTTACAACTCGCCGGCGCCTGAAACCGCAACGCTTGTGTCACATTCACGGTGGAGGCAAAAGCTCCCGCTGCTTCCAGTTCAAAAAGATGAAGCGCAAGCGCTCGATGAGATCTCAGATGACATTAAACGCCGCGTATTCGCGCACGTCAGCAAAGTTGCCGAAGTAGCGATTGAGACCCTCACGGCAGATACGAAGCTGGGTGATGATCTAGGTATGGATTCTCTCACCACGGCTGAGCTCCTGCTATGGCTCGACCGCGAATTTGAAGTAAACGATATCGACTTAAGCGAGATCGTATCAGTGGGCTCCCTGCTGCGGGCTGCGGCAGGCCAGTTGAGTTCTGGCGCTACGAAACACCCATTTACAGTTCCAGCTACGTGGTCAACAGATGCCCACCTTCGACCAGCACCGCAACTCGATGTCGCAGCAACGCTACCCGAGGCGTTTCTCAAAGCGAGTATGCGGATGGGCAAGGCTCCCGCGCTTGGAGATGCACGTACCGGAGTAATCCTCTGGGATAAGCTCAAAGTTGGCGTACTCTTACTTGCACGGCACATACAACGGCTGCCGGGCCAACACGTGGGAGTACTCTTTCCAGCATCTGTCGCCGGCTCGATGGTTACGATGGCCTCAATGATAGCCGGCAAGGTACCGGTGCTGTTAAATTGGACAGCGGGAAAGAGGTCACTTCTTCACGCCTGCGACTCAACCGAGATCCAGGCAATTATTACAGCGCGGTCCTTCCTTGATATAGTTCCAACTGACCTTGAGTTCCTTGAAGAGCGCTTGCTCTTTCTTGAAGATATCAAGGCCAATTTCTCTCTGCGCGAGAAGCTCTCAGCTCAAAGTTTAGCTCGCGAATCAACGCGTCAGATACTGGATGCATTTGGTATCGGAGCAACTCCTCCAGATGCCCCTGCGGTTGTGCTCTTTACGAGCGGCTCTGAAGCACTCCCTAAAGGAGTTCCACTAAGTCACAAGAACATCATCAGCAATACAAGCGGTATCCTGCAAGCTTTCAACTTTAGTCAAGACGATGTGCTACTTGGATTCCTCCCGCCGTTTCACAGCTTTGGGCTCACCGTGTGCTCAATGATGCCACTTTTGACAGGTATTCGCGTTGCCTACCATCCAAATCCAAACGAGGCGCGCAAAATTGCAAAAGCAACCGCCGCGTGGAAGGCAACCCTTATGGCGGGAACACCAACCTTTCTGCGATCTATCTACAAGGCCGGAACGCCGGAGCAGCTTAGCACCCTTAGGGCCCTAGTATCAGGCGCCGAGCGTGCTCCGGAGGATCTCTTTACCCTAGTTGAGTCGCAAACTCCGGGAGCAGCGATCCTTGAAGGATACGGCATCACTGAGTGCTCACCAGTTGTAAGCCTTACGCGGACAAACGAGAATAGGGTGGGAGTCGGACGTCCGCTGCTAGGCGTCACCGTTAAGGTGGTTAATCCCGACACACTCGAAGAAGTCCCTGCAGGAATGCAGGGATTAGTGCTGATCTCTGGCCCAAGCGTCTTCTCGGGATATCTTGACCCTAGCCTTAATCCGTTTCTGGAGCTAAACGATAAGCGGTGGTACAACTCCGGCGACCTCGGTCGTATTGATAACGGTCAACTCGTTATCACAGGGCGCCTCAAGCGCTTTATTAAGATAGCTGGTGAGATGGTAAGTTTGAGCGCTGTCGAAGAAGCGCTCACAAAGGCGTTAAGCGCCGCAAGTGACGAACCCAGCATCGCTGTCCTCGCGCGTGGCTCAGAGGGTGAAAGCAGACCGCAGCTTGTTGTATTCTCTGCCGTAGAGCTGACTCCCGACCGCGCCAACGAGATCCTTCACGCAGCAGGATTCCCGCACCTGGTTCACATCAGCGAGATTAAGAAGATTACAGCGATTCCGCTTCTTGGAAGCGGTAAGACCAACTATCAAGAGTTAAAGCTCGCTTTGTGACAGCACAAATTCCCCGGCGAGCAACCCCTTTTATTTTTTGAAATCCACTTTTTTAACCTCGACATTCGCTCGCGCTTTGTTTACGTATCGGGCTGTTCTTTTTTCTGCCGCGTAGTACCCCTGATGTAACCTCCTAGCTGAATGAGTGCAGTACCTAAACGATCACCATTAGCTATCCCCGCCTCTTCCAGCGCTCCGTTGGCTAGCGATGTTAAGCTACGCCCGTGGCAACAGGAGGCCTTTGGAATTTATCGTGATGCCATTAATGGTGGCGAAAAGACCATCCTCCTTGAAGCTACCCCGGGAGCTGGAAAAACTACCGCAGCACTCGTTCTGTGCCTTCACCAACTTCGCAAAGCTGGTGCGCATAAGCTAGGAATCGTTGTCCCGACAGCACACCTTAAGGTTCAATGGGCGCGCTCTGCGGCCACGATGGGATTACACCTCGACAGCTCGTTTTCAAATAGCAAAGGCTCGCTAGCATCGGATTACCAAGGGTTTGTAGTGACTTACCAGCAGGTTGCTCAGAAGCCTGCCCTCTTTCGACGCCTTTCGCGTCATGCCTGTATCGTTCTAGACGAGGTGCACCACGCAGGCGATGGACTATCGTGGGGCGACGGCTTGCGCTCAGCTTTTCATGACGCCAATTTCATTATCTGCCTAAGCGGAACCCCGTTCCGCAGCGACAGCGCACCGATACCTTTTGTTGTCTACGATAAACTCGGCATGAGCGCTCCTGACTACTCCTACTCGTACAGCCGTGCAGTTGAAGAGGGAGTCTGCCGACCCACTGCTTTCTTTACCTACGGGGGAGATGTAGCGTGGCGCGACGATGGGGGCGAGGTAAGTGCCCGCTTTGTTGATGCCCTAGACCATATCGGTTCATCGCGCAGGCTGCGGGCTGCTTTGGATACTGAGAGTGGCTGGATTAAACCGATGCTACTCGATGCTCATAAGATGCTCTTACAAACCCGCCGCGAACATCCGAATGCAGGAGCCCTTCTCGTTGCGGCGAACCAAACCAGCGCCCGCAGACTGGCGCGCTTACTTGCTCAACTAACTAACACCACCCCTACCCTTGTTCTCTCTGAAGAGGCAGAGGCCGCTCGACGGCTTAAAAACTTCAGAGAATCTAACGACCAGTGGCTTGTTGCGTGCAACATGGTGAGCGAAGGGGTGGATATTCCGCGACTGCGGGTTGGCGTCTACGCCACTACCGTGCGCACCAAGATGTACTTTCGCCAATTTCTCGGTCGTATTGTACGTCGGGTACCAAACCTTAAAGCGCTGCAAGTCGCGTACTGCTACCTCCCTGCGGATCCGCTGCTTACTAAACTTGCCGAAGAGATTGAGAGTGAGATACGCCACTGTATCGCTCCTAAAGTTGAAAACTCTGACCTCCTCTTTGAACGCAAAGAGCGCACGGACTACGAGCCGAAACCATCTCACTGGGAGGCGCTTGCATCAACTAACAGCGGTGTAAGCTCCGTTATCGTGCACGGCAATCAACTTACCCTCTTCGGGGACCAAGGTGCCCCCGAAGAGATGCACAACGTAGTGGTAGAGAAGGTTACTGCACGACTTGACGAGCGCCGTTCACGCACAGAGGAAAAGGCATTTTTGGCAAACGAGATCCGTCGCTTGGTTAACCTGTACCACAAGCGCTTCAATCGCTCACACGCTCAGATACACGCGCAGCTTAATGCGCAGCAGAAAGTTCACAACCAAGCTGCGTGTACTGAGAAGCAGCTTAAGGAGCGCCTCCTGTTGTTGCGAGCGATGATATCCAAGGGGTAAACACAACGAATCCCCAAAACCTAGCAGGGCATGCACCGAACTGCCTGCTGTGCGGAGCCCATGCGCAATGCTCCCCCTAACTATTTACAATAACACATTGGCATTAGTATTCTTTGCTGGTTGATAGGAGGCCCTCACTTGAACGCCCCACATGATGAAAGAGTACGATCAAAGCTCTGCGATCTCGCCGATTGGAAAGGGTCAGATTTTGCATCGCTAAGCAGTGCGATTATGGGGACAGACCCCGAGCACCTCTTTTATCACCGAAAATTATGGGAATTCACAAGGCTTGTGCAAGCTCTGCAAGCGATGGGCATATATACCCCGAATGCAATCGGACTTTCAGTGGCAGCAGGGCACGAGAGGGTGCTCTATTACCTCGCCCGCCATCTCCACAAAGTCGTTGCTACTGACGTGTACGGAGACAGCGCTTTCTCTCAGAATGAAGCGAACAGCCAGGTGTTAGCCTCGGGTGATGGCTACGCGCCGTATGACTACCCGAAAGAGCATCTCAAGTTCCTCTACATGAACGCGCTACAGCTAGACTTTCCCGCAGGTCTCTTTGACTTCGCGTTTTGCCTCTCTTCGATTGAGCATTTTGGTGGAGTTCGGAATGCTTCACTAGCAATCCGCGAAATGGCTCGAGTGGTGCGACCAGGAGGGCTTGTCTTCGTAACCACCGACTGCTCCCTCAACGGCAACGTGACGAACGAAGTCTTTTCACGGAAGGAGATCGAGAGGCTACTAGCTGAGAATACCAACCTTTCATTACTAGCCCCGTTCACGTGGGATGTTTCTCAGGAATCGCTCCAGCATGTGCTAAACATGCGCCGAGACGATCTAACAACAACTCCACACATAAATCTAAGACTTTTTGGAACTGTATTCACGTCGATCTCTCTCGTTTTTCAGAAGTGCGAAACGACTGAACCACCTCTACATGACCGGGCAGCGCGACTCGAGAGAGAGCTTGAACGATTAGAAGCGACGCCGCCGACGCGTTCGCCCTTGCAGCACCCATCGCTGATACAACACATGAGCCGGCGCGCCTACGAGAAACTGCGGGGAGGCTACTACCGACTGCAAGAAGCGCAGTGGCTACTTGAAAGAAAGCTCTTCGCACGCATGGTCAGAGTGCTCTGCGCCACTATCCTCAAGCAATGTCTTAAGAATAACAGGCGGAGCAGGCTCTCAAGGACTCAGACACCGCGATAATTTACTCAACCAAAACAGCATATTGAGACAGTAAAAACCACCTCGCAACGAGCGACAAAGCCTGACGTGCGAAAACCACGCGCGATTCGGCCCCCTGTCTCCTTCTACCCGAGTAGCATAGCTCTTGAAAGGCTGTATAATCCTAGCAAGAGCCTTTGCGGGCCTGAAAATAGCGCACCTGCGACATTTTCAGTATCCTTAACTGCTCTTTTTAGGATACGTCTTCCATATGAAGCTGACTCAGGCTCACCGCGATATTATCCGGTACACCTCCCACAATGCTGCATGTTCGATGCAGGATATCAGCGATCAGCTCGGATACAAACTCCACGTTGTCAGGAGATGCCTTGACCAGCTCCTTGAGCATAAGGTCATCACCCGCTCAATACTCTGCAACTTTTACAAACTAGGCTACACGCCGCACAACATCCATTTCTCCCTTGCAGCGCGCGAGCCAAGGAAGAAAGCGGCGATTCTCGATCTCATTATGCGCCACCCACAGGTATCGTGGCTGGCTGGAATCACTGGCGAGCTCTCTTATGAGCTAACGTTTCTAGCTCGTACCCTGCGCGAGCTTACTACGTTTATCGACCAGCTATGTGATGAATGTGGGAGCGTCTTTGAAAAAAAGAAGCTCGGTACCGAGTTATGCCACAATTACTTTGGCCCCAAATTTATAAGTACCACCCCTATCTCGATCCCTCTGGTAAAACTTGAAGAGAGCACAGAGAGAGTTGAACTTGACCATATTGATAGCACTCTCATGTACTACCTCTGCTTTCAGGGTGAAGTGCCACTTGCAGGAATGGCAAAAAAGTTAGGTCTACCTCTATCGACTCTCACTTACCGGAAAGCACGGCTTCAAGAGCTGGGGGTTTTGTTAGCAGATGTTCACTTCATCGACAGAGACCGCTTTGTTCCTGCAAGTTTCAATCTGATGCTCTCGGTAGCTCATGGAGATCGGGTTTTTCGGGAAGACCTTATGAATTTCTGTAGCACTGAGCCGAATTTTTTCTGCTGTCATCGATGTGTCGGTGACTGGGATTACAAGATCGGCATTCAGGCTGAAGAGCTTTCACGTAGCTCTGCCGCCCTTGAGAAACTTAAAGACAGATATGGGAAGAGCATAGCATCATTAGAAGTAGTAACTGTCACACGACACTACAAGAATGCTTTTTTCCCGTTCTACAGAGAGCTACAGCAGGTCATGAGGATCCCTAGCCTCGAACAGAAAGCACGCGCAAGTGGAATGTGAGCCGCTCTCTTTTTGGGACCTTGCCAGACTTGCCTGATACTGCCTATCCTCCCCTAAAAAGACCTCGCCTAGGGGAAATTTCCAGGCGCTCAACTCGTAGAGGGCACTCTCATGGTGGTTCGATTACTATGCACCTTTCTTGTAGCTACAGCTGTTGCCGCTTGCGGTGGCGGAGGTGGTGGAAGTGGCCCAAGCTGCACATCATCAAGCGAATGTGCCCAGGGATCGTTTTGCGATTTCGCTGACGGTACATGCGGAAGTGGTGGCAGCGGTTCTTGTGAGCCAATTCCAACCGTGTGCACCGCTGACGTAATTCCAGTTTGCAGCTGCGAGAAGATCACCTTTTCTAACGAATGCTACGCTAACGCTGCTGCCCAATCCGTGGCCACGATGGGCAACTGTCCACATTAGTTTATAGCGGGGAGTAATGTGTATGATGCGTCTACTTGTAAGCTCTCTCGCTGTTGCCCTTCCGCTCCTCGTTGGAGCAACCACTGTGCACGCTCAAGACCCTTTTGCTCCGTGCCGCGGAAAGGTTGTGGCGATTAACTCGATTCCAGGTGGTGGTGTACTGTATAAGCCTTCTAACCTCCACGGCGGTCGCGGCCCGTCGTTCTTAGTTCAGAACGTAGGCGAGCGCACCAACAAGAAAGTCATTGAGGTTCGAAATGCACGCTGTGAGGTGATAGCAACCCTGGGACTCTTCGCAACTGATCAACCGTATGGCTCACGCTACTACTCGCGCTCGGGCGGTACCGGTCAAAACGCAGACGAGCTGCTGCGACTTGCTCAGCTTGCTGGTAGCTCTAACATCCTCATTGAGGGGGTCGACAAGTGGATTCGGGTAAGCAATCCAGAAGAGCGGAACGGTAGCGTTCGCAAGTGAAGCCATACTGATAGCAGTCAGTACTGTACGCGAGTTACATAATCTCACTATCCGATTTTAGCCCTAACTGTATCTCATTTCCTTTGATTTGTTGGTGCTGGCTTGCAGCTGGGAGCGCGGGCCTTCTGGCCCGCTCGGTGTTGGGTGGGGATCTGTACAGGCGAAGCGGAAGCTTTGCAGTCCAGTTGTTGGTGCTGGTTTTGCAGCTGGGAGCGCGGGCCTTCTGGCCCGCTCGGTGTTGGGTGGGGATATGTACAGGCGAAGCGGAAGCTTCGCGGTCCAGTTTGTTGGTGCTGGTTTTGCAGCTGGGAGCGCGGGCCTTCCGGCCCGCTAGAAGTGCGGTTGCTACACACACAAGCGAAGCGGAAGCTTCGCGGTCCCAGTTTCGTGCACCTCTCACTGGGAGCGCGGGCCTTCCGGCCCGCTCGGTGTTGGGTAGGGATAAGTGCAGGCGAAGCGGAAGCTTCGCGGTCCAGTTATTGGTGCTGGCTTGCCTCTGGGGGCTCGTGTATCTTCGACACAGGTAGATTTCTTACTGAGGGGGCGCCTATCGAGAAGCCCCACTCCGCGCATACCGAAGAAAGCTACACCGCTCTCCACGCCGCTCCTCAACAAGTGAGAAGCCTCCTTCAAAGACAGGAAGATCTGCATCTCCTTCATGCACCCCATCGACCTTAGTGAGGCACACCTCATCACACAGAGGTAAAGTGAGCCGGTACAGTTCTGCTCCGCCGATGATCCAGATAGTAGCTCCCGGCGCTGCAAAATCTTTGGCCTTAGCGATAGCCTCTTCAGGCGACGTGGCTACCAGCACGCCGTGCGGCACATTCACTGCGCTTGGATTGCGAGTTACTACAACATTTGTTCGCCCAGGAAGTGGCCTAAACTTTGGCGGCAGCGAATCCCACGTTTTTCGTCCCATCACTACAATGTGCCCGGTGGTAAGAGCTTTAAAGTGCGCTAGGTCTTCTGGTAGGTGCCACGGCAGTGTCCCCTCTTTTCCGATGATACGGGCTTCATCCATAGCGACTATGGCAGCGATTCGATATGCGAGTGCAGAATCTCCCATCCCCCGTTCCTACACAGCGATATCAAACTGAATGCGCTCGTGAGGGTTGTACCCTTCAAGGGTAAAGTCCTCGTATGAGAAACCGAAGATATCCTTCACGTTCGGATTTAACTTCATCTGAGGTAGAGGTCGCGGCTCGCGCTCAAGTTGTAGGCGCGCACCCTCTACGTGATTGGAGTAGATGTGCACGTCACCGAAGGTGTGTACGAATTCATGCGCTTTAAGCCCTGTCACCTGAGCAACCATCATCAGAAAGAGCGCGTAACTTGCGATATTGAACGGAACCCCTAACATGAGATCAGCTGAGCGCTGGTAGAGCTGCAAGCTAATGCGATCTCCTGCAACATAGAACTGAAAGAGTGTATGACACGCAGGCGGAGCAACATCGGGGAGATCTGCTGGGTTAAAAGATATAACAACGATTCGCCGACTCGATGGGTTTGTCTTTATAGTCTCAATCGCTCGGGCAATCTGATCAACCTTTCCACGCGGCCCTTCCCATGAACGCCACTGTTTTCCATAGACAGGGCCTAAGTTGCCATCGGCATCTGCCCACTCGTCCCAGATAGAAACTTTGTTGTCTTTTAGATACTTGATGTTTGTGTCCCCGTTCAGGAACCAGAGCAGCTCGTAGATTATGGATTTAAGATGAACCTTCTTTGTCGTAACGAGCGGGAAACCTTGTGTCAGATCAAACCGCATCTGGCGACCAAAAACTGAGTAGGTTCCAACACCCGTACGGTCTGGTCG
This sequence comes from Bdellovibrionota bacterium, assembly GCA_044360195.1. Lineage (GTDB taxonomy): Bacteria > Bdellovibrionota_C > UBA2361 > UBA2361 > OMII01 > OMII01. The sequence goes on along the minus strand of JBIKKT010000031.1, from coordinate 11,177 downwards.
CACCAGCGCGCCGTTTTTTTCAATACCACTTTCAGGTTTGCCGTTCTCAAGAACATCTCTGACTAGATCTAGATACTGCTTCATCGTTTCATTACCCCCACAAAGGCGTGCTTGCGACGGGCACGAGCATAATCGGAAGCTTGCCTGAATATCAACAGTTGGGTTTACACCCCCACGACCACCTGATCGCAATAGATAACATCAGGCCCCACCGAGATAACGGCAGAAAAAGAGAGGGACTCCGGTTCAGTAAATACATCGTTGCATATACGCTCAGAAATGTCAGAAATCCCGTCCCCGTACTCTTCGGGGAACCCCTCCCCCTGGAGCGTTTCAAGACACTCAAAGAGCAGCGTTTCGTTAAGGCTCGTAAGCGGTCTAGAGAACACGCACAGCACATCCCCCGCCTCTAAAACAACGGAAGCAAGCTCCACATCAACTATCGAGTTCGAGCCCACAAATGAGCGTTGGCGCATGGTGGCTTCGTCTGGAAACTCCGCTGCATCACCAACCTTGGTCGACTCATCGCGCTCAGGTTGCTCAAAGAATGGGAAGAGCTGTTTTTTGCGGAAGAGGTACACCGTCGCGTATCCAACTCGACCAGTTGATAGCCTTCCGTTCTCTATAACAAGCCCTAGCAGCGAGGCCGACATCCGTCCCCCGGCAGCAAGCTTGTGCCCAAAGGAATAGACGGACGAGTTAGCACTCCTAAATGCATCCTCAATAACTCCAACCACCTCTTCATCGCTGCGCGCCGATAGTTCCTGGGGAGGCTGCTTAACGTAATGCGACTCAACCCCTTTCATAAAGTAATCAAGCGCGAGTCGGTAGGCGACCTGACTCCCAAGGCCCGCCCGAATAGCTGTGGCCCCAGCGAACACAAGCTGCGAAGGCCTCGCGAGCGGATTTAAGGACACATACGATGACGCATCATCTGCTGCCTTGCGCCCACGGTACAGTGAGCTATCGATTCGAGTTAAAGCCATAATCGGTAGGTTAATACACTGCGTCGAGGATGTCTGCCTCCTTTTCATTCCCTTGCGGGATCCACCATTTTCTATTACACCTGTAGCGGTTCATAGTGCATCCCTTGTTTAACCGACTAGCCGATAGGAAATCCCTACCATGCGCACCCTCTGCAACGGCCCACTCCCACGTGTACTTGCCCTAGCTGCTCTCGTTACCGCCGTTAGCGTTGGTTGTACGAAGGATTCACCCCCCGCCGCCGCCCCTAAGGTAGAGTCATCGATCTTAAGCGATGCCCTCCTCTCGAAACTTCCGACCTCAACGGCTGGCTTCCTAGTTTTTGACCTCTCAGGAGAAGGCTGGAAGAACCTCAAGGCCTCTCCGTGGGCTGAATCGATGAACGGTCTAGACGGCCTTACTGCAAGCATCGAGAAGATGAAGGAGAGTGGCGCAGGAGATGATGAGGTTAAGCTCGCTGAAACGGCGCTCTCGGCCCTTCAAAAGCTTGGACTCATATCATCAGACGGAAAATCAACGGCCGACCAGGTGGTTTCGAAAGGGGTAGCCTTTTTCGGTCCGCACCAGTTCGGTCCGCACCAGGGTCCGGTACCGGTTGATGCTGGCATCTACCTCTCGGCAGCCCCCGCCACCGATCTCACAGAAAAGCTCTCTGTGCTCAAAACTCTCCTTAAGAATTCTGACCTCAAGATAACCGAAGAAAAGGTAGGAGAAGTTGCAGGTTTCAAAGCTGCTCCAGATGAGCTTGAAGGCCAAGAACTCGGACTCTACGTTGCAGCCACAAAGAGTGAGCTGGGCATCTCGCTTTCAAAGCAGACCCTTGAGCCACTCTTTTCAAGCAACAAGACCCCTACCCTAGAAAACCTCCGCAACCTTCCCGAGTTTAAGAAAGCCGAAGAAGCTGTTCGCAGCTCTGAGGCCCCCGTCTCATTTGGGTTCGTTTCGGTCGGGCAACTCATGCCACTACTTGAACAGGCCAAGGATGAGGATTTTGATCCGAAAGACCTCCCGCTTGAGAGTATTGCCGGGTTCGCTGGATTCTCTAAACAGTACGTAAACCAGTTCGCTGTAGCAGTTACCCCGCGAAACGATGAACAGAAGAAGATCTTAGCTGCCTTTGAGGGTGCCACCCTCCCTGGCACAAGCCTCAGACTTCCTAAGGATTCAGCTTTTAGCCTCTCGCTTAACACATCAGTGGTTGGCAAATTAGATGGCTCCATGCAGTCGCTTGGGGAAGCCTCGGTGGTCACCAAGATACCTCTAGTCAAAGAGATACGCGGCGTAACGATCGGGACCCGTTCGGGGAACGGTGGCTCACCATTTCCAGATATCTTCCTTGCAATCGACACTGACAAACCGGCTGAGACTAGCAAATCTTTAGAGGAGCTCATCTCGCTTGGACTAATGAGTGCTGGCCAGGAGACTCAGTGGCAGTCGAAGAGCATCTCCGGTACGGATTCAAGGTACTTCACTACGATTATCGGGGCTGGCGTATACATGGCACCGGTAGAGAGCTCAAAAGCTGTGCTTCTAGGGACGTCAGAAAAGGCGCTCACCGACCTGCTTGCAACCTCATCAGACGCGAGCAAGGGCTTCACATCGGCTCTTTCCTCAGGGCTCCAAGCTCGGGTTCCCAAGAGTAGCCTCGGTTTATTGTACGTAAACTTCCCTCAAGTCGCCAACGTCATGGACTCAGTAAAGGGCAGCCTAGGGATGTTAACCGGTGGCGATAGCTCTGAAATCGACAAAACGTTTAACTCCGCCAAAGTCCGAACTATGGGCGTAACGTTGGGAGACATCTCCTACATCAACGGCGTGTTCAAGCTACAATCAGCGTTTGATGCAGCCGGGAAGTAGTAGCACTTAAAAACCCGAAGCGTGGCCTTACAACCCCTCATCATAAACTGTACGGTTTATGCGGTGTAAGGTTTTCGTAGCCGCGCCAGGCCTAGGCTAGACTGGTCGGCTACGGGTTTTTAAGTGGGTGCCCATGAATACTCTCTCTCAAGTACTTGAAATTGCTAGTAGACTCGATCATATCAGCACTAGCGCTGAATGGATCGCGCGCGAAACGGTGCATACCGATAACTCACTCTCTCAGACCGGCACCCTGATCTCAGTCCTGGCAGAGGATATCCGCGAGAAGATAAACGCTCTCGTTGCTGAGCTTGAGATGGCCACTGAGATCGAGAGCTCTCACTAAAAAGTGTCGCCCGGCAAGTGGTTTCAATGCCTTAGTAGGCAGAAACCCAAGAATCCCCCTAGAAGAGAGGTGATGCACTTCTACCGTAGGTGGAGATATGGGGATGTAATCCCAAAACAGTAGGTAGTATGGGCTGTAACGCAGTAAAGATGGATAAAGTTTGGACCTCGGTTGATGGCCGAGCAAAAGTCATCCCCTTTCCCCAGACGAAGGGCGGCACACGTTGCGTCCTTAGCCACTCAAAGACCTCGCACGCAGAGCTGTTAACCCTGGGCCTTATCTTAGCAGCGCTTCAAATTGCAGACGGCATACTGACAGGCCTTGGAATGGCCCAATACGGCACAGGAATGGAGGGTAACGTTTTGTTACGTACCCTTATGGTACACATCGGCTACCTGCCCGCTCTATTCATCACCAAAGCGATAGCGCTTGCCGTAATCGCTGGTCTCTGTCACCACACAGTGCGCGTATCGTGGCTAAAAGGTGCGCTGGCAACTATCATAGTGATGTACGCACTCTTTGCCGTGCTTCCGTGGACCTACCTCCTTACCAGAGACCTTCTTCTGGGCTAATCTTGCCTTTTGTGATACGACACTCAAGTAGGTGTTTGTAACGGTACGTTATGCGTGTCACAAAATGGGGTGAATGCGGGATTCTGTGCGCGATATATCTAGGGCTCAAGCACGGTGAGCGCACGATAGGCGCTGCCGAGATCGCTGAGTCTCAAGGGCTAGACATGCAGTACACCCAACAGGTGCTCCAACGCCTACGCAAAGGTGGGATCATTGAAAGCGAGCGCGGACCAAAGGGTGGATACCGACTGCAACGTGAGGCGAAAGATATCACGTTGAAAGATATCCTCTACGCAGCAGAAGGTGACACCTTTCAGATCATGTGCGACCACTCACCTCTGCATCCAGATCCAACAGTGCCAAGCCTCTGCTCGACCCGTGAAAATTGCTCGCTACACGGAGTGTGGCAGGAGCTTAGGGTTGCGATAGACAAGCTCCTTGAACAGAAGACACTCGACCAACTTCTCAGCAATCCTAACCACGATAACTCCTTTGTGCAGCTTAACACTGAGAGGGTTAAGAGCGGTGCTGTGTGAGTTTATTAAACGCTGCACAGCGCCACCTAACAGGCATCGTTGCGCTCCCGTCCGATATCAAGTGCATTGCACTTGCGCTCCTGTTAAATGGATTTGCTCACAACCTAATCTCGGTGTTCGTGCCCTTTATCATCATCAGCTCTCACGGGACACTCTTAGATGTCGCTCGTTTTTACCTAGTCTACGCAGCAGTTAAGCTGTGCATCAATTATCCTGCAATGTGCGTTATACAGCGGTATTCGGCGAGCCTAGGGTTGTATTTCGGCTTCATCAGTGGAGCTATCAAGCTTGTAGGGCTATCGTGGTATACAAGCTCAGGTAACAACACATACCTTACTGCGAGTGCAGTTGCGCTTGCACTCGCCAACGGCTTCGGTTGGAACGCGCAGCATCTTTATCTTTCGAGGACGCTTAACAGCCTCACTCGCTCACGCAACCTGGCCAGTATCGACATCCTCGGAAACATCTTGGGCGTCATCGGACCACTTATCGCTGCGACGATAGCTACTCTGTTCGGGGCACAGATACTGCTGTGGACCGCTATCAGCATCATCATATGCACACTATTTCCGCTTAGGATGATGTACGCATACGAGAGAGCACATCCTCTGGCACACGAACGCCTCACCTACTCTCTCGCTAATGCTCCTTGGCGAGATACCCTGGCCAACTTTTGCTTTAACGTTGAGACCGCAATAGGACAGATGGTGTGGCCGGTTTATCTAGCTATCGCAATCGGTGGCTACAACACAATTGGCCTGATCACCGCCGTAGGCTTCTTGGCGTCTCTTATAGTCGTTCATTATGCAGGTAAACGAGGAGATAGCGGCAAAACCAGAGCAACCCTACTGCATGGATGCATCGCTAGCTCGTGTGCGCACCTTACAAGACCCCTGGCAGTGACTCCCCTGACTATAGGAGCAGTGGCAGCGTTTTATCATTGCTCGCTGCGCTATATGGGGAATGCATGGTCTAGCCTCTACTACTCTCACTCGCGCAATCGGGGGATTTCATACATCGTAAGTATGGAGATAGCCTGTGACGTAGCATACCTTGTAGTGTGGCTCCCATTCTTCCTCGTAGCAGAAAGCCCCAGTCACACGAATGCATTTGATCTACTCTTTATCGTAGCTGGCGTGGCAGCGTATGGACCGCTACTGATCAGCAAAGAGAACGAGGGCTCATAGCGCCAATACCTTAAGATAGCAGCGAGCGCAGTGAGAGGGGTAAAACAACCCCTCGCCGTTCTCACTGTGCTCGTAATGAATTATGGCGCTGACAGAACATACGATTCTAGCGGCGCTCAAAGCTCCGCGGTCCCTACTGTTTCACCCGTGCTTCGATAAACGCGATGAGCTGCTCATTCTCAAGCACCTCAGGAATCAGGTCGTGCCCCTTACCAGGGAGGACGATAAGCTTTACGTCACCCCCAAGTGCTGCATACCGCTTTGCTACGACTGCCGAGTGCTGAGACAGGGGCACCTGTGAATCTCTATCACCATGAACAAGAAGTATCGGCACGCGCGCAGCGGCTAGAGGCTTAAGCCTCTCTATCGGATTGTGTAGCGCGAGCTCCTGCTTAAGTTCTGCTACCGTTTTTCCATACGCCTTGTGAGCCTTTTGCAAGCCTGGATAACGGGTAATATCTGCAACTGGAAATACCCCTGCAATCCCTGCAACCCAAGTTGGGTGCTCTGCTGCCCAGTTGTAGAGCTGTAGACCCCCGCGGCTCTGTGCGAAGAGGCACGGTTTCTCAGCAAAATGTCTGCGCTGAACGAGCTCTTTGTAGAGCACTGTAAACACCTCGCGGCCAGTCGGGTTACCAAACGACTCGCCAACATCTACACCAGCTACGGCGATGCCCTGATCTACCAACCGCTTAAATAGACCTGCGTGGACAGCTCGCGGATTTCCGCCTCGCAAAGTGTGCGCAAAGAAAACCCAGGGTTGACGCTGTGCCGGATCTTTCAAGGAAAGACTTGAAGGGATAAGCCACGCCTCAGAACCTCCTACCTGAAAGAGCTCCCCCGGAAGGGGAAGAAACCTGTCGGCAGGCGTTGGGACCAAGGCAGGAAGAGGAACATTGCGCGATTTTGTCCCCTCCTCTGAGAAGCAAGGAGTGCACACAAGGATAATTAGTATGCAACTTACAGCCCGCAGAGCACTGTACACATCATGACGCCTCACGCCCTCAGATCTACGATGTAAAAAACGCGAGAGCATATGATCCCTAAAACCGTAACAAAGCGTCGCACATGGGTCAACCGGCCGACCTACCCTCATCTGCACTAGTACTCGCAAGGCTGCCACAAACCATGCAAGTGTGCTACCGTCCCGTTGTTTACAGATCCCCTTGAAAGCCCACCTGCTATGACAAATCCCCACTTAGCCGCCTGGATGTTCCTTCAACTAACAGTGATTCTATGTTTTGTGCGCGCGGTCGGGTATCTGGCGCGCTACCTTGGACAACCCCGAGTGGTTGGAGAGATGATTGCGGGCGTCCTGATAGGACCTTCCGTACTAGGGCACTTTTTTCCGGACCTGCAAGCCTGGTTTTTCCCTAAAGAAAGCGTGAGTGTACTGTACTGCCTCTCGCAGATAGGGCTTGTGCTTTACATGTTCTTGGTCGGATTAGAATTCGACCGCTCGTTGTTTCGATCGCATGCACGCGGCGGAGTTGCTATCTCGCTCTCAGGCGTTGGCGCCCCATTTATCCTGGGAGCGCTTTTCGCCTGGGCTACCTTCTCAACAGGGGAGTTCTTCACTGAGGGTGTTTCGGTACTGCAGGGGTGCCTCTTCATGGGCGCCGCCATGTCGATAACTGCATTTCCGATGTTGGCGCGTATCATAAAGGAACGAGGACTTGCAGGAAGCGAGGTAGGAGTGCTGGCGCTCGCAGCGGGAGCAACCGATGACGCTATTGCGTGGTGCATCTTAGCGCTTGTGCTCTCATGTTTCAAAAATGATCCTTCGATTGTGCTGTTCACGCTCGGCGGCGGATTTCTATATGCTCTCGTCGTCTTGAAAGGGCTAATGCCTTTTCTTGCGGCTCGGGAAGAGTCTATCCTTCGCCACCTGGGCTCATCGAGCAATCTGCTCGCGGCAACTATGGCGCTCCTCTTTTTGGGCGCCTGGTTTACTGACGTGGTTGGCATCTATGCTGTGTTTGGCGCTTTTCTGCTTGGAGTGGCGATGCCTCGAGGAGGGCGCGTGTCGGCGGATCTTCAGCGCGATCTTGAGCCACTCGCCTCGGTTGTCTTGCTCCCCCTATTCTTTATCTACTCAGGCCTTAACACGCGAATTGAGCTACTTCTAACTCAAACTACGTTGCTCTACACCGTTCTCGCGGTAACCCTTGCCTGCCTCGGTAAGGGGATCGCCTGCGCTTACGCAGCAAGGCTCTCTGGGCAGCCTCGCCGAGAATCCCTCATGATTGGAGCGCTGATGAACGCCCGCGGCTTAATGGAACTTATCCTTCTTAGTATCGGCTTGGAGCGCGGAATCATAACGCCAACGCTCTTTGCCATGATGGTATTGATGGCGATAGTTACAACATTTCTAGCCTCTCCCGTGTTTTTTGCATTGTACCGCAGAGACAGCACACTGCAAAAACAAGCAAACGCTAGCAGCGCAGAAGCGACCGCTTCCGCTTGTTAAGAAAGAGGTGCGCTATAACAGCAATTACTTCTTCGCAGCCGGCAAGAAACTGTACTTAAAGAGCTTCCCCTCTCCCCCTCTCCGTATCTCAATCGTCGCCTCATCCTCAGATGCAAGCAGCTGCACAAAGCCATTAAACTGTTCGGGGCGCTTTATGAGGTACCTATTTACAGCGATCAACACATCATGGTTTTCAAGCCCAAGGAGCTGAAAGACACTCGACTGCTTAACATCAAATAGCCGGTACTCGAACGTTGTCGTGCTAGCAACTGTCGTTACCGGAACGAGTCGGATCGTATTCTCTTGGGAACGGGATAATGACTCAGTAAGATCTTTGCGCTGGATAGAATAGTTTGTCGCCTTAAGGACAGGCGAGACCGGCCTAATGTCATCGATCATTTTAGGCTCCTTAGGAGCCGTTGCTAAGCAACCGCTTATCGCCACCACGCACACGACAAACAGAGCACTAATTAGCTGTGAGGTATATCTGTATCCCATCTTCATATGCCGTCTCCGTCATTTATCGCACAGAGTTGCGCCACTGAACCAACATCCATGCGGTGATAACGAGCCTGCTCAGCCACCACAATCGACCGAATGTGGTCGTAGGTCTTTTCAAGCTCGTTATTGACTACCACGTAATCGATCTTACCCATCTCACCTCGCAGTGAAAGGAGCGCTGCATATTCGGAACGAGCTGTCGCAAATCGGCGCTTGAGCTCCTCGGCTTGCACGGTACCACGCTTGGTAAGTCTATCTTTTAGCTCTTGGTAGCTAGGGGGCAAGATAAAGATCGTTACGGTGTTATCTGGAAAGCTCTTTTTGAAATTGAGTGCTCCACGAATATCTATTTGAAAGAGGAGATCGCGACCAGAGCTGATACCATCTGTTATACTAGAACGGAGCGTGCCGTACAGATTACCGTGAGTTTCCTCCCACTCGAAGAACTCACCTGCATCACGCCGTGCTGTAAACTCATCACGGCTCATAAAGTGGTAGCTTGTCCCTTGCTGTTCATTCGCCCTAGGCGCGCGCGAAGTTGCAGAAACGGCATAGCGGAGTTGCTCAGGAAACTCATGAACGAGTCGGCTGCAAAAGGTAGATTTACCGCACCCCGAGGGGCCGACAAGAACAAACAAGATACCGCGCCGAATAATTCCTACACCCATACTTACTCGATATTTTGCACCTGTTCTCGAATGCGCTCCAGCTCAGCCTTCGACTCAACGACGATCTGCTGAACCGTTGCATCTTGAGCCTTTGACGCTATCGTATTGAGCTCACGCCCTATCTCTTGTGTCATAAAATCAAGCTTTCGCCCTACACCATCTGCATGTCCATCTTTGACCAATGTTGCAAACTGCTTAAGGTGTATATCTAATCGTGAAAGCTCTTCAGCTATATCTACACGATCTGCAAGAAGGGCAACCTCCTGAGCCAATCGATCCGGAGCTACCGCAGAGAGATCTGGCGCGAGCGCAGCCAAACGCTCTAAGAGCCGCTCTCGCAACCGTGCCGGCGCGTGCAGCCCCTTAGCGATTATCTCCTCACGGTGCTTTGTAATGGTTGTTAAGCGTAACGAGATATCCTCTGCGAGAGCTCCCCCTTCTACATGCCGCATCTCAACCAGCGCATCAGCGACACCTTGTACCAGCTCAACGACTCCACGTTGCTCCTGCTCAGACACCTCGCTCAACTCTTGGTTACCACCCAGCTCCTTCAGGAGCAGTTGTCCAATAAAGGTTGAGAGCCCCTCCACCGACGTTGACGCAGAAGCTCCAAACCGGCGACAGGTTTCAAGATACACCTGGACAGCAGCATCAACTCCCGCTGGAACAGCAATCGCTGCCCGAGGCTGAGATGCGGCAGCATCAGCGCTAACGCTCTCACGCGAGATAAAGAGCTCTATCCTTCCTCGACGCACAACGTTTTGTAGGGCAGCTTTTAAGTCGCGCTCAAGCGCCGAGTACGCACGGGGACCCTTGATGACGACCTCAAGGAAGCGGTGGTTAACTGAACGCGCTTCGAGGGTAACCTGCACACCATCAAAAGCGGCTGATGCCCGCGCAAACCCAGTCATGCTTCGGATTGAAGATGATCTCTTCACAGCCACTAATCCCCCCACAGAGCAATCTCGTGATGCAGACGAGCCATATCAACCGGCACCGTTCCAACTTCAGAAACAACGATTCCAGCAGCTATATTCGCAAGTACACCGGCTATGGTCGGAGAGGATCCGGTAGCAAGCGCTGAGCAGAACACCGCCGTGACGGTATCGCCAGCACCACTGACATCGAACACCTCTTGCGCTGCAGTTTGCAGGTGTATACCGGCTGAGCCGTCTGATTGCTGCACAATCATGCCGTCTTCTCCAAGCGATACAACCATCAGCTCGGATTTCCACTTCTTAAGGAGAAGATCTGCTGCTTTAAAAGCATCGCCAATGCTAGCAATTCGAACCCCTGAAGCAAGCTCTGCCTCTTTCCTGTTAGGCTTTGCCACGCTCATTCCGTTATATGCCTCGTAGTTTCGAGGATGCGGGTCAACAAAGAGCGGCCGCGTGGTGAGTCCAAACCTCTTCTCTGCCACAGCTTTGTGCAGCACACTCAGAACATCTGAAGAAACAGCACCCTTTCCGTAATCTGAGAGCACTACAGCGCGATGAGTATCGATAGCTTGGTCTAAAACATGCGCTGTTCTACGGAGCACGTCGGATGAGGCTGCCTCTTTCTTCTCGCAATCTATTCTGACTATCTGCTGAGTCGCAGCTATGACTCGTGTTTTAACAACGGTAGGATACGAGGCGTCAACAACTACTCCTGAACGGTCTGCACCAGCTTTCTCAAAAAGCTCAATGACTCGTCGCCCATCCTCATCATCACCCACTAATCCGCACACCGTAGGCCGAGCACCAAGCGCTACGAGGTTTGCCACCACATTCCCTGCACCCCCCATACGGTCCTCGGTGCGCAGGACCTCAACTATAGGCACGGGAGCCTCCGGGGATATCCGCTCAACCTTCCCCCAAATGTACCGGTCAAGGATAAGGTCACCCATCACCAAGATAGGCGCACCCTGAATCCGCTCAAGAGCAGCTGATAGTTCCTGTTTTGTAGACGTTTGCATACACCGTAGTTATAGCAGCGCTTCCCAGGTGTCGCTATAGCGAGAGTTCTAACTTACCAATCAACTGCCGACGCTTTCTAGCTTCTCCAGCACCATCTG
>JBIKKT010000059.1:0-15161 GCA_044360195.1 Bdellovibrionota bacterium | reverse complement strand
GCCTCAGAATGGAGCGCTAGTCCTGAATGAAGGCTACCGGGGACAGGTCCCCTTCATGCAAGACGAGTACTCAATCAAGGAGATCATGAAATCTCAAGGTAAGGTATCCCTGACTTGTTTACCCGACGGAGCCTTGCCGTAGTCGGGCAAGCACCTCCTCCTCTCCTTAAGTTCATCGACACTACCGAGGCTAAAACCATTTCCTCCAAGGCAACCTCTCTCAACTTTAAAACGCTTAAACCTACCGCCCCTAATGCACTGAGAATCTGACATTTCTCGTTCCGCAGCTCAATCGCGCGTTAGCTGCAGAACTATAGTTTCCTCCTGTAGCAACTTTCTTCAAATATCTTCGATTAACTCTGCAGTGGTTTTCTCTCACTCGCCTACCTCCATGCTGGAGGTACCTCAGAATGGAGCGCTAGTCCTGAATGAAGGCTACCGGGGACAGGTCCCCTTCATGCAAGACGAGCACTCAATCAAGGAGATCATGAAATCTCAAGGTAAGGTATCCCTGACTTGTTTACCCGACCGAGCCTTGCCGTAGTCGGGCAAGCACCTCCTCCTCTCCTTAAGTTCATCGACACTACCGAGGCTATGGTTCGCCAGGGGACTTCTAAAATCCGCTTCCTGAGAGACAGAGCTAAAGAGGTGTATCTTACATGCGGCTTCTTAGCGCTGCTTGGTGTCTGTGGAGGCTATCAGGCGCGACGACCAGTGCAGAAAACGCGCGGAAAATGGGCCGCCAGACTCAAAAAGCCTTCTCAGGCACCAATGCCGCACGGCTGTTTACTAGTCGGGCACTCTCGAAAATCACCGATCGACAACCGAAAACACTCCCAACTACCTAGCTTGCTGATATAACGCGGAAATAATCGATCTTCTTAGCAATCAAAGGTCTTAGCTGCTGCCAAATACTACAGACTCCCCTCCGAATGTCATGTCGAAAGGACTTCGAATGGGTACGCACAAAAAAGCTTACTCATGAGCAAGCAGATTGGCGTCGGCGGGATATACCGAGTCACTATAAACCCAGACCTACAGGAATATTGCACTTTAGTTCTTCAAGGATTCTTACGATGCTCCCTAAAGATTCGGCGAAAGGTGAGTCAGGAACTCCCAAGGGCTTAGAATTTTGGAGGATTAATCATGCACACACGACCCACAACTGGCCGCTATATGCTATCCAAAGGTCGAATCCTCCTGATCCTTTTACTCTCATGCCTCGTCGTCAATTCAGCGTTGGCCTTACCAGCTGCATATCCGACGAGTCGACCAACACAACCACTCTCGCAAACTGCGGCGCAGGATCCATTAATGGAATGTCTACCTATCGACGGCTCACCGTGGCTAGCAGCCTGTAACGCCTGTCCCAAAGAGCTAGCATTTCCTGGCGGAGGCACCTGCAGACAATGTATGCAAAAATGCATCGACAAAGCCAAAGGAGTTGAGTACGGAAAGGCTTTCTCCGCCTGTGGCGTTCTTTGCACAACCCTCGGGAAAGCGGGATGTGGCGGACTGTGGAAAACCTGCTTCCAAATGCCAGCGCCTTGGCAGAAAAATTCATGCATGCTCATGTACAACACCCTGTGTGTAGGGGAATAGAGACTGTCTCGTTGATCTGTTCATGAGCACGTGTCTGTCTCTGCACGGGACTACTTTTACCGGCTTCGCGCCTGTTCAGAGACCGCGCGCACAAGCGCCGAACACAGCGGCGATCGTACTGCTGTAGCCCCGGTACATTGCAAAACCCCGATCACGTTCCAGCCTGCTTTCTCTGTACCCGGGCTACTTTTTGTTTTTCTCTGCACCGGGCTTATTTTTCGCAAGTCCACTAGCAACCATCAGCACCTTCGCCTCGATCAAGAGGTGTACGGCGCAGAACATCAAAGATTACCCTCATGGAAGTGTTCTCTTCTGCACCTTCAGCCTAGAAGGGAACCGAAGCAAAAACCCCTCCCTGCTGCGAAAGTCGATCGTAGGTCGCTCTTCGAGTTTTCTCTGTATTGGTTGTCTCGATACCGGGGATGTCATTAACCTTGCTGCAGTTTCGGGTTTGATATCCCCAAATCAGACAACGTGCGCCTTCAGAAACCAGGAACGTTCCAGCACCTGAGGCTGCTGAGCCTCCCGACAAGCTTACTGGACTCGCCATGAGGGAGGAAATAGCGGGCATCGGTAGGAATCAGCTCGACAGCGCGTTCTGAAGCTACTGAAGTGCCTGATTTACGCGAAACGAAACTGCAAGATGGCTATCTTCCGCCCTCGGGCAGCAACTACCGATCAACCACGGATGTTATTAAGGGCTCTAATTGTTGCCTGGTGTAGCAATCCGTTGCGATGAGAACCCGTAGTAACGTAAACGAAGACAGCACCCATATCGCTTCCGATGCTTTACATCCGCGCAATTGAGGCCTGTCGGGAGATACCCATGGGAAGCGAGCCCCCTTTCCTTCTGCGTAAGCGGAACTTGAGTTACGCTTTGATGCTCCGCACGTGGAAAGATCCTCCATGTATCTCAGCGGATACACGTCCGTTTTTCCCCCGCACCAAAAATCACATATCAACCCAACCTCCACTTGCTCGCTACGGGTAGGTTTTGCCGCGCTTCCCTAGGGGCCACAACGAGTGAGCAGCAAGGAAGTACTGGTGCTTGCCTAAGGCCAGCCAGGTGTTACTCTTCTAGGATGAACCCTCATCACCATCAACGTCCCCGAGAACAGCAGCCACCCCCTGAGGCCCCTATCCTGGCTGCGGCCCCGGGTTCTCTTCACGAGCGCACTTACGCCCGAATTCAAACTGAAGGAATTATCGTCCTTGATGACAACATCGAAAACCATTTCCTCCAAAACCATTTCCTCCAAAACCATTTCCTCCAAAACCATTTCCTCCAAGGCAACCTCTCTCAACTTTAAAACGCTTAAACCTACCGCCCCTAATGCACTGAGAATCCGACATTTCTCGTTCCGCAGCTCAATCGCGCGTTAGCTGCAGAACTATAGTTTCCTCCTGTAGCAACTTTCTTCAAATATCTTCGATTAGCTCTGCAGTGGTTTTCTCTCACTCGCCTACCTCCGTGCTGGAGGTGCCTCAGAATGGAGCGCTAGTCCTGAATGAAGGCTACCGGGGACAGGTCCCCTTCATGCAAGACGAGTACTCAATCAAGGAGATCATGAAATCTCAAGGTAAGGTATCCCTGACTTGTTTACCCGACCGAGCCTTGCCGTAGTCGGGCAAGCACCTCCTCCTCTCCTTAAGTTCATCGACACTACCGAGGCTATGGTTCGCCAGGGGACTTCTAAAATCCGCTTCCTGAGAGACGGAGCTAGAGAGCTGTATCTTACATGCGGCTTATTAGCGCTGCTTGGTGTCTGTAGAGGCTATCAGGCGCGACGACTAGTGCAGAAAATCCACGGAAAATGAGCCGCCATACTCAGAAAGCCTTCTCAGGCACCAATTCCGCACGGCTGTTTACTAGTCGGGCCCTCTCGGAAATCACCGATCCACAACCAAAAACACTCCCAACTACCTAGCTTACTGATATAACTCGGAAATTAATCGATCTTCTTAGCAATTATCTTGCAGAGATGCGTTAGTCTTCCACATGCTTTCTGCTTGCAAACTATAAAGTATAACGTGATACTCTATAGTTATGGATCTCGATACTCTCACCTTCAAAAAAGAAGAGCTAGATAAGGTTCGCCCACTCCCGAAAGCACTCATCGAAAATCTTGCCAGGTGGCTTCGCGTTGAACTCACCTACACGAGCAATTCTATTGAGGGAAATACCCTTACCCGCCAAGAAACTGCACTGGTTCTGGAGCAGGGAATTACCATAGGTGGAAAAACTCTCAATGAGCATTTTGAGGCAAAGAATCATGCAGATGCATTGGATTATATAAACGAGATAGCAACAAAGTCACCTACGATAACAGAAGAGCATTTCCTCAAGCTTCATCATTTTATCTTGTCTAATATTGATAGCGCTAATGCTGGAGTGTATCGACGGTCAAATGTACGGATAGCGGGGAGCTCGGTTATATTTCCTGCCTATGAAAAAGTCCCGTACCTTATGCAGGAGTTTTTTAAGTGGTTCGCTCAACATCAAACGATCCACCCTGTGTTGCTAGCGAGCGAGTCGCACTATCGGCTTGTTACTATACATCCATTCGTTGACGGTAATGGTCGAACAGCTCGACTCTTTATGAATCTACTACTGTTACGCTTCGGATATCCTCCAGGTGTTATTGGTCCAAAAGATCGATTAAAATACATCAAAGCGCTTGAAGGCGCACAACTTGGAGGAAGCCTCGAAAGTTTCCATCAGGTCGTATATCGCGCAGTAAGTTCCTCGCTTGATCTTTATCTTGACGCTGCGTCTGGCAAGCAACCACACGCGGTTGGAAAACTTTATAAAATCGCTGAATTCGCAAGAATCGCCGGCATCTCAGTTCCGACACTACGTCATTGGATAAATACTGAACTTCTTGCTCCCGCAGAGGTTACCCCTTCCGGGTATTCTCTTTTCAGTAATCAACAGATCAAGATAATTAAAGAGATACAGAAATGGCAGGAGAAGCGACTTAGCCTGATCGAGATTAAGCAAAAAATAGCCAAGAACACCTGAGACTGTAATGGGAACGGAACACTTACTTGTGAGTAAAGCGCTACCCATATTCAGAGCCTCCTACTTCTTCTGCGCATGTAGCGACTTATCACTTCTATACAAGGCGTATGATTTCAGTTCTCAGTCTGAGGTTTGAGGCGTCCCCGCCTGTGCTCGAGAGAGCGTAGGTGGAAGTCTTTACGGCTTTCGTTTCTCAAGTCTCCGTTTGTATTCGCCTCTTCCTTGAAATTTACCGATGGCCCCGGAGCTTGTCGTCTACTTACGCGCCGCACCCGCTCTCCCCAGACACGCAAGTTGCCGCTCGACCATTTCATTAAAAACTCTAA
Source organism: Bdellovibrionota bacterium (assembly GCA_044360195.1). Taxonomy (GTDB): domain Bacteria; phylum Bdellovibrionota_C; class UBA2361; order UBA2361; family OMII01; genus OMII01. The sequence continues at coordinate 10,211 of JBIKKT010000059.1, read as the reverse complement.
AGAGCCCCTGGTAGGCCGGGATCATCTGCGCACAGCCCGAACTCACTGCATTCAGTGTGAGCAGATGTCCAACCGATTCGACGGTGCTTAGGTATGTGCTCTTGGGCGGACGCCGAATGCGATAGCTAGAAGTAAGGGGGCGTTGAAACGATATGCGTGGAATCGAGTGAAGCAGCGGGTTGCGATATACGATCTTTTGCGCCTCATCCCATGTGCCATCGATCACGATTATGATATTTTTGTCTGATAACGGGAGCTCTTCGCAATCGTGCGCATCGTGGCCAGGGTAGAGCAGGAACGGATTATATGACGCTAGGGCTTGTTGAATATCCGAAACATCAAACGTCACTCCTCGCATCAGTCGACAATTCGTAATAGACGCCCGCACCAGCTTCGCGGTTGAATAGTATTTGCGAAATTCATTCGGGTGCTGAAGCAACAAGATATTCGCGTGCGCACGAAAAGGCTTAATCATGGCGCAGACGCAATGAGACGGCGGACGAAGGCACTCGTAGCACGTTGGGCGTCCCTCGAATTGATGAGTTTTAAGACCTCGTGTACGCACAGAGAGTAGACCAACTAAACAAACACAACATCTCTGTAGTGTACCAGACAGCAGGATACTGGACAGGAGCAATTCTTGAGAGACTCGCTTTATTTGAGCCCAAAGACTTACTTAATCCTTTAAGGCGAGTAGTGAAACACTCTTAAAATTGCCGTTACTGTTTCGGGGAAATCCGCTACCGGATCGTCACCGCCTAATTGGCATCAGCTACTCTATTGCCGCAGAAGGTTAGGATTATAGCCACATGAAATACCGATATTTCCTGGACTTCCTTCCTCTGTGGGCTCTCTTTCTGATCACTATAGCTCTTATCGCAATTGCGATGGAAAGCGGCTTCCGATTAGGCGCGTGGCGGCGCAGACGGACCCAACAAGAGAAAGACGCCCCAGTTGGCGCTGTGGTTGGAGCAACCCTTGGACTCTTGGGATTTATGCTCGCTATCACCTTTGGAATCGCAGTCTCACGATTTGATTTTAGGCGGCAGGCATTCCTGGGTGAAATTAATGTTCTAAGCTCTGCTTACCTCTATGCAGACCTCCTCCCCGGAGAAGAAAGAGATGAAGTGAGGACTCTCTTACGCGAATATGTTGAGGCACGACTTCATGCGGCCGAATCCGGGAATTTGGAGGAGGGTATATCTCGCTCGGAAGATATTCATCGCAAGTTATGGGAAACCACTTTGCGCGCAGCCACTAAGAGCCAGAACTTTCTTGCTGTGGGTATCTTTGCGCAGACCATTAATGCGTTATTCGATGCTCACACCAAGCGAGTTTTTGCTGTGGTAGATTCCCGAATTCCCGCCTTCATCTGGGTTGTGCTCTATGGCGTCACGATGCTTGGCATGGGAGAGCTAGGATACCAGTCAGCACTTGCTGGGTCTGCTCGCTCTCCAGCTTCGGTAGGACTTGTTATCGCTTTTGCCGCAGTGCTTTTACTCGTAACAGATCTCGATAGGCCGCTAGGAGGGTTTTTACGGGTGAATCAGGATGCGATGGAGGCTCTTCGGGGGTCTTTCTCGGGGTGATGTCGCTGCTCTGGAGATTGGATCGCTAAGGTTGAGCCTCGCCCGACGTTCGTTACGGTGACAGACGCAACATCTAGGCGGACCTGGAAGGTCCGCGGTCCAGGGGGAACTACCGCACAACGCCGCACGCAACCCGTGCCCCACCACCACCAAGAGGTGCGGGGGTATCGGAATAGTTATCACCACCCGCATGAACCATCACGCTGCGGTTCTTGATGGCAGCAACCGTGAGTCCCTTAATGGGAGCTAAATCACCAGTAGTCTTTCCATCCTCTCCAACGACAAGGACAGGGAGATCTCCTGCATGACCACCGCCGTGTGGGCCGCCATGTTTGCCAGCGTGAGTCGGATCGTAGTGTGGACCGGCAGCTTGCGCAGCGGTCATGACACCATCTTTCTCTTTAGGCTCGCAGCTTGAATTTTCATGAATATGAAATCCGTGATGACCGGGTGAAAGCTCTGAGAGCTGTGGAGTAATCTTTAAGCCGTCCTTAGAATCCTCAAAGGTGATTGTCCCGATAGATTTACCAACGCCCTGCGCACTTACCGCATTAACGGTCACGGTTACTTTATCAGCATCTACAGCTTCAGCCGCTACGCTAAAGACGCTGGCGTAACAAACTGAGAGCATCAATATCCCTACCCTTCTTCTCATCTAACACACCTGTCTATTTATCAACTTTTAATTACCCCTCCGCGTCCGCCGCGCCCTCTGCGTTATTTAATCAAAACGCAGCGCGTACCACCACAACTCGGGCGCGGGGCGCCATTAACCTAAAGCCCCGACTAATGAAATAACCCCATCTACCTCGAAACTATCTGACGCAACACATATGGCAAGATTCCTCCGTGCTTGAAGTACTCAACTTCAATCGCCGTATCGACCCGCAACCTAAGCTTTACCTCATGTTTTGACCCATCAGCTCGCGTAATCTCAAGCGTAACATCCTGCCCCGGTGTAATTCCCTGCTCAATACCACGCAGCGTGAAAAGCTCATCACCAACGAGGCCAAGCGATTTTGCATTTACTCCGTTGATAAACTGGCACGGAAGAACCCCCATCCCGCACAGGTTGCTACGGTGGATGCGCTCAAAGCTCTCAGCCACAACTGCACGCACGCCGAGCAAGCTCGTGCCCTTCGCCGCCCAATCGCGTGAGCTACCAGTGCCGTATTCGGCACCAGCAAACACGATAAGTGGCGTCTTTGTTTCTGCGTATTTAACCGCTGCATCAAAAATTGAGAGCTTCTCTTTAGAAGGCTGATGAACGGTCACACCGCCCTCAACACCAGGAACCATCAGGTTCTTGATGCGCACGTTTGCGAAAGTTCCTCGGACCATCACATCGTGCGATCCACGACGAGCGCCGTAACTGTTAAAGTCCTTTACCTCAACTCCACGCGAGATAAGGTAACGCCCGGCTGGCGAGTCCTTCTTTATCGATCCTGCTGGGCTAATGTGGTCAGTGGTTACAGAGTCACCAAAGATAGCGAGCGAGCGCGCATTCTCTATCGGCTGTGCAGCCTTAGTTGAAAGCGAAAACCCTTCGAAATACGGTGGCTCTTGGATATAAGTCGACGTTGTATCCCACTCATACACAACACCAGCGCTTGAAGGCACCGCATCCCAAAGTGGATTCTCCGCCACAACGTTAGCGTAGAGACGACGATAGGTATCAGCGTTAAGGGCTTGCGGCATAAGCGCTGTGACTTCTTCAGCAGACGGCCAAATATCACGCAGATACACCGGCGCACCTGAGCTGTCGCTACCGATAGCATCGCGCTCAAAATCAACCTTTACACTTCCTGCAAGCGCATACGCTACAACAAGCGGCGGGCTCATAAGGAAGTTTGCTTTGATATTCTGGTGAACCCGCGCTTCGAAGTTGCGGTTACCTGAGAGCACTGCGGCGCCAACGATATCGTTCTTCGTTACGCACTCTTCGATCTTAGCATCGAGCGGTCCTGAGTTCCCGATACAGGTTGTACATCCGTATCCGACCACCTGGAATCCGAGCTTATCGAGGTACGGCTGGAGTCCTGTCTTTGAAAGATAGTCGCTTACCACACGCGAACCAGGTGCAAGCGAGGTCTTTACAAACGGCTTAACGGTAAGCCCCCTCTCAACCGCTTTCTTTGCAAGTAGACCGGCGGCCAACATAACACTTGGATTGGAAGTGTTTGTGCACGAGGTTATCGCCGCGATAAGAACCTCTCCGTGACCGATAGAAACCTCTCCGGTCTCCTTCCCTTCGCTTCCAACGCCAGTGCGAGGAACGACGACCGTGAACTCTTTCTCGAGCTCATCTGCCTTCTTACCGTAGCCACCTTCAGGCACGCCCTGTTGTAGAAGATTCGTGAAGACGCTCTTTACTGAATCAAGCTGGATCTTATCTTGCGGACGTTTTGGACCGGCGATGCTCGGCTTAACATCAGCAAGGTTGAGCTCAATTACTTGAGAGTAGTCACACTGCCCCTTGGTTGGAATACCGAATAAGCCTTGCGCTTTGTAGTAATTCTGGAAGGTATCAACGCTCTCCTTTGAACGTCCCGTTGCAAGCAGGTACTCACACGTGCGCTCATCAACCGGGAAGAAGCCCATCGTTGCGCCGTACTCAGGAGCCATATTCGCAATCGTTGCGCGATCAGTAACAGCGAGCGACGCTGCACCCTCGCCAAAAAACTCAACAAACTTGCCAACGACTTTTGCCTTACGCAAAACATTGGTGATGTGCAAAACGAGATCCGTTGCTGTAACCCCAGCAGAAAGTGAACCTGAGAGGTTAAAACCAACAACGTCCGGGGTCAGGAAATACACCGGCTGGCCAAGCATGGCTGCCTCAGCTTCAATTCCACCAACTCCCCATCCAACAACCCCGAGACCGTTTATCATCGTGGTGTGGGAATCGGTTCCCACGAGAGTATCTGGAAAGAACACCCCGTCTCGCTCGATAACACCGGGTGCTAGATACTCAAGGTTTACCTGGTGACAGATACCAAACCCTGGAGGCACAACGCTAAAAGACTTAAACGCCTGCTTACACCATTTGAGGAATTGGTAGCGCGACCCGTTGCGCTCAAATTCCACTTCCATATTTAGGCGAAGTGCGTCATTACGGTGTGAGAAATCAACCTGCACTGAGTGATCGATGACGAGGTCTACCGGTACGAGCGGCTCTATGATTCCTGGGTTTTTCCCCAGAGTATTTACTGCAGCTCGCATCGCTGCTAAGTCCACACCGAGAGGCACTCCCGTAAAGTCTTGTAGTAAAACACGCGCTACAACGAATGGAATCTCAGCTACGCGTTCGGCTGTCGGCTGCCACGCTGCAAGCTCACGCACGTTGCGCTCTTCAACACGCGCACCGTCTACGTTGCGAAGCACCGACTCGAGCACGATGCGGATAGACACCGGCAATCGGGACACCCCAGAGAATCCAGCCGCCTCAAGGGCTGGGAGGGAGTAGTACTTGGCCTTCTTTCCAGAGCCGGTTTGAAATTCGTGTAAAGTATTAAAGCTATTGTGTGTCATGATGTTGTGCCACTATGTGAAAGACGGCGAAATGGTAACCCAAGCACGCGGTCTATGAAACGGGTAATTGAGCTCTAACAGCGTAGTAAAGCCAGCTACCCGTTAAAACGTGACATCCCATGGACATTAACCACATCCTCTTCCTGGTTGCCCTGCTTAACCTTCTAGGGGACCTCTACAGTATTGTAAGCTTTAGGCGCCAGCTACCCCGCTGGATAGCAGCAGCAAACCTGCTCTGTGTCGTTGGATGCGTCGTGGCCAAGGTGTTGTTCCCGGATGACTCAGGGATGATAGCAATTGGCCTCTTTGCTACCTACGTGATGGGCATCAAAACGTGCTTTCGTTCCCAATCCAAGCGCCCCAGCTTAGCCTCTCGCTATACCAAGTTGTTAATAGCGCTCAACGTTGCCTCATACCTCTATCAAAGTTTGCAAAATGCAGACACCCTACGCGGACTCGTTGATTTGGGAGCCTTCTTTGGGCCGCCATTTGAGGCTGGGGAGTATTGGCGCGTTTTCACGGCGCAGTTTCTTCACTGGGGGGTAGCGCACCTAGCGTTTAACATGCTTGGGCTGTGGGTTCTTGGTCCCCGTGTTGAGTCGCGCCTTGGGGGATTTCGTTTCATTACAACCTACCTCCTGTGCGGCGCAGGCGGAATGGTGATCGCCTGGGGAGCCGGTAAACTCTCTGACCCAAGCTATGCACCCGTCATGCTCGGTGCATCTGCAAGCGTGCTAGCATTAGTTGGCATCTCAGCAGCACTTTCATGGAAAGAATACCAGGCCACAAAAAGCATCGCAGCCAAAGCACAGCTATCGAGTATGGTACAGGTCGTGGTACTTCAGGCTATCTTTGACGCGATGGTCCCTGAAGTAAGCTCAACTGCGCACCTTGGGGGTGCGGTGTGCGGGTTTGTGGTGGGGCTAGCGGTTAGAGCCATCAATAAAGCTGAAGTCAAAAAACCAACCGTTGCCGAGCGATGATTAATTTTTTGACTCAGCCAGGGCTCAGCACTACCTAAACTTATCCGCCACTCCCTGCATCAAGATTTCAGCCTTGGCGAGAGAGCGGTTCGTGCCCTCAGCTATCTGCTCCTCGATAGCCCTCTTAGCCTCAATAAGCTCCATGGCCTTCCGCCCTTCTTCTATATCGCGCTCGCCTATCGCACGCACCATATCGAAGAATGCGTTGTATGCAGCATACGTCTCGCCTAAGTGCTCTTGTGAACTGCTCTCATCCTCTTGCATAAAACCCTCTAATTCATTTTTTGCCATAACAAAACCTCTTCAATTAGTTACGAAATGTCCCACAACTTTCTGCCTATCTTATCCCAGTCACTAGACGGATAAGCCTCTAGTGCCTTCGCCACCCGCTGCGCCTTTTGAAGCAACGCATCATAATTAGCCAGATTTTTAACTATATCATCCGGATCCGGAAAACGATCAGACTCCGGTTTCTTGCCCTCCGCCACTAACGCGCTCTTGAAGTTTGATGCAACCTCCGCGGCCTTCTCTTGCAAGATATCGACCACGACCGGGCAGCTCGCAAAGCTGCTGGTAACATCGGCTTCGAATTTAGCTAAACCGCCACTCAAATTGTCGCACATGAAGGCAACATCGCTCGCTTTTGATGGGCTAGTCACAATTCCGAAGAGCGCGCTCTCGAATAGGTCGGTGCGCGTTCCGGCACTTCTGAGGCCCTTAATTGCAGATTCCAAGCCACCCGCAGCAACACGGTCGAACGCGGTGGCTGCCTTTTCTTCTGCGCTGTTCTTCAAAGTCGAATACATAAACTCAGCGGCCTCTCTGGCGTCCTGGTCACTGATCTTGTCAATGTCACGCTGGGCCCTGGTCTTATTCTCGTACCCAGACTCTGTCGACATCACTGCAAATTGATCTAGCGTGCTTGTGACTTGCTTAAGCAGCTCACTAACGTTCTTGTGGGATTGGTCTAGCTTCTCAACACTCTCCTTTAACGCAGCAAACTTTCCAGTGCCGCTACAGAAGGCCTGCTTGGCAGCTAAACAGTCTTGCAGCGCTCCTGTGGTAGCTGCACCAGCGAAACTGCGCAGCTTATCGGAAAGGTCAGGCGAGAAAGTGGCTCTACACTTCTCACCCATCGAAGTTTCGTACTTATACTCAACCGGACCAGTAGCATCCTGCTTTAGTCCCACTTTCTCTAGGAAGTCGGCAGTAGTCTTTTCAGCTTTCGAGATGGTCTTGCACAGCTTGACCGTTTCCATTGCCTCGTCTTGAGCTGCTTTTAACTTACCGGCGGCATCAGTTACAGCCTTGCCTATCTCATTCTCTTTGCCCTCTCCTATTAACTTTGTAATCAGCGGCATCAGTTCGCTTTCAACGATCTCAGTCCGAGCTAATTCATACGACTCCTTTACCTTCGCAACTACGTCAGGGCCTACATGCGGGTTACGTCCAAATTTCCCCCAATTTGGGCTGTTGAAGAATTTCTTATCTGATTCAACAAGATTGGTAAGGGGCTCAACAAACCCAGTCGACTCCTTAAACGATTGGTGCAGCTTCCCATATTCAGAATCACACTTCTGTCCGATCTCAGACCTGATGCTCAAAATTTCTTTAACTTCTTCTCTTGAGAGCCCAAACTTATGAGCATTTTTAAGAAGCATTCCCGCGTTGACGCCGGCGTGTAGTTTTCCCGTTGCAAGATCGCAGACTCTTGCGTCAAATCTAAAGAACCCGGCAATTTTATCTTCCGCCTGCTTAACGACCTCAGTAGGTGTATTTTTAAACTTATCAGCAGCGCCCGTAAGTATCGGGCCCGTTAAAGTTCTTAGAGCCTGAAGGGATGTTGCCGCTCCGTCAAACGCCTTTGAATAAGCGTCAAATACCTTTGCATGCTCTTGCAGATCCTTCAGTACTTCTTTATCTACGCTGCCTTTAAGGCCGGACAGCGCATCACCAAATTTGGACAACTGCTTATATGCGAAGCTTTCACCTCCAGCCCAGTGACCGATCTTATCGAAGAGGGTGCGACAAGCTTCTCGGCAACGCTCTGCAAATCCAGGAGCTGGTTGATCTAGCCCAAATTTAGAGCTGCTAAAACTCGGACCGCCACCACCAATAGATAACGCCATATGCACTTCTCCTACATCACAACACCATAAAATGGTGCGCTTGGTTTCTCTTATAAACTGAACCTTACCTGCTTAGTTTGACAGCCTTACTGTGCTAAGCAACTCGCTCGACATTTCTTTATTGGATATGCAGCCTCTAGAGGAGAACGTGACCTAATAAGGGAAGAAAAATCGTCAACCTTATCGAAAATCTGTCTACATAGATTGCTGTGCACGCCTGGGTCCTGCTCTGCGTTTTAGCAGGCGCATCAAAAAGGTCAAATAAATCAAATTACTACCAACGACAACACCACCGCCTCAGATTCGAAAAGGGGCGTTACATGCCCAAAAAACCTTGAACCTAAATAGAGCAGTTGCGGGCCTGAAGATAGCGCATCTGCCCAACATCACTTTGGCTTTTGAGCACCTGCGCCATTCTGAGTCGCCTTAACTGCTCTTGTTAGGCTGAAGACAACCCTTTCCATTGCTTACACCTTGCAACCAAAACCGGCACCTCGAGGTGCTATGTCAACTGCAACAGACGCAAACAATCTCGCTGAGGAATTCGTATCGACCTCAAATTCAGCTTTAAACCCTAACCCCACACCCCTCGCCTCGCTCGGGGACACGATGAGTACATTTATCAAATAGCCAAGCCTTACCTACCTGAAGAGGGTCTCTACATGCTGCGCTATCACTCTTTCTATGCAGCGCACCGCGAAGGCCAGTACTTACACCTGATGAACGCGCACGACAGGAAGATGTTCCACTGGGTCCAGAAATTTAACCCCTATGATCTGTATTCAAAGGCAGAGAATCCGCCCGATGTAGAGGCTCTCAAACCATACTATCAGGACCTGACCGCGAAATATTTTCCAGCTACGCTTAAGTGGTAGTAACGCGCGCTGAGAGTTTTTTCTCAATGCCTACGGTCCCCCTCACGCCGAGCGCGGAGCGGAAAATACCGAGCGGGAAACCAGGGGGTCATCTTAGGGGGACGACAGTCCCCCTCACGCCGAGCGCGGAGCGGAAAATAAAGTCCCCCTCACACCGAGCGTGGAGCGGGGAAAAACGAGCGGGGAATACGGAGAGAGGGGGATTCGAACCCCCGATACAGCTTTTGGCCGTATAACGATTTAGCAAACCGCCGCCTTCAGCCACTCGGCCATCTCTCCACAAGAGCGGACGTAAAATCTTACGATTTTACCAACTACCGGAACAAAAATGGCGCGCCCTGGAGGATTCGAACCACCGACCTTCTGATTCGTAGTCAGATGCTCTATCCAGCTGAGCTAAGGGCGCGCACGAGGTCCAGGAGGGTAACAAATCTGTATAGTTTAGCAAGAAGGTGGGATATTTTAGGCGAGGCAGCCTCTTGTTTGAGTAAACCATTGCTTGTTTTTAAGGAATTACGCTACCCTACGCCCCTGCTGACGGAAGGGTGGCCGAGTGGTTGAAGGCGCCGGTCTTGAAAACCGGAATACCGGAAACGGTATCGGGGGTTCGAATCCCTTCCCTTCCGCCACTGTTTATCTGGTCAATAACTGCTATCCCGGTAGGGAAACGGTTCACCCGGAAACAAAAAAATGTGCATGTACCCGTGTGGAGAGATGGCCGAGTGGCTGAAGGCGCACGCTTGGAAAGCGTGTATAGGCTAATCCCCTATCGGGGGTTCGAATCCCCCTCTCTCCGTATTTCCCGCTTATTGCGTCCCCCGGTGCACACTGGGAGCGCGGACCTTCCGGTCCGCTAGATATTGCGGTGGGAACCGCGGCATCGGGCAGAGCAGAAGCTCTGCGGTCCCAGTCAGGGCTTTCATACCGGAGCGCCGACCCTCCAGCTCGCTCGTCAACTCATTACTACCTGCTATAATAAAGTATGCCCCCAACCCCGTCCCCCGAACTCCTTGAAACACTCATAATGGCGGCACTCCATCCCCGGTGCACACTGGGAGCGCGGACCTTCCGGTCCGCTAGATTTTGCGGTGGGAACCGCGGCAT
>JBIKKT010000002.1:0-142578 GCA_044360195.1 Bdellovibrionota bacterium | reverse complement strand
GCGGGGCGCAGTGTAGCGCTCGTGCCGACCCAGATACAAGCTCAATACCGGCATCAGTTGACGCACTTGTTCTGTAAAATATATTACTTGGACCCTTTTCTCGATAGGGTGACTCTAAGTAAATAGTATTCACCACTTTTTTAATCTAAGGAGCATACCATGTCCGAGACCGCAGAGCTCAAACTCGCCGGCCAAACTATCGAATTGCCGGTCGTTGTAGGGAGCGAGAACGAGAAAGCGATTGATGTTTCCAATCTGCGTGCGAAGACAGGTTATGTGACGCTTGATAACGGTTACATGAATACCGGCGCATGCTCCAGTGCAATCACCTTCATAGATGGCGATAAGGGTGTTCTTCGGTACCGCGGAATTCCGATTGAGGTGTTGGCTGAGAAGTCGTCGTTTCTTGAAACTGCGTATCTACTGATTGAGGGTAGACTCCCTAATCAAAATCAGCTCGACCGTTTTAATAATCGTGTGCGTCGCCACACCATGATCCATGAAGACATAAAGCGTTTCTACGATGGATTTCCTCGTGACGCACACCCGATGGCGATACTTGCGTCGGTGGTTTCATCTCTTTCTACATTCTATCAGCACGAAGAGGCGCGGCCTGAGGCGGAGCAACTTGACCTAAATTCAGTGCGACTTCTCGCAAAATTGCCGACGATTGCAGCAGGTGCTTACAAGAAGTCTATTGGACAGCCGTTCATGTATCCTCAGAATTCCATGAGCTACTGCGAGAACTTTCTGCATATGATGTTTTCGACTCCGGCAGAGCACTACGATGTTGATCCATTGATGACGGAGATACTTAATCTCTTACTCATTTTGCATGCAGATCACGAGCAGAACTGCTCAACGTCTACTGTGCGCATGGTGGGAAGCAGTAAGGCTAACCTGTTTGCGGCAATTACCGCTGGTATTTGTGCTCTGTGGGGACCTCGTCACGGAGGAGCTAACGAAGAAGTGATCGATATGCTCACCCAGATGAAGCAGGAGGGTGGTAAAGTTCAGAAATACATCGATCAAGCAAAAGACAAGAACAGTAAATTTAAGTTGATGGGCTTTGGTCACCGCGTGTATAAGAACTTCGATCCGCGCGCTAAGATTATTAAGGCTGCGTGTGATAAGTTGTTGGTCAAGATGAAGATAAGCGATCCACTCCTCGACATCGCCCATGAGTTAGAGGAGGCTGCCCTCAAAGATTCCTACTTTGTGGAACGCAAGCTGTATCCAAACGTCGATTTCTACAGCGGTATTATCTACAAGGCGATGGGGATACCAACGCGGGCTTTCACCGTGATGTTTGCCCTCGGGCGCCTTCCTGGATGGATTGCGCACTTCAAAGAGTACAATGAGGAGCTGGGTAATAAGATTAATCGCCCACGGCAGATCTACGTTGGACCATCGGTGTCTCAATATATTCCAATGAGTGAACGTTCTTAAATAAGCACGCATGGGTGTTATCGCGGCGCTTATTAGTGCGGTTACAAGCACGGCAAAGGACCTTGTCAGTAAATCCCTTGCCGCACAGGTAGCGCCAGACCTGTCGACATTCGCGTCGTTTCTCTTTGCGCTGCCGTTCTATGCCGCGATTTACTTAGGATTGGCGGTGTGTGGTTCCGAGCAAGGGGAGCTTTCGTCGACGTTTCTTATGCTCGTCGTTCTGCGGGGAATCTCAGATGTTGTCGCTGAGGGGTGTAAGATGCGGGCGCTTGAAAAGGGCGATGTGTCGCTTGTCTCTGGGCTTTTATCGCTATCTCCGCTCACTCTCGTGATTGTTTCCCCGATGGTAACCGGGGACCCTGTGCACCTACACGAGTTTATCGGGATTGTCTTGATGGTACTGGGAAGTATGGCCATCGTAAGGCGCGATAAGCAGACGGGGCGGATACATCAGAAAAGTGCTGTGATGTATGCTGTGGTTGGCTCGCTAGCGTTTGCCATGAATTCAGCGCTTGACCGATTGGCAGTTGGGCATGCAGGGCCGATAGCATCGGCGTTCTCGGTTACTCTGTGTGCTGCTATTTTAACTGCCCCCGCGTTGTGGAGAGTTCCGCGCTCGACCGTTCAGTTGGGTGAATATCACCGCTCGTTTCTTGTTCGTGGTTTATTTGAGACCATCTTTATGGTGGCGAAGATGGCAGCGCTTGTAACGCTTCCGGCTCACATAGTGGCTGGTCTTACGCGAATCTCCTTACTTTTGACCGTTATTCTGGGAGGGGCGCTTTTTAGAGAGGAGGGTAAGCTTCGGCGCTTAGGTGGGACAGTGCTGATGTATGTGGGGTTGGTGGTATTGCTGTATGGACCGAGCTAACTGTCTACCCTGTCCCTGTTGTCCCTTCCCTGTCCCTGTTGCTCCAACCCAATAGAATGCCGCGCCCGTGCCGCGCCCGTGCCGCGCCCGTTACTCCACCCCAATAGCCCGTCTAGCCCGTCTGTGTGCCGGTTGCTCCACTCCAACAACCCGCGATGTGGTTGCCATTTCCCCTAGTTTGACCGCTTTTGTCGCCAATCGAGCCTCGGGGCCGGTACTTCTGTGTCTGTTTTTAGAACCCCTGTACGCGCTCGGATACACCGTTACCGTGTTGTCGGCAGACAATTTTCTTCGACGGATAATTGGCAGACCTGTTTTTATTGTGCCTCAACCCAACGCAGAGGCCAGGGGTCTCAGGGGTGGTTTGAACATCCCCGGGGGCCAGTTACGTAAGACTCCTTGCAGAGCATCCTGATAGAATTGACGGGCTAGTTCGCAGAGCGCCTTTACCTTTGATATGAAGCTAATTCTTTGCTCTTTATCAGAGCAGATAACAAAGACCCGTCGTCGAGTCGCCGTACGTTTGGGGATGTGGTGCCGCATGACCGGCTGTACCCGCAAGAGTCGCTCTCCCAACACACCTTTGTTCTCCTTGGATCTGGTATCTTGATGCTCTTGCTCATTCTTTGCTAGTTGTTTAAGCACAGCTTCATTGATATCAGCAATTCGTTCAGGCGACGTAACTCCAAAGCACTTCATCCATGCGTTTGGATAAAGATCCAGTGTGTGCGGCCGCCCCTTTTGAGAAAGCAATTCAGCAAAATCGATATCAGCGTGCTTCTTGAGCACTGCTGCGGGTAGAAGAGGAATCTTTGAGTACGGAACCCACATCTCCCTACTGTCAACCTTAGCATCGATTTGATGAGCTCCCGATCTAATCGTTCCCTGAAAAGCCTCCCATGAAGAACACCCTGGATAGTGAGAGATTGAGTCAATGAGGTTAGCTCGAGCCGGGTTTGCATACAGGTAAGCTATTTGCTGTATAGCAGCGGGCAAATCTAAGACTTGTGCAACTACCGGTCTCCCCTCCCATAGTCGCAGATGACCCAGTCCGAGTAGTGCTTTTAGGGACTCAGTAAGCTTCTTTTGCACCTCTCCATAGAAGTTGGCAGCCTGTTGAGGGTCTTTAAAAATAGCTAAAACATGAGCATGGTTACCCATCCATATGAAGTGGCATAGGGTGACTTTCATATCTCGTTGGACTCGCGCCATGATGCCGCGAATAAGGAGCTTCATGTAGAGAGTTGCCACAAATGGCAGCCCCTCTATGGTTCGAAAGGTGATAGCGTAGAGTTTCTGTGATTCGTAGTATCGTGCGCGGTAGCCCATAATCTTAACCCCGGAGCCTCTACGGCTCCAATCCTTACGCAAATAAACTTTCTGACAGATTAAGCCCCCCCCCCACACACATACACGGCATTAGCCCTGTTTATGCGAACACGCCGACCTTGAGTTTGCAGGCAAAGAGAAAAGCCAAACGCCTACGCAACCAAACCACGTGTGTGATAGACTCGGCGAAGGTGTCAGGTGTAATAATCGAGGTCAGCTGGGAAAAGTTGCGTGCCGGGAAAAGATAAGCTTGAAGCAATAATCCACGACCCTAGGGCAAAGAATAAAACAGAGGCTTTTGGTGCAGTTGCACGTGCTAGCTTTAAGCTAGTTGAACCAACGCAGGGTTGGGGTGGAGCAAGGTGGTGTAATGAGCAGCGCCCTCTCAATCGGGGCAAACAACCCCTACCCTACTCCTAATGAGCAGCGCCCTCTGAAAGCACCAACGGCTTTGACAGCCACGCGCCTGTGATGACGTGCCCATCGAAGAGCGAAACCCCTACATCGAGGTGGATCGGTGCATGAGAGAGGGCGGGCAGAATAACCGTAGCCGAAAAGCCATTCTCATCCTGATTTGGGGTCATGCGCGCAACATCGAAGGCGAACCATACACGGCCCAGCGGATAAAGAGCTTTAAACACACTCTCCTTAGCCGAAAAGAGCTTTACAGCCCTCTCTGTTCGGTGGCGCGGGTCAGACCTGACCCAGTCAAACTCATCGGGATCGGCAAACCGCGCTATCAACTCGTCTGTATACCGATTATCCTCAATCTGCTGAATATCCACACCGATTGCTGCAATATCTTGCTGCCAAGCTACTGCGGCTACGCCGTAGCCACCACTGTGGGAGATCGAGCCAACGATACCGACAGGCCACAAAGGCTCTCGGTGCTCACCGCGGAGAACTGGCGAAGCTACCGGAAAGCCAATACCACCTAGAGCTCGTCGAGCTGCTGCACGACCAAGAGTATAGTCCTGACGTCGTTTTGGTGAAATCGCCTCGCCTAAGGCCTGCTCTTCGAGAGGATGCAAAACGAACTCCCCCAGCGTATGAACCGAAACTGAAGCGAAGCATACGGTCGATTGAGTGAACGGAGAGGCTGCTAAGCCAAGGTCTGAAGATGATGAGTCGTCCGTACCGCGAACAAGGATTTCTGCACTACTCACAGGTTCCCCACTAGGAAAATAAGCCCTTTGGTTAAAGTTCGTCTCGAAACTGCAATAAGTTAACGTTTTGAACTACAAACGCCCCTCCAAGTATAGCAGATAGAGGAAGGCTGTGCAAAAGCCCCCAAAGGCAAGGTAACTATAAGTATATGAAAACACTATAGTGTACAGCTTTTGGACAAAGCTCAACAAAGGACTATTAGTGACACCGCTAGTCTCTATGAAACAGGACGCGTAGCATCGGTGCCACTCTTCTGAACCAGCTCCCGAATGCCGGCTTCGACCGAATAGGTCGGACGGTAGTCAAGGAATTCCTGTGCGCGCGTGATATCAGCCAAAGAGTGTTTTATGTCCCCCTGCCGAAACGGTTCGTAGCGCGGTGGCGGGATCTCAGAGATCTCTATACCCTTAGCCGTAGCCACAGCACGCCTCAACATATCGAACATCTGTTGCAAAGAGGTGGTAGCACCACACGCGATATTGGCGACACTATTCATAATCCCTTGCGACGATGACGACACGAGGCCAGCTGCAATATTGGCCTGCACCACATTCGCCACGAAACAGAAATCTCGTGATGTGCTGCCATCGCCGTACATGACCGCCGGTTCATTCTTTGACATAGCCGCAAGCCAGCGCGGAACGACCGCTGCATATGGACCATTCGGATCCTGACGAGGACCGAACACGTTGAAGTATCGTAGTCCTATCGTCTCTAGTCCGTAACTACGCCCGTATACCTGTGCATAGATCTCATTAATTCGCTTAGTGGCCGCATACGGAGAGAGGCAGTTGCCTATCACGTCTTCTCTCTTAGGGGACACCTGTAGATCTCCGTACACCGCGCTCGATGATGCGTACACAAACCGCTTCACTCCACTTTTACGCACCGCTTCCAAGACAGTAATAAATCCGTCCACGTTTACCTGATGAGAAGTAAGGGGGTCATCCAAAGAACGCGGAACAGAACCCAACGCAGCTTGGTGCAGCACAATATCAGGACGGTGCTGCTTAACTGTTAACTCAACCCCTTCCCTATCCCTAATATCAAGCTCAAAAAAAGAACACTTACTCCAACGCTCATCGCCTACTATCTGTCTTACGAGATCAAGATTTATGCGACTACCCGTTGCAAAGTTATCAAGTGCCACGACTCGCTGATCAAGCAACAACAACTTTTCAAGCAGGTGGGAGCCGATAAAACCAGCCGCTCCGGTCACAAGCCACGTCTTTGATGAAGGAATCGATATATCCATAGTTACAAACTCCAATATGTGAGAGATGCAGGCACCTCCTCGGGGGAAAGCATCGATTTGACATCCACCACCACCCCTTTCGGTCTAAGTAGCTCACTTATTCTCTCTCCGTTGAGAGAGGCGAATTCACGATGAGGCACTGCCAGCACAAGAGCTTCAAGCTCTCTGAGCTCCTCGAAGGGAACAAGGGATATTCCGTATTCGTGATGAACAGCATCACCATCTGCTAGCGGATCGTGCACTAAAGGTGAGATACCGAACTCTCGCAACTCTCTGACGATATCGGGCACACGGCTATTGCGTATATCAACCACGTTCTCTTTGAAGGTAATACCGAGCACCCCTACGCGCGCGCCGTGAGGTTTAATACCGGCATTTATCATCAGCTTTACAGCGCGCTGCGCGATAAAGCTACCCATGTCGTCGTTAATCCGACGACCTGAAAGGATCACCTGTGGTTGATAGCCTAAGGATTGCGCCTTTGCAGTTAGGTAATACGGATCTACCCCTATGCAATGACCACCCACAAGTCCGGGAGAAAAGCGCATAAAATTCCACTTCGTACCGGCCGCATCCAAGACATCCTTCGTACGGATACCCATCCGATCAAAAATGATTGCTAATTCGTTCATCAAGGCGATATTTAAGTCGCGTTGAGTGTTCTCAATCACCTTTGCTGCTTCTGCTACCTTTATGGAAGGAGCACGGTGGAGCCCTGCCTTAACTACTGCTCCATAAATACTCGCTATCTTCTCTGTAACGTCTGGACTCTCGCCAGCTATCACTTTTACGATCCGCTCCAAGGTGTGCTCGCGATCTCCGGGATTTATTCGCTCTGGAGAATACCCAACAAAAAATCCCTCACCGCGCTTTAACCCAGACTCCTTAGCGACGATCGGCGCACACACTTCCTCGGTTACCCCAGGATACACCGTTGACTCATACACAACTATAGCACCTACCTTGAGGTTTCTCCCCACAGTGCGACTAGCGCTTACGATCGGCGTTAGGTCTGGCTGACGGTTTTCATCGATCGGTGTGGGAACGGCAACGATCACAACGTCGCACGTCTTGAGCTCTTTCGGGTCCGCCGTAAAGGTGATGCTGGCGGTTCGTATCTCCTCCTCAAGCCCTTCCCTTGTTGGGTCCTCACCGTTGCAAAGCGCTTGAATCTTGCTCTCACTGACGTCAAAACCAACCGTCCCTGGGAATGCTCTACCGAGGGCTAACGCCAGGGGTAGCCCAACGTATCCAAGTCCAACCACCCCAACTCTCTGTTGATTCATCTGCGTCTCCTGCATGAGTCTGTGCGCCATCCAGAGGATATACAGTTACATATCCACCCTTTCAGCGTATCCATCTTATACCAGAGCTAGCCTGCCTGACGACATGTCGGCTACCATGCTAGAGGTTAGTTTATAAGATATTGTAGCCCGTTTGGGGCCTTATAAACCACCTACTATGGATACACTTTCCCCGTGTTTAGGTGTAGCATCGCTCTCAGATAATCGTACCGATGGGGAGTTACAAAGGCCTGTGAACAAAGCGCGTAGTGGATGGTCATTAGAATTAGGGAGCGTGGCAGGCATCCCTATCCGTGTGCACGTTACCTTCCTACTCCTTCTCGTATGGCTTGTCCTTGCCTCCGATGCTCCAAATCCTTTTCGCGAGGCGCTCTTTGTAGTTTGCATCTTTGCCTGCATTCTCGCCCACGAATTCGCCCACGCTCTGGTGGCGAAACGGTGCGGCATTAAGACCCGCGATATAACCCTATACCCGTTTGGCGGCGTAGCTGCGATCCTTAAACAACCCACCCCCAAAGCTGAGGTCGCCATAGCGCTAGCGGGCCCACTCCTTAATGTAGTCATCGCGGCAGCTCTCTATCTGTGGATAGACCTGCCTGTCATAAGCGACGATACACCGCGTGCGTTGAGTTTTAGTGAAAGGCTTCTTATCTCTAACATCGCCCTAGCTCTTTTCAATCTCCTCCCAGCGCTACCGATGGATGGAGGAAGAGTCCTGCGAGCACTGCTTGGAATCTTCAAGGTAAAAAATGCAACTCTCATCGCCGCCCGAATCAGCCAAGGTATCTGTCTCTTGATGGCGATTGCGGCACTTCCGACCGAGCAACCGATGTTGTTTGTGATCGCGTTCATCATATTCTTTGGCGCTATTCAGGAGTATGTGCGAGCTGAAAGCAGGCTCGTCGCACACGCATTCGTCGCTGCTGACGCCATGATTCCAAAAGAGAAGCTGGAAACTTTTGCACACGGAACTACAATCTCTAAAGCGCTACGCAGCGCTCTAACCTCTCTGCAACCACTCTACCCAATCACCGTACAAGACGGCGTAGTAGGCGTAGTTTTTCGAGAAGACATCGTGCACCACGCCGCAACACAACCGGATGAATATCTGTCCGCTATTATGGTGCGTTCTATCCCCACAATAGAAGCATCTGCTCCACTTGGAGACGCCTTTAACCTCCTTGATGAAACCGGGATGCAGGTACTTATGGTAGTGCGAGATGGCACCTTTATAGGATTAATCGTTTACGAGAGGCTGACCGAATTTCTCCTTCTTCAGGGCCTTCGCCAACAGGAACCAAAAGACGACGACGCACAATGGCAGCTCCCGATGTAGTACAACAAAGCACTGAAGCCGGAGCTGTTACAGACACAAGCACGCAAAGTGCCGTACCGCTCCCTGCTTCCCTTGCGATCGCTGCGCTCAATATAATTGGGGCTCTCCCCATCTCAGTGCGACGATTAATCGGAACAATCCTCGGTTCACTAGTCGGAATCTTTCCTTCACGCGAGCGATTTATCGCTCTGCTGCAACTTGGCTACTTCCTGCCTGAGCAACCAACAAAGGCTCTCGCACGGCGCACTTTTGCCCACGCTGGCAAGACTCTTATGGAGAGTCTCAATCTTAGTCCCCTTCTAAAGCCGCCATACAACTCGATCTCATTTCCACGGTGGGACGAACTCGAAGCACAACTTAAGGGAGATCGTCCAACTATCGTGCTGACCGGACACACTGGGAATTGGGACCTTCTCGCGGCCTACACCATCGCCCGAGGCGTTGAAATAGCAACCGTTGGACGGGAAGCCCGCAACCCAGTTCTGCAGCACCTACTAAGGTCGATTCGCGATGGCTACGGAATCAACACAATATGGCGCTCTGATAAGTCAGGAATAAAGAAGCTTCTCTCGCTCCTAAAGGAGGGCAAAGTAGTTGCAGCGCTTATCGACCAAGATACTAGAGTTGAAAGTGTCTCAATACCCTTTTTCGGCGAGAGCGCAAAAACCCCCTCGTCTCTTATCGCGCTAGGAAAGAGACACAACGCGCGCTTTATGACAGCATTTCTCTTTAGAACCTCGCCCGCAACCTACGAAGTTTTTGCTGAGCCCTTAGACGATTCACTATCGACAGAAGAGGTGCTTCAGACATACAACCAACGGCTAGAGACCCTAATACGTCGCTTTCCAGAGCAGTGGGTATGGTTCCATAAGCGCTGGAGAACATCAGCTAACGGCGTGACAAAGTCGTCGCGTGAATACATAGCGTGGCTCCGTGAAAAGATCGCTCCTTAAAAAAACAACTCTCGCCCTGTGCGTAGTCGCTACATCGTTGAGCGGCTGCTCACTTAGCTCAGATGAACTACACCGTGCTGAGGAGCTAACAAAAGAGGGCCGTTATGATGAAGCGATAGCTGCCTACAAAGAGCACATGGAGTCACGGCTTGAAGTAACGAATCGCCCCGAGTGGGAGAACCCCTACTTCTACCTTATCCTTATCGGTGATGTGCAGTTGAGTCGAGGTGACCCCGTTGCAGCACTGACGATATACGAAGAGTCAGAGAGCAAACTCGCTTCGTGTGAGGATCCTGAAGCGAAGAAATTCCATGAAACGCTACTATCCGATAGGTATCGCGCAGTGGCGAGTTGGTATGCAGAGCATGAACAGTTTGAGAAGGCATTAGAGATTTTAAGACGCCACCGCCACCGTGACACCTTGATTTTCGATGCGCACCTCGACCGCGTTGCTCGGGCACTCACGGAAAGAGAGCAGAAGTCGGTGACGAATAGCGCTGGGCAGTGATTCGAGCTAGGCGTAGCTGGAAGCTCCGCGGTCCGTAGCTGCTACCGCAGCACCAACTCATCTCGCCGAGGGCCCGTACCAACCCCTACCACGCGTGCACCTGTGAGCTTCTCAATATCGTTTAGCAGCGCCGTAAGCTGAGTAGGTAGATCATCAAACTGCTTAATACCTGCAAGCGAGCCTACAAAAGGCTTGTATGCAGCGTACTCAGGTTTAAGCGCAGCGAAATCCTCAAGAGTCACGGGCGTTTTCCGCGACTCCTCGCCCTGTGCGATGGTGTAATCAGTTACCACAGGGATAGTACCGTGCTTAGTCTGAACAAAGCACTGCAAGAGATCCGCTTTTGTCAGATAAATCTCGTCAATACCGTTGTCTATTACAGCATCGCGAAGCTGTGCGATATCAAATGCCCCCATACGACGCGGTCGACCGGTTACTGTGCCGTATTCATGTGAAAGCATACGCAGCGCTATCCCCAGCTCAAACGGATCCTCAGATTGAAGGAGACTCTGCACGTCGTAAGAACCCTTTTCAAAATTACGAGTGTGCTTCGCCCCTCCCTCTTCCATACAGTAACTCTCTGATCGAGCGCCTCCAAACTCAGAG
Organism: Bdellovibrionota bacterium; assembly: GCA_044360195.1. GTDB lineage: Bacteria > Bdellovibrionota_C > UBA2361 > UBA2361 > OMII01 > OMII01. The sequence goes on along the minus strand of JBIKKT010000002.1, from coordinate 131,800 downwards.
GCAAACGGTCCGCGACCGACGCGTGACATGAGAAGTTTTGCAACGCCGATACTCTTGCGGTGATACTTTGGTGGAAGATCTCCTCCGCTGTATGCTGCACCAACTAATGTCGAGCTTGAGGTTACAAACGGAACCGTGCCGCGCTGAACATCGAGCATAACCGATTGAGCGCCCTCAAAGAGCACTCGTGCTCCGCGCTGCACTGACTGCACAAGAATGTGTGGATCACGCGCTACAAGCGCAGCCATCTCTCGACACGCCTCGGCAAAAGCTGAGATGCTCTCAGGACCAGGCTCAGACACCCCGTACTCTTTCGCTGCTATCGAAAGATTAAACCGAGCGCGTTCGATCACTCCATCAAATGAGCTTACAAGGTCCCCTGCACGGATGTTTACAATACCGCCACGATGCATCCGACGAGCGCGGTCAGCATACGCCATACCGATACCGTTCTTGGTTGTTCCGATCTCGCTACTGGTCAGCGTATCGATCAAAATATGATGCGGTTGCACAACGGATGCACGCGGCGAGATCTGCAACCGGGGTCGCACTATAAGTCCAGCAGCCTCAAGACTTCGTATCTCTACGATAAGTTTCTCTGGATTTACGACACACCCTGAGCCGATGTAGAGCGCGAGCCCTGGATACGTTACAGCGGAGGGAACTTGTTGAAGAGCAAATGTTCCAGCATCAGTAACTATCGTATGACCTGCATTAGCCCCGCCGTTAAATCGTGCCACGATATCGTAGTGTGGGGTGAGAAGGTCGATAATCTTTGCTTTACCCTCATCGCCGTACTGCAGACCTACGAGAACATCGGAATATCCGGATTTACTACCGCTAAAGCTCCACATCATCCCTCCTCGGGGAGTAGTCGTACCGTCTAAGGGTAGAGAGGTACTGAGCTTTTATCAAGACTCATGTCGATACGAGACGATATCGGTTAAAGAAAAAAAGGCCTGGGGCAAGCACAATGTGTAGTGCGGGTAGTGGGATAAGCCACCACTACCCGCATTTCAACCTTTTTGAATGCCCCAAGCTGCTACGCAATCTGCCGTTTACGGCGACGCAACACAGCCCACCCGAGACACGTAACACAGGCTATAGCAGCGTATTCTTCGGGGGCAAGTGTAGACTCTGCGCTGAGCAACGGTTGTCAGCCGCTACTGGGGTCAGGGGGAGTCGGACCCCTATCCTCTGGTGGGGTCCCTGCACCCAGGAGAATGTAAGGGTATAAAATATCAATCCTTGGCCCTGGTGGGTGGTGCCTAGCTACGGAGATGATATCCGATTGGCGATTAGTATCGTTTTAAAGCTCACCACGGGCGGTTCGGTAGTTTAGGAAACCTCTTCTATCTTCTCAGACAGATACTACATCCTCAATCCGCGCACTGCGTGGCAACAGAACAGCTCGTCTAGAGAGCCTCCAGGCGCGCTTCTCAAGGTCTCCATCGAAATCAGATGGCCGAAGACCTGTAATCTCATCTCCACTAATCGCATCACAGAGCTTCAGCCCGAGAGCGCTAGCCAACGCTAACGGAGCTGCTAAGTCCCACATCCGTTGCGAACCTATCAGTGCGGCTCGATTCTCGCCAAGACAGGTCTTCAGAAGGTCATACACGCTAGAGCCGTGAGAGAGCCGCTCACCTAGAAGCGAGCGTTTATTCCGCTCCAACCACCCTCGCTCCGTTGTATTAGCAAAGATAATAGTAGCCCCCTCCTCTTTGCGTGCCACACGACTTGAGCTGCCGGTAGAGATAGTGCGGCGAATCACTGCGCTACCATCTGTTGAAAAGAGTACATCCTCCATCGGCACAGCAACAACACCTGCGACCGGTACGTGCCCTGCAGCACCCCGTCGAGTGAGCCCGATAGCAACACAGAAGATCGGATCTCCGTTTGAGAAATTCTTAGTTCCGTCAATCGGATCAAGAAAAACACAGTACTCGTGCTCAAGGCACTCACGGTAGTAACCTTGCGCTTGAATCACTTCACTATCACGTCGCGAAGATACCGCCTCTTCACCAACAATCGCTACCTGTGGTAAGGCGGCGGTAAGGTGCGCGACCACCTCTCTCTCAACGGCGATATCGGTATCTGTAACGATACTTCCGTCGCGCTTGGTCACAGCGCCCTTCTTAGGATCCTTCCACGCAGCCACGATCTGCGGCGTAAGCCGCAGCACTATCGCCTGAGCCGCTTGTACAAAGGTATCCTCTACACTCACAAAAATCCCCTATTCCTGCATGGCAGAGAGCTGAGCCAGAAACTTATCCTCTTTCAGGATAGCTTGAATGGCGGTGCTCATAGCATCGGTGAGGAGCTTTTGAATTTCACTCTCAGTTACAAACGGATCAGTCATCGTGGCTTCGCCTGAGAACGTCCCGCGATAAGCAACAAACTGCGTGCGCGGATTCTTAACTGAGATCTTTACCTTGGCGATAGCTGTTGCCTCAGACGCTGGAAATTTGGGGTGAATCTTAGACCTCCACTCGACTATCTCTCCTTCGATGACAGGGGCTCCACTTAGAACCACACGCACTCCTGCATCTCGCAGATACCGCTCCAATCCCTCCTGAACCACGGTACCAAGGCTACCGTCAGATGGGATCTCCCGCCCGTCGATGATGGCGATCGTGTTGGCGGGGCGAGCGTCGTTAAAGGGTGCAACTCGCACCTTACCGGCGGAACCAACTGGTGGACGATCAAGCGACCTACCTTCACTATCTTCTCTTTGTTGTTCGGGAAGTCCCGGCACGGAAAGCCTCACACCAAGAGATGGAGCACAGGCAGATTGAGCGATCAACAAAAGCGCTGCAACGAAAAGAACAATTCGAGTATTCATGTCTCTTAGTGTGGTGCTTTAGGAGAGATTTGGCAACATCTGCAGCGCCTCATCCTGCACTGCCTGGTCAACGTCCTGGAGAGCCCTCTCTACCAACTGTTTAGAGTGCGCCTGCACCGAGCCCCCCTCACGTTTGGAGATAACGGCGTGAGACCAAAGCGCATGCTGTCGAACTACAGGAGAGAGATCGGAAGTGGCCACCTCTTCAAGAGTGGCAAGCAGATGAGTGGCGTGTTTATTAGCACCAACAACTGCGGCATTGCGAAGCAACCCTTCGCGCTTTGTTCTCATTAACGCTGTTCCCGCAAAGCGCGCGCGAAAGCGCTCGTCGGTGCGCATACCGAGCACCTCAGAGAGTGAGAGCACCTCACCTATTCCAGCCGCTGCCGAAAGCTCTGGAAGAGAAGCGCGCCTCCCCCGCTTGAGTGTCACAAAATTGTGCGGGCACACCTCCTGACACCGGTCACACCCAAAGACCCAGTCACCGAGCCACAAGCGCTCCTGAGCCGTAAGTGCCCCCCGCTTCTCTATGGTCAAGTAAGAGATGCAACGGTTGGCATCAAGAACTCGCTCAGAAACGAAGGCCCCAGTGGGACAATCATCGATACAACGCGAACACGTTCCGCACCCAGCAGAGGAACCGCGAGGCGGGCTCTGAGGGGGCATTTCAACATCCACACCCCACAACACCTCGGCGAGGAAGAGAAAACTGCCAAGCCTTGGCGCAATCAGCATCGTGTTCTTTCCGATAAATCCCATCCCGCTTTTGCGCGCCAGCGCGCGCTCAAGAAGCGGCACCGAATCAGAAAAAACGCGGTGCTCAACCGTCCTGCCTAGATGCGCCTCAACGACCTTAACGAATGCTTCGAGGCGCTTGCGCAGCACCTTGTGGTAGTCACGTCCCCAGGCATACCGCGCTACACGCCCCTCGTCCGGTCCAAGTATCCCGGTCTGTACGGCGTCATAGGGAACCCCGAATACCACTATGCTGCGGGCTGAAGGGAGTAGCCTCAAGGGGCTAGCTAGCAAGTCGGCTTCTCGCTCCATGTAATGAAGCTCGGCAGCACACCCCTGGTCCTGCCAGCTCTTTAGGAAGCCTCTGTCGGCCTCTAACGCGGCTGTATCACCGACAGCCACCACGGCAAGTCCGACCTCACGGGCGAGCTCCTGGAGGCTACTGTAGGCGAGTCTGGGGGTCGACATGCGGCATAAGGTACACGATTAGTCACAAAGCGCCAAAACCGGTCGCATAGGCAGCAGCTGCAAACTAAAAACGGCACCGGGATTGACCAAACCCTCGGATTTCTATACCTTTTACGGGCTGTCCGGGCTATCCTATGGGATTGTCCGGTTGTGATAGGTCCCTATCGTCTAGCCTGGCCTAGGACGTCACCCTTTCACGGTGAAGACACGGGTTCGAATCCCGTTGGGGACATTCCAGTTTTTAACAACCAGAGCTGAAGATATCGGCTCTGAAAAGTTACCTCTAGCGTGTCAGCTGCCTCATCTGCACCTCAAGCTTCGCCCCACGAGCGCTTCGCGCACGCTCTCTCACTGATACCAGAGCTTCAAAATGTCGAACAACGAATCAGGGATACCTTTCGCTCCGATGTTACCCTGATGCGAGAGGTTCCTGATTACCTCCTTAGACTAGGGGGCAAACGAATCCGCCCTGCCCTAACACTGCTCGTCTCTAAGGCGCTCGGCATTGATCCTATCAACGAAGATGTATTTAACGTCTCAGCAGGGATCGAATTGATCCACATGGCAACGCTGCTGCACGACGATATCATCGATGATTCTCCGGTTCGCAGACACCAACAATCACCGTATGCAAAGTTTGGAACTCCTGCGACGCTGCTGTCAGGAGATTTTCTCTTAACGCGCGCCTTCGGCCTGTGTGCGAAACTTGATGACACGATCATCACAGCCACAGAACAGGCATGCATAGAACTCGTTGAAGGTGAGGCGCTTGAAACACCACTACACACCGAGAAGCACTCGGTCGCAACGAGCCTACTTATAGCAAACAGGAAAACCGCGGCTTTGTTCCGGCTCTCAGCGTTTTGTGCCGGACACATAGCGGGCCAACCACATCAGGTTTGTGAACACCTAGCCGCATTCGGTCAGGCACTTGGTGTTGCATTTCAAATTATCGATGACATCCTCGATGTAACTTCTGACGAGGCAACTCTCGGCAAGCGCCCGGGATTAGATGTAATTGAGCGCAAACCATCTCTGGTAAACGTTTTGTGGCTGGAGAGTGGAGATGTAGGAGCACAGCGCCTTCTTACTCCTCCAAATACACCTGAAGAGGAGCGCGCATTTGCCGCAAACGCTCTGAACTTCCTGCAAACAAGTGCCATTATCGCTGAAGCTAAGCGCTTAGCGGTCGATTACGCGGAGTCCGCCCGCGAGGAGCTTCTTCTTGCCCTGGCAGCATCACAACCCCAGCAGACTTCAACCGTGTACGCTGATGCCCTTCACGCCGTAATAGATTTCGCGCTGGAGAGGTTGCGGTAGAGCTTACCGCAACTACATTACCTTGCAGGTAGCAGCTGTGGTTTGAGCACTACCGTAATTGCACAGCTTACTGTGACCAGCAACTAACCTCCGTTATGAGGCGAAACAACCCAAAAACGACACCTGCACCCACCTCTGTGAGGATGTAGGGGCTTTTTTCGACTGCTAAAGCACTCTTTCCCTGAGGCTCCCATAACTCCTCTTGAAACGTCGTTGACGGGGCCAAAAACCGCGCTGACGACTGGTTGATTATGGTTGCTCACAGGTTTTGAGAGCACTCAAAGACGCCCTTTCTCTGCATGCTTTCTGATTTCAGACGCACTGCAAAGAAGCGCTCTAGGAGAGCTCTAAAAGGAGAAGCGTGACTTATAATAACACGGAGTCTACGGTGAGCAGTTCTGACCGATTACCTGAAATGGACATCGCGTATCTCGAGGGGAAGGGATACACAGCAGTGAGTGAATTGATGCGTGCGATGATTCTTCGCACTATTGAAGACCTCCATGCTGGCCCCGAGCTACGGGAAGAAGCCATCGCCTATCTGACAGATGATGATGAGGAGTACGTTCTCTCTTTCAACTCTATCTGTCGTTACTTTGGATTCGACCCTGAGAAAACGCGCTATGCAATCTTAAACGCGAAGACGAAGATTCGTACTCGCCGCAGGGCCGCATAGAGACAAGCGCCATGTAAAAGACTTGTCGTCTGCCTTCTCTCTTAATCTGAGACGGCTTTTAGAGATGGGACCCCTTTTAACGAAGGGGTCCCATTTCGCTTTTTGGAGTGGCAACTATAGCGAACGGCGAACGCACCGCTTTGCTATGAACTGTTGGTCGCCTATAACTCGGCCCGCGCAAGTTGCCCCTGATCGTCTGCCAGCTCTGCCGTAGCAAGCCGTACCATCTTCTCTACCCCTTGGAGCTTGAGCATTTTGAGTCTGCGCTCCTCCTGCTGCTCAGCGCCTGTAAGGTAGGGCTGGCAAGCTAATTTCTTTAGTCTCTCTTCGAATTTCTTGTGTCGGTCGTACAGTTTTCTAACTTCAAAGTTAGTATTAAGAGCCCTGGAAATTAACTCCCTCTCACTCCGTTCCATTAAAGCAACCTCCTGTTAAAAACCCAGCACTGTAAGTCTAGGGTATTGGTTGTACTACGGATACGACCCGATGATGTGTATATATGTATGTAACGCAAACTTCCCGAGTCCCCAGTATACGATATTTAAGTGCGGTTGAGGAATTTATTTTGAGATAAACCCAGCCTCATTCATTTTTCGGGATTGTATGCTTCAGCCACCCCTTGGCAGACTATATCCATGTGGACCATCTACAAACATACAAGAGGGTTGCTGTATTTAAAGCTTGGGGTAGCCCTTCACTCTGAAACCTGTGAGCCTTTAGTAGTGTACCGAACTCTTTATGATAACGAGATGGCGCCCGTCTGGGCCCGCCCGCAAGAGATGTTTTATGAAGAGGTTACCCCCGGACAAAATCGATTCACAGAGGTAGCCCGTGTTCGTGTACTAATGCCTGAAGATGCGACGACATTTCTTGCTTTTGGTCATGATGCATGGGGCGAAGGGAGGTCAGTATCAGATTTCATCGCCTCGTATTCTCACGATAAAAACCATCTAAGAGGGACCCGCTTCTTAATAGAGTCGCCGCACAACGAGCCTATCGGAAACCTTAATACAATACGTTTTGCCAGAAGAGTTGTTGGAATCGCCTCTATCTCGATAAATCCGATTCATCGCGGGAACGGTTATGCCTCAATGCTCACGCGGGCAGTTATGGAGCTTATAAGAAGTAGCGACCCCTCAACACGGTTTATGCTCTACTCCGAAGTCTCACCAACCATCTACGAGCGATTAGGATTTCAGAGAGCCCCTGAACACGCGCAGTTTCATCTGCCGGCTATCGCTATGCATACCGGAGATACGCCGCTCAATGAGCATGAGGTATCATTTTTGCGGGAGTATTTCTAATCGTAACGAAGCGGGGCCTCGAATCGGCGCGGGTTTACGGGCGCTTCCTTAGGCTCCAGAATACAGGTATCCTCACCCCATGCTTCAACAACACGAGGTAAGAAAAAGTGCAGAAGCTCTTTCTGTTGCGGCTGCAGCAGCGTGCCTCGTCATGCCGATGGCAGTTGTCAGCACTGGATGCAAGAAAAACCCCCTACCTGAGCCCCAAGCCACACACGTTGAAAAACAAGAAACTACAGCAGCGTGGCAGGGTGCTACCATGCCAGCAAGACATCTCTATGCAGGACTTCCGGTTGTGAGCAATCGCACGACCCTGGTAATTACCAATATAGGGTTTATCTCTGGCTACGATAAAGAGCGACTTTCTCCGAGTTACGTGTGCTATCAGCTTTTTCCGATTGGGCCGGTTGGTTCGCGTGTAGATATTGAAGACCGACCCGGAAGTTTTACCGATGGAGACCTGTACGGCTTGCGGATGCCGAACAACCCTCTTAGCCACACAGGCTTTGACCACGGGCACCTTGCGCCTAACTACGCAATCGCCTCCCGCTACGGTCGAGAAGCTCAGAAGGAGACTTTTTTCATGTGGAACATCGTGCCTCAGGTGCCGGACCACAACCGAAGAACGTGGAAGTATCTGGAGGCGCTTGAAGCAGATAGAATCGCAAATGGAGCCGTTCTGTGGGTTGTTGACGGACCCGTATTTGATTCCCATCAGGAATTCGCACTGAAGCGGAACGGTACATCTACAGGGATAGAGGTACCAGATGAGCTCTACAAGATCTGGCTTCGCCAAGAAAATGACAGCATCACTATCCAGGCGTTTATAATTCCGCAGTCAGCAAAACCCACTGATAACTTTTCGCAATTTTTAAAGACTGTTCGTGAGGTTGAACAGGCTACAGGCATAAACTTTTTTTCTGAACTTCCAGACGAGCTCGAATCTCGTATAGAACAGCAACGCTCAGAGAGGGTGTGGTAGCCACTGTGAAAACCCTCCCTTCCGGAGCGTTTTCACAGTGACGGAACAAGGGCGAACATTTTAGCCCCCGTCAGTCCTCATCCTATTCCTCCCCCTCATCTTCCTCCTGCACCTGCTCCGGTTTCCTAATCATCATCGCACAACGATGGCAGCGTGGCTTGTTGATTACTTAGGGAGCGAACAGGCTGCAGCAGGCGGATTAGAATGAGGAGACCGGAGCAGGTGCAGGATTATGAGAAAGAGGAGGATTAGGATGATGAGGAGGAGGAGTAGGAGAAAGAGAAGTCACCGCAGCAGAAAGAACGGCCTCGCCCCCACCAACTCCCTCAGCACACAATAAAACTCACACACCTCCCAGCGGCCGCACCATCGCGGCGAAATGAGTGCAGCCTAGTATCTTCAAGGGTGCAGATACCTGAGCTCTCTACGCGTATAGTTGAATCGAGAGCGCGCAACTGCGCAGACGCCGTGGCAGCAGTATTGAGAGATAGCTTACCTTCCGTCTCCTCTACAACAGCAGAGCTTCCAATAGCAGAGACCACCTCTGGCCCAACTTCGTACCGAGGCGATGCGGCGGCCGGAAAGATGACGGCCTCGTGTACGTCACCGAGCTGCTCTACTGCCTTGCCAATTATTCCATTAGCCAACCCGCGCCACCCCGCATGAACAGCCGCCCAAGCACCCCTCCCCCTCAACAAGACAGGAACACAATCGGCTGTTGAGACTCCATAGGCTATCCGCTTATGTATTAACTCCTCGTTCTCGGCTGTAAGGAGAGCATCGCCCTCGCGGTGTTTGAGAAGACTCCCATAGACCCTAAGATCTTCAAGCACTGGCGCTGGATCGCGCAGATCAACCACTACATCCCCGTGTGTTTGATTGAGAAGGAATAAATGGGAGCAGCCCACGGCTGAACACAAGCGCGAACTATCACTGACTACATCTTCCCCCTTAAAACACATGTCCCGCAGGGTCATCCCATGCACTATGCCCTCTGCCCACCAAGGCCTATAGGTAAGGATGTCGCAGCCGTTGTGCGTAATAAAAGAAAACAGGCGATTCATGCTACCCAGGTTGTAGCGCTACGAAGAGAGCTCAGTCAACGTCTCAACGAGAAACGAGGGTGCTAGTCCATTTATGACCAGGGCAGCTAGCACAGCTACAATTACGAGCCGCTCTCGCACAGATAATCGCGTCTCAATATCACGACCCTCAAAGGGCTGTCCGTAAAATATCCTGGCGAAGAGCCTAAAACTTGAGAAGCCGTTAAGGGTCAAAGCAATCGCGATGATACCAACCAAGCCTCTATGGTGCTCAACCCCCTGCCCGAGCATTACCTCTTCTTCGATGAATCCGAGCGTACCTGGAAATCCGACCAGTGATAAGACGCAAATCAGGTAACACACTGCCAACTCGGGAAAGAGCGGGCCAAGGCCCGTCGGCGAGTGCACCCCTCGCACCCCGAAACGACTCGTTAGCAGCGAGCACACGCCAAGCAACCCGAGCGCAGCTATCAATACGTTCGTTGCATCAAGGAGCGATACACCGATACCGATATGACCAAGCCCTGTAACGCACACCGCCATCAAACACACATGACTTAGGTATAGGTAGCCAGGAATTCGCTTCAGTCGTCGCTCTGCAAAGAACAGGAGCGCGGCGTACACCAAACCAGTGACGGGAAGCACCAAGAAAAGGTAATTACCAGACTCGCGTTGGTACTCTGCGACAATCGGCATGTAGAACCGGAAGAAAACGATAAATCCGATCTGAATAAACATCATCGGCAGAAACACGGTACTTCTTGGCGCTCCAAGAAAAGGGACAACCCAGCTGTGAAACGGGAAGAGGCCAACTACTATCGCCGAAGCCAGCGCTAGCGCACCGAGATCCAGGGAGACTAAAAGCTGCGAAGCCGGTAGGAGCCCCGCGTAATCTAGCGTTCTCAACCCAAGTGAGGCTACAAGCAGCAGGAGCGCAATCCCTTGGTAGACTGTGAATGCTGCCATACGAACCTCTCCGCGATCATCCTCAGGAAGGCTTTGTACGTGGTGCCGCATAGCAAATATAAAGAGCACAATAAGACCTATCGTTAACGACTCAAGAAGCATCACATCCTCAGTGTGCAACAAAGCAAGCAACGCTCCTTGCAGAAAGAAAATTCGGCTGAGTCTTACCGGAACAAGTGGAGCACTAGGGGCAAAGAGAACGGCACCGATAAAGAGCACCATACTAATAGCGCTTGCTAAATGAACCCCTTCAAAGTGGGCCTGCATGGCATACCCCTCGCCGCCAAAAAAAGCGCCGCTGATCGAGAAACCACCTATTGATATCTGCGATGCCCGGCTTTGAATAACCGTAATAGCCAGAGCGAGCAGCCCCACTGCAAGTGCGGAACCTCGATGAAACCGGAAGCGCTTATATCGCTCGCGAACCAATTCAATGCAAGCAGCTCCTACAAACAGGCCCAACAGCCACGCAGTAAGATTATGAAGCACGTTATCCATATATCCTATCTCTTCTTACTCATCGTAAGCGCCCCTAACCACCGTTCCTCAACACGCTGTAGAAATGCGGAGCATCGCTCCAACATCGCTACCAACTCACTTGGACCCGATGCTGCTCGCAACGCCAGGTCAAAGGAGAAGCTAAACAACCTCCCGAGCGTTGAACGCGAGACAAAGAGGGGCAGAAGCTGCACCTTTACCCGCTCGACATCGTTCTGGTGCGCATCCTCAAAGGAGACGAACTGGTGAATAATCGATGAACACTTAAGGATCTGGTACGTACGCAGGAACGCATGCCCAAGGCAGTGGACTGTGGCCACGTAGTACCATCCTAGACTTATCTCTACGAACATTATTCCAACTTGGGATAACGAGGCGTAAGCCAGCGCGCTCTTTACGTCACTCTGTACCTGACTCAGCAACACCCCGTACAAACACGACACAGCTCCTACCGCCGCCATAACTACTAGCAGCGACGTCGGCACGGCATACTCCATCCGGAGCCTAAGCAGGAGATACACCCCAGCGTGGATCGATAAGCCTCCGTAAAAGATGGCACTCGAAGATGTTGGCCCCTCCATCGCTCGTGGCAACCACGACGAATACGGAAATTGCGCCGACTTTCCCATAGCTGAAAACAGCAAGAGAAAAGGCACCAACGTGGCTAGTGCGGCTGGAAGCTCCTTGACCGCACCGTGGGAACCGGTAAAAACTTGCTCAGGCACAGCAGCTGCGATCAAGATAGCTGCACACAGGAGTCCAACATCGGACACTCGATAGGCCCAAAAAGCATGCAACGCGTTGTCAATCGTCTCTCGGCGGATGGTAAAAAACGAGATTAAGAGGGCTGAGGTTATACCAACCAACTCCCACCCCATAAATAACACCTGAAATGTGTTCGCCATGAATACGATCAAGACGCCGTTAAGGAACAAAACAATGAGAAAAAAGAACCTATAAAATCCAGCGTCTCGGTGGAGGTAGTGTTGCGAAAACACCCCAACGATGTTGGATAGCACCGTCGCCATAAGAACAAACCAGATGTTGATGGCATCGATCTGCAGAGCAAAATCAACCGAATGGTGGCCGAATGAAAAGAGGTGTCGATGGGCTATTTGTATCGGCGTTAGCCCCTCTCCCCTCAGAAGAATACGAATGACCTCGAATGCTAAAACCAACGCGCTTAGTAACGCGGCGGCTTGCCCTGCAGCCACGATGCGCTTAATCAGCCACTCACGTGTTCGCAACGGGGTGAACCCAATCACAGACAATGCGATCAATGAGCACACCGGCCCGATGAAAACGAGCTGGTGAATAAAATCCAACGCGTGCGTACCAAGTGCTTCAAACATTTTGCTACCCCTACCTACCTTCCACCCCTACTTGGACGAAATCAAGGTGGCCCTTTTTCCCGAGCACCCACGACAACGATGAAGATACTACGGGTATGTCTACCGTGAGTTCCTCAAATGGGACAAACGTACCGGTGTAATCGAAATAGTGCATCCGGTTGTCAGCATGAGAATAGGTCATTACCTTCACCCAGTGATTACGGATGACTTTATCAATCTCTGGCTCCTTGGACATAATATCAAGGACCTTATCCGGCTCCTGCTCCAAGACCATCAACAGCCGCACTGGCTCGTGAATCTCTACCATTTGCGCTGGTAATCCAGTTCGCAGGTCACTACAGTATCCGGTCATGAGCCCAAGCAGTGAAGTCACGTTGTGTGGCAGCTTTGTTCCCGCTCCGTACTTCTGATTATCAAGCGCTGAAAAGAAGTACTCGAGATTAATTCCCATACAAACCGGAACAACTGCGCGAAGGAGGTTTCGAAGCGCAGAGCAGTCGCTATCAACGTCTTTATCATAGGAAACCAAGAAGGCTCTACGATCAAGAAACAGCCCCTGTGTAATAGCTCTGCGACCTACCAAGCACAGCGCGTTTGTTGCATGCCCATACTCAGGTCGAGGTTGTGCTATGTGGTGTGCTCGGGATTCAACGTGCGCGATGGCTTCCTGTACGGTACGAACCGACGCATCATCAAAACGCCTACACCGCTCAAGGGCGTTCTGCGCACGAGCAGTGTCGACGTCTCCTCGCAACCGCTCAAATATCTTGGCGTTTGCATCAACGAGTTGCTCAAGATCGAAGTACTCCACCTCATCGGTGCACGTATTATGGAATGCACCGATGAAGGTTGTGGTATCAGGAATAACGAAGCCCTGCTCGCGAAGCTTTTCTCGCACATCCCTGCGATTCGCCATCATAGCGAAGACCCGTGAATTCATTCGACCGGGGCGTCCCCCACAAGCTCCACAATCATATGCGGATCTAAACGGGTTATTCGTGCTAAACGATCCGTGCCCCATCACAACAACCAGTGGCGCTAAGCGCTTAGAAAGCCCCGTTGTTACAAGCAAGGTTCGTACGCGATGAACCATCTCATCAAGCGTAAAGAGCCCTTCGACCGCAGCGTCTCCCTCGTCGGCGAATACGATCGCACTTTCATCAGTTGGGTTAATAAGTGTCCGCTTTAAGAATAAATTGAAACGATGAACAAAGCGTGGTGCGAGGGTTGATAACGAGAGCGGAAATAGTGCAAGTAACCCCCCTAGGGCAAGTAGCCACCCCCTGATAAGCGAGCGAGATTGACTCTCAATAAACATATCCACTTCGCTCTGGAGGGTACGAATACGCTGGAGGCCGATTAACCGATTCTCAGAGCCCTCCTTTGGCCGAACTTGAATGTGATGAGTTGGAACCACGTTAACCGGACAGAACGCGGCTGGTCGTTCATAGAGGCTGTGGAACTCGGCATCAACTCCGAAGAACCCTGCCGTTCCAAAAGTCTCATAGTCAGAGCTAATCTCTTCGATGTAGCGCCTAAACGACTCCTCTCGGTCATCGATACAGGTGACGATCTGGCATAGAGACTCTCCCCGATGCTTTTTCTCAGGGGACTTTTTATTGTGATGCGTCAATCCAGAGGCCGTTCGGGAGTAGAGGTTCCACTCGTATGCCTTGTGCCACACCCTAAGCCGTACAGGGCTATCAAATCTACAACACAGCTCTACCAGAGCCTGCTTCTGCTCGGGCTCTAACCCGAGCAGCTCACTTCCCGAACACGGGAAGAGCTGAAAGGCATGAAAGAGGTGATACGCCGTGGTTCGGATACGCGCTGCCTCATCATGTACATCTGCTGCACCAGGACGGTGGAGTTCAAAAGGGCTTTCTGTCTCCTCCGCTCCCAAAAGGTGTGGTCGCATTTCAAAGTAGTCCTCAGCCAGGCTCTCAATGACGAGGCGAACTGCGAGAAACTCTGCAACAGAGGATCTGTTTGAGATACCGGCTACGCCGCGCTCGCTCTGATGCACCAATCCTGCCCACCCCTTGAGGATAAGCGCCTTCTGTAACAAAAACTCCTTGATTTGCTCTCGTGGGACACCCTTCTCACGCACAATAGCGTCGATTAATTCAAGCGGCTGCAATCTCTCGTATCGCTCAAGGTCTCCACGCAGCCACGCAGGTCGACCGAATGAGCGATTACGCATATGCGAGAAAAAAGCCTCAAGCAGTCCATGTGCTCGGTCGCTCTGAGTCAGATGAGCCAAACCTCTATCGAGGAAGGTGCTTGTAAACTTTATCAGGTAGGGATTTATAAGCTCTTCTATCGGAGCAGTGGTCTTAAGTGGGTGATGATTAGAGCCGTGTGAAGGGTCTGCTAGCAGCACAGCCCGAGAATATACAATCGCTGCGATCCAAAGCAGCTTTAGGGAATCCTGTGTTGTCCAATCTGCAGGTGATACACACGACAAGTCGGCGGTCTCAATAAGCTCATGCAACCAAGGCTGATTCCACTCACGCACAACTTCTTCATACGACGCGAGCCACATTTGCAGCTGCTGCTGCGGTGCGGCCGCATCGGCAGCACGTATGTGCTTTATCTTTCCGGGAGCTACCTCTTCATGGAAGCGCTGCAAGTAGTGCTTCTCAACGAGTCGCCACCGTAATGTTTCTGCCGTAAGAAGAACAGGCGCCGACAGTAACAACGAACGCGCAACCTTTCTCTTTGAAAGACCCAATAACCAGGTGTCTCCCTTCAGGCCATACTCTCCCAGGGCCCGATTGAGGTCGGAGTGCCGAATACGCCCCTGCGCGAAGAAATCCTGGTAAGTAGACTCAGGTAATGCAGACTGGGCCCCGTACAGGTCAGCAGCCGCATCGAGTCCATCGAAGAACTCATGCCCTTCGAATTGATGAAGCGTATTGTGGTGAACGAAGGTCTTTATCGGCCCCTGAGAGGGAAGATAGTGAGATATCTCATGAACAATATCGTGCAATTCGCTCAACGAACCGTGTTCGCTGGCGGTAGAACCATCACTTGTCATTATTATTACCCTCTAACCAGAGCTTGTCGTGGATGAACGTCTGATACAACGCGCCTGCACGCAGCACTGTGCTCGCTTACAGGGGTCAAGCGCTCTAAGCCTTTGAGGAGTACTTTCCGGCCCGACTCAACGTATTCGCGCTCGACGGTGCGAATCTCATGCATGAAGGTATGATCAACTAGGAAGGCGTCAGAGAAATCGATCTCAAGATCACCAGATTGCACTGCGTCGACCGCTCTCTTGAAACTTATGAGGCCGATAAAGGTACACGAAGGCGGGAGGTGAATTGAAGTAAGTGACTCAGAAACCTGCCGCCCGCGACCGACTGGAATGAACAAACTCCTCAAGGGTGAGCCCATAAAAACGCAACAGATGCCCTGCACGAGCACCCCGACTCCGATCCCTATCAACAGATCGGTAAAGAGAGTAGCCACGATAGTTGATGCAAAGACGGCAAGCTGCTCCTGTCCCTTCTCTCGACACCTCCTAAAATTACAGGGTGCCGCCAGACGGTACCCCGTTACACACAGAACACCCGCAAGAGCAGCTATAGGAACGAGGTGAATCAAGTCGGCCAGCGCTACAGCAAAGAGGAGCAGAAACGCTCCATGCATGAAGTTCGACCACCGAGTCTTAGCCCCGTAGGAAACGTTTGCATACGATCGCACCACCTCAGAGATCATCGGAAGTCCGCCGATGAGCGAGAGCACAAAATTTCCCACCCCTACCGCCATTAAGTCGCGGTTTAAGTCAGACTTACGCTTGTACGGGTCAATGCCGTCAACTGCCTTCACAGTTAGCAACGACTCGATTGAACCTATCAGTGCAAACATGATGATGAACTGAACTGAGGTTAGCGAAAATATCTGCGAGAAATCGGGAAAGGTTATCCCCTTGACGAAATTGCTGGGTAGATTCACCAACACCTTCTCATCCAAGGCATACTCCATGGAGTACCAGGTGTATTTGTGAGGGCTTGCAAAATCAAAGGAGAGACAGAAGGTTATACCCGCTAGCACTGCGAGTAATGGCCCCGGGAAATAGCGCGATATTCGCCCAAGGATCATCGGCGCAAGAACCACTATTAAAACACTCGTTACGCCGACTAATGCCACTTGAGGATTCATGACCACCAACGAGTGTGGAATCTCTAGCAGCAGGTTTATCGGATCTTTTGATAGTGGCTTTACACCAAGGAGCGGATGAATCTGCTTCGAGAAGATGATAATACCGATCGAAGCGAGCATGCCGTGAACGGCAGAGGCAGGAAAAAAATCCCCAAAACGTCCCAGCTTAAAGAGTGCAAAGATAATCTGAAGGGCTGCAGCGACGGCTAAAACCGCCAAGGTACAGCGATACCCCAAAAAATCATCTCCGTGACCGAGAACCTCTACTGCCGCAACTGCTATAGCTATCAAACCCGCCGCTGGGCCTTTAATGGAGAGCCTAGAACCGCATAACGGCGCTACTATCAATCCTCCAACGATCGCGGTGATTAGTCCTCCAAAAGCAGGAAACTTACTCGCCATAGCAATTCCGAGGCAGAGCGGAAGGGCGATCAGGGAAACAAGTAACCCAGTTGTAAGGTCGTTTCTAAAATTCTCTTGTAGACCCTTAAGGTGGTCCGCTGGAACGTTTAACCGGTTCGTAGGCTTGGAGGTTTCAACGGGCGTGGCATCCGCGTCGCGAGAAGACATAGGTAAGAAGTCCTAAACTGTAACTATCAGAGCTAATAAATAAATTTATCAGGCCTTAAGTCGAGTCTAGTCGTTTGCTTTTCAAGGCTATGGCTCGGCTGGGTCGATGTCTCCAAAGGGTACGCCTGAGGTAATTCTTAGTCAACCCCCCTCGATTCCTCACTATGATATTAAGAGGGGTCTGCTTGCTCCTGTACCAATAGGTTCGATCGTGGCACCCAATAAAGCTATATCCCCTCTGCACAAAAGAAATCAGATGCAGCAGCCCTTCTTTAACAGAGAAAGCTAGATAGGTAGGACGGTCAGTTGCTCGCTGTGCGCGTCAGCTTTGCAGGCGCCAGTACAGCTATGAACTACCCGGCCTTGATTAAAGGTTAAACAGTTGTTTTTTGAGGTACACATGAAAGGTTTTCTAAAGGTAGCGTGCTATCTTGTTGCACTTAGCTCAGTTCAGTTTTTAATCGATGATGCGCAGGCCCAAATACTCTGCGTTCATAAGGGGGGAGTTGTAAAGGCTTACAATTCTGTCAAGTGCCCGCCTGGAAGTAAACGTGCCTACAAACCTGAGCCTATAAAACCTACCCCAGAAAAAGGAGAGAAGGGCGATAAAGGTGACACTGGCGAAGCAGGCCCCCAAGGACTGCAAGGCGAGAAGGGCGACGCGGGCGAAGCAGGTGCGCAAGGCCTACAAGGTGAAAAGGGGGACACAGGCGACGCTGGCGCTCAAGGCGAAAAGGGCGACGCAAGTGAAGCAGGTGCACAAGGCCTACAAGGTGAAAAAGGTGACACAGGCGATGTCGGCCCTCAAGGACCGCAGGGGGAAAAGGGGGAGACAGGAGATGCAGGCCCGAAAGGAGAAGCCGGGTCAGCAGTGAATTTCACCAACGATATACTTATGACGTGTAAGCACTACTCGTTTAGATCTGCCCTCAAAGGTGCAGGGTCAACAACAAACGCAGGGCGTACTACCAGAAAAGTGACGGCTCGCTGCGGGGGAAACCAGTGGCTAGCTAGCCATTCAGAGAAGCTGCAAACCGTTTCCCAGGATACGCAAGTTGCTGTTAGCTTGATGATGCGGGATATCGTTTCACAGGCAGTTACCAATACGGCTGACTTTGCAAACGTTGCTGACGGTAGTCCAGCAGTGCCTTCGGGTGTGGCAGTAGAGTTCTCCGATATGGCTACAAGCACGAACGCTCTGACAACGCGACTTATCTGCTGTACCCTCAACACAAATCTACCTGAGGGTAAACCAACGATTGAATAGGACAATCCCCCTTCTTGTGCCCCCACCCAGTCATGGGTGGGGGCATGAGGGGCGCTGTCCTCTAACGATACCCTCGAAACACTTCAATAAGCCGTGCCATATCAGCCGGGATAGCCGCGCGATAAGAGACCCGGTTCTTTGTGATCGGATGAGAGAACGAGAGCGTCTGCGCATGCAGAGCCTGTCGCCCAAAGGTGCGCGCAGCGTCACGCAACACTGCCGGCAGATTTGAAAAATCTCCGTAAGTAGTATCTCCAATAACCGGCGAGCCAACAGAATTTAAGTGCACACGGATCTGATGCGTACGCCCCGTTTCAAGTCTACACTCAAGTAGTGTGCCGTATGGGAAACGTTCAAGCACACTCCACTTCGTCACGGCTGGCTTTCCTCGTTCTGAGATGGCCATTACCTTTCTATCTTTCTCGTTACGACCAATAGCTGCACTGATTATCCCCTGCTCGCTTTTCTGGATCGCACGTGCTGCCCGCGGAGTAGAGAAAGCAAGCGCTACATAGGAACGCTCGATAGACCGCTCAGCAAACTGCTTCGAGAGCGCAGCAAGCACCGGCGTTGACTTGGCTACTACAACGACCCCAGTTGTATCTTTATCGAGGCGGTGCACGATGCCTGGCCTTGAGGCTTCACCAACCCGCTTCTGTTTCGGCCCAACGTGAGCAACGATTGCGTTCGCCAATGTATGCGTTGAATTCCCAGCGCCAGGGTGCATCGAGAGGCCGTGAGGCTTATTAACAACTAGGAGGTGCTCATCCTCAAAGAGAACATCGAGTGGAAGCTCAAGCGGAGAGAGGTGTGAAGGCGCAGGTGGCGGTGCCAGAACTTCAACGCTCTGTCCGTGCGAAACTTTTCTTCCGGCTTTCGCCACAACGCTACCATCGAGTAGCACGCAGCCCTGCTCTATTAAGCGCTCCGCTTGCGCGCGCGAGAGCAAAAGCTGTGCGCCAAACAGAGCGACAACTACCCTATCAAGGCGCTCGCCCTCTCCTTCGTAGCACGCTTTGTGTCGAACTGGTCCCTTACTCATCGCCTAACAATTCCCGTGCTGCGTCGATATCGCTTTTAATCTGCGCCCGCAGCTCCTCAACTGAGGCGAAACGCTTCTCTTCTCTCAAGAATGCAAGGAACGTTATCACAAGTCGCTTCGAGTAGAGGCTCTGCGATGGGAAATCGAGGATGTGAACTTCAAGTCTGTCTCCTGAGCCGCTAAAAGTTGGCCTTACGCCCACATTCGCAACCGCTTTATAACTCACTCCCTGCACAACAACCCGACACGCATACACACCCCGCTTAGGAACCAACCTCCCACCGAAAGCAACATTTGCGGTTGGGAATCCAAGCTGCGCTCCCCGTTTATCCCCGTGACCAACACGCGCAGATATAGTGTATGGTTCTCCTAAAAGCACAGAAGCCTGCTCCATCTCACCTGCCGCTAGGAGCGTTCGAATGGTTCGAGAGCTAGGACGCACCCCCTCTATCTGAAGTTGCGGAACAATCTCAAGCCGAATCCCATACGCTGGAAGCTCACGCTTAAGAAATTCAAGGTTCCCTTCCCTCCCCTTTCCTATTGCTACATCTTCGCCAACAACGAGTACCTTGATAGCCAGACGCTTAACGAGCACCTCTTCAATAAATTGACGGGCCGTCATCTGCGCAACCGTGC
The DNA here is from genome assembly GCA_044360195.1 of Bdellovibrionota bacterium. GTDB lineage: Bacteria > Bdellovibrionota_C > UBA2361 > UBA2361 > OMII01 > OMII01. The sequence goes on along the minus strand of JBIKKT010000002.1, from coordinate 111,929 downwards.
GTGTAAAGTGAATCAAATACAGCAGCGAAACGCCGAGACCACCAAACCGCTCCGCTTTCTCCCGAATCGTTGATATCGGCATCGGCTCTGTGCTGCCGGTAAGGACCTTTATCGGATGCGGATAGAACGTAACAACCGCCGAAGGCGAGCCATGCCCGTGTGCCTTCAAGGCACGCACAAGGTGCTCATGTCCAAGGTGCACCCCGTCAAAATTTCCCACAGTCGCCACGCCCCCTTTCAGCTCGGGAGGAACATCTTCGGGATAGCGAACGAGAACCGATCGCGCATGGCTTGTCATACAGCAGCCTTATACCAACGAGATCCTATCGCCTTCCGGCGGCGACTCAAGTGAGGATCACTTTAACTTCACACGCGCCTCTGAAGCCTCGGACGAGCGGGGATAATCCTCAAGGATCTTCTTTAAGCTATCCTTGGCAGCCTTCTTATCACCAAGCCTAGTAAAGACCGCTGCCTGTCGCAAAAGACTAAGGGGCGCTCGAGAGCTTTTTGGACTCCGCGAAGCGACCTGAAAGTACGATCTCAAAGCTTCTTTATCTTCGCCCATTCCGTCGTAGGCTACGCCCTGCCAAAAGAGAACCACACCCACCTTATCGGAGCCAGAGAGCTGCTCCTCCGCATTTCGAAAAAACGTCAGAGCATCAGAGAACTTTCCATCTCGGAGGCTAGTCAGCCCATCAGTAACGAGCTGTGCGCTCTCGCCAGGGAGTGAGCGAGCCCACGCTTCATCACTCTCGAGCGCCTCTGCAGGCACCACAGAGGGAGGAGGCACACGTCGGCGAAGAGAGGAGAGGTCTTCGCGTAGAGCAGAGAGATCTGTTCCCAGCCTCTTATTCTGAGAGAACTCCAACTCTTCGACCCGCCCTGAGAGCTGCCGAACCTGGCTATCGAGTGAATTTATCGTTTCAGTTTGCTCAGCTTGGAACGACCGCAGGTCGTTTAAACTGCGCTCAAGGCGGGTTACCTGTTGCTTTAAATCCTGAGCTGCGCAACCAGAGAGGAAAAGAACGACGACAATAGTAAGGGGTATTCGAAACATAGCAGTGACACAAAAAAACAAGACCTTAGGACGAGCCTTATCGACTTGTCCTAAGGTCCATATAGAACTCCGGTCAAATGACCGCAAGTCTCTAGTTGATCTTAGTCAACCTTGAAGTGGTCACGACGATTCTTCGCCCATGCCTCTTCATTGTGACGAGGATCCACTGGGAGCTCCTCTCCGTAGCTTACAGTGCTGATGCGCGAAGCATCGATACCGAGCGTACGAAGCTGGTCAGCTGCAGCACGAGCACGGTTTGATCCGAGCACCATGTTGTACTCATTTGTTCCGCGCTCATCGCAGTGTCCTTCTACCTGAACCTTCTTATCTGCATTTGCCTTCAACCACTCAGCGTTTGCAGCAAGGATACCCTTAGCAGCGCCATCGAGCTTGTATGAGTCGAAACCAAAGTTGATGTCCTTGAGCGGACCATCAGTTGAAACTGTAGGGATGTTTGCATCACCACCAGGTGCCGTACGGCACGAACATCCTGTTGCTAGAACAGCGATAACACAAACTGCTAAAACTTTAAGACCACGCATGTCTATTACCTCCACGTATTAATCAAATCCTTTTAAAGAGCCTTACAGGGTAGTCAACTGTTTGGGACTAGCCCAGCTACCTATACTCCCTGAACCGCTCTTCACTCCGAGACACCATCGACACTAGACGTACCGAATACCACGCGAGGCAATTAGTGGACATGACGCCGACAAACCCGGCTCATGCAACCTTCTCTCGTCTGGTCTTCGAAACGTTAGATACTTTTGAAGTCCCGTTTACCCTAAAGGCGTGCTGCGGACTTACGCCACTGAGAACTACAACGACCTGCGTCATACGCACGTCAGTTCCCACACACTTTTCGGTGTACTGCCCTTTGATACTCGACAAACCCTTTTCTTGCAAGAAGTTAAGAGCGGCTTATTGATAACTTCTTACTGAAGTTATCAGTCAAAAGACAGTGGCGTCTGACCTACTGCTGAGGCATCGGACCCCAGGCAGGCTCAAAATCACCCCCCCTACCCTTAGTAATCTGCTTTATACTGGTCCCGTCAGTGCGCATAATCGCTATGCTGTACCCACCCCCGAAATAGGTGGATGAAAAGACCAGATAACGGCCATCAGGTGAGAACTCTGGGTCCTCATTGCTACCAGCGCTCGTTAGTTGAACAGCGTTTGACCCGTCGGGGTCGCTAACAAACATCTGAAAATTACCATCTGCACGACATACAAAGGCTATCTTATCCCCTTTAGGAGACCACGCTGGCGAGGTGCAGTAGTTCGAGGTCACAAAGCTCACCCGACGTGCTCCCTCACCGTTTACCCCCATGATGTATATCTGTGGACCACCGCCCCTATTGGAACAGAAGGCTACCTGAGAGCCATCTGGCGAAGGAACCGGGGATACATCGATGGCCCGATTAGCAGGGGTTAACTTCCGCGCCACCCGTCCATCTCCGTTAAGGAGGATAATGTCGCTATCACTCCCTTCAGTCCGTGAGGTAAGGACCTGCGTTGGATTAAGAAAGTGAGAGCCGATCTCAAGCTCAGAGGTGCGAGTAAGCTGCCTTGAGGTCTTTGTCAGGACATCTAGGATAAAAAGATCGGGAACCCTATTTCTAAAAGACGTGTACACCAAGCGCGTGCCAGTAGGATCCCAAGCCGCAGAGAGAGCAAGCCCCTTCTCCGATGTAAGCTGTCGCAGGTTGCTGCCGTCCATCTCCATGACAAAAAGGTCCTTAAAACGGCCAATCCGAGATGAGAACGCTATCTGCGAGCCAAACACCCCTGCTTCGCCCGTATAGTGCTTAAGGATCTCATTTGCAAAACGGTGCGCGATCATACGCGACTGAGTAGCGTCGCCAGAGTACTCCTTCGCCAGCACGGTCTGCTGCTTCTGAACATCCAGCAGGAAGAGGCGCGCTACGACGCGATTGCCGACAACCTCAACGCTCCCCTTGACGAGCCCTTCAGTGCCGAGCACGCTCCAATCTGAGAAGGTCGTTCCCTCAGGCGGGATGCAGCGGGCGCTATTCTCGATGTAGCTTTGTGGGTTTTGCACTTCAAAGAAACCTGAGATGTCGAGGTCCTTTCTTATTACTGAAGGTATCTCAGCAGCGGAACCTGAGTCGCTCTCAGCACCACACAGAGTCGGCGCAGCGATCGGAATCAGCTTACCTGCGCCACGCACGTAGAGATCGGTTTGGGCTGAGCATTCTAAGGCTCTCCCAAATGTGGACAGGAACAGAACTGCACAGCTAGCTACAACGGTGGTTACGGCGGGCTTTGCCAAGAGATTAATCGGTAAAAAACGTCGCATCAGATATTCTCGCTCCATGGGAGACCACCCCAAGAAAGATCAGGGGTCTCGATGAGGAACAAAATGCCCCATACAGCGAGGTTTCGCAACGTGCTTAGAGGGGAGTTGCTTGTTTTCACTATCCTTTGGAAAGGAGGTTGTCTTGGTCTTGGAAACCAAGACGTGGCATATTGTAGACAGTAGATTATTCGAGGCAGTCCGAAGAGTGCGCCAGAAAGCAACCAAAGCGTTGTTGGACAGGTTCATGTCCGAGTTGGCTCGTCGTACAAGCGGTCCCGGATCGGTCTATTTCACTGGTGGATCCACCGCTTTGCTGCTTGGCTTTAGAGAGCAAACAATCGATATAGTTATCAAAATCGACCCTGAGCCTAGAGGAATTTTCGAAGCGATAAAGGAGCTCAAAGATGAGCTAGACCTCAACATCGAGCTAGCCTCACCCGCCGATTTCATCCCCGCTCCACCTCGGTGGCGAGAATTGGCGACTAACGTGGGAAAGATCGGGGAGCTATCCTACGCCCATTATGATTTGGCGATGCAGGCGTTAGCCAAAATCGAGCGTGGGTTTAGTCACGACCTAGCCGATGCCGCCGCTCTAATCTCAAATCGGTACATAACAGCCGAACAACTACGCGAGCGGTTCGCTCAGATACAGCCGTATATGATTCGCTATCCAGCTATCGACGAGCAGGCTTTTGCACTGAAGTTGGATAATTTCTTACGGTCGATAGTGAAGGGCTACTTATGAACAATCCGCCACCTATGGACAGCTCTATACCGGGGAGCGAACTCGTTCAACAGGGGTTGCTGGATATTGAGCATGGGAGAGTCTTGATGTATTCCCTCCTCCTCCAGATAGCAGCTCCGCGGCTCAAGAGTTTAAATATTGTAGTTCCTCCACTGGCAAACATTCCAACACCCGAGGAAGTTCCGTATGAGCATCAACTTTATGACCTCCTTCAAGGCCAGGGCGATTACTCTACATACAACGCACTCTTGCGGCGCATAGCTAGTCTAGCAGCTACACTTGAGGCGCAAGGCAGGGCGTCATAAAAATCGCACACGCCGCTCAGCGACATTATGTGGCCGCCGATATGAATTAAAATCATAACGCGCTGTGGGTGCATAGTTGCGATAACGATCAACCTCGCCTACAGGAGCACCCTTGTTAGAGAAGCAGTCCGGCGACGTCTCCGCCTGCAACCGTTGTAGATCCGAGGAGTTTATTGTTCTCACTATCTGTTACTACCCCATATCACGAGCATCAAAAGTGATACGAACGCTCTTAAAGTACTTCTCGTATACACTCTGTGGCGGAGGGGGCAATGGGCTTGCCTTCTGGATCGCACGGTAGACGGACTCATCAAAACTATCATCACCTGAGCTCTTGTAGATGCTCAGATTACGCACCTCACCGTCTGAGCGGATATCAAACGTTACAACGGTGATAATCGCTCGATTAGTGCCGGGCCAGCGCCAGGCTTCTTTGACTTTCGCTCTAAGGAGTCGCTCATACGCGAAGAACTCAGGCGGGCGTACCTCGCCTCCTCCCATTCCCTTGCCGCCAACCTTGGCAGCACCAAACCCTTTACCACCGGCATCAGTTGACTCACCCGTATAGCGCTGCATCGCAGCCTGTAAGCGCTTATCAAGCTCATCGCCATCGCTCTTCTGTTTCTGTTTCTCTTTGGACTCCTTCACCTCGGGCTTCTTCTCGCTCTTCTTAGGTGTAGGAGTCGCCTTAACTGGTGTCTTCTTCGGCGCAGGAGTTGGCTTCTTCTCAGACACGCTTACTTCAGCGTCTTCTGGGGGAATCACCTCTTCGGGCTCCTTCTCAGGCTTACTCTTTTCTTGCTTCTCAGGTTCAGATTGCGCAGTCACGTTTTTGACCGGCGCTATAGGACTCTTCTTATCGTCTTTTGCAACCTGAGCCTTTCCGCCGATCGTCTCACCACCCTCGATCGATATAGAATACACAACCGGCTCTGGGAGGTCGCCCCAATTTGGGAAAGCCCCAAAGAATACAATCAATCCGATCACCAGGTGCCCAACCGCTGAAGCCGTCAGGCAGCGGTTAAAATAATCGTTGGGTTCGTTCTCAAACGCACTCACGGTCAACGGTAGCTCTCCTCTTAGGAGCCTTTTCCATCAGGAGTTGCAGATACGAGCCCAACCTGGGTGATACCACCACCATGGAGTGCTGACATCACCTCCATTACTCGCCCGTATCCTAACGTTGTATCCCCCTTGATGTAGACTTTGCGCTCATTCTCCGGTCTATCCTTGAAGATAGCTTGGAGTTTCGGGGCCAACTCAGCCACCTCTACTTTATTTCCCGCACCAAGATACACGGTGCCAGCTTTATCAATTGAGATGACTATCTGTTCGCTTGAACCGCGCAGCGGAGCTGTAGTGGCTTTGGGCAGATCAACCTCAACGCCCTGCTGCATCATCGGAGCTGTTACCATAAAGATAACGAGCAACACCAACATCACATCCACCAAGGGCGTGACGTTAATTGCAGCAATAGGTCCGTCGCTATCAGCGCTAAAGTTACCTGCCATAGGAATTACCTCACCATGTACTTGCGCGCGATATTAAGGAACTCTTCGGTAAAGCTATCCATCGACTGTCTGAATTTCTTAACCGAGGCAGTAAAGTAGTTAAACGCAACAGCGGCTGGGATCGCAGCAGCCAAGCCCACGGCGGTTGCTACAAGCGCCTCAGAGATTCCAGGCGCCACCGCCTGAATCGTTGTACTCTTTGCATTTGCAAGACCGTGGAAGGCGTTCATAATTCCCCACACTGTCCCGAAGAGTCCGATGAAGGGAGCTGAGCTAGCAACGCTTGCGAGGAAGGTAATCCCCTTCTCAAGCCTGTGGCTCTCCTCAAGTTCCGCACGTCGCAGAGCGCGTTCAACGATGCCGAGATCCGCATCAAGATCGACTTGCTGAGCCTTCCCTCCATCGGCGAGAAGGTGAGTTAACTCCCGATATCCAGAGCCAAAAACTGCTGCCAAGGGGCTACCGAGGAGTCGTCGCGACGAGTCGTCAATACGTGAAAAGTTACGCGTCTCCCAGAAGATTTGAGAGAACTCGTCTGAACTGTGCTGCGCCTTCCGAAATTGCAATATCTTGGCGATAGTTATAGCCCAGCTCCATATCGAGAGCAGGATCAACATTATGAGTACGCTCTGCACTACAAATCCAGAGCCAGATATCATCGAGAGCACGCTCGGATCTTCTACAACTGCAACCGGTTCCACGTTATGAGCCTCCGTTGGTACTTTAACCGCCGGAAAGTATGCCATAGACCCCCCAGGGGCACCAGTCTTATACCCGCCAACAAGTCAGGCCGGGCGGGTTTCTTTTTCGCGGCTAGGGGGGTATAAAGCTACCCCGAGTATTATTGATTCGCATAAGGAGCTTTCATGAGCGTAGGAATCGCAATTAACGGGTTTGGCCGCATCGGCAGAAACATCGTGCGCCAACTCTTCACCAATAAACAGTCACAGAGCGTAAAGCTGGTTGCTATCAACGACCTAACTGACCCACAGACGCTAGCCCACCTGCTAAAGTACGACTCAGTACACGGGAAATTCCCGGGCACAGTAGAGGCTGTTGACGGCGGCATCGTAATCAATGGCCAAAACGTGAAGGTATTTGCTGAGCGCGATCCAGCTAAGCTCCCTTGGGGAAGCGTTGGCGCAGCAGTCGTGCTTGAGTGCACTGGTATCTTCACCCAGCGCGACAAGGCAGCCCTACACCTGCAAGGTGGCGCAAAGAAGGTCATTATCTCTGCACCAGCCCCAGATCCTGATCTCACTCTCGCCTACGGCGTAAACCACACAGATTACAAGGCTGCTGAACACCACGTGATAAGCAACGCATCGTGCACAACGAACTGCCTTGCTCCAGTGGCTAAAGTGCTCGTTGAGAACTTCGGTATCGTGAAAGGCTCAATGACCACCGTTCACTCCTACACGAACGACCAACAGATCCTCGACCTCCCACACAAGGATCTACGACGCGCTCGTGCGGCTGGGCTCTCGATGATCCCAACTACCACAGGCGCTGCTAAGGCAGTTGGTCTCGTTATCCCTGACCTTAAGGGTAAGGTTGATGGATTTGCAATCCGCGTTCCAACTCCTGATGTTTCAGTGGTTGATTTCGTAGCTGAGCTCAGCCAAGACGTAACGGTTGAGGATGTAAATCGCGCCCTCAAGTCCGCAAGCGAGAACTCCCTCAAGGGGATTCTTGGCTACTCGGATGAGCCTCTCGTCTCGATCGACTACGTGGGCAACCCACACAGCTCGATCGTTGACTCGCTCTCAACTATGGTCATCGGAAAGCGCATGGCCAAAGTTGTAGCGTGGTACGACAACGAGATGGGCTTCTCAGCTCGTATGTGTGATGTAACCGAGATGCTCGCTAAGAGCCTCTAAGAAGAAGTAACCAGGGGACCCTCTAAAAGAGCAGGTATGCGTTCAAGACACCTTTTAATCGGAAACTGGAAGATGAACATAGGGCCCTCCGAGGCGCGAGCGTTTGCGCGCGCACTCTCGGAGGGACTCCCCCACCTCACACACACTGATGTGTGGGTGGCACCGCCAGCTATCAGCATGGCGGCGACACGTGAGGGTCTAGGTGAGGCATCCCCCGTTCAACTCGGTTCGCAGAACGTACACTGGTCCACCTCGGGTGCTTTCACCGGAGAGACTTCCCCGACATTCTTAAAAGATCTCGGCGCAACCTTCTCACTCGTAGGACACTCTGAGCGGCGCACCTACTTTAGTGAAACTAGCGAACAGGTTGCATTAAGAACCACCGCAGCGCTAAACGCTGGACTCATCCCCGTAGTGTGCTTCGGCGAGAGTGAGAGTGAACGCGTGGATGGACGCACTGAGGCCGTTATCGAGCAGCAGCTTGCTCCTGTGCTAGCGGGGCTAAACTCAGAGAGCGCTGCGCATGTTGTGCTCGCCTATGAGCCTGTCTGGGCTATCGGCACCGGCCGAGTGGCATCACTCTCCGAGATCGCAGCCGCGCATAAGTTTATTCACTCTGTATGGAATAGGTACAACTTTTCAAGCTCAGCAGTGGTTCTGTACGGCGGAAGCGTTAATCCGACTAACTTTGAGCAGATACTCGCACTGCAGGATGTTGACGGTGCTCTCGTTGGAGGAGCTAGCATCAAGCTAGATCAGTGGCTGGCACTCGTTAGTATTGCAGAGAAATCAGCGCTCTAGCCTAACTCGTAACGCTTGACTGCCCGACGACACTCGTGGGTGGCTGTTGATGCCCACGTGTTTTTGTCGAAGCATACCTAACTCAGCAAGCTTCTATCCGCACGCCGATCTCTTACGATATCTTAGGGGGCTCTTCGCCCTTTGGCTTCCGTGGGCCATACGATAGGTTGCAACGGAATTCGGGTAACCCATAAAACCGATCATAGGACCACGTAAAAACCGTACTCCCGCCGCTTACCTCTGCGCTTTCAGCGCTGGATGCGTCTAAAGCCTCTTTGAAATTCCGATCCTCAGGTTTAGCCGTGAAAAATACGGGGAACACGCCACTTCAATCCCCGCAGTGGCGAGGCAATTTTATAGGATGCCCTAAACTAAGTGATGTGCAACGCTACTTGTATACAGAGCAAACACCGTCGGAGGCGTTAGAGTGTGGAAACTATTAACGGAGGGGCGCGCCTCCTTTCGGGACTATTTGTAAGGCATGTCACACCCACAAATGTGCGCGCCTTTGAGGTGCTTATCATTCGACTTGCGGTTCTGTTCTTTATCGGCCACCTCGGGCTTATTTTCCTCTTCAACAACGTTCCAGCGCTGTACCGTGGCGAGTCTTTCAACTACCTAAAGGCAATCTACACGCCCTTTAGCTTTATTCTGGCGTACGAGGTGTTCTTGCTCGTGATTATTCTGCCAGAGTCGATGACCCAATTTATCGGCAAACAGTTTGAGATTATCACACTTATTACCCTGCGAAGCATCTTCCACGACATCGCTGACGTGAATATGCATGCTCCGCTAACTCTCTCTGACCCCGCCGTGGTATCGCTTGGGCTAGACCTGGTGGCGTCCTTTGTTATGTTCGCCCTGACCGTTGGTTTTCACCGTCTTCACTCACGGCACCGCGAACACGACAGCAAGGAACCTCTTGAGCGATTTATCAATCTTAAACGGTCAGTATCTATCTGCCTCCTCGGCGTCCTAGCAGTAACAAGTGTCTATAATCTACAGAGCTGGCTGTCACATGCGTTGTATGCGCTCACCCACAACGCTGAGTTCCCAAACCCAAACACCTTCTTCTATCTCGATTTCTTTAACGTCATGGTATACGCCGACGTGCTTCTACTGATTATTTCATTCTTGTATGACTCCTCATTTTACACAGTAGTTAGAAACGCGAGCTTCATTATCTCCACGGTGCTCCTGCGAATCTCCCTAAGCCTTGAGCGACCAACCAATCACACCGTCATAATCATCGCCTTTACGTTTTCGATTTTGGTGATGGGCACGCTACAGTTCAGGCAAAAGGCACTCCCTGCTCCCCTATCAGCATAGAGGGTGCCTTGAACCGCTGGTATCTCGCAGGCGTGCTCTAGGGAGGCAGCACCATAGAAGGCATTGAACTAACAAAAGATACGAGCGGCTATAAGAATTTCGGTAGCACCCCACCCGGACTGCCGTAGTGAAGCGCAACATCATCATCAACTGCGGGCATGATAAATTTCTGCCGCGACTTCGAGTAGTACAGCACACCAACTTCGGATGGTGGACGAGTCATCATGAAGTGCTCTGCTTCGTCGAGCGCTGCCAGCCACAGATTTTTGTTAGCTACGAGATCTACGGGGTGTACCAGGTGAAGCCTTGCAAAATCTTCTGGACGATACTTTCCACGACGGCGGATGATGTCCAGCAGAGACAAAGGAGTAAATCCGGGATCTTTACCAACGGCTGCCCAAATAAGAGCCCCCAGAGGCAGCATCGTCTCATGAATATACAATATGTCGAGAAAGTCTCTTGGCTCATCTCTTCCAGCCAACGCCAACACCTTGTTGACTGCGAGATCGATTGGGTCCAGTTGCATGCCTGTTTCGCTGTTATGCGTTGCCGGCATGAAACGCCATGCAGAGTCGTGAGCCCATTCAACTTTGGTTGAATCATCGTCTTTAGATACGATTGCTCTGATAAAGCCTGGCTGATTCATCTGAATTGCAACGGTGAAGCCAGCACCTTCAAGCGTAGCGCGATCTGCATCAAATGCGCTCGCTACACGTTCGACCGAGTCGTGGAAATAATCGAGGTCGTTACTGTACCGTTTTGAATTCGGTGCAAAGTGCAATGCAGCTCCTCCCGCAAGATAGCTGTCGTGAGTACGGTTCTTAGCAAGAAGCCGCGCAATAGCGCGTTGTAATTCTGTTAACGGCATAATTTTCTTGCGGTATCCCAAGCCTCACGGTTTCCATGTTTCATCAGCGTTGCTGCCACCCAGGGCACATCATCAAGCGTGATAAGCAAGTCAGAAGCGTACGACCAAAAACAGAGAGCCCTGAATTTTTTAAAGGCCCTTCGAGCCTCGCGCACCTTAAGCATTTCGCGTGATTGCTCTTTGGTCAGTGTGCGTCGACTACGACTACCCCCTATGCGTCCAATCTGGGATAGGTACTGCTTTATAGGATCTGGCGCAGGCGATCTAGACATTCATTCATCATAAGCGGGTTATGATTACTAGTCAAACAAAAAAAACATAAATAGCAATGATTGCTATGAGTTACCATAAGCAATTTGGAATAATTCCTGGTATCAGCCTACCTCATTCTGCCGTCTTCATCGGTCTCACGAGGACTTCAAGTCTCTACTAAGCTGTTATCTTAGCCCGGCGCCATCGTGGCGTAAAAAGATTCTTGCGGAGCTAGAAGCCCCTGGATCCAGAAGAAAAAGAGAAGCTCTCGATTAGAATCGCGACAATCCTGGGCCATCAGATGTGGGTAGGCTGCCGCCGGCTGAGCTCAGATAGAAGTACCGATCAAGAGAGTTCGGGGCACTGCCAGGTCTAAAGCCGACCTCGAAGGTGCCATCCTTCTTTTGTCTAAATCTGTAGACACGTGGATAGAAGGCGTAGCTCTTGCGATATGAGCTGCCTCCATACTTGTCGTTTACCACAAACGACCACACCCCGGTTGCATCTCCACTAATCTTAATGACCCGATAACCGGCGGCATCCGGGCGCGGTGGTCTAACCTCACGCACCGTGCGACCACCTGATAGAATGCTCACTGACTGAATATCCGAGCCTCTAACGGCCACCTCCGCTCTAAGCATAGCCTGAGGCTTTTCAGGGTATCCCGTATAGCTCGCCCGCTTCTGACGGATAGAAACCGAACGCAAGACTACGCGCGGTGTAAATACTGACAGGAGCTTATCTCGCGCCTCAACCTCTGTGCTGTCATCGACAAACGACACCACCGGGAGCGATAACCAGTCAAGCAAAACTCCGCGATCCGCTCCAGCCGCAGCCATCGACTTGAGGGTAGTAACGTGCTGATCGCGCAGAGTGCCCGGAAGATCCCTCTCATCCTGACTCCCACGAACAACTCCCTTACCAACTACGTCAACGAGAGACACAAATCCGGATACTGCCTCATCACCACGCGTTCCATTCGGAAAATTTCTCTTACCAAAACGCGCCAGGTGGCCTCGGCTGCGGTTAAAGAATTTCTGCGCTTCCTTGCTTGAAAGCCTATCGATTGAGAGCCCTGCGGGAATCGCCGTACCAGAGGAACCACCACCTCCGGCCTTCACCTTGAAATCCCACCCCGACAAGAGCCCCTCATTCTTCGAATCTGCTGCGTCTCCCTTCTTGAGGCCATTTTGCGATTTGGCTGCTGCTGTCGGCGCTGGGACCGCGCTCGACTGGGCACTACCTTTGAGCCCCTCGCTGATACCCTTAAGGGCCGACGGCGATAGCGAGCTCCGCACTGACGCTACTGACCGCTCTGAGGTCGCGGCGACTTGCGTCTGCTGCGCCTTGGGCTTAGCCGGTCGATTAGACACCTTCGATTTTATGAACCCAGGAATAAAGAAAAAACCAACAACTACGCCGGTCATAGCCAGGGTGATCCAGATAGTTCTTCCGGACAAACCAAACAAACCACTGTCTTGAAACTGTGTCATCGGTTACTTCTCTTAAAAGACGTAAGACTGCCAGACCTCATGCACAGCGCACCTGTCAGAAGTCGTAGCCTGTAACAAACGCCAATCTACACGCTGTTATGGTGCTTGTTTGCAAGCTGGTGCCCTATGGTACGAAGAGTACCCGCGATAATCAAACGCAGCACTGGACAAAAAATCCCAAAACATCCAATAACGACCAATAGATATATAAGGATTCAGAGAATTATACCTAGTCGTGAAAAGTGGTTGCCTGTGGAGCGCAAGAAGCTCCACCACATCCCAAAGGGATGGTTTTTAGCGACCGATCTGAACCGAGTCCCAGAGCGACTTTACATCCCCCTTAAGGCGCGCCCCAACCTGACTAATTACGAGGTGCGCCAGGAAGCAAGCGCGGCGCGCTGATTCCTCAGGTGAGAAGCCGTGAGTAATGCCGTACAGGAAGGCTCCAGCGAACATGTCTCCTGCTCCTGTGAGATCACGCGGCGCCGTCTCAACAGCTGGCACATGTATAGCCTCCCCTTCCCACCAGATAAACGCGCCGCGCTCTCCAGCAGTTAACACGACGTGAGGAAACTTCTCTCGCAAGATACGACCGGCGGCTACCACATCGGTAGCATTTGCCAACGCTGCAGCTTCCTGCTCATTTGCAAAGATGAGGTGCGTATCCTCTAACGCTTTAAAGAGATGCTCACCAAATCCAGAAACGATCCACGCTTCAGAGCACGTGACAGCCACCTTGGTACCTGAGCCCTTGGCGATGCGAATCGACTCCTTAACTGCGTTTCGCCCCTCGTCGGAGTTTGAAAACACATATCCCTCGACAAACAACCAGGTCGAGCGCTCGATAGCACTCGGGTCAAGGTGCTCAGGAGCAAGCGCTGTGGTAACACCGAGCGAAGTTCGCATCGTTCGCTCTGCGTCGGGAGTGATCATAACAAGCGACGTACCAGTGGAGCCATCTGTGGCGAGCTGCGCAGGAACGTGCATTCCAAGACTCTGGCACTCATCTCGATAAAAACGACCGAACTCATCATCAGCGACACGACAACAGATTGCGCTCTTTCCACCAAGCTGAGCTACCGCTATCAACGAGTTCGCAACAGATCCACCGCTGCAGAGGGCAGGTTTACCGGAAGTTACCTTCTCGAGTAAGCGCTTCTGCTCCTCAGTGTCTACCAGCCGCATGGTTGCTTTTTCAAGGCCCAAGGCGACAAAATCCTGCTCTGGTAAGTCGACAAGGATATCTACAAGCGCATTACATACTCCACACACATCGAACGACTTCATACCAGAGAACTCCTTGGGATAACCCAGTCAATCAGACTCATCTATACACTACACAAACCCGAGAAAAATTCCAAATCAGGCGATGCCTACTGACACGTCTCATAGCTACCTCTTCTTGTGCGACGTACAGTGAGACCCTGCTTTTTTCACCATCCGCTACACGAAAGGACAAGATGCTTGCTATTACCCGAACGAAATTTGGCTTACCAATTGGAGACGTATTCTTCGCTTCGCGAGACTTTATTCCCTCTTCACAGGCGTCAATCTGGTTCCTCATACAAGCTCATGAGCCACGACCTCACCTATACCCGGTGAAAACCCAGGTGATCGATCTTACTACAGACCGAGACAAGCTCTTTTCAGCGATGTCATCAAACACCAGGTACAAGATCAAGCGAGCTGAGCGCGAGGGGCTTGTTCCCAAGCTGATTCAAAATCCTTCCCTTGACGACCTTGAGCAATTTGTTGCCTTCTTCAATGTCTTTGCCCGACACAAGAATCTTCCACAATGCAATTCAAAGAAGATGCGCGCGCTTAGCTGCGTGGATGGGATTATGCTGTCTAGCATCTCCAACCAGAGCGACGAGTTGCTGTGTTCTCACGCGTACGTAAAAGACGATGAAACTGGTCGCTTACGACTCTTGTATTCTGCATCTCACTACCGCGCGGCTACCGACAGCTCGGAACGCAACCTGATCGGTAGAGCGAATCGCCTGTTACACTGGCACGAAATATCATCCTTCAAAGAACTCGGTTTTAGACAGTACGACCTAGGGGGTATACCACTTGATGACTCAGACCCCGAAAAGAACGCCATCGCTAGATTCAAGAGAGAGTTCGGGGGATCTGAGATCATGGAGTACAGCGGCTTTATTCCAGGAACTGCCCTCGGTCGCCTCGCCCTAGCACTCTCAAACAGGAGAGAAGCATGAGTGCTCGCTACCTCATAAGACTAGATGACATCACACCGACGATGGACTGGGAGCGCTTTGATGCGATCCTCGCACTATTACTGCGCAAACGAGTGAAACCACTACTGGGTATTGTCCCCGACAATCGCGATCCAAAGCTGTGCATTCGTCCTGAACGTCACTCTTTTTGGGAAGAGATGCGCTCACTCCAAGAGAGTGGCGCTGTTGAATTCGCTCAACACGGTTACCAGCACCTTCTCACCCCCTGCCCTGGATCTCAGATCATAGGACCACGATATGGAATTAAAGAGATGTCTGAATTTGCTGGTCGAAGCTTTAACGAACAGCTATCAAAAGTCCGAGTAGGGCAAGCGCTCCTTGAAGCTCGCGGGATTACAACTCGCTACTGGATGGCTCCCAATCACTCCTTTGACCACAACACCCTCAAGGCCCTACAGCTTTGTGGTTTTACCGCACTCACCGATGGAGTCTCACTTACGCCATTTACCACAAACGGACTGGTATTCATCCCGCAGCAGCTGTGGCGGCCGCAGTGGATGCCGTATGGGGTCATTACCATCTGCCTGCACACAAATGAGATGAAAACTACTCACGTAAAAGCGCTGCGTGCCTTTCTACGCCGGCCATTCACTTTTTCGACGTTTTCTGAAGAGGTTCACCGAAGCCACTTAACCCAACGAACTCTTCCTGGCGCAAATGGAGCATTTCGATTTCTGTATGCCGGTGCTCGACGTCTCAAGAAACGCGCGAGGCGCGCCTCTGCTAACGACTCTAGTGGGGCGGTGCTAGGCTGCACGTAGGTCTCTAATCAAGAGAAACATCAGGGAACAAACCCGCTACTTTTGAAAGCACAGCTTCAACCATTGCGTCTGGGCAGCTCGCTCCGGCAGAGATTAAGATTCGAACTGGTTGCTTCTTTGGAAGCCAGTCGTTAGATACCACTTCAGTGCCCGACGACAGATCGCGGTGACGAATCTCTGTAGCGCTGCGAATCTCGTCTGCGTCCTTGACGTAAAAAGCCTGTATCTTACCCTCGCATAACTCTACCAGGTGCGATGTGTTCGACGAGTTATACCCCCCTACTACGATAGCCAGATCAGCCTGCACTGCAAGCAGCGCTTTCATAGCGCTCTGATTCTCTGATGTTGCATAGCACAACGTATCCCGAGTATCCGCGTAGTGTTGAGCGAGCTGTTCGCTTCCAAAGCGCGCTCGTAGCGCCTCTCGTATGATCTCTGCAATCTCATGCGTCTCTTCAGCAAGCATTGTAGTCTGATTCACTACACCAAGCCGCGAAAGATCCCTTGGAACCTGCAATCCTTCTGAATAGCGACCGACGAATTCTCTATAGAAGTCCTCCGCGGGAAGCTCCTCTCTAATATAGCAAGCGAGTTGCAACGCCTCAGCCTTATCTCGCACCACCACACTTGGCCCACACTCGCGGATATGAGAGAAGGTGGCTCGCGTTTCTTCGTGGGTGTGCTTTCCATGCACTACAATCGAGAATCCTTGCGCTGCCAACTGCCGCCCACGCTTCCATACTTTCTCAACAAAGGGACACGTTGCATTGTAACTTTGCGGCTCGATACCTATCTCGGCTAACTCTGCAAAAGTCTCCTTTGTTGTCCCAAACGCCGGGATGATAACGATATCGTTGGAAGAGAGCTCACTAAAGGAAACTAGCTGTTCACCATCTGCTGTTTGCAGGAAGCGCACTCCGCGGCGCAGAAGATCGGAGTTTACATGGGGATTGTGTATCATCTCGCTTAGGAGAAAAATCCTCTTGGATGGATTCTCCTCAAGTGCACGGTAGGCAATCTCGATTGCATTCTCAACGCCGTAACAGAATCCGAAAAAACGTGCTACGTAGAATACGACTGGTCCGAGGTCTACCACCGAAGGAGATAAGTCCTGCTTTCGGGTATCAGCTTGCGCCCTCTTTGTTTTAATCGCGCCAATAAAATCAGAGCGGTAAGAACGCGGTATCGAAAACTGCTTTGCCATATCTGGAAACCTTATCACGCGAATGCGCGCAGAGTCTACGCATGGGCCTACTCGGCGATAACGTTGCCATAGGTAGTTACAACGTCAGACTCCCCTTCTTTACTGAGCTGAGAGGCTGGCGGCACGGCCGGGGTTGGCTGAGGTGATAGCACAGGCGGCACCGCAGTCGCTGTTTGAGCACTAGTGGCGGGCAACTCAACAACTCCAGTAGGTGCAACGGCTGCAGTTGGTGAGCTTGTTGGGTCCGGTGTTGGAGCAAGCTCTGTGGGAGTCGGAGAAAACACCACGTTCGCTGCACGTGTGACAATCGGCGTAGGTCGTACGGATGCCCCTAACTCATCGTCGATCAGCACACTACTCATTCCGAGCTTAAGTGTCTTTGTGCCAACAGCCTTGAACGTTATCGTCAGCGCACCAGCACATTCGAAAAGCCCTGGCCCGCGCGGGGAGCTGCGCACAAAATTAGAGAACGGAATTACAAGGTCACGCGCACTGCCTGGGGCGATCTTTCTCCTGATGCGCGACCACGAAAACACCTGCCCCGTGGGGTCTGATGCCGCGTAGAGCCTACTCTCAATACTAAGGTCAGCGCAGGGCGTTACTGCCCCAGCGTCATCACGACAGTCAGCACTTGCAACAAAATCTTTGATAACGAAGGCAACTCCGTGGAAAGCCCTAAAATCAAAGCATCCAAGACCCGCACCCGAGAGCACGCGCGCATTCGGGTCTCCATCCCATGAGAGTGTTGTGGTGCTTATCCCTGCCCCCTGACTCTCAATCTGCACTACTGACGACGAACGCCCTGGGGCAATTGATATGCGTCCCTTACCTGACCCGCTACGGGAGAGAGTCATACCTGTATATCCACCAACTGTTTGTCGAGAGAACAGTGTGAGGTCACATACATCTGTGCCTGAGCACGAACGCTCAGAGGATTTATCAAAGATAGCAAGAGGAGATGCACTCGCTATGGAGCAGAAGCAGAAAAGAAACGCGGCGAGTACAAGCAGAAAGGAGTGGCGAGCGAACAAGCGCGGAGAGTTACCCGCGTAGAGAAAGTGCCTGCGCCCTCGAGTCGTTACGCAAAATCCAAACACACTACCTCTCCCCGTTCGTTACGAGGGGGAGAATCCGGAAGAAACACAGAGAACACCGTTCCCTTTCCTGGACTCGAGATAACATCAATCACCCCTCCATGGGCCGATACTATACACTTTACGATAAATAGTCCCAGCCCTGTTCCAGCGACACTTTCATGCTGCTGTAGTCTGGCGTAGCGAGTAAAGAGCCGTTGGGCGTCAGCCGGTTCCATTCCACACCCTGAATCCTTCACCGATAGCACAGCCCCGTCCTGTAACCTCCGCAGAGACACAGTGATATCGCCATCACGCGGCGTGAACTTAATGCCGTTTGAAACAAGGTTCGAGAGGACACGTTCTAAACCAAGTGGGTCGACACACCCTGAGAGCTCTGGTGTCTCACAATCAACGTGCAAGGTAACCCCCTTGTTCTTGGCCTCTAGCCGATACTGCTCAGCGACTTTTCTCACCGTGCGCACCAAGTCGTAGGCAACCGGTCGTAGGATGAAGGTCCCCTCCTCTATGCGCCGCAAACTCAAAAACTCCTCGATGAGATGTATCGCCGAATGAGCTGAGCTTGAGATCCGCTCAACGAGTGCATAGGTACGATCGTCTGCACCCTCTTTCCCAAGCAACACATCACACGAGACAGAGATCGCCCCCAGGGGACCTTTGAGGTCGTGTGTTGTGGTTGAGAGTATCTCGCGTTGGAACTGCTCGCGCTTCTTCCGTTCACGCACATCTCGCGTCCACACTACACATGTAGGCTCACTGGTCGCACCTTTAACACATGAGACCGAGAGATCAAAAGCCCACTCGCTCCCTGAACGCTGAACTATCTCTGTCGTCCATACTGAACCGGGTTCATGCGACGCAAAGCGTTGCTCAAGGGTAGCAAGAACTTCCGCACCACGCTCAACTTCAGTAGGGTTAACGGAGAGCACATTTCGAGATGACGCCTTGAATACCGCAAGAAAACGCTCAAAGCTTGAGTTGCAATAGCGCACAGCACCGTCAGCAGTGACTACGGCCAATCCATCACCACTATTCTCAAGCGCCTCACGCAAGAGATCTCTGTCACGTGTGAGTTGTTCGCGTAGCTCCTCACTACGCAGCGACTCTTTCAGGCGTGAAAGCGATAACTGCAACACGTCACGAAACGTAGCATCAAAATTCTTCACCAAGAAATCATTAGCACCAGACCGCATCGCAGAGACACCATCTGACACCGTAGCAGATGATGTGAGCACAAGGAGTGGAACTTTAGGAGCCTGAGATCTGAGCGCACTCACCACTGCATCACTACGCAAGTCTGGGAGGTTTAGGTCGCTAACTACAAGATCAAAGGACCTGTGCGATAACTCCTCTAACGCGCTCTTTACAGTGCCGCATGCAACAACGTGCTCACCTAATCCCTTAAGCGCTCGCTCAATGAGCAAGGCGTGCGCTGGCTCATCCTCAAGCAGGAGAACATTGGCAAATAGCGGTAGCGGCTGTTGCATAAGCGATTGGGGGCGATCTTCTTTCACCACTCCGCTAGATCTCGGCTGGTGTGGTAGTAAGAATGACTAATCTGAGCGATTGGATTCCTGGTATTTAGGACAAAACCCATAAAAACAGATAAGATACTGAAACGACTGAACATCTGATGAATTTCGCACGCTTGAAGGCATTTTGTTACGAAGAGATGAGCCGCTTGGCTGTTTTGATAGGTTAAAAAAGCCAGATTTGGCTACAGGAAATCGCCTTCATGTGTTTGATTTACTTGGATATTTGTCAATACTCCATGAACTACCAGGCGCACCATCTTACTCCCAGACTGGTAAGGACCCAAAGGCTCCACCCACCAAACAGGCGTCGTTGCGAAGGGATGACAAACTTTTTCGTATTCCGCCCGCCACCCCTGAAAGTTGAGTCCCTTGCAGCATCGTGGTATACCTTCCCGGCCTCGGGGGTTCTGCGAACCACCCCTTGGGACAAAGCTAGCTGGGGCTGAGTAACGACTGAGCTCCGATTTAAATTGTGGTCTCTACGTAATGAAGATAGCAGACCCCTTTCGAACAGTAAGTAAAAGTAGTTATGGCAAATCATAAATCAGCTATTAAGCGTAACCGTCAGAACATTAAGCGCCGTGAGCACAACCGTGCTCGCCGAGCAGAGGTTCGTACTGCGCTCAAGAAGGCTACTGCTGCTGTCGCTACTGCCGGAAATTCTGCTGAAGCGAAGAAGCTAGCTCGTGAAGCTGAGTCTCTCATGTCAAAGGCCGTTAAGAAGGGCCTCTTTCACAAAGCAACACTAGCACGAAAGATTAGCCGACTGTCTTCCCAGGCTAGCAAGGGCGCTGCTTAGTAGTCAGGCAGTTACTGTACGAATATCATAAGCAACCGGCGAGCTCAGTTAACCACTGTTGAAGCTAAAAGCCACTCTGATTGTGCTGCCTTCAGGTCGTAGCACTGGGTCTTTTTTTCGTGTGCTCCATGCTTTGCCGTGCAAATAGACGACTAGCTGGGTGGTAAAAAAAGGTTCCGTCGCGGGCATTTTGAGAGTTTAGGCGAAACGAGGCGGAGACGCCTAAAAAACCGGCGGCGTATCCTCTGAGATACGTCGAAGATATTTTTGACGTGTCCAACGAAGTTGCCTTGTCCGCCGACGCCTTGGCGCGGGACGAAGCCAAACTGTCAAAATGCGCAACAGGAAATCTTTTTTCATTATACTGCTAGGGTTCTTAGCATGGTTACAACCCTCTTTCACGGGGCCCCGAACTACCTTCTAGGCTACGCTCATATTTAAGCAAATCTTTTTAGCGCAACGAATACGAATTAATCGAACAAAAACCCCCCGACTCGACTTAACTGCCTCTAAGGACCACTAGCAGGGCGGCGATTAGTGCGCTCACTAGATCAGGCAACTAAAAGGGAGAGAAGTATGCAGGCTAAAGTCATAACTAGAACGGCTGGAATCGGCGCTCTTGCAATGGCGCTCTATGCGGTTGTGCCGCGGGTTACCGAACGCGAAGCAGCCCTTAAGATTGTTGGTGGCGAGCTTGCAAACTCTCACGTCGAACCCGGAGTAAAGATGGACGCCGTTCTGCCACAGCTAGAGTACATTCGCCTTCCTAAGTGGCTTCAACGCATGACGGTGGATGCAAGCGAAAAAGATCAGGTAGCTGTGCGAACCAAGGAGAAAGCTCAGGTGTTTGGCCATTTTGAAATTCACTACCTGCTGAAGAGCGACCATAAAGATTTTGGAGAGATCTATACCAAGCTAAAATGCGACGACGTCACCGATCTTGAACCGTTTATTCGTAATTTTGCCTTGCCTGCAATCATCGATACCTATCGCGAGGTCCCCACGTCGGCGGTTAATGATAACCTTACCGATTTGGGCAAAAAGGTAGCTGTTAAGCTTCAACAGACGTTGGAGTCAAACAATCTCCCCTACATTCGAATTGAAGCTGTAATACCTTCGGGAGTTGGACTATCGCAAAAAGCGAATGCAGATCTTGAACAGATCGTCTCTGAGGAGCGCAAGCTTGACCTACAGCGCGTACAGGCTCAGGTAGCAAGTAACGCAGTGCATGTAACAGATGCCCAAACCGCAGTTACGATAAGAGCTCTGCAAAAGCTCAAAGAGGCTGGTGTCCCGGAATCTCAACTCGCTACCATGTACTATCTCCAGCTTCTAAGAGACGCAGAGGGTATCGGCAAAGCTGGAGTACCTGGCCCAATACCCGGCGCAACCCCGAGTGTTATTGTGCAACCAGGAAACAAGTAAGAAAACCAATGACCAATAACAGCGGGGAGTTACGGAGATCTCTGGCTATGTAGAGGTCTCTGTCACTCACTGCCCGCCAAGAATTCAGATACGGGTCGAATTATTTTGACTTAAACGTGACTTACCTGCATCCTACCGAGATAGCAGACGGAACTCTATGAGCCCCTCATTTTTCTCACTTCGAAATCTTTTTGCGTCCTTAGGAACGACGCGACGGGTAGCCCGCATCCTCGTTGGGCTTAACCGTCGTGGTCCACTCTCCGCGTAACCACGGGAGAGGTGTATCTACAGTTTGACATAGATCCTGCTTCTCCCTTCGCTTGCATGCTTACGGCTCACGAGGAGCCTTCTTTTTACATTTTTACAGGTACGTATGTCTCTTATCTCCCTTTCACAGGTCTCCTACTCTATTGGAGTAAGGAATCTATTCACTGGTCTCTCTTTTGCTGTAAATCCTGGCGAGCGTGCAGCGCTTGTTGGATTAAACGGCTCCGGTAAATCAACGCTCCTAAAACTCATCGCTGGTGAGGTCGAAGCTGATAGTGGCGTTATAGCTCGGAGAAACGGCGTAGTAATTGAGTATGTGCCGCAAGTGCTCCCCGATTCACTGCGTAATGTATCTCTCTTTGACGCACTAACTGAGAAGTTACCTCCTGCACTCAGATTTACAGGCTTTGAGTACCTCATTGAGCAGCGCTTGATTGCGGCAGGCTTTCCTGCCCAACGCCACATGCAACCGCTAGGAACTCTAAGCGGCGGCGAGGTAAACAGAGCGCTCCTTGCTCGAGCTCTCATAAACGATCCCGACATCGTCTTGCTCGATGAGCCAACGAACCACATGGATATAGAGCAGGTAGGGCTCTTTGAGCGCTTTGTGACTGAAGACCTAAACGCGGCTGCTCTTATCGTCTCGCACGACCGAGCTTTGTTGGATAACGTCACATCACGCACCTTATTTCTGCGGGACTCCACGATTCACTCTTTTAATCTCCCCTTCTCCGAAGCGCGCGAAGCACTTGCGGCACACGATGCAGCGGCACGCGCTCGCCGCGAGAGCGAAGAACGGGAGCTTGAGCGGCTGCGCGAGTCAGCTCACCGGCTGGCTGAATGGGGACGGATCTATAGCAACGAAAAGTTTTCGTACCGTGCCAAATCGATGCAGAAGCGCATTAACCGCATGGAGCAGGACGTTACAGAACTCCCCGTAAACCGACGAGCGTCTGTATCCCTTACAGCTGCCGAAACACACTCCGCTCGAATGGTCGAAATCAGTCGGCTACCACTCGTAACACCAGGTGGTCATAGATTGCGGACACTTGAGCATCTTGCCGTTCGTAGAGGAGAGCGGCTCGCTATCGTAGGACCGAATGGATGCGGGAAATCGACATTTATCAGGACGCTGGTGGCTGCGTTCTCGAGTAGCACAGGTGCACCGGGGATTTTCTTTCACCCATCCACCACCATCGGATACTACGACCAGGATTTAGCACACTTTAAAGTCGGTGAACGGCTAGCCGAGGCAGTCGCTGCGCGGTCTTCGATACCACACCAACGAGTAACAGCTGAACTTGTTGAGGCGGGATTTGAATACTCTCGGCACAACACCTTGGTAGCGACCTTAAGTGGCGGCGAGCGCGCTCGCTTGACGTTTCTTATTCTAAAGTTATCACACCCTCACCTACTCATCCTTGATGAGCCAACGAATCATCTGGATCTTGAGGGGATCGAGCAACTTGAAGAAACGCTCATAAGTGGTGGAGGAACCGTAGTCTTTGTCTCTCACGACCGACGATTTCTTGAGCGGGTGGCAACGCGGTTTGTGGAACTGGGGGAGGTATCCCGGTAGAAGGGATGGAACCAACACCTTAGCGAGGTCTCGACGTTGTCATGGGCACAGGCGTTTCGATGCTCCAGCACTTATCACTCGAATTTCCCTTCTTCCTGCACTCACTGCTGGGCGGGCATTTCGATACGTATGTTTGACAGAAACCCGTCCGAGCATCTCCCACGCAACGTTGCACTTTGTATCGGTTTGCATCAAGGCAGGATTCTACAGGCGGACATCGTACCGAGTCGCAGCCCCGCCCGTCGCAGCCATTCTGGTTACCCCAGAAGCCAGCAGCTGCTCCATAAGCACCGCGCTGCCCTTCATCGTTGGTAGATTGGATCCTCCCCCTACAACACGGAATGGATACTCTCCTGCCTAAGGTGTCAGTGCAGTTGAATTTCTTTCCGCCGTCATATGGCATATTGCAGTTCTCTCCGAACTCCGGACACAACCCAAGCTCTTCCTTTACCACCGAAGGAGCGATAATCCAGTGCTTGGAGATGCGCTGGAAACTGCAGTCAGACTCAAAGTTGTCGGAAGCACTACCGCAAAGCTGGACGGTTGACCCAACGGGTATAGACCGCTGAATATCCCTAATCGCCGCCCAGGCAGAGGCATCATCACGGTAACTGGAGCAGGAGAGATCGTTTATCTTAGTAGGACACCCCGGAAAGGCAGCCTGACACACCTTAACCTGCGCCAGCGTGGCGGCCGTGTTTGGTCCATGTTGATTATTAACAACCGAGATTGACCCGCATGAAAAAGCTTGGATCTTTTCCTCGGTAAAATCGATCTGCTGCATGGCGCGATAGAGGTCGCAGCCTTTAGAGAATGCCTTACCACATAGTTCGCACTCTCTTGCGAGCCTCTCAGAGTCGCGCTTACCCTTGTCAGGATATATGCAAAAGCAACAGTTATTGTTCGCTTTGGTGACTACCGTACCTACAGGAGTAGGAGTGCCGCTTGGGGAAGGGCTTAGCTGTGCATTTGCCGACAGACTGCAAAGCAAGAGGGCACAGAGAAGCAACGGGCGAAGGAATGAGCGCATCCCTTCAATAGTACGGCCTCTAAACCCACTAAACAAGCAGAAAGACCACATCCCCCTAGGCCCGCAGAACCTTCACCACCTCAGCCAAGACTTCTTGCTCAAAGATCGATACCAACATCGCTTTTTTGAGGAAATTCGATTCAGGGAGTTCAGCAGCCTTAATCCGCTCGCTGACCATATCGAGTACGGCCCTAGCAATTGATGAGAACTCCTTTTCATCTGAGAGCTTCACGCCGCTAGAGGTTTTTTCGTAGGTTGCATTAAAACGATCTGCATACTCTCGGAATACGTCACCAAGTACACCTTCAAAAAACTCAGCATGCGCATAGCGAACTACGCCAAGAAAATATAGCTCGCGCTTCGGAAAGTTCTTTTCAATAAAGCCCCGCACTGCTTCGGGGCGGCCACGCGAAACTGCACCACGAAAGTCCTTTGCAAAAGCATTTACTTGAGGGCTGCTTGTTCCCTCAACCCGCAGGAATTTCTTCAGTGCAGCATTTAAGTTTTTTGCGGCAGCGAGTGCCCCGTCAATTTCGTCTACATTTGTATCAAGCATACCTACCACTTCGTCTATCAACTAAAAATCAGGCGCTACGGCTTTGTCATACACCATGCGGGCAGCATCGGTTGCCAACGTACCAAGCGCATCCTGCTCCTGACCACGGGAGATCTCTCGACTACTCAAGCCGGCAAGATCACGGCTGGATATTGATCCAGCGGCGAAATCGGGAGAGCTAGCGACAACAACACTACTGTCTGCCCCGTAATTCTTGGTAACTCGAAGCTTTCCTTCTCTCCAGAGTAATGGGCCCGTTACCCGACGCAACTCTCCAGAGATAAACATGGTAGTATCCATTTGGAGAGCGGTGTTTGTATTCGAGCGCGTTGCAGCCGTTGATTGCACAACATCAAGGATCTGAACCTTCAAAGTTGCATCAGCATCACCTTGCCGCTCAACCACAGAGAGAGCACCGTAACTTTCGAACTCCTCTCGCAAAGCATTTGTAACTTTATCTCCAAGGCCTAGCTGAGTTGAGTTATTTTCAACCTCAGGGATGAATATCTTCTTTACGTCAGGTGGCAAAGCGGTTGTGCTACCTCGAAACGTATAGCCGCAACCACTCACCACAACCAACAACAACGCCGCAAGAATACGCTTCATCTCCTACCCCTTTTTTGGCCTCATGGTAGTCAATCGCTCTGAAGAACCGCCCATGTAAGCGCGCACCCCCTTCATCCAACCACCTAGATTTTTAATTGAACTCCCCAACTCTCCGTGCAATTCTTTGGTCGCAGCCACTATCTTATCATGCTGCTCACTAATCGCTGAGGCAACTTCTAGACACTCTGCAGTATCATTTCCGTCTGATTTGATAGCCTCATCGAATACCCGCTGCCAAGACTCTAATGCCTTGGCATAAGCCTCCAGCGCCTCGACAGACTCCGGCGACCGCTGCATTACAAGCTCAAGGGCCCTACTGCCTCTCTCAATCACGACGGCACTCTCGTGCACTACAGGGTTATGAGAAGTCACCGAAGAAGCCGCCTGAGAAACTATAAAACTACGATTTTTAGTTGCCTAATCCACAGTCCGTTACTACACATGGCCATCGTAGCCTTGGACCCTCTGGAGGCCACAAAAAGCTCTTAGCAGCAATACTGCGGTAACGAAGTAGCTTTGCGATAGTACCTCAATGAACATGACACAGCCAGCCTTCAATCAGACTGGCCCGTCAATGCCCAACCGAGGATCCTATCGGCCCACTGGTCAAACTAGGCTGAAGCTTCTGTCGCCTTCTTGGCTTTCTTAGCCGCAGGTGCTTTCTTTGCAGCTGGGCTCTTCTTGGGAGCGCTCTTCTTGCTGCTCTTCTCTGCTCCTGCTGCATCTGAACCAGCCTTGTCGACCAGTTCAATTACTGCCAGCTCTGCAGCGTCGCCGTGGCGAACGCGGGTTCTAATGATGCGGGTGTATCCGCCAGCGCGTGACGCGCATCGCGGGCCAACATCAGTGAATAACTTATGAACTACCGCCTTATCGAGCAGATAGCTGTACGCCTGACGACGAGCTGCAAGCGTATCATCCTTTCCAAGGGTGATAAGCCGCTCAACTACAGGTCGCAGCTCCTTAGCCTTCTCAACGGTCGTCTCAAAACGCTCGTACTTGATAAAGGACGTTGCG
Organism: Bdellovibrionota bacterium; assembly: GCA_044360195.1. GTDB lineage: Bacteria > Bdellovibrionota_C > UBA2361 > UBA2361 > OMII01 > OMII01. The sequence goes on along the minus strand of JBIKKT010000002.1, from coordinate 85,237 downwards.
AGATTTCGCAACAGGGAGCGTCTGTGGCTCCAGGTCCTGCTTAACTTCCTTAGACCCTTTCCATGTCTCATACTGCACCTCGTTTAGTGATCGGTCTGTTCTTTCATCTGATCGAGCTCGCGGCGAGCTGGAAACTCCTCCAGCTTGAGCCCCAACGATAGTCCCATCTCAGATAGGATCTCTTTGATCTCGTTGAGAGACTTACGCCCAAAGTTCTTGGTACGAAGCATCTCAGCCTCGCTCTTCTGAACCAACTCTCCGATGTACTTAATATCCGCATTCTCAAGGCAGTTAGCCGAGCGTACGCTAAGCTCAAGCTCGTCGATGCGACGGAAGAGGTTCTCATTCCAACGCTTCGAAGGCTCTTCGCTCTTGGGTTCCTCACGCTCAACGATCAGATCCTCACCAACGAAGATTCCGAGTTGATCAACGAAGATATGTGCAGCCTGCGCTACGGCAGATCGCGGATCTATACTTCCGTTACTCCAAATCTCCATCGAGAGCTTGTCGTAGTCAGTTCGTTGACCAACACGCGCATTAGTAACTGCAAGGTTCACCCTGCGTACTGGCGAGAAGATCGAATCAATAAAGATCGTTCCAACTGGAGCGCCTTCAACCTTATTCTTATCAGCAGGCACATAACCTCGTCCTACCTTGACTGATACCTCCATCTTGATGGAAGCACCCTCGCCCAGGGTTGCGATAACGAGGTCTGGATTGAGCACAGCAACTGCTGGGTCGCCCTGCAGCATGCCAGCGGTTAGCTTTCCTGGTCCCTGCGCCTCAACGAACAACACTGCTTCCTCTTTATCCTCGAGACGGAGAACAACCTCTTTGAGGTTAAGCGAAATCTCTGTTACGTCCTCGGCGATGCCTGGGACAGTTGAAAACTCATGAGACACACCGTCGATACGAATCGACGTAATCGCTGCTCCCTGAAGGCTCGAAAGAAGAATCCTCCTCAGAGCGGTACCGATAGTCATTCCGTACCCGCGCTCAAGGGGCTCTGCGATAAACTTGCCATAACGGCTATCCGCAGTGCTGCCTTCAACTTCAACCTTACTTGGCCTTATCAAGTCTTTGAGACTGACCTTCTTCATGCCCCTATTCCCCAATTCGTAAAAGTGCCTATAACATGTAACGCCAGGGCCTTGTTTGTTTCACAGAAGCCCGGGCTAACGACGATAAACTACCTTGAGTACAGTTCAACGATCAACTGCTCACGGAAGGTTGCTGGTAACTGCTCGCGTGTTGGGAGAGCGTTAACGGTACCCTTCACAGCCTGCTGGTCTAGAGAGAGCCACTCAGGGATAATTCGCGACCGTGCTGCTTCCATACCCGCAACCACGAGAGGGTTTGCCTTGCTACGCTGAGCAACCTCTACTACATCCCCTGGCGAAACCGTGTATGACGGAATAGAAACTCGCTTTCCGTTTACGAGGACATGTCCGTGATTAACAATCTGCCGTGCCTGAGGTCTCGAAGACCCGAAGCCTAGCTTATAAACAACGTTATCAAGTCGACGCTCCAGAAGTACAAGAAGCTCTGTTCCCGTTACTCCCTTGGTGCTAGCAGCGACCTCGAACGTACCACGGAACTTCTTCTCGAGAAGACCGTAGGAACGCTTTACCTTCTGCTTCTCACGAAGCTGAATCTTGAAGTTTGAGAAAGCCTGGCGACCACGACCGTGTTGTCCTGGGCCTCCCTCTCGCTTCTCAACTGCACACTTTCCAGTAAAGCAACGCTCGCCCTTGAGGAAGAGCTTCTCCCCCTCTCGACGACACAATCTGCAAACCGATCCGCAATACCTTGCCATGACGTAATCTATCCTCTCAATTAAACTCGACGACTCTTTCGTGCGCGACAGCCGTTGTGTGGCACGGGGGTAATGTCCTTGATTAAGGTCACCTGCAATCCAGCGAGATGCAACGCGCGAAGCGCTGATTCACGACCAGATCCCGGCCCCTTGATACGAACACTCACCGTCCGAACTCCTGCTTCTTTAGCTTTACGAGCTGCCGTATCTCCCGCTACCTGAGCAGCGAATGGAGTGGATTTGCGCGAGCCCTTGAATCCGTTAGCACCCGAGCTGGATGTAGCTATCACGTTACCGGCTGGGTCCGTTATCGTGACGATGGTGTTATTGAAGGTTGCGTGGACATGCGCCACACCTACGGGGACGTTCCTTTTTACCTTCTTCTTTTTCGTTGCTGTTGCACTGGTTCCGCGAACTTCTGCCACAAAAGACTCCTTTGTTGGTGACTATCTAAACTCTGCGCCTTTACTTACTAGGTCTTAGTTGCAGCCTTCTTTCCGGTTATCGGAGCGCGTCGTGGACCCTTACGAGTACGAGCGTTAGTACGCGTACGTTGTCCGCGAGCTGGAAGATTCTTACGGTGACGGAGCCCTCGGTAACATCCAAGATCCATCAATCGCTTGAGCGAAGCACTTACCTCTCGGCGGAGGTCTCCCTCTACCTTTTCCTTGCGTTCGATCACCTTGCGGATCTTATCAACCTCCTCTTCAGTGAGGCTATCTGTTCTTGTTGACTCGTTGATCCCTGCCTCGGAGAGAATCCGCTTCGACTTGGTTACGCCTATACCGTAGATATAGGTCAAACCGAGAAGAACTCTCTTATTACGGGGGAGGTCTACACCTGCTATACGTGGCATGTACTAACTCCTACTACAATTAACCTTGACGCTGCTTATGTTTGGGCGTTCGGCTACAGAATACGTAGACCTTGCCTTTACGCCTGATTACCTTACAGTAGCCGCATATTGGCTTGACAGAGGCTCGGACCTTCACAACATCATCTCCAAAAAACGCATTACACTACGCCAAACACACGGTCTAAGAGGATGAGGCCCTAAAAGAACCGACTATTCCCTCGACAGAACCGCTCTCCGATGGTTTATTTAACGAAACCGGGGCGATTGGACGTCCAAAATCAAGGACGCCAGATTCTACATATTTCCACCGCCTTTACAAGCCCTCCACCCCGCTAACGGCTCCTTTTCCTGGCTTTTCACGAAGCTCGTCAAGGTTTTTTTGATGCCCCAGCGAAAAACCGCCCCAACAAACTCAACGCACCAAGGCTTACACCCCAACCGGCACAAAGATTGAATCCGGAGCCAGACGGCTAGCCCACGCCTAAAGCAGAGAGTATTCGGACAGAAACCTCCTCAACAGCACCGACCCCATCAACCCCTCTTAGAAGCCCCTCCTGCTCGTAAAAGGCTGCTACTGGGGCTGTCTGCTCCCGATAAACATGCAAGCGCCGAACTGCGACCTCTGCAGTATCATCAGTGCGGGCAGAACCCCCTCCCCGCAGCCGGATTCGCTCAAGGAGCACATCTTCTGGTACCGTAACCTGAACCACCCCGGACAGCTTAAGGCCATTCTTTGCCAAGATTGAAACTAATATCTCAGCCTGCCGCACGGTCCTGGGTACACCATCAAGAAGGAACCCTGCAGTACAATCCGGTCGGCTGAGTCTCTCCTCAACCACCTGCATGACTAGCTCGTCGCTCACCAATTCCCCTGCGTCCAGGACAGACCTAACCTTAAGACCGAGAGGAGAGCCTGAAGCGACCTGCTCACGCAGAATCTCTCCTGTCGAAATGTGAGGAATGCCGAACTTCTTGCAGATAAGCGTGGCCTGAGTACCTTTGCCTGCTCCTGGCGGACCCAACAGAACTACTCGCATGGTTCGTTCTCCCCTATCGGTTTGTTTAAGTCTCAACGACGGATAAGTCTTCCGCGCGCTTGGCTCATAGAACCCGCGCCGCTGCGAGCCTTCGTTGAGCGCGACATGAACGCCTCATAGTTACGCGCCACTAACATCGACTCAATCTGCGATGCCGTGTCAAGGGTAACTCCCACTACGATTAGCACGGCAGTTCCCCCAAACACGTAAGCAAATTGCGATGCACCAAGATTGACGTACACCATCTGCGGCAATACACACACCAAGCAGAGATAGAGAGCTCCCCACAACGTTAGCCGATTGAGAATCCCGTACAGATAATCTGCTGTCTCTTGGCCGGCACGCACCAGAGGTATGAAGCCGCCATTTTTCTTCAGATTTTCGGCAACCTCTTGCGGATTAAAAACAACAGCGGTGTAGAAGAAAGCAAACAGGATGATAAGCGCCACAAAAACACCCTCATATCCCCACTCGCCTGGGGTAAAGAAACTTGCCAAGGCGGTGTCCTGCGCTCCAGGCACTACCGTCATGATGGTGGCTGGAAGCATCATAAGAGCTGAGGCGAAGATCGGCGGTATTACACTGGTCATGTTGAGCTTAAGCGGCATGTACTGAGTCTGTGCCTGCGTCATGCGCTTACCAACCATGCGACGCGGATACTGTACCGGTATGCGGCGCGATGATCGCTCCACGTATATAATTCCGTAAATCGAGGCCAAGCAGAAAGCCAACAGGAAGAGAATCGCAAAAGGCGACACTTCACCTGTTCGCGCAAGCTCAACTGTTGAACCCATAACTGAGGGCATACGTGCCGCGATTCCTGCAAAGATGATGACACTTGTGCCGTTACCTAACCCGCGCTCAGTTATCTGCTCTGCTAACCACATGATGAACGCCGTACCAGCTGTCAGCGTTACCATAGTAATCAATTCGAATGATAAACTTGGAGTGGCAAGCCCCTTAGACTCAAGGGCCCGCGCAATCATAAAACTCTGAAAGAGCGCGAGAAGGATCGTCCCCTGACGGGTGTACCGCGTTATCACCTTACGCCCCGCCTCCCCTTCTTTCTTCAGGTTCTCAAGGAGAGGAATGCTGGGAGATAGCAGCTGAATAATGATCGAAACTGTAATGTAAGGCGATATTCCCAGAGTAAAGATGGAGAACTGTTCGAGTGCTCCTCCGGAAAATAGGTTAATGAGACCAAAGAGAGTATTCGAGGAGTCCTCAAACATGCGACGAATCGCATCAACGTTAACACCTGGGGTGGAAACAAACACTCCAAAGCGATACACGGCCAACATTGATATGGTAAAAAGCAGTCGCTTCTTAAGCTCCGGAATCTGAAAAACCTGCGCCAGGCCGCTCATCGAACCCCCTCAGTACACACACATTACTGTTTGAAATTTGTGCCCACGTTATTATCTTGAGCAGAATGCTGCTCAAGCAGCCACGCCGTCAAGACTTTTGAAGACTTCTGACTGAGATCGCCGGCGAGGTAGTCGTCATCCGCGAGAAAAATATCCCTACGACGTCCGATACCCTTAAGCTCCAAGGATCTCTACGGTCCCGCCCGCAGCTTCAACCTTAGCTCGAGCACCTTCCGATATAGCGTTCACCTTAAGGTGCAGCTTCTTGGAAAACTCGCCGTTGTCAGCAAGAACCTTGATCCCTGCCTTATTACCACTGTGCTTTCCGTGGCCCATACCTCGGATTACAACAGCATCGACAGTGGTTCCGTTATCAAGTCGCTGTAGCGCAGATAAACGGACTACGTTGTATTTATTGTCACCGCGAGCTGTTTTGCCGGAGGTAAAACCAACCTTAGGAAGACGCCGATAGAGAGGCATCTGACCTCCCTCAAATCCTGGACGAACTCCTCCGCCAGACCGTGCTGTTTGACCTTTTCCTCCGCGACCGGAGGTCTTTCCGTGACCGGAACCTTCTCCGCGTCCAACACGAGTACGATTCTTACGCGAGCCGGCGTTCGGCTTTAGTGTATGAAGAGTTAAATTCTTAGCCATGACTACACTCACCTATATACTGCTTTTGAGACTACTTAACTGGCTCTATCGTTAGAAGATGCTCGACCTTGCGCAGCATACCCCGTACTGAATCATTCAGTGGGAGCTCCTTGCTCTTCCCGATCGCCCCAAGGCCAATGGCCTTAAGAGTTCTTCTAACGGTTGGCGCGCGGCCAATATCACTTCTAACTTGCTTGACCCGTACTTTGCTCATACAACACCGTAAGCTCTACCTACTTAACACCGAAATCCTAAATCCAATCCACTAGAATGGATGGTATCCCATCTCCTCAAGGGTAACCCCTCGAACTGCTGCCACCACTTCTGGTTCCTCAAGCGAGAGAAGACCCATCAACGTGCTCTGGAGAACGTTCTGCGGTGTACTGGAACCGATACACTTAGTCCGGATATCCTTAATTCCACAAACGTCCATTATAGCTCGAACAGAGGCACCTGCGATAACTCCTGTTCCTGGAGCACCAGGCTTCATGATAACGGTTGAGGGACCTGCCTTGCCGATTATATCATGAGGAATCGTAGTTCCCTTAAGGGGAACCTTGATGAGCCGCTTGCGAGCCTGCTCGGAAGCCTTCCGAATTGCATCAGGAACCTCCGCTGCCTTTCCAAGGCCATAACCAATGTGACCTCTTCCGTCACCGGTTACTACTAGCGCACTAAAGCTGAAGCGACGACCGCCCTTAACCACCTTAGAAACACGGTTAATGAAAACCGTCTTATCGGTGAGCTCCCCGCACTGGTCAATCGTTACCCTTCGCTTGTCTAGAATATCTTTAAAAGCCATACGTCTCCGAACTAAAAATCAAGGCCGCCATCGCGTGCGCCATCAGCCAAAGCCTTTATACGCCCACAATACACAAATCCATTTCGGTCGAATACCACTTGTGCGACCTTAGCCCCCTTCGCTCTCTCAGCGAGGATGAGACCTACCGCGCGCGCTGCTGCGCACGACTTAGTGCTTGTCTTGCCGTTAGACTCATCCTTTGGAAGAGCGGCGATCTTAGCGACTACGTCCTTCTCCAACGTCGACGCACTTGCTACCGTCTTTCCACTATTGTCGTGGATAAGCTGCGCATAGATGTGCTTTGAGCTCCTAAACACGCTTAAGCGCGGGCGCTCACTTGTGCCCGCAATTTTCTTGCGAATCTTAAGCTTGGTCTTATGCCTCTTTGACGAAGCTATCTTTTTTCCTTGCGTTGCCATACGGCCCCTACTCCTACAGCCCTACCAAATTGAATTTCCGGTTACTTCTTACCGGTCTTACCAGCCTTACGGCGGATCTTCTCTTCCGAATACTTAATCCCCTTACCGAGGTAAGGCTCTGGAGGTTGAACGCCCCTGATCTTTGCTGCGAACGTTCCAACAACCTCTCGATCCGAGGACTCAAGGTCAATGATATTCTTATTCACTGTAGCCTTAACCCCCTCTGGGATATCCAGAATGACATCGTGAGAGAATCCAACCACTAGAACGAGCGACTTGCCCTGAACTTTCGCGGTAAATCCAACTCCGTTCAACTCAAGCGTGCGCTTCCAACCGGTACTAACGCCCTTCACCATGTTGTTGATGGTTGCGCGTACGGTACCGTAATTAGCCTTCGCTTGCGCGTCAGACCCTGATAACGACACCACGAACTTCCCATCAACTACCTCAACGGAAACACCGCGGGTGATAGAGAACGAGAGCGTCCCTTTGGGCCCCTCTACTGAAACAACTGCGCCCGATACCGCCCCCTTTACTCCTTGGGGAAGCGCCACTGGCAACTTACCGATACGTGACATGAAACACCTCTTTCAAAAACTAGCCGAAGAGCGCAATAACTTCCCCGCCCACTCGCTGCTTACGAGCTTCGTGGTCGGCAAGAACTCCACGAGATGTAGAAACGATCGAGATACCAAGACCGCTGCTCACCTTTGGAAGCTTCTCCACTCTGAAATACTTTCTGCAACCCGGACGCGATACGCGCACAGCCTTGCTGATTACTGGACGGCCGCTTGAATAGTACTTGAGCGAAACGAGGATTGCTGGCTTTCCGCCATCATCCTGTCCAAGCTCAAAGTCTTCAATAAGCCCCTCTCGCTTGAGAACCTCAAGCACGCTCTTATTCAGCTTTGACGAGGTAACGACAACTGCCTTGTGACCAGCCCGTTGACCGTTGCGAATTCTAGTGACCATGTCTGATACGTGATCGTTTATCATAACGTTATTCCCTGCCTACTACTTACGAAACGGCATACCCATGAGTTCAAGAAGCTCAAGACCCTCTTCATCGGTCTTGGCGGTTGTTACGAAAGTAACGTCCATACCTCGAACTGTATCGAGCTTCTCAATTTCGATTTCTGGGAACACGATCTGCTCCTTGATGCCCATCGTGTAGTTACCGCGCCCATCGAACCCCTTACGAGGAACACCTCTGAAATCTCGCACGCGAGGAAGAGCTACTGTGATGAGACGATCGAGGAACTCATTCATGCGCTGCTTGCGCATTGTGACCATCACTCCAATTGGAAGACCTTCACGCAACTTAAAGGCTGCTATCGACTTACGAGCGCGGGTTACCACCGGCTTCTGTCCGCTTATCTGCGTCATGGCATACTCAACGAATTGAATAGCCTTTGAATTGTTAACCGCGTCCCTAACACCCGTGTTAAGCACGATCTTCTCGAGCTTTGGAACCTGCATGGGAGAAGAGTAGTTAAACTTCTTCATTAGCGCAGGAACAACATTGTTCTTGTAGTGCTCCGCCAAACGACTCATAACAACACCTACTAAATCTTAACAAATGCCTTAGTTTTGGGATCCTTATAACCCCGAACCCTCTTCCCATCCACCAATCCCGATACGAGCCGCACCGGACGCTTGATAGCCTCCACGTAAAACATTACGTTGGAGATGTGAATAGAGCTTTCAACCTTAATCTTTCCGCCTTCCTCGCCAGGAGTAGAAGCTTTCTTGTGTTTAACCATGAGGTTTAAACCCTCGATGATAACACGTTGTCGCTTGTCACCGACAAAAGCCTTGATCTTACCGACCTGTCCCTTAAGGGGGCGCTTGTTCTTATTCCCGCCGGATATCACCATCACCGAATCTCCCTTTCGGAGAACCGAGGAGACCCGCGCTTGTCTTCCATTTTTTGACGTTTTAGCTGCCACTTTCTAACTCCTCTACTTCAGATCTTCAACTACAGAACTTCTGGCGCCAATGACACGATCTTCATGAACTTCTTTCCGCGCAGCTCGCGAGCCACAGGTCCGAAAATTCGAGTACCAACTGGCTCAAACGACGCATTAATAAGAACAGCACTGTTGTCATCAAACCGGATAAACGATCCATCCTCGCGCGCTACAGCCTTGGCCGTTCGAACGATAACCGCCTTGTGCACCGACCCCTTAGCGATCTTTGAGTTTGCTATCGCTTCTCGCACAGCAACTACCACAACATCACCAACAGAGGCGTATCGCTTACGAGTGCCGCCGAGAACCTTCACACACACCACTTTTTTTGCGCCCGAATTATCAGCTACTTCGAGCACGGTCTTTAATTGAATCATATCTCTCTACTTCCCCTTCAGATCTCGACTCAGAAATCCCCCGCTACACTATCCCTTAACGCGACTACTCAGCCTTAGTGAGGATAGTCTCAAGTTTCCACCGCTTGAGTTTACTCAAGGGGCGCGTCTCGACGATCCGAACCTTGTCACCAACAGAGCACTGACGACCTTCATCGTGCGCATAGTACTTCTTGGTCTTACGGATAAACTTACCATAGGTTGCGTGTCGAACTTGTCGAACAACTGCCACCACTATCGTCTTGTCCATCTTGTTGCTAACAACAACCCCGTCCTCACTCTTGCGAAGACCGCGAGAGGTTGTACTCGCCGAAGCGGATACGCCCTTTGAACTGTTCTTTGCCTCTGCCATATAACTACCTTTTACCTATCCGAAATCTCTTGCGTCCCTGCGCAATACTCTCGCGCTGCCATGCAGCGCAGGCTTCCCTATTTAGCCTTACCCCTCTTACTGAGTTCAGACTGTACGCGAGCGAGTGCTACCCGGGTTTCCCTGAGCATATGCGGCTTCTCAAGCTGCCGTGAGGCTTGCTTGAATCGCAACTTCATGAGCTCCTCGGCCAACTGACCTGCCTTCTGATGCAATGCAGCCTTGTCGAATCCCGCGATCTCTTTTAGAAAATCTCGACGTTTCATAATTTAAACTACCTATCCGTCTACATGGCCAAAACGAGGCCGAACTATGCCTTCTTCCGCCCCTTAAATCAAGCTGGCGGACCGAACAACTATCTTTGTCTTGATTGGAAGCTTCGCAGAAGCGAGCTCCAACGCCTGAACTGCAACCTTTTCAGCGACACCGGTGATTTCGTACATAATACGTCCGGATTTCACTTCAGCTACCCAGTGCTCTACAGCTCCCTTTCCTTTACCCATACGCACTTCGGCAGGCTTAGATGTCAGGGGCTTATCTGGATAAACCTTAATCCACACCTTACCACCACGCTTGATGTGTCTAACCATGGTTTGACGAGCAGCCTCGATCTGACGGTTAGTGACCCAACCGGCCTCCATAGCTCTCAAACCAAACTCTCCGAACTCCAAGGTACACCCTCGTGTCTCCTTGATTTTCAGGTGGCGATAAAGCTTCATCTGCTTGCGGTAACGCGGCTTCTTTGGCTGTAACATATTCTACTCCGAGAAAATCCCCTTTCAGGCTAGCACTACTATAGGTCAATCGCCTCAGCAGCTACTTCTTCACCTGGGGCGAACTTCTCGCCCTTGAATACCCAAACTTTCACTCCGATAATTCCATACGTGGTGCTAGCTTCAGCAAGACCGTAGTCGATATCGGCTCGCAGCGTATGAAGCGGCACGCGCCCCTCACGGTAGCTCTCTGTACGTGCAATCTCTGCCCCGTTTAAACGGCCCGACACGCGCACCTTGATACCTTCAGCACCGACACGAAGCGCGCGGTTAACAGACTCCTTAAGAGCACGACGGAAATTAACACGACGCTCAAGCTGGAAAGCGATGCTTTCTGCAACAAGCTGAGCATCCATATCAGCCTTACGAGCCTCAATGATGCTCAAGTTCACATCTTTCTGCACGAGAGACTTCAGCTCTTTACGAAGGTCCTCAATATCCTTACCCTTCTTACCGATCACAAGACCAGGCTTTGCGGTGTGGATGTTCACCTTAATGCGAGCCGCTGCGCGCTCAATCTCGATGCGCGATATACCGGCTGCGTTCAGCTTGCTCTTTACGAACTTGCGGATCTTTACGTCCTCACCGATGTAGCGTGAGAACTCCTTTCCTGCAAACCACTTTGACTGCCATCCTTCGGTGATTCCTAATCGCAAACCGCGGGGGTTAACTTTTTGTCCCATAACGACTCTCCTAAAATCTTACTTCTCACCAAGAACGATGGTCACATTTGACGACCGCTTGCGAATAGGGTTAGCACGACCGTGTGCGGCGGGCATGTACCGCTTAAGTGTACTGCTGGGGTCAACCCATCCGCCTGTTATCCACAAACGGTCCACGTCAGCTCGAGCCTGCTCGCGTGCATTTGCAATCGCTGATTCAAGCAGCTTCTTCGCATAGCTCGCCATCTTCTTATTGGAGAAGCGCAACACCTGCAACGCTGGCTCAACTTGCTTGCCACGGATCAGATCCACGACGAGACGCGCCTTACGGGGCGAGAGGCGAATGTGTCGCAACGTAGCTCTCGCTACCTCACCCTCTTTCTGCGAATTCTGCTTTACTTTCTTAGTCATAACCGCAATCCTTAACTAAAATCCCTGCGTCACCCGTGTCAGCGTTACGCTACAACACCTTATGCTGCTGATGCCGACTTCACTGAGTGTCCGTGATAAGTTCGAGTTGGTGAGAACTCACCCAACTTGTGCCCTACCATATTCTCAGTCACAAACACCGCATTGAACTTCTTTCCGTTGTGCACGGCGAAGGTTAATCCAATCATGTCAGGTGTTATCGTTGAACGACGAGACCAGGTCTTAATTGGTCCCTTGAGAGCGCCAGACTTGGCCCTCTCTATCCACTTTAACAAACTTTGATCAACAAATGGTCCTTTTTTTACCGAACGAGCCATGGCTCTCCCCTCTTACTTACTACGACGACGTATAATAAACTTCTGAGTTCGCTTGTTAGTTCGGGTCTTAAGGCCCTTAGCAAGCAATCCTCGCGGAGAACATGGATGACGTCCTCCTGCACTTTTTCCTTCTCCTCCTCCCATCGGATGGTCGACTGGGTTCTTGGTAACTCCACGGTTATGAGGTCGACGGTTTAGCCATCGACTACGTCCCGCTTTACCAATTACCACGTTCTGGTGGTCAGGATTACTTACAGACCCGATAGATGCATAGCACTCAAGGAGAACCTTGCGGGTTTCGCCCGAAGGGAGCTTAACGAGTGCATAGTCACCTTCTTTAGCAACTAGCTGAGCTGCTGCTCCGGCGGAACGAACCAGCTGAGCACCGCCGTTCCTCTTCAACTCGATGTTATAAATGTTCTCACCGAGTGGAACAGAGCGAAGCGGCAAAGCGTTACCAGGCTTGATATCAGCGTCTGGACCTGCGCTGATCACCTGACCAACACTCAAGCCCTGCGGTGCAAGGATATACCTCTTCTCTCCATCCGTATAAACGACCAACGCTATACGGGCCGTACGATTCGGATCGTACTCGATTGTAGCAACGGTACCCTTGATACCAACTTTGTCACGACGGAAATCTACCAAACGGTAGCGACGCTTATGCCCACCACCCTTATTGATATTTGTGTTACGACCATAGTTGTTGCGACCACCGGTGCTTCCGTACTTAGCGAGCAGGCTCTTCTCTGGACGATCAGTTGTGATCTCCGAGAAGTCCGCCACCGTTAGAAATCGGCGAGTCGGTGTTATTGGTCTAAAGTTTCTAAGAGCCATGTGATACCTCTATCTCTGATTACAAGCCTTCTACGATGTCGATCTTGTGTCCCTCAACAAGAGTAACGTACGCCTTCTTGTATCCCGCGCGACGAGCAACTCCTGTTACCGAGCGCTTCGTCTTGCCGAGAAACCGGCTGGTTCGAACACCTTCAACTTTCACGGAGAAAACTCGCTCAACGGCACCGCTTATCTCCTCTTTCGACGCACGAGGGTCAACTCGGAAGGTAACGACCCGACCTGCTCCGCCAACTATTGCGCTCTTCTCCGTAATAACCGGAGACAGGATGATGCCGTAGTCAGTAACCTTTGCCGATGTGGTAGCTGCATTTTTCTTTGCCATACGCCCTTCCCCTCGAAACTACTTAGAGCTCACACCAACTCGCGCCTCTAACTCGGCGAGAGCAGACTGAACACACAAAACGTTCGTGCTGTTAATTAAATCGTACACGTTAACTCCTGCTACCGGTACGACCGTCACTTTTGGAATGTTACCAAGCCCAAATGCGAACTTCTCTCGTGCATCGCTGGCTTCGTTTGGAACTATTACAAGCACCTTAGAACCGCTGAGACCGACTGTCTTAAGGAGCTTTACTGCATCCTTAGTTTTCCCCGTTGCTGAATCCATGCTCTCAAGAACTATCCAGCTGCTGCTTGAACTCTTTACAGCAAGAGCAGAAGCCAGAGCAGCCTTCTTCATCTTCTTTGAGAAGCGGAACTCATAACTACGAGGGGTTGGGCCGTGAACAACAGCTCCACCGACCATCAGGGGCGATACGGAGCTACCAGCTCGCGCGTTTCCAGTACCCTTCTGCTTGAACGGCTTCTTCTTTCCACCCTGAATCTCGCTGCGGGTCAACACGTCGTGCGTTCCAGCACGACGCTTAGCTCGCTGCCACCGAACTGCGGTGTGCACCAGCTCCGCCTTGACGGTTGCCTTGAACACTTCTGCTGAGAGAGCCACTACGCCCTTCTCTTTTCCAGCACCATCAACCAACTTTGCGCTTACTACATCTGAAGACATATCTAGTTCCTCCACCGCTCCTTCGGTTACGCCTTAGTAGCTTTTCGGATAACAACAAGGCTTCCTCGAGCTCCTGGAATGCCACCCTTTACAAGCAACACGTTCTCTTCGGGCCGAACTCCAACGACAGTTAGGTTCTGAACAGTAACGTTCTCTCCGCCCATCCGTCCTGGCATACGCTTGTTCTTGAACACACGTCCAGGAAACTTACGACAACCGATAGCTCCTACGTGACGTCTAACTTCGTGCGTACCGCGAGTCATCGGCTGGCCCTTGATGTGGTGCCGACGAACAACGCCTTGAAATCCACGTCCTATCGAAACGCCAGAAACATCTACGGTTTCGCCGTCTTTGAAGACATCAGCGACCGTTACTTCTTTACCTACCTCGTTCCAGCCAAGACCCTGTGCGTCGCACCGGACCTCTTTGACGTGACAGAAGGCGCCGCGCCCTGCCTTTTTGAACTGGCCAAGTTCGGACTTGGAGCAGCGCTGGTTCTTCTTTGGCTCAAAACCAAATTGAACCGCGCTGTAACCGTGAACATCGTCGCCACGGACATCAAGAACGAAACAGGGTCCAGCCTGAATTATGGTCACTGGAATGCTCTGTCCTTCAGGTGTAAACACCTGGGTCATTCCCAACTTCTTCCCTAACAATCCCTCGGGATAGTGCTTTACCGTACTCATGAAGAGGTCCCCCTCGTTAAAACTAATTCAAACTCGCCTACTGTAGCTTAATCTCAACATCGATACCGGTTGAGAGCTCAAGCTTCCCCAGCTCATCGATCGTTTGCTGAGTGGGCTCTAAAATGTCGAGAAGCCTCTTGTGAGTGCGGATCTCAAACTGCTCACGCGACTTCTTATCAACGAACGGTGACCGGTTCACCGTAAACTTCTGAATTCGCGTCGGTAGAGGAATAGGGCCGGCTACACGGCCGCCTGTGCGCCGAACTGTCTGAACGATCTCCACGACTGCTGAGTCCAACAGCTTGTGATCGTATCCTTTAAGTCTAATTCTAATTAACTGCCCGCCAATCATGGCTTCTTCCTCTCACGTTCACGTTTAGAAAATTTCTTCGCGAAAACCTTCTTTCTACAGGGCGACTAGCTCTCGCCAGTCGCCCTGTTTTCATTCTATCGAACTACTCGACGATGTCAGTTACAACACCTGAACCAACCGTCTTACCACCCTCTCGGATAGCAAATCGGAGAGTCTTCTCGATGCCGATTGGCTGATAGAGCTCAACATCAAGATTGATGTGGTCACCAGGCATAGCCATCTCAACACCATCAGGCAACTTGATCGATCCGGTTACATCAGTTGTTCTGAAGAAGAACTGAGGTCGGTATCCAGAAAAGAAAGGCTTATGACGTCCGCCCTCTTCCTTCTTAAGGATGTATGCCTCTGCCTTGAACTTCTTATGAGGCTTAACGCTGCCAGGCTGGCAGAGGATCTGTCCGCGCTCAACATCGTCACGCTTGAGACCACGGAGGAGACATCCAACGTTGTCACCTGCCTGTCCTTCATCGAGGAGCTTCTTGAACATCTCAACGCCTGTAACAACGGTCTTCTGAGTGTCGCGAATTCCAACGATCTCAACTTCCTCTCCAACCTTGATGCGACCGCGCTCAACACGTCCTGTAGCTACAGTACCGCGTCCTGCGATTGAGAATACATCCTCAACCGGCATAAGGAACGACTTATCAACATCGCGCTGTGGAACTGGGATGTACTCATCGATTGTAGCAAGGAGCTTATCGAAAGCGCCTACGCCGATATCGCTCTGCTCACCCTGAAGAGCCTTGAGAGCCGAACCACGGATGACCGGGGTCTCAGCACCTGGGAAATCGTACTCAGCAAGGAGGTCACGAACTTCCATCTCAACGAGGTCGAGAAGCTCGGGGTCATCAACTGTGTCAACCTTGTTAAGGAAAACAACGATCTTAGGAACTCCTACCTGACGAGCAAGGAGGATGTGCTCTCGAGTCTGTGGCATCGGTCCATCCGACGCACTTACTACGAGGATAGCGCCGTCCATCTGAGCAGCACCAGTAATCATGTTCTTAACGTAGTCAGCGTGACCCGGGCAATCTACGTGAGCGTAGTGACGAGTTGCTGTTTCATACTCAACGTGAGCTGAAGCAATGGTAACCGTCTTTGAATCGTCGCGCACGGTACCGCCCTTAGCGATATCTTTGTACGACTTAACGGTTGCCAAACCCTTTGCTGCCTGAACAGACACGAGGGCTGCTGTTGTTGTGGTCTTACCATGGTCTACGTGACCGATGGTTCCCACGTTTACGTGCGCTTTTGTTCTTTCAAATTTCTTAGTTGACATGCCTTTCTCCGGTTTTAATTAGTTAAAACACCATTAAAAACATCACTTTTTCGCTATGCTTTCCGCAACGTGAGTCGGTACGGGTGCATAGTGATGGTACTCCATAGTGAAGGTTGCTCGCCCTTGCGAGTTAGATCGCAGATCTGTCGAATATCCGAACATCTCAGCGAGCGGAACCTCGCACTTGACAGTCTGCGCACCAGCTCTTGGCTCCATGCCAAGGATTCGTGCTCGACGTCTGTTAAGGTCCCCAACGATATTGCTGATAAAATCATCAGGACATACTACTTCCACGGCCATAACTGGCTCAAGCAACTGTATCTTCGCCTTCTGACATGCGTCCTTCACACACATGGAGCCCGCAATCTTGAACGCGATTTCACTTGAGTCAACTTCGTGGAAGCTACCGTAATAGAGCGTAACCTTGAGGTCGATCAGCGGGAAGCCTGCCATGATACCCCCTTCGAGGGCCTCAACAATTCCCTTCTCAACCGCAGGTACGTACTCTTTCGGGATAATTCCTCCCTTAATTTCATCAACAAACTCGAATCCTTTGCCTGGCTCCATCGGCTCAACTCGGAGAAGAACGTGTCCGAACTGTCCACGACCTCCGGTCTGCTTAGCGTACTTACACTCAGCCTCGGCTTTATTAACGATAGTCTCGCGGTAAGCAACCTGAGGCTTACCGACAGTGGTATCTACGCCGAACTCTCTAAAGAGACGCTGCTTAATAATATCGAGATGGAGCTCACCCATTCCGGCGATAAGTGTCTGTCCGGACTCCTTATCAACGCTCAATCGAAGCGAAGGATCCTCCTTCGCAAGCTTCATCAAAGACAGCCCCATCTTCCCTTCATCGGCCTTAGTCTTTGGCTCGATGGCAATACTGATAACTGGCTCAGGAGCGTGAATGCTCTCAAGAACGATAGGATTTTCGATATCACACAGGGTATCTCCTGTGATGGTCTCTTTAAGTCCTACCGCAGCACCGATGTCTCCAGCCGAAACTTCCTTAACTTCCTCACGCTTTTCGGCGTGCATACGTACCACACGACCGATACGCTCTTTCTTTCCACGAGTTGAATTAAGAACACCCGACCCTGCTGACACCGTACCCGAGTAAACTCGGAAGAACGTAAGGATACCTACGTATGGGTCAGTGATGATCTTAAACGCAAGCGCGCACATCGGAGCATCTGGATCAGTAGCTCGCTCAACCTCAACAACTTCCTTCTTATCGGGATCAGTGCCCTTTACTGGAGGGAGATCGAGGGGGCTTGGCAAGTAATCAACGACTGCATCAAGGAGGGGTTGAACACCTTTATTCTTGAATGCACTTCCGCAAATAACTGGGAAGATCTCCATCTTCAATGTACCAGTACGGATACCAGCCTTTACCTCAGCCTCAGAGAGCTCCTTTCCTGCGAGGTACTTCTCCATCAAGGTATCATCTACCTCAGCTATGCTCTCGAGCAAGAATTCGCGCGCTGCCTTTGCTTCATCAACGAGCTCTTCTGGGATATCAGTTACCTCAAACTTAGCGCCCTTGGTCTCATCCTTGTACAGGATAGCCTTCATGAGCACGAGGTCTACAACACCGAGAAACGCGCTCTCAGCTCCGATCGGGATCTGAATAGGAACCGCACGAGCACCGAGCTTATCGCGAATCGATGCTATAGCGCCTGCAAAATCAGAACCGATACGGTCCATCTTGTTGATAAAGCAGAAACGAGGAACTCGAAACTTATTTGCTTGTCGCCATACTGTTTCAGACTGAGGCTCTACCCCGCTTACAGCGTCGAATACAGCAACAGCACCGTCGAGAACTCGGAGACTTCGCTCAACTTCGATGGTGAAATCTACGTGGCCTGGAGTATCGATAACGTTGATCTGGTGCTCAGACCGATCGCCGTGAGAACCCTTCCAGCTACAAGTGGTCGCAGCAGATGTGATCGTAATACCACGCTCCTGCTCAAGCTCCATGTAATCCATGGTTGCAGCGCCTTCGTGCACTTCACCAATCTTGTGGGTCATGCCTGTATAGTAAAGCACTCGCTCGGTGGTAGTCGTCTTACCAGCATCGATGTGCGCCATGATGCCGATGTTACGTACTAAATGTAGATCCTTCTTAGCCACTGTATAATCTCCGTCTAGTTCCTATGCTATCTCGCTTACCACTTAAAGTGAGCGAATGCCTTGTTGGCTTCTGCCATTCGGTGAGTATCCTCACGCTTCTTAACTGCTGCGCCGCGGTTCTGCGTTGCATCCATCAACTCATTTGCGAGCCGGTCAGAGAGGCTGCGCTCCCCACGACCCTCAGCAGCGTCCTTCAACCACCGCAAAGCAAGCGACTGAGCACGCTCTGCGCGGACCTCAGTTGGAACCTGGTACGTTGCACCGCCGACGCGTCGCGAACGAACTTCAACAACTGGCTTAATATTACTCAGCGCCTTGTGGAAAACCTCAACGGCATCGCTGCCAGTCTTCTTAGCGATCTGATCGAGAGCTCCATAAAGAGCGCGCTCTGCAACGCCCTTCTTGCCGCTGTCCATGATCACATTGATCGCCTTCCCTACAACCACGTCACCGAATCGAGGATCAGCGGTTACCGGTCTCTTAAAATCGCGCTTCTTACGTGACATTCTCCCCTCTCAACCAAAACTCTTAGCTTATTTAGCTTACCGTCAAATCTCTTCTACTCACTACTTAGGTCGCTTTGCGCCGTACTTAGATCGGCTCTGCTTCCTATCTTGAACACCGTGAGCCTCAAGCTTTCCGCGAACGATGTGGTATCGAACTCCTGGAAGGTCCTTCACACGGCCGCCACGAATAAGAACAACCGAGTGCTCTTGCAAATTGTGACCAACGCCAGGGATGTAGCTCGTAACCTCCATACCGGTTGTCAAACGAACACGCGCTACCTTACGGAGAGCTGAGTTTGGCTTCTTCGGTGTCTGGGTATACACACGGGTGCACACTCCACGACGCTGAGGACATCGAACGAGAGCAGGAGACTTGCTCTTTGCTGTTTTGCTGCGACGACGATTTCGAACTAACTGATTAATTGTTGGCATTTTTGCCTAGCCTCTTCCTTCTTGCGCGAAACACATCGGGTAGTTCATTTCTCTTAGAGAGGCACCACCCTCTCTAACGACCCTCTTGGTAAGCTCTACCTTGCGAGCTGAACTACCCTCCAAGAGGTGCCGTGATTAACACATTCCGCGAACAATTCAAAGCCCAGGCCCTACAAGAGCCCGAACCCGACCGACGTTGCGGTGCCAATGATTGGCCGCGTAGCAGCCTTCGACGCTTACCCCCCACCTCATAACTACTGAGTAGCGGGCGCTTCGAACGCGGTCAGAAACCGCATCACAAATGGCTATCTGTGTAACTCCCGGGCAGAATGGTCTCGTGAGCGAAGGCTAACCTGGTTTTGGTATCACCGTCTTCCGCTCAACTCTTTTGCTTGGGACTCCTTTAGGAATCCCTTGCATTACCCTCTGACAACTCGTTTGCTCGCAAGATGTTACCACCCGGGAAGCGGCAGTGCATCTTCTGCTTGATATATTAAGCAGTTAATTCAACCCCTTACTCAAAAACTGAGCAGCTGATGAAAATGCAAACATTTGTTGCTCGCGAGGAGTATCATGCGCCCAGAAGTGAGTCAAGGTCGGGGCCGATTAAAAACATAGACTTAGGCCGGTTTATCAGTAGATTCGGTCCTTATATCTTCAGTCAACAATCCGCTGCCCGGCGCGACACCTGCGATTAATGCCCTCCAGACAAGGCGGAAGGGTAGCAACCACCGCTGCCCTTCTAGGGCAAACTGCCAGAATAGCCGGACAAAGTCTTCCAATTAACAGCCAGGGCACTACACGGCGCAAATTATCCAATAGCGTAGACAAAGAGCAGCAGGCAGCTCACGGTGTATGTAAACCAAGAGTTGCTTTATGAGATCTCACCCACCAGCCCCGCTACTTGAGCACCGCACCTCGCAGTTACGCTTTCGAGGTCTTCCTGCCTGCTACCTCGAAAATACAGAAGTCGACGAACATTTTATTAATCTTAGATTCAGTCATGACTACACTGCTGCACGAGAGAGATTTCTGAACCTAAGTCGATGTGCAGGTGCCACTATCACCTCGCACAACTTGACCGAGCGGGGCCCAAAAGGAGAGGAGCTCGCTATTGATTTCTCCGAGATCGGTTCGACTCGTACAGCCAAAAGTGTGGTTATAGCCATCTCAGGCGTTCACGGCAGCGAAGGGCGGGTCGGATCTGCCATACAGCTGGACATACTTGCTGCGAAGCCGATACTTCCCCCAGACTCAGCGCTCATACTCGTCCATGCGCTTAACCCGTTTGGCATGGCCTACGAGCGCCGAACCACAAAAGATAACATCGATCTCAATAGAAATTTTACATATCATTTCAATGCCGACCCGGTCGGCAACTGCGAAGCGCTGCACCACTTGACACCCACAACCTTACACGGCCTTGAGCAAGCAGTAGAATTCCTAACATCGTCGGACGAGTCAACTCGTAAGAAGTACCTCCAAATTTTATCACCAGGGCAATACACCAACCCACGCGCACCTTTCTACGGAGGGAGCAGACTGCAGGAGAACAATGAAATCCTGCTGTCATTCCTCGAGTCGAGGCTAGCGGCTGCTCAGCGAGTTCTGTTTGTCGATATTCACACCGGCCTCGGAAATAGTTCGGAAAACACCCTTTTCTCTTTGGGGAGTAATAACAGGATGCTCAGTGATGTCGCTGCTGCTCTCTCGCCGCGCTTTGAAGTCCGACAACCAGAGAAAACGATCCCCTACTTTTCCAAGGTCCACGGCAGCATAGCAGGCGGATTAGCCACTATCTTTTCCGAAAACGGCGCAGCTAGCCTAGTACATGAAATAGGAACCTACCCAGATGGACTACTCCCCGTCTTGTGCCTAGAGAACTTCTCCGCGAATCACCCTCACACCGGCTTAACGAGCACAGCTTTTAATGTGAGTCGCGAGTTCTTCTGTCCATCAAGCAACGAATGGCGCCGAGCGGCCCTGCAACACGGCACCGAGGTTCTCACCGGGGCAGCCGGTGCAACGCTGACCGCACCCGCCGGTACGATGACTGCACACACCTCTCAACACCAGCAGGTATAAACCTAAAAACTCACAACGAGTACAACGAGACCAGCAAGGGGAAATTTTCCCTCTCTCGTCGTGCTCATTGTGCTCGTTGTGAATTGTTTTTTAGCTTCTTAAAAGGAAGAGAACACCTTCTAAAGCAGCAGCTCAACCACCCGCTCATAGACCTGAGTAAGACGCTCTACGTCCTGCACAGAGACGAACTCATCTGGGCCATGCATGTTCCCGTGCGGAACGCCGAATTCAATGGTGGGTACACCCTGAGCTGCAATAAAGCGTGCATCACTTGTTCCGCCATCACAACTCAATACCGGCTCTGTAGCGAGCAACTCATGAATCGCTCGGCGGACGGATGCGATCAGTCGCCCCTGAGGTGAAGCAGGATCAGCATCGACACCTGTCATGTAAGGCTCAGTGACCTTATCAACAACGAGTTCGTACGGTACCGTACTAGCTTCGAGTCGCTGCTCAATCTCGTGCTGTATCTCTGCGACCTTGCGATGCGGTGCGAATCGAAGATTGAAGGAAAGGTAGACAGCTCCAGGTATCACATTCGACGCTGTACTATTGGTCGTAATATTCGTAAGAGATAATGTGGTGTCCGTGCCGTGGCAGTGATCGTTCCACGGCTTTGCAAGCTGCGTTATGACCTCAGGGAGTCGAAGGATAACATTAGGGGTGCGGTGCGCATAGGCTGCGTGCCCCTGCTGTCCTTTGAGGATGATCGTCCCACGTATCATACCACGCCTGCCAAATTTAATACAATCTCCGAGAAGATCCCGAGACGTAGGCTCTGCACAGATACAGTAATCAAACGTTAACTTCAACGCCTCGAGCAAAGCTGGCATCCCGCGCGAAAACGTTTCTTCATCGCCTGGAAGAAAAACTGTTGAATGCACACCCTTCGAAGCAAGACGGGCAGCGGCACAGATCGCAGCAGCGTCGCCACTTTTCATATCGCTTGCACCCCGGCCAAAGAGCACATCTCCTTCCTGGTGTGCAGCGTGTGCCGGACGGGTCCACCCCTCACCTACTGGAACCGTATCGTAGTGACCGACGAACGCCATGCGAAGCGCAGACTCTTGTGGGCCAATCGTTGCAGCTAGGTGTCGCACGCCCTCAACGTCCACACTGTGCACGCGAAACCCGCGATCAGAGAGAAGTGTCATAAAATTATTTAAAAAAGACGGGTCGATGTGCCCAGTGGTAGTGTCGTGCCGGAGCAAGAATCGGGTCAGCTCAACCGGATCAAACGTTTGCATGTACGATTCCCCTAAAAATCTCGCAGCCACTCTGAATCATCTTCAATTCGGTTAAAAGAGTGTCGACGCGTCTTTTATTACCATACTCTATCGAATACCTATTTACTTGAAAACGTAACATTGACTCATAAACTTGAGGAAAGCGCGACAACGCACCAGCGCTGTTTGAGTATAGAGGCGGCTTCGGGGGCCGCCTAACAGCGCTTTTAGAGCGCGAAGCTTCACCAGGCGCTGCGGTGACGCACGTAAGATTCTGGTAGACATGGAAGGTCTACGCTTCCGAACACCACCCTAGATCGATATGTAGAGAGCCGTATTCTTGGGAATCTTGCTTAAGCTCGTATCGGATGCATCTTTCTCAAGCAACACGATACAATCGATCCCTAGCTGCGCGGTCTTGCTGTACACACCACCAACCGCCACACGGTTTTTAGGGATAAAAGGAATCTCAAGCACCTTCTCGCCGATAGCCATGTAGCGCGGCTCAACTTCGGCGTTCGTTCGTAAATCAAAGATCTTCTTCCCCGAAGCCATAATTACGCCGCTGGCGATTACAGCGCCCTCTTCAATAATGCCGCACAACTCGCAGTTTGCGCCAACGCGCACATTATCTTCTATAATCGAAGGCAAGCGTCCCGCAGGCTCAAGTATCCCCTCGATGCCAGAACCCGCTCCGAGCTTAACACCCTTACCAACCTGCGCCCCTGAACCAACTCGGGCGCCACCATCGATCATGACACCCTGGCCGGCAACGTAGGCGCCGATGTTTACGATACCACCTGGCATTATCGTTGCGCCTGCACCGATAAAAGCCCCCCTACGAGCAAAGGAGCCCGGCACGAATCGCACTCCGGCTTTCTGATAATCTTCTTCAACCCAGCCTTCGGTTTTAAGCGGTACCTTATCAAAGAAGTACTCCCCTATTCTCTCCATCGGGAAAGCTGAGAAAGCAGCATTCATACACGCGATCGCATAGGGCTGCGTGACCCATGTACCGGTATCAACGAGCTTAATTCCATCACCCGCTACCGTGTAGCCACGTAGCTTTTCGGCACATCGAATAAGTCCCTTATCGAGAAGATCAACTGCTCTCTGCTTCTCGTCTTGCGACGCCGACCCATCCGATAGCTTCACGAAAAGATTGGGCGAGCTCTCGACCTGCTCTATGCGTAGGATCTGTTGAGCGCCAAGCCCTAGCAGGAGGTCGATGGTTGGATGTTTCCCCGGATGAGCCTTAGCCTCTTCAACAAGAGGAGCAAACACTTCAAGAGCACCTGCCACGCCCGCCGGAAGAAGTTCGCCACCACTTTGAAAATGAGAGAGCACGCGCAACGAGCCAGATTGTCCGGGTACGTTTGCAATCGTTCGAATCAGCTGGTCATCAAGATATACTTTGAGCAGGGCAACGTGTGGTACAGCGCCCGTTAAGCGCTCGAGGTTATCAACAAAGTACTGCCGCGCGAGATCAGATGACATACAACCTACCTATAATTTCTCATAAATTCCGAAGCAGTCTTCAGGGTTGACGCTGTCGCATCGACTGAATCGATAAGCGCAATGCGGATAAACCCAGCTCCAGGATTCACCCCATCACAGACAACCGAAAAGCAACTGCCCGGGAACGTGAGGATACCAGTTGCGGTTGCGAGATCCAATGCGAATTGCTCGTCGCTTGAGTTATACTGCGAGATATCCAGCCACCAGTAAAAGGTCCCATCCGGAAGCGCCTCAGAACACCCACTCCCCTTAAAAGCTTCACGAGCAAGTAGAAACTTCTGGTGGTACAGTGATCGATTGTTCGCAACATCATCGAAGTTCGTCCAAGCGAACGCCGATGCACGTTGCACATTCAAGGGAAGAACTTTCCGCTCGCTTAATCGAATTTTTAAGTAATGAGAGACTAACGCGGCATCACCTACCATTGAACCCGAGCGTAAACCTGGCAAGCTACTGCGCTTCGACAGCGTATCAAACGCCACAACATTTTTAAACGAATTATCACCATCAAGCGCCGCGCACACTTCAAGCACACTTGTTGGTCTGTTGTTGAAGTATATCTCCGCGTAACACTCATCAGAAGCCAATGCAAAACCATATTCACGCGCAAGCAGAACAACATCACGCAAGGTCTGCTGCGAATAAGATGCGGCACACGGATTATTGGGACTATTGAGATAACACAGACTCGTTCGCGCCAAGATATCCTTAGGAATCCGAGCCAAATCCGGCTGAAAGTTATTCTCCTTCAGCAGATTAAAGTAGTACGGGATCCCACCTGCTAACTCGGTTGCTGATGAATAAACCTGATAAGCAGGATTAGGGATGAGCACATACGGCTTCTCTGGATCGAGGCAAGCGGTAGCAAACGAATACAACAACTCACCACTACCTAACCCCGCAAGCACTTGCGATTCAGAGATAGCTGAAGAAGCAAGCTTCTTTGATTTCACGTTGGCTGAAATTATCGCCTCGGTAAGGAAAGGCTCCTGTTTGGTCTTTGGATACTTCCCTATTGAATCACTGGCTGACTGATTAAGGATCTCAACCACTCTTGGATCAGGAGTGTGCTGCGGCTCCCCGATAGTAAGGTCGGCCACTATGGGTCGCTCTAGCACAGAGAAGAGCTGCGCCTTGCGAGCGGCGGTGTAGGGGCGCATTTGGGCCACTTTTGGGTTAAACATGCCGTCAGATTATTGCACCAGGTGAGCATTTGCAACCACGTTACACGGAGTGAATAGCCGAGATCTGAAGGTAGCTTACGCTCGAGGTCCCTAGGCAGCCTTCTAGCCAGCATTCAGATGGGAGCACTTAACTTCTAACAGGGTTGGATAGACCTGAAGGGATCGTAAAATTCGAGCTATCCAGGAAGCGGTCATCCGATATCCATAATACGTTACATGACACTCGTTGATACCGGGTGCTATCGGCGCAACTACGTGGTCGGGCACATATACTGGATTGCCATACGCGAACAGCTTCCATACGTCGTGAGCCAACCGCGGTCGCACTCGAAAGTACACTGCGTCAAGCTCTGAGCACTCTCCCCGTGATCGACAACCACGAACTGCGTGCACGTTTTGCTCTGGGTCTACTTCTTCTGATTGGCTGAGGTAAAACACCTCAGTCCTAAGCGATGTCGCAATCAAGACCGAGTCACATAGCGGCTCAGTTGAAAAAAAGCGCGCCGCCTCGCCCAAGCGAGTATCCGTAAATATCGATAGACATAAAACAGTGGCTACAAGCATCAGCGTAGAGCGTGTTCGAGAAATGCTCCGCTCCCGGGTCAACGGATCGACAACAAACACCACGGAACTCCACACACGCATGTAGTTTCGTCCGATAAAGCGTAGCGGAGGCGCAACGAACCTCCACACTGGAGCGAGAGCCTGCTGCCACACCCCAACAACTACTTCGCGACCTCCACGTAGAAGACGGCTGAAGAAATTCAGATTTTCCTGCATCTCAGCGAGCGCTTGCAGGACATTCTTCTCTTGCTGACCTGTCGTGCTACTTCGGCGCGGTTCCTCGATGATTTTGCGGGCGCGAGAGTATACACCCTCCATCTCCTCGCGAGCCCGCTTTAAAGTCGGATCATCTCTGCTACTCATACAATTCGACGATTAAGCACCGTGAGCCTTCGGCACAGCTCTCGGACCTGAACGAGGGTCTATGAGTATGCTACGTGACTCAGTATCAAAGCGCGCTACAACCTCGCCGGTCATTCCTCCCTCGCGCAGAATAAGATCTGCCAGAGCGGAGGTGAGGCTCCGATCAAGGTAACCTAGAATACTTCGTGCACCTTCGCGGGCCACATAGACCCCCTTGACCATCTGCTGAATATCTTCCTGCTCCATTACAAGTGATATCCCCTGCTGCTGAACGAGCTCGTTGATACGGCGCACTTCTTTGCGGGCAATCGCCTCTAAAACATCAAAGCCAAGACGCTGGAATGCGTAGATGTTACCACCGAAGCGCCCCAAGAATTCGGGGCGATACTGGGCTCGCAAATCGGCGAGCGCTAGCTTTTTTGACTCCTCAAACGGGACGGCTTCGTCAAGGAAGTGAGGAGTGCCGATGTTCGTGGTCATAATAACGATAGTATCCTTGAAGGAGGCCGTTAGTCCCCTACTATCGGTTAGTCGCGCATCATCAAGAAGCTGTAGCATTACATTAAAAACATCAGTGTGAGCTTTCTCGATTTCGTCAAAGAGAACAACGCTGTAAGGATTTCGACGAACTTGATTAGTGAGGATTCCTCCCTGCTCATACCCTTCGTACCCCGGAGGAGCTCCAATAAGCTTAGCAACAGCATGCTTCTCCATATACTCGGACATATCGAATCGTAGAAGGGGAACAGATAATGCTTCAGCCAAAGACTTTGCAAGCTCTGTCTTACCTACCCCAGATGGTCCAAGAAACATAAAGGTGCCAGACGGCTTATTCGGCAACTTTAGCCCAAGGCGGGCACGCTTTACAGCTTTCGCTACTTCGGTAGTTGGCTCCAGCTGACCTACTACACGCGCCGACAGAACCTCGTGTAAGCCTCGCAGCTTACCGCGCTCGTTTTCGGTGAGCTTATCAACAGGAATACCGGACAGAATGCTAAAGGATTTTAGCACGTGGGATTCGTGCAGAGACAGACCCGCATAGACCTCTGCGACCTTTTGCTCATATTTTCTGGTGGCATCTGCTACCAACGATTCGAGCGTTGAGATCTTCCTCTTTACATCAGCCATCTCTGGAGTGTCTGCCTGTCGATACACCTCAAGTGGTCCCCCGCTTGCCTGACCTGACGCGGTGTCCCTATTTCGATTAAGCTCCCCAAGCCGGGCAGTGTGCTGGTCTCGGAGGGAAACAACTGTCTGCTGGAGAAGTCGAATCTGTTCCTCTCCGTCACTTATCTCACGATAAAGTGCGCGCACCAGGCGCTGGCGATCATCCCACTCCTTTTCAGCCGCCGCCAGCTGACCTTGCAACTGCTCGGCTTCTACCGCCGGAGCATTCAACATGTTATCCCTTAGCTCCTTGATATTCAGGGGAGTAATATGCGCGTCGCGACACAAATGCGTCAACGCGAGATCGAGGAGTGTGATGGCAGCATCTGGCTGCGCTCGTAACTCGGTGAGTTTATATTTCTCGGTCAATTGCACCGCCGCCTCAAGAGCGCCCTCGCTTACCCTGACTCTGTGGTGCCGTTCAAGTTCGTTCTTTGATTGTGCTACGATCAATCGCAGACTTTCAGCATCGGGCTCTTTAACTTCGTAGAGTGTACAGTTTTCGAGCAGGTCACCGTCACATTTCAGGATCTCTCCGAGCCCCTCATCGCTGGTCTCCAAGATAGCCTGGTACTTCTGTGCTTTTAAGTCGCCCATCAAGCCGTGGATCAAACTCGTACATCCATTTGTGCTCGCCGAGCGCACAAAATCTGCGCTGTCCTCGATTACTAGAACAGCAGACGGAGTTGCAGCAAGCGTCTGTCGTGATCGCTCAAAAGCCGCGTGAATAGCGCGGTTATCCCCTGATTCAAACAGTCGGTCTGTATCCAACCAGAAAAATCGCATTCCCACGATATCAACCGGAGTGGTTAAATTTTTCTTGCTTGCTTGGAGCCCCAGCACAATCGCGCTCACTCCGACTCCACCGCGGCCAGTGACGATAAGGTTTCTTCGCCTAAGCTTCATAAGCACGGTCGAGAGCTCGGCCAGCTCAGAGTCTCTTCCGACTAGCGCAAAGCTCGGGCACCGCGCCAGAATATCTGAGCCGCGAGTAAGGACGTCAACGGTTACGTTGTTCACTCGATCTGCCATGGGGCTCATCCGTCTCTGTGTTATGAGTTTCCAATCTTATCAAAAGGATTAACGAAGCCAGTCTGTGCCTTTTCTCCGCCCTCAACCTGGGAGGCTGGCTCTCCGCTCGCGATCTGCGCCTCGGCCCTGTCCTCGACTAAGTCCTGGATGGCACCTTGAACAGCGCCTGATACCTTTCGAATCGCTCCAATCGTATCGCGCATACGAGCATAGCCGGCATTCGCTATATCACTTGAAGCCTTTAACACATCACCATAGTCTTGCAGCTCACCTACTAGCCGCGAGATCTGTTGCGCTTCAAGGTCGATTGTGGTGGCATTTTTAACCACCTCTTGCGAAATAATAGTCTGATTCTGCGCCGCCATTTTAGCGAAGTTATCCGCCGCTAGCGAACGTGATTCAGTTGTTGCCGCAGACGAAATAGCACTAATGACAGACATTAGCTGCTCGCCCATCTGCGATACTCCTTCGAGGTGCAGCCTCTTGGTACTACCGCTTTCATTACGGATCGTATCTTTGTAAGCCTGTATCTGAACTGCATGCTTGGTGAGCCCACCAACTGAATTTGCGACATCAACGGCGTGGTCGTCGGAGCGACCGATGCATTCGTTCAAATCGGCGAGCTTCTCCTCACGGGTCATGCGAGCAATCGCGGATTCATCTCCAGGCTGCTCTGAAAGGTTGCGTTTAAGGTCATCGTTGCACTTAGCTGCATCCTTCAGCGCCTCATCCATAACGAGGTGCATGTTCTTCAATATTCCATTGGTATCAGAGAGGACCTCTGCATGCTTACCAAGACGTCCAAGGGTGCCAAGAACGCTCTTCAGCCGAGCATCGGAAGTATCGACATACGTAACTGCAGCTTCTATGAGACGTTTCTGTCTATCTCGATTTTCTTCCTTAGAGAGATTCAAGAACTCGCGTAAAATGCGTTTTTGCTCAACAAGCTCTGGATTCTCCGAGCTACGACCGGCTGCGATTACATTCTTTTGATTCTGAATATGCTCTAGCGTATCTGCTAGAGCCTGGGACGTCTTTACCTTATCGACTGCGTCAATCTGAGCGATCTGCTGAAGGGCGCTGCGCTTAGTCGGACCAAAACCAAAAAGAGACTTATCCTGCGACAGCTGTGCCTTCCATCGCTCCAACCGTTCGTTCTCGGCTACTAATTTTTTAAGCTGATCGTCGAGCTCAATAAGTCGGTTATTCTGCTCCTCTGACCACTCCTTATCTTTCTGTATCTCTCTGTAGACATCGGGGATCTTATCTTGTTTTCTAATCTCAAAGACTGCCGACAATATCTCAATCAGAGGCTTCGCCCGCTCTTGAAAATCAAGGCTAGCTTTCGTCATCTCATCAACAACGCTTTGCAATTCGGCGAACGCCTCGGTGTCTTGAAGTCTAATCCCCTCCCTGTTTAGAATCTTGCGCTGCTCCTGCAGATACTCCTTAAAGGCGCCAAAGGCATCAAGCTTCTGGCGGTTTTGCTCCTTGGTTGCCTCTGCGGAGAAGACAAGCTGAGCAACCATCGCGTCACGCTTCTGCTCGGGCGAAAGGCTATCATTAAGCATTATCTGGGCGAATGCATTCGATTGGGTGAATGTTTGGTCAGCCTGCTGCTGGTTAGCTTTTTGCCGATCTCTAATCTTTTGCGCGTCTGAAACAACGCTTGCTATTGAAACCTTCTGCTTTGTTGACTCGCTCATATCCCCTCCCAAGCGGCACGAATGCTCGCGCCTTAAACCAGCGAGCATCACCCCTGTCTTATCGGTAAGGGGGTCAACGGCTTGAGAAAAGGTGGCGATTACGCCACCCGCCTACCCCACCCTTTCAGACTCACTTGAGTATATGGCGGCGCAGCTTCGAGGAGAGGAGGTTGAACCAGCCGGTCGACACTTCGTAAACGAGATCTTAAGCGTTACCGTAGCCTTATCTGTTCCCCGATCAAGGAACCCTACTGAAGAGAGCACCGATTCACACGTATATGGTGCTATTGACCCATAGTCGCCAAAGACCGCTGCTGAGGCTAAAAAGCTGCTCGTTTCACCGGAGCCCTGCCCACCTACCGCCTTACTTCCATCGATAGCTTGGACCGTGTAGACCTCTTGGTCGTCGATATTGACTGTTAGAGGAAAGAGTGGGTTTATATCCGCAGCCACCTGAAATTGGCAGCTATTGGTAAGTCGCACAAACGACCCCTGCCACACCCCAGCGAAGTCGGCTGCAGTTCCACCGCAGCTCAGAAGAAAACAACACAGGAGAGATAATGCGCGACATGGTTTCATAGGCTAGCCCCCTGTATGATGAGTGAGGGTGTCTTACAATGGCTAGGCCTGTTGAGGCAAGCTCTTGTGCTGCGCGCTTCTACGCTGTAGACCTAACTTTAAAGAACCATGAAAACAACTCTCATTTACCTTCTCCTCCTTGGAGGAACCCTGCTGACACATGCTGGATGCGTAAGTCATGCTCAGCCACTTACGCCCCCCACTGCCCCGCGGACCTTCAGCGAATGTGTGGCTCAGGGGGGCAAGATACTAAAGAGCCTTCCCGCTCAGTGCGTATCAGCCGAGGGCATGCGTTTTATTGATGAAGGCTCGCGTCCTCTTAGGGAAGAGAAACCGTGCAAAGATGTGTGCGGAAACGGTAGATGCGAAGAGATGGTGTGCATGGCACTAGGGTGCCCATGCGCGGAGACACCGCAAAGCTGCCCACAGGACTGCTCGCAGTAAGCTAGCTCGCTGTTTTATATCTTTTACATAATGCTGGGACATACCCCAGCACCAGCACCCACCAAAGCAAACGGCCCCCCTCGTTTCCGAGGGAGGCCGCTGCTAACGGGACAGGTCAAAACCCCCTATTAGAACAAGCCTTGCAAGCTCTCCAGGTTCGTTGGTCCAACCTTGAAGCTCGTCTCTGGCTTCTTGGCTGCGCCCTCGTCACCCTCCACTCGGACGTGGCGAGCGGCGTAAGCCGCAACACCAGATCCAGCTGGGATGAGACGACCCATGATCACGTTCTCTTTCAGTCCGCGTAGGTGATCTACCTTACCGGACACAGCTGCTTCAGTAAGAACCTTTGTGGTCTCTTGGAAGCTTGCTGCTGAGATGAACGAATCCGTTGCGAGAGCTGCCTTCGTAATACCGAGCAGGAGCGGCTCATACACAGCTGGCTTACCACCTGCTGCTACAACTCGCTGATTCTCTGCTGATACCCGGAGTCTCTCAACACTGTCGCCTACGAGGAACGGACTGTCGCCGAACTCAGCGATCTTAACTCGCTTGAGCATCTGACGAACGATAACCTCGATGTGCTTATCGTTGATGCGCACACCCTGCAATCGGTAGATCTCCTGCACTTCATTAACAAGATATCCAGCGAGAGCCTTTGTTCCCTCGATACGGAGGATATCGTGCGGGTTAATGGATCCGTCAGTTAGAACTTCACCTGCCTTCACTCGATCACCCTTCTGCACAGCGATGTGCTTAGTCTTGGCTACGAGATACTCGCGCGGATCACCAGCCTCCGGAGTAACAACGATCTTTCGCTTACCGCGTGAATCTTCACCGAAATCAACTACGCCTTCAACGTCGCTGACAACTGCTGGATCCTTTGGCTTACGAGCCTCGAAGAGCTCTACAACTCGCGGCAGACCTCCGGTGATATCCTTAGTCTTCGTCGTTGCACGTTCACGCTTCGCGATGACGTCTCCGGCATCGATATCACTGTTGTGTTCAACTACGAGACGGATACCTACTGGGACGTTATATACCCTACTCTCACCGTTCTCACCGTGAATTACGATTCGTGGACGGAGCTCCGAGCTACGATCCTTCGCTTGAACGATTTCTCGCTCTACGAAACCGGTGC
Organism: Bdellovibrionota bacterium; assembly: GCA_044360195.1. Taxonomy (GTDB): domain Bacteria; phylum Bdellovibrionota_C; class UBA2361; order UBA2361; family OMII01; genus OMII01. The sequence continues at coordinate 53,091 of JBIKKT010000002.1, read as the reverse complement.
GCTCGTCAGTTCGCTCCTCCATGGTGTACTCGTTAACGTCAACCCACTCAACGCGTCCTGCAACATCGCTCAAGATAGGTATAGTAAACGGATCCCACTCTGTTAGAAGGGCGCCGCTCTTAACTTCAGCACCATCCTCAACGCGTAAACGCGCTCCGTATACAAGCGGATGACGCTCACGCTCACGACCGTCAGCCTTATCGACAATCAGGATCTCTGCCTTACGGCTCATAACCACCGAGCTACCATCCCGACGGCGAGCAAGACGCACGCCCTCAAGCTTAACGAGTCCAGCGTAACGGGCCTCAAGCGAGGTTGATTCAGCTCGACCGAGCGCCGCTCCTCCGATGTGGAACGTTCTCATAGTCAGCTGAGTTCCTGGCTCTCCGATCGATTGCGCTGCGATAACACCGACAGCCTCACCGATATTTACCAAGTGTCCGCGAGCAAGGTCGCGTCCGTAGCACAGTCCACACACTCCGCGCTGAGCCTCGCAGGTAAGTACTGAACGGATAAGAACCGTGTCAGTGCCCGATGATGAGATCTTAGACGCGATCTCTTCGTCGATTACCTGATTGCGCTCAACCAACACTTCATTGGTGATAGTATCGCGAACATCCTCAGCCGCGACGCGACCCAAGATGCGGTTATACAAGGATTCGATCTCCTCACCGCCCTCGATCATCGCCGACGTTTCAAGACCTTCAGCCGAACCGCAATCGTACTCAGCAATTATACTATCTTGAGCTACATCTACGAGCTTACGAGTCAGATAACCTGAGTTAGCTGTCTTAAGCGCTGTATCCGCGAGACCCTTACGAGCTCCGTGCGTTGACACGAAGTACTGAAGGACCGTTAGACCTTCGCGCAGGTTCGCCTTAATCGGCTGCTCGATGATCGAACCGTCTGGCTTAGCCATCAGTCCTCGCATACCGCCGAGCTGACGAATCTGTTGGCTCGATCCACGAGCGCCAGAGTCAGCCATGATGAAGATCGGGTTAAACGACGGACCCTGCTTCATCTCACCGGTAGCGCTGTCTTTGAATTCTGTGGTGGAGATAGTCTCCATCATATCTTGAGCGATACGGTCTCCTACATCTGACCAGATATCGATGACCTTATTGTAACGCTCTCCCGCCGTAACGAGACCCTCACGGTACTGCGAATCAATCTCTGCGACCTTAGAATCAGCCTCACCGAGGAGACCCTTCTTCGCATCAGGGATAACCATATCCTGAATACCGATTGAGATTCCCGAGATGGTTGCGAAGAAGTATCCGTTGTCCTTGAGCTTGTCTGCGAGGAGCACGGTCGCCTTGTTACCAGCCACTCGGAACGCTTCATCAATAAGCTGCGAGATCTCTTTCTTCTTCATCACCTTGTTGAAGTGAGAGAATGGGAGCACACGCGGACAGAGGTGATACAGAAGTGTTCTTCCAACTGTGGTACTCTCCAGCTTTCCGTCAATGCGGCACCGAATCTTGGCCTGCAGATGGGTCTCCCCTGACTGCCATGCGAGCCATACCTCATCTGAAGACGAGTAGACACGATTCTCACCGGCTGCGAACGGACGCTCACGCGTCATATAGTAGAGACCGAGAACGATATCCTGTGAAGGCACGATGATCGGCTTACCGTTTGCTGGGCTCAAGATGTTGTTGGTCGACATCATAAGTACGCGAGCCTCAACTTGAGCCTCGATCGAGAGCGGAACGTGCACGGCCATCTGGTCACCGTCGAAGTCTGCGTTAAATGCAGTACATACGAGTGGGTGAAGCTGAATAGCCTTACCTTCTATTAGTATCGGCTCGAAAGCTTGGATACCGAGACGGTGAAGCGTAGGAGCTCGGTTAAGCAGAACTGGGTGCTCGCGAATTACTTCATCGAGGATATCCCATACTACCGGCTTCTCTTTCTCAACCATCTTCTTAGCGCTCTTGATCGTGGTCACATAACCACGCTCTTCGAGCTTGTTGTAGATAAAGGGCTTAAAGAGCTCGAGCGCCATCTTCTTTGGCAGACCGCACTGGTGCAAACGAAGCTCCGGACCAACCACGATAACGGAACGGCCAGAGTAATCTACGCGCTTACCGAGCAGGTTCTGTCGGAAACGACCACCCTTACCTTTGAGCATATCGCTCAAAGACTTGAGCGGACGCTTGTTAGGTCCAGTAATCGTTCGACCACGACGACCGTTGTCAAACAAGGCATCCACAGACTCTTGAAGCATGCGCTTCTCGTTGCGGATGATGATGTCTGGAGCATTAAGTTCAATGAGCCTCTTGAGGCGGTTGTTACGGTTAATAACGCGGCGATAGAGATCGTTCAGATCTGATGTCGCAAAACGACCACCATCAAGTGGAACCAACGGACGGAGGTCCGGAGGAATAACGGGTACTACGTTAAGGATCATCCACTCAGGCTTATTGCCGCTCTGTTGGAATGAGCTCAACACTCTTAAACGCTTAGCCAACTTCTTCTTCTTAGCCTCGGAAGTGACGTCCTTCATCTCTTCGCGCAGCTCTGCACAAGCAGCATCAACGTTTATAGCTTGAAGGAGAAGGAACACAGCCTCAGCTCCCATTCCAGCGTCAAAGCCCGAACCGAACTCCTCTCGAGCAGTTCTGTACTCGCGCTCTGTCAGAAGCTCTCCTAACTTGAGCGAGGTCTTCCCTGGATCAGTAACTACGTAGCTCTCGAAGTAGAGAACTTTCTCAAGGTCACGCAGAGTCAGGTCGAGGATATTTCCTATGCGGCTTGGCAAGCTCTTCAGGAACCAGATGTGTGCAACTGGGCAAGCAAGCTCGATGTGCCCCATGCGCTCACGACGCACCTTGGACTGAATCACCTCTACTCCGCACTTTTCGCACACCACTCCGCGGTGCCGAAGACGCTTATACTTTCCGCAGATACATTCGTAGTCCTTCACGGGTCCGAATATCTTAGCGCAGAAGAGACCATCTCGCTCAGGCTTAAGCGTTCGATAGTTGATGGTCTCAGGCTTGGTTACTTCACCAAACGACCAGCTTCGGATTCTCTCCGGGCTAGCGAGCGAAATCTTAAGTGCATTAAACTTAATTGGATTCTTAGGTCGCTCAAACAAACTAAATAAATCGTCCATGTGTCTCCCTCAGTTTGAAATCAGATGCGGTAGCCGATACGTTATCGGCTACCGCTTGTGGCTTTCGCCACCACTACGCAGCAGTTGGTGTCTCTGTATCGAGTGAAGCCGTAGGCTCATCAGCCGCAGCTCCTGCCTCCTTCTCCTCAACCAGTTCAACATCGAGACAGAGCGATTGAAGCTCTTTCATCATAACGTTGAACGACTCCGGCAGACCCGGCTCGAGAACGTGCTCGCCCTTCACGATCGACTCGTACATGCGAGTACGTCCAGCTACGTCGTCAGACTTAACGGTCAAGAACTCCTGTAGAGAGTACGCCGCACCGTATGCCTCAAGTGCCCATACCTCCATCTCTCCGAGACGTTGACCTCCGAACTGCGCCTTACCACCCAACGGCTGCTGTGTGACAAGCGAGTATGGCCCAATCGAACGAGCGTGGATCTTATCATCCACCAAGTGGTCGAGTTTCAGCATGTACATCACACCTACCGTAGCTCTCTCTGCGAAAGCCTCCCCGGTGCGACCGTCGTATAACTGAACTTTTCCATCCTCTGCGACACCTGAGAATGCGAGCATCTCTTGGATCTCTCGCTCACGGGCTGCATCGAATACTGGAGTTGCAAATCGAACTCCTGTCATCTCTCGCCGTGCAAGCTCGAGTAAGTCTGAATCGTTTAGCGACTCAACAAACGTTGCATGCTGGCTACCCTTGTACGCAGTCAGAAGGATAGAGCGAATCTTTGCGATTGCCTCCTTCTTTGACTGAGCAGTGGTCTCGATTCGATCTGTACCAGTCAGAGGATCAACAACTGACTCGACGATCTCACGGATGCGTCGACCCAACATGTACGATGCCCACCCAAGGTGCGTCTCAAGAATCTGTCCCACGTTCATTCGGGACGGTACTCCGAGCGGATTGAGAACCATATCTACTGGTGTTCCATCCTCAAGGTACGGCATATCCTCTTCTGGAAGCACGCGAGAGAGAACTCCCTTGTTTCCGTGACGACCTGCAACCTTGTCTCCTACCTGAATCTTTCTCTTGATGGCTATGAACACCTTCACCATCTTGATTATTCCAGGCGCAAGCTCATCACCCTCTTTGAGACGCTTAATCTTCTCATTCAGGTGAGAACGCTTGTTGTTAATGAGCTGGCCGGTTCGCACAACAACTTTGTTGATGCGCTCCTCGATCTTCTCATCTCCAACTTGAATATCACGGAGATACTCAAACGGAGTGCTGTTGAGCAGCTCAGCAGTTATCTCTGTATCCTTCGCGATTAATTGCTGACGCTTATCATCAACAAGTCTTCCCGTTGTCTTCTTCCCAACGAGGAGCTCAATTATCTCCCTCATCGCTGCATCACGCAGGATGTTGATCTCATCGCGCTGGTCCTGCTCAAGGAGTGCGATATCACGCTTCTCAAGCTCGATAGTGCGCTCGTCCTTGTCGGTTCCCTTACGAGAGAACACCTGAGCCGATATGATAGTTCCTTCAACTCCTGGAGGGAGCTTCAAGCTGCTATCACGAACTTCACCAGCCTTCTCTCCGAAGATTGCTCGCAAAAGCTTCTCTTCAGGGCTCAACTGGGTCTCGCTCTTAGGAGTAATCTTTCCTACGAGGATGTCACCAGGCTTAACTTCAGCTCCGATACGAATGATACCTGACTCGTCGAGGTTCTTGAGTGCTTCCTCTCCAACGTTTGGAATATCACGAGTAATCTCTTCCTTACCAAGCTTGGTATCGCGAGCGATACACTCGAACTCCTCAATGTGGACTGACGTAAAGACGTCCTTCTTCACGAGATTTTCGCTGATAAGAACTGAGTCCTCGAAGTTGTAACCGTTCCACGGCATGAAAGCCACGACACAGTTCTGACCGAGCGCCAGCTCTGCCATATCCGTCGACGGACCATCAGCAATAACCTCACCCTCTTCGATCTTCTCGCTGACACTTACGATCGGACGCTGTGTAATGCAGGTATTCTGGTTGGAGCGTCGATACTTAACGAGCTTGTAGATATCTACTCCCGTATCTAGCGGATCATCACTGGTCTTATCAGACTTAATAACGATTCGCTCAGATTCAACCGACATTACGCGACCAGACCGCTTAGCAACGATAGTGGCACCGGAGTCGCGAGCAACGATGTGCTCCATTCCAGTTCCAACCAGCGGAGCCTGTGCTCGTAAGCACGGAACTGCTTGGCGCTGCATATTAGATCCCATCAACGCGCGGTTAGCATCATCGTTCTCAAGGAACGGAATCAGCGATGCCGCAACGCTCACAATCTGCTTCGGGCTAACGTCGAGCTTAGTCACCTCAGCTGGCGGAACGAGGAGGTACTCCCCGTTGCGACGGACTGGTACGGCTGACTCAGTGAGGTTACCCTTCTTATCCATCTCGGTAATCGCTGGAGCTATTGTCTCGCGCTCCTCTTCAAGAGCTGAGAGGTACACGACATCACTGGTAACACGATTATTGTTATCAACGACTCGGTACGGGGTCTCAACGAATCCGAATTCATTTACGCGCGCGTATACAGCAAGCGATGCGATAAGACCGATATTTGGACCTTCAGGTGTCTCAATCGGACAGATACGACCGTAGTGAGTTGCGTTAACGTCACGCACCTCAAATCCTGCTCGATCTCGCGTTAGACCGCCTGGCCCAAGTGCCGACAATCGACGCTTGTGAGTGATCTCTGAGAGAGGATTGGTCTGATCCATGAACTGTGAAAGCTGCGAGGAACCGAAGAACTCCTTAACAACTGCAGCCACTGGCTTATAGTTGATAAGATCCTGCGGTACGAGGGTATCAATATCCTGCATACCCATGCGCTCTTTGACCGCGCGCTCCATGCGCACGAGGCCGATGCGGTACTGGTTCTCAATCAACTCACCCACTGCTCTAACGCGGCGGTTACCGAGGTGATCGATATCGTCGACCGAGTAGCGCTGTGCGTCTGTCGAGTTACGAAGCTCAACGAGATAACGTACGGTCTCCTTGATATCTTCCGGCGAGAGCACTCCCTGATCCATCGGAGGAGCCTCTTTACCGTGAGAGATATAGAGCTTGTGGTTCATCTTGTAGCGACCGATATCCGAGAGGTCATAGCGGTCTGCGTTAAAGAAGAGGTTCTTGAACGTTGCTTGCGCAGTCTCAGGACGCGGAGGATCACCTGGACGCAAACGACGGTAGATCTCTATCAAGCTGTCGATCGTTGGACGACTTACGAGGCGTGAGTAGAGAGAGTGGTCCCCTCCCATCTTATCTGAAGCCAAGGTCTTCCAGAGCGCATCACCGATGTGGTGATCGTCAGTGAAGAGGACACGAATTCGATCTAGTCCAAGCTCACGCTGAGCAGTGATGTTACCGCGATCAACTATCTCGCCTTTAGAGTTTATCTTATCTGCCTTCAGCTCATCACCGGCATTTACCACTACAGCAAACTGCGAGCAGATATGGCGAGCATCTTTCTCATCGAGCTCAAGTACAACCGACCCCAGACGCTCACGGATGACTTCCCATCCAACGAGCACCTCGCCCTTCTCTGCAATAACTTCGCCTGTCTTCGGATCGGCTACATCCTCTGTTGCCTGTATGACGGTCTCAGCCGCAACCATACCCGGAACAGCCTCGGCTCCGATCTCGATCTCTTGAATCTTAGCCTCCTTGAGGCGGCGGATTACAGCCTTATTGAACTTACCACCGTGCTTCACGAGCACTTTACCGTCAACCTTAACCTCGCGTACCGACTTCTGGCCTTCGAGTTGGTCAGCCTTAAACTCCTTTGTTACCAACCCCTTCTTGCCGAAGACAATGACGTCGTTCTTGTAGTAGTTAGCAAGGATATCGTCGGCCGACATTCCCAAAGCGCGCAGCAGCACTGTGGCGTTCAACTTACGACGACGGTCGATACGAACGTGGAGGATATCCTTCACGTCGAACTCGAAATCGATCCACGAACCGCGGTACGGGATGATTCGGGATGAATAGAGTAACTTGCCGGATACGTGGCTCTTTCCATCATCGTGGTCAAAGAACACGCCAGGTGAGCGGTGTAGCTGGGACACGATTACGCGCTCAGTTCCGTTGATAACGAACGTTCCACGCTCAGTCATCAGCGGTATCTCACCGAAATAAACAACATCCTCTTTCAAGGCGCTGAGGTGGCGAGCACCAGTGTCCGGATTAACATCCCAAAGAACCAGCTGAATCGTTACGCGGAGCGGCGCGGCCCACGTCATACCACGGTCGCGACACTCATCCATGTCGTACTTCGGTGTGCCGAGGTCGTACGATACGAACTCAAGCGAAGCGGTGTTGTTGTAGTCCCGGATCGGGAACACCGACTTGAAGACCTTCTGCAAACCAATATCTTCGCGCTTCTCAAGCGGGACATTTGTTTGAAGGAAGCGCTCGTATGAACGCCTCTGGATACCTATTAAATTTGGGATTTCAGCGAATTCGCCGATTTTTGAGTAACTTCTGCGGAGTCTGAGGTTGGTCTTGATTTTTGATGCCATAAGTAAGTGACTTTCAAGGCGTTACGGCTAGCCCGACAGAAGTGTCCAACCCCGGGTTTGGGGGAGACTACCCTCCTTAAGCGGTTTAACCTGCCAAGCCTTCCATACCCCCAACGCAGAACGTTCTTTGCGCTGGGAAGTCGTACAACAAGTGTGGTAGCGAGCTACCTAACGACAGGCCTGGGAAAGGGCGAACCCCCTCCCAGGCGCTTTCCGAATATAGGACTAAAGATTCCCCCTGGGCAACTGCCCGGTGGTCACCTTTACCCCTTTTTTCATCGGGATACGGTCTCCCGACTATATTTCTAGATTTCGAACTACTTGAGGCTAGCCTTAGCGCCAGCTTCCTTAAGTTTCTTAACGAAATCCTCGGCGTCGGCCTTAGCAACACCCTCTTTGACGAGCTTAGGAGCTCCGTCAACGAGGTCCTTAGCCTCCTTGAGTCCGAGACCTGTGATTTCGCGAACAACCTTGATGACCTTAACCTTCTCGGCTCCGGCCTCATCAAGCATGATCGTGAACTCGGTTTTCTCCTCAGCTGCAGCAGCACCAGCAGCTGGAGCTCCAGCACCGGCCATCATTGCAACAGGAGCTGCAGCGCTAACGCCGAGCTCTTCCTCAAGCTGCTTTACCATCTTAGCAGCATCCATCAGGGACATACCCTTGATGAACTCAACAACGCCCTCGAATGTAACTCCAGACGCTTCTGACATGGTTTTACTCCTTTCCAAACGACACAACTAAAAAATTAACTATCCAACCCATTCTTCGAACTGCGCCTACGCTGCAGCCGATTCTCCTCCGAGCTTCTTACGGTTTGCCTCAACCACGCGCGCTACCTGAGAGCCAGGCTCAGAAAGTAGGCGAACGAGGCGAGTAGCAGGCGCCGAAATAAGGTTCAGCAACATGGCAAACATCTCGTCCCTGCCTGGCATATTCGACAACGAATCTACACCTGCAGGATCGACGTACGCGCCATCAAGCCAACATCCCTTCACTCGAAACTTATCATTTGCCTTAGCAAACTTAACTAGCACCTTGGTCGGACCGATCGGATCCGAATCAGAGGTAACAACGAAAGTTGGACCGACGATGGTCCCAAGAAACTTCTCTATCTCCTGCTCTCGCGAACCCTTGCCACCTTCGACCTGCTTAACAGCAAGACGTGCAAGCGTATTACGAACGACCTTCCCATTAGCACCGACCTTGCGCAGCTCTCTGCGAAGCTCGGTTATCTTGGCCACGGTAAGCCCACGTGGATCAGCGCATACAGCGATCTGAGCCTGTGTGAAACTACCCACCAGAGCGTTCAACGCGACTTCTTTATCAGCTCTTTCCATAATCTAAACTCCTTACCGATTCGCTAACCGCCCGCTACTAACCTCTCAGCGGCGATACATCAAGCGCAACGCCTGGACCCATCGTCAGTGAAACTGTCGCTGACTGCATGTATACGCCCTTGCTTGTTGATGGCTTTGCACGACCCAGAGCCTGCAAAAGCGCATTAACGTTCTCCTGAATCTTATCAGCACCGAAGGAAGCCTTTCCTACTGCGGCGTGAACGATACCAGCCTTATCAACGCGGAACTCAGCACGTCCAGCCTTGAGGCCCTTGACGGTCTCCGCTACGTCGAAAGTCACAGTGCCGATCTTCGGCGACGGCATCAAACCGCGTGGCCCAAGCAGCTTACCTACCTTACCAACCTGCGCCATCATGTCAGGTGTAGCTACAACGCTGTCGAAGTCAAAGAATCCACCCTTGATCTTCTCAACGAGGTCATCTCCGCCAACGATGTCCGCACCAGCCGCTGTTGCCTCCTGCACCTTTTCGCCCTTAGCGAATACAGCAACACGGATCGTCTTGCCGAGACCGTGAGGGAGCGGTATTGAGCCGCGAACGTTTTGATCAGCCTTCTTAGGGTCTACACCGAGCCGAACTGCCAACTCTACGCTCTCGTCGAATTTAGCAGAAGCAGTACTTGCTACTACCTTGCATCCATCTTCTATCGAATAGAGCTTATCGAGCTGAACTTTGTCGCGCTGCGCTCGGATTCGCTTGCCTTCTTTTTTACGAGCCATAACTTCACTCTATAGAGTAAAAACTTGAATTATTAAAATCTCTTATTGGCAACTGAGGTCTTTGGGTGCATCCTTTACTCTGGGATGTCACTAAAAGCCCGTTTTTCCAACGTAAAACTTTTAAGAGGCCGGTAGCCTAGGTAGTTACCGGCCAGATGTCAATATCTCCGGGGTTAATTATCTCCGGGCTTAATTGACGACTTCCACTCCCATGCTACGAGCCGTGCCAGCCACGATTTTGAACGCAGCCTCCTCGTCGTAACAGTTTAGGTCCTGTATCTTAGCCCTAGCTATCTCATAGACCTGAGCCTTTGTGAGCTTACCTACCTTATCCTTGTTGGGTACCGCAGAGCCCTTCTCGAGCTTCAAAGTCTTCTTGATGAGGTATGAAACCGGTGGCGTCTTGAGCTCAAAGGTAAAGGAGCGATCCTTGTACACCGTGAGCACAACTGGGACCACTTCTCCGATCTGCTTCTGGGTTCTGGCATTAAACTGCTTACAGAACTCCATGATGTTAACGCCGTGTTGACCCAACACAGGTCCGATAGGAGGAGCCGGATTTGCCTGCCCTCCAGAAACTTGTAATTTAATAACTGTGCTTATCTCTTTTGCCATCTGTACCACCTACAACGTTAATTCAGCGCCACTAACTTTAATAAGGCCACGACGTCTACTGCTCGCACACGGGTCTTTTTCAGAAGCACGACCCCGGCCCACAGACGCCCATTCAGCCTACTAGCTAAGCTTTTTCAATCTGCATGAAATCAAGCTCGACCGGAGTAGCACGACCGAAGATGCTTATCAACACCTTGACCTTACCCTTCTCAGGACGAACTTCCTCGATAGTGCCGTTAAACTCAGCAAACGGACCATCGATGACCTTAACAGCGTCTCCCTGTTCGAAGCTCATCTTAGAACGTGGAGAAGCCGCCCCCTCCTCCACCTGACTGAAGATACGCTGTACCTCTTCCTCGGCTAACGGTAGCGGAGTTGTTGCATCACCTAAGAAGCCTGAGATCTTAGGGGTCTCCTTTACCAGGTGCCATGTCTCCTCGTTGAGGACCATCTGCACCAACATGTATCCGGGGAAGAATTTGCGAGTGGACGTCTTTTTCTGACCCTTCACGAGCTCCACTACGGTCTCTTGCGGCACGTGAACTTCGCCGAAGAGGTGGGTAAGGTTATTGAGGCGGATCCGCTCTTCAAGCGCCTGCTTGGCTTTCATTTCAAAGCCGGCGTATGCCTGTACTACGAACCAATTCATCTTTTGCTCTGTGGTAGTTGCTTCCATAGCTTCCTGACAAATACCCTATAACTAGCCGATCATCTTAGACATCAGCCAATTCCAAACGAGATCGATAAAGAAAAGGCTCAACGAAATAAAGACGATTATCAAAATAACCCCTCCGGTCATCCGCAGAGTTTCCTGATGCGAGGGAGACTGCACCTTTTTGAGCTCCGCTACGCTTCCAACCAAGTAGTCTTTTGTGCGCGTAACTATCGAACCCGACGTTCCCTGCACTACCTGTTCGCCCATCTCGAACCCTTAATTACAAATAATAACAACACCTTATAACGCCAACTCACGGGGCCATACGGTCCGCACGTAGCACCTGTTAGGCTGCTATCTTTTACAAGACACGGGACCCTAACAGAAATCCTCCAGCTGAGCAAACGGCAGGCCCGATAACGAGCTACCGGGGGTCAAAAATGCGTTGTTAGCAGCTAGCCTCGCCCCCCAACCTATCGTTGAGTATCTGCTCAACATAGCCCCTCACGGCACCACACCGAACCGTGGTCAGAACCTCACTTGCAAAGGCGTGAATCAGGAACTTCTTGGCATCTCCCTCACTAAGCCCCCGAGAGCGTAGATAGAAAAGAGCATCCGAATCGAGCTGCCCTACCGTTGCTCCGTGCGTACATTTAACGTCATCGGCCCAAATTTTAAGCTGCGGGCGGGTCTCTATGCTCGCTGTTGGTGAAAGCAACAGCGCCTGATTAGACTGAAAGGCGTTCGTCTTTTGAGCGATCTTATCAACCGTAATCGTGCCCGAAAAAACACCACGACTCGTGTCGGAGTAAATACCCTTAAAGTGCTCACGACTCTCAGCTGAGGGTTCGATGTGATGAATCTCGGTTGAGTTATCGACGTGTTGGCTTCCGGTGAGTACCGAGAGTCCATTGAGAACTGCATTCGAGCCACTACCCTTCAAAGCAACCGTAACGTTATTCCGCGCCAGTGCGCTTCCAAACGAAAAGATGTGATTATTAACTGCCGAGCAGGCTTGCTGCTCAATTGCAGTAGCTGAGACGTGGAATGCACTACGGGAATCGCTCTGAACCCGATACATATCTACGACCGAATTAGCCGCTGCGATCACCTCACACACTGGCAAAGTGAGGTATTCAAGCTCCTCACTAGAGCGATGAGACTCAACAACAGTGACCTGAGAGCTCTCGTGAGCAACCAAGCACACTCGAGGTGTGACTACACATCCACGCGAAGCACTGGTCACAACATTGATTAAGTGAAGCGGTGTTGAAACCACTACCCCGCGCTCTACTGTTATCTCTACACCATCAGTAAGAAGCGCTGCTGCGAGCGCAGCGAACGGCTCACTGCGGTGGAGCCCAAGAGTTCCCGCAGCGCTTGAGCTCAATTCAGAGAGGCGCTTGAGCGATATACCTTTGGGCATCTCCTGCGCAGAAAGTGCTGGTACATAGTGACCATCGACGAAAACTATAGCTGCTGCGTTAAGCTCCGGAATGACACTCGACTCAAGTAGTTCTGGGCTGAGTCCAGAAGCTGGCGCTGGCGCAAGCCGAAACTCACCCTTTGCGATCGCTTCAGTGTTAGTGTACTTCCACTCCTCAAGCTGCGGCGTTGGGAAGAGCACCTTGCTCCACACCGCCAGGCCCTCTTGAGCCAATGAGGTCACAGCGCCACCAGAGCGCGAACCGCCAGCTGCGCTAATGGCTTCTGCGGCCCAGCTCTTAGTATCTGTCACAATTTTTTTCCGATTACCTGCAGTACTCATTACTCTCTCTCCTGTCCACCCGATACGACGAAACTATACCGAGAGAGACTCTTTGAAAGCCGAATATCCCTGGCTCTCAAGTGTCAGAGCGAGCTCTTTACCACCCGACTGAACGATGCGCCCATCGATCATAACGTGCACGACATCAGGGATGATATAATTCAGAAGGCGTTGATAGTGAGTTATCACGAGCATTCCATTGGAAGAAGAGCGCAGGCGATTAACTCCCTTTGCAACGGTTTGTAGCGCGTCGATGTCGAGGCCAGAATCCGTCTCATCGAGAATGGCAACTTTAGGCTCTAGCACTGCCATCTGAAACACTTCGTTACGCTTCTTCTCTCCTCCGGAGAATCCTTCATTGACCGACCGCTTAAGAAGCTCCTCTCCAAGCTCAAGAAGTTGCGCCTTCTCTTTTACAAGCGCTGCAAACTCGCGCACTGCAAGCGCCGGTTGACCGCGGTGTTCACGGATAGAATTGAGCGCTGTGCGCAAGAAATAGGTTGTAAGCACTCCTGGTAACTCAACTGGATATTGAAACGCGAGGAACAACCCTTCACGGGCTCGAACCTCGGCCTCCATCTCTAAGAGATCCTTGCCGTCGAATTCAACCGTCCCGGCAGTAATCTCATACCCTTCCCGACCGGCGAGGATATTAGCGAGTGTGCTCTTACCCGAGCCGTTCACACCCATGATGGCGTGAACTTCACCCGGCTTAATCTCTAGGTTAATCCCTTTGAGGATCTCACGACCATCGCCTTCAATCTTTGCATGGAGGTCTTTAATCTTAAGTAAGCTCATACATCCCTCTTATCCGACACTTCCTTCAAGGCTAATTTCAAGCAACCTGCGCGCCTCAACCGCGAACTCCATTGGAAGCTCAGCGAGAACCTCTTTACAGAATCCGTGAACGATCATCGACACGGCATCTTCAGTAGAGATGCCGCGCTGATTGCAATAAAAAATCTGATCCTCACCGATCTTCGACGTCGACGCTTCATGCTCGACCTTTGCGGTTGGATTCTTCACTTCGATGTAAGGGAAGGTATGCGCGCCGCACTCATTCCCCATCAACATCGAATCACACTGCGAGAAGTTTCTCGCGCCATCTGCGCTCTTCATTATCTTCACGAGGCCGCGATAGGCGTTACTGCTCCGTCCAGCGGATATACCCTTAGAAACGATGGTGCTACGAGTATTCTTTCCGATGTGCACCATCTTGGTTCCAGTATCTGCTTGCTGCTTGTTATTTGTGATAGCAACTGAGTAGAACTCACCAACGGAGTTGTCACCTTTCAAGATACAGCTCGGATACTTCCACGTAATAGAAGATCCGGTCTCAACCTGCGTCCACGATATCTTTGAATTGGTTCCCGCGCAGAGACCACGCTTCGTGACAAAGTTGTAAATACCGCCCTTGCCCTCCTTGTCTCCTGGGTACCAATTCTGAATAGTTGAGTACTTGATCTGAGCATCACCGAAAGCAACGAGCTCAACAACAGCCGCGTGGAGCTGGTTCTCATCTCGCATCGGCGCTGTGCAACCCTCCATGTAGCTCACATAACTCCCCTCATCAGCGATGATGAGGGTACGCTCGAATTGCCCGGTTTTAGCGGCGTTTATGCGGAAATACGTCGAGAGCTCAAGCGGACATCGCACACCTTTCGGTATGTAACAAAACGATCCGTCGGTGAAGACCGCTGAATTTAGCGCCGAGAAAAAGTTATCAGAATGTGGAACAACCGAGCCAAGATATTTCTGCACAAGCTCTGGGTGATTCTGAATCGCCTCAGACATTGAACAGAAGATGACACCGACTTCCTCAAGCTGTTTCTTGAACGTGGTAACTACCGACACCGAATCAAAGACCGCATCAACTGCAACACCAGCGAGGGCTTTCTGCTCATGAATTGGAATACCGAGCTTTTCGTAGGTTTTTAAGATCTCAGGATCCACCTCGTCCAAGCTAGCAGGCCCCTGCTTCTTCTTTGGAGCGGAGTAGTAAATGATATCTTGGTAATCAATCGGCGGGTAACCGATGAACGCCCAGTGAGGCTCCTGCATCTCCTTCCAGGTCTTAAAAGCCTTCAAGCGCCAATCGAGCATCCACTGCGGCTCGTTCTTCTTCTGAGATATAAAGGCGATGGTACCTTCATTAAGCCCAGGCGGGGCCGACTCAGCCTCTATATCGGTATAGAACCCGTACTTGTAATCTTGGTTGGTAAAATCGTCTAAGATGTCTGTGCTCATATGTGAATAATCTGCTTTCAACTACCTAACACTACCGCCTTCCAGACTCTAAGTCCCGTTCGCGACGCGCTTTTATTTAACGTAAACCCGACGGATAAGTCAGGGTAACAATCTTGAACTTTTAATTCAAGTATACTTAATCCCGTAAGTACCTGCAACTTTGACTACTTTAAGCAACACAAAGGATAGCTTGGGTAGCTATAACGACCTACTCGGATACCGCAACCGAGATCCCCGGGAAGACCGGAGCCGGTCCGTCAGGATTCTGGAAAAGCCAGCGCAACAGATTTTGGTAGAAGCGAAAGAGCGGAATACTCTCTGCAACCTGCTGACGGATCTCTTCACGACGACTCTTAAATCCAGTGTGGCTCTCTCTGGTAAGGTGCTCTCGCTCGCGCCAGAAGTTTGAGAGCGGCTGAATCTGGATCTCAAACATACGGGCGTTCCACAACACCACCGACTTAATGGCTTCCCAGCCACTACTCTTTTCGTGCTCAGCCAGGTAGTTCTTTGTTTCAACGAAATCAAGGCTAACCGTTTCAGAGGTGACCTCGGCCTGATGCAGTTTTAGCGCCTCATCCGACCACGTTAGTTCTGTCAGGTGAGCATGTAGAGCAGCAGCCTCATCAGGAGACCCAACAACTATCTTTATTCCAAAGATATCCTTTACGTAGTGACTCAAATGCCGAAGCTGCTTATCGCGCTTTACAAGGGAATCCAGCCCGAATATCTCGTCGACTACCTTATTCCAGAGCTCTTCTTCAGCTTTAATGCGACTGATAAGCTTAAAAACACCGAAGCTATTGGGTTCAACAGGTTGGTACTCAACCATATTCGCTACAAGCGCTGGCGCGATCCACGATTGACCGTCGAAGTATCTAAGCTTTTGAAGTTGGCGGTTACCGAGGTCAAGATCGATAGTAGAGTAGAGATCTCGTTGCGAGATGAGTTGTGTAAGAGTAAAGCGCTCCCCACTGGTTGGAACATCTCCGATGACTACACTTTGAAGCTGATATCGCCCGACTAATGCTGCACACAACAGCTCACACAGGCGGTGAAGGCTCTCCTCCCCTTTCCGTATCATGCGGTCAAACGCTTTGCGGCACTCTTTGAGGTGTTTGCGCGAAAATACGAGTTGAAGCTCTTTACTGGGGCCTTGTGTGAATTGCTCACGAACAGCAGCAAGGTAGACTACGAGGTCGTTTAGCAGAGGCTCCTGACTCACCATCCAGAGCGGCGAACGGGTCCGGGCTTCGGCGGAATCGCCCGCCGTAGGTGCCAAAACTACGCAATCATCATGGGGAAGACTCATACTACTTCTAGAATGGCGCGTTTAGAATGGCACGGTCGGAGGGAATCGAACCCCCAACCTGCGGATTTGGAATCCGCTGCTCTACCAATTGAGCTACGACCGTAAGTGCGGGGGATGCTATCACATTCGGGGGAAATTGGAACACTGGGGTGTGGGTTGGGGGAAGTTGGGCATAAACCCCCCAAATGTACCGTCTCAGGTGATCCTTTACAGATCTGGCATGATGTAAAAATCCCCGGGCGGCGGTATCTCCGTTATTAACCTTACCCTCCAGCTTTGGAGGTTGCAGTAGCCGAAGGCTTAGCCGTGGGGGTGGGAATGGGGACACAGTTTGGAGTGTAAGCTAGGCTATGCGCGCAGGCTTTCGCAACATTGGCCTCGCAGATTCTTTTGAGATCAGCTTCACTGAGGACAGCATACCCCAGCCGGCCCAGGAAGGTCGGTATCTGGTGAGAGCAAGATCGCAACCGTAAAATGCAGTGCTACTAGTAACATGCTGGCGACTGCCCCCGGGACCGCGAAGGTTTAGCTTCGCCCGGTACTTCCGTGCTGGCTGAAATATCTAGCGGACCTGGAAGGTCCGCGGTCCAAAAACAGTCGGCCAAAACCGGCTAGCGACATGTCGTGCTATTACAGAGGAGGAGAAAAATGGTGGTGAGGAGTGGATTCGAACCACCGTAGGCCGGAGCCAGCAGATTTACAGTCTGCCCCCTTTAGCCACTCGGGCACCTCACCACTTGAGAGTGGTCTTTATTGAAAGCCGATTGCTACCCCCGCAGCAACACGGGTGCAGGACCCCCTGCCCGTCACAGCAATCTTGGCTCAGCCAAGTTGCTGTAGGTATCAAACACGGGTGCAGGACCTCCTGCCCGTCACAACAATCTTGGCGCAGCCAAGTTGTTGTAGGCAACAAAATGGAGCCCAAGACGGAACTCGAATCCGTGACCTCTTCCTTACCAAGGAAGTGCTCTACCGACTGAGCTACTTGGGCACACAGCTTCCAATGGGGCGGCATTATGGTAAATTACGTTCTTCAAGTAAATACGGCGGCTTGTAACTGTTGGCTAGTTTGTAAGTTTTTTGTCTGTCGCATGACCCCCTCGGACAGGTAAACCGGGCAGAATCATACCCCAATAGAGCTGAACGATTGAAAAAAGGTGCGAGTTACTGTAGGGTTTCGTTTACAGTTTACTAACTTAGCTTCCTCCTTCGCCAAGGCTACGGAGGACAAGCAGTTGGTAGTAAAGAAATATGCTAACTTAGCTCAGTTGGTAGAGCAGCGGTTTTGTAAACCGCAGGTCGTGGGTTCGAATCCCACAGTTAGCTTATCCCCATATTCCTGTAAGTTTTCCGGCCTAACTCGTCTTTAATTACCACCTCATGTCGGAGCCGTTCGCTTCACTCTTTAATCTGATCGAGTCGCTGGAAACCGGCGACTGCCAGGAAGCGCAGAATATTTACGTGACTACGGGAGAATACCTCCCCCTGGTTAGTGAAATAAAATGCGAGCTGGAAAGGACTAGCCTGGCGATACCTGATTTTGACTGGCTTGCACATGTAGACGAGGCTCGGCCCTATCTGCAGAATCCACAGCAGCTTGAGCACGCCACGCTCGAAGAGATCAAGCGCCTAGTTACAGTTGCCGTACAAGCAGACCGCCTCAATAAAAGTCTCCTCCCATACCTGTGCTCGTCTGGTTTTATGCTCTCATTGCTGCGACGAATACGAGCGCTGTGCGCTTAACCTAACACCCCTCATAGCGCCTCATGACCTCCTCGGCCAACCTTGCCGGCAGCGGGGCGTAAAAATCGCCCCACGAGGTCAATTGACCATTCAAGAAAAAAACTATTCTAGAAAATTGAGAGGAAAGAATATGAAAAGTCACACTGTAACGGTATCGCTACTGTCTGCGTTTGCTATGGGTCTATCCGCAGCAACGACACAAGCCGAGGATGTAAATCTCGATCGTTCGTCACGAGCATTTAAAGAAGCGCAGGAATCTCTGACCAAATCGACAGAGGTTTACAAGGCGATCTCAGAAAGAAAAACCGACAAAGTACCTGCATCGGTTTTAGACAAGACTAGGTGCGTCGCCATATTTCCCAATACAGTAACAGTATCTGCTGGAATAGGCGGCAGCCATGGCGATGGTATTGGCTTCTGCAAATCTTCGGCAGGCGCCTGGGAAAACCCGATGTTTCTTAACCTCACTGGAGGGAGCATTGGACTGCAAGCAGGAGTGAAATCTGCTGACATGGTGTTCTACATAACCGGAGAAAAAGCTGCTAGCGCGCTTCGCAAAGGTAGCTTTAAGGTGGGCGGGGAGCTCAGCGCAGTTGCTGGAAAATTCGATAAAACCTTCGAGGCTCCGCAAGCCGAGGTGGTGGCTTATTCACGCACAGAAGGGCTCTTTCTCGGCGCGAGTGTTGATGGGGTAAGTGTTACTCGAGACGACAGCGATGAACGTGCTTTCTACGGTACTCGTGAAACTGTTCAGACCGCTAAGATGCCGGCTGACCTGGAGCAGAAAGTAAACGAGATTCGGGACGTGTTACCTCCTCACGTTGGATAACCTTCTCACTCCGCCTCGGCAGCGTCCTTCAAGACAAATCGGCTCTTGAGGTGTGCGACTGTCGAGGCGAGCCCCGCAGTTTCAACCGAACGCAGAACCTCTTTAAAATTTTTGTATGCATCCGGCGCCTCATCGAGCGGGTATTGCCTGCAGTTGCTCAAGATGTCCAACCGGTCAAGTTCTGTATCTACGGCGCTCTGATCCAAGGTTCGAAATGCAGCACGACGTCCAAGCGCCCTACCGGCGCCGTGGTTCACGCTGTAACAACTCACACGCGCCCCCTCTTCCGCTACCATCACCACTGACCCATCCCGTGGGTTTCCTGGAAGGAGAATTGGATGACCCGTGGATTCATAGCGCGTCCCCTTCAAGCCTGGATGACCGGCCGGGAAGGCCCGTGTAGCTCCCTTGCGGTGCACCCACGCCATCTCACCATCAAGCGGCTCCCGACGCGCGATGTTGTGACTGATAAAATACACCAGCTCGCCGGTCACACCCGGGAAAACCTCCTGAAAGGCTTCAAGCACCAGCGCATTTATTACCAAGTGATTGACCGTTGCAAAATTAGCACCGAGTGCCATGTCATCAAGGTAAGCATCAGCTTCCGGTGTGCCGAGCTGCGCGTACACTAGCTCCTTGTCACCACCAGGCAGAGGCACACCACGCTGAGAAAAGAGATCATAAAGCAGAGAAAACTGATTGCGCGCCAGTGCATTACCGAAACCACGCGAGCCACAGTGTGACAGAAAGGCGACATGTCCATCGCGAAGACCAAATACTTGAGCTATCTCTCTTGCCCTTGCGCTGTCCTCGATGGACACGGTGCTGCACTCGCCAAAGTGGTTACCACCACCGTACGATCCAAGCTGATGAAATTTGTCAGATAGATTCCTGATGACGCCGCTCTTGACCAGCGTATTTAACCGCTCTTCAAGCGCAGCTTGAGTACCATCGTGTCCCGGATGGAACGCATCTTCACACCGCTCGGTCCAGGCAATCGGGATACCGAGTTTTTCGCATACCTCTTGAGTAGCACCGCCAATGACAGCAGCTCGTGCTACCGCATCGTCAAACACCTTGCCGCGCGGCACAGAACGAGCCCCTTTCCCCGGCCCAGTCGGAATACGATCACCGATAGCCTGGATAAGCTTACGCCGAACTTGCTTCTCTGCAATTTTTTCAGCAGGAAGATCAAGTTGTAGAAGACTCATCGAACATTTAATGTCGACTCCGATGGGGCCAGGATACACATGCGTCCGAGAGGCGAGTACGCACCCTATAGGTGCTCCGTATCCCGCGTGCGCATCCGGATTGATGACTATCGACTCTACGCCGGGCGCTGTGCGTGTGTTTATCGCCTGCTCGAGGCACTTCGGATCGAAGGCAGATCGAATCGTAGGGGTGCCGATAACTGTTATCGCTGAGCCTACATTGCCGGGAACTTCAATCGTGCCGATAGCAGGATTATCGGTTGGAAAGATGTGCACAGCCATAGCTACCTTGCTGCTAGAAGTTTTGCGACAGCTTCAACTTTCTCTGAGGGAAGCCCTGCGCGCTCAGCGATACGCAGCGCTCCCCCGGCTAACTCAACGTAGGCGCCATACAGCTCAGGAGCTTGAGTCTGAAGAAGCTCAAGATGCCTTTCAATTACTACAGTATCACCTCGCTTAACCGGACCAGTAAGTGCACGCTCACCTCCAAGAACACCAACGTTCTGTAGCGTCCCCTCAACGATAGATTTCAGAAAAGCCCCCCGCACACTCTCCGGGACGCCAGCAGCGCTATACAGCTGTTGCGCATAGTCTAAAATCGTAACCAGGTAATTGCTAGCAAAAACGTGTCCGATATGACAAAGCTCCTTTGCTTCTGCGGTAAGGCGGAATACAGATGCACCGATAGAACCAAATAGTCGCGTAAGCTCAACGCAGGCGCTATCATCTCCCTCTACCCCACACCAGGTGCCGTCAAAGGTCTCTACAGCAAGCGCAGGGTCTGCAAAACTCTTAACTGGATGGATGCTTGCTACATGCGCGCCACAAGCATGCAATGGTGCAAGCACGGTCGAAGGGAGCGCTCCACTTGTATGAAACACAACATCGCCAGCTCGAACGACACCAGTAGCAGCCAACAACTTACCGACGGCTGCAACCTCGCTATCAACACAAGAGATCATCCACAGCTCCGAGGGACGCATACTGGAGAGGTTAGCGACACCTTGCCCGTGACCTATGAAATCCACTGCGAGCTGTGCTGAGCTTAGAGAACGGTTACACACCTCGTTTATGGCAAGGCACTTAGTGCGAGCAAGTAGCGCTGCTAGGGTTTGCCCGACTCGGCCGGCGCCGATAACTGATAGCTGTTTAAAAGACATGGTGAACAGTAGACAAGGATAGCTCTGATTTTCAACCCCCTTCATCGCCTCAGGAACAAAACCCTATCTGTGAGCCTTGTAGCGATACTGCTGCTCAGCAGAAAGAAAGCTAGGAGCGCAACAACACAGAATAACGCGTACGTAAGCGCTGGAGGGAATGTGCCAATAACCCCAAAAAAACCGCTATCATCGGCTAACCGAATAAAGATACCGTGCCACAAATATACGTACAGAATGTTTTTAGAGCGCTGGCCCAGAGGCGTTTCAGAGCGCGGCAGCAGCGATATTACAGCCCACACTAGCGCTGCAGAGAGGATGTAGAGTCCGAGCCGAATCGATAATCCTACCACCGTTGTCACACCCAATGCAGTAAAGGTTTCACTGCCGTACAGCCAGTGCGGATACTCACCACGGAATTCAAATGCGACGGCCACACCTCCGACAAGCACCCCGCACGCTACAGCGCGCATCAGAGTCGACGGAGCCTCAGCCGTTAGGAGGCTTCGCCACTGATATCCTGCAACAAAAAACGGAAACCAAACGAGCGTTCGTGATGCGTCAAAGAAAAAACCTCGCAGACCATCGATGCAACTTGCGCCCAAACCTATAAAGATACTCACAAGAAGAGGTGCGCGCACACGATATACAAGTGGTAGCATCACCCGCCACAAGAAGAGGCTCGGCAGATACCAGAGCAGCCAATATGGCTGAAAGCCCTCGGCATACGGACTCACGTGATCGTGGGTTAATGCATAGAGCGCCTCGTAGAGCAGTTCGAAAGCAAAAAAAGGGATAAAAATAATTCGAGCGCTCTTTCCAATTGCGGCAAGAGTAAGTTCCTGATGCGATACTGCTCCGGAGAGCAGCACCAAGCCTGGGATATGGACAGCATACAGATACAGGTACAGCGCTTGGTTTGTTGCGCTAAGAGTCCTTATCGGCTCAATCAGATGACCTAGCACCACCATCACCACGAAAGCCGCTTTCGCGTTATCAAGGAGGTGATTGCGCATCGGCTACACTCTTTCGAACTAGAGCGAGTATTCGCGAGCTTCTGCGACCTGCAACGCTGCTGGGAGCCGCTGTTGGGCTTCGCTTGACGTAGTCAGTGTTACCTTGCCGCACACGCGCAGTGGATGAGAGAATACGACATCTCCCTTAACTACCAAACTTTCTGCATCAACAAGCGATGGCACGACTTTCACTCGCGCCTCAAAGTCTCGCAGCAATCCAAAAAAGCGGGTATCAAGCGAAACGAGCGGCAACCCCGGAAGGGTGCGTTTAGGATTAACTACCATCGTATACTCCGGTGTGAGCACATACGCGTCTGAGCGCACAACCAAGAGATCGTTATTTGATTTCACCGGTGCAAAACGAGATCGCGGCACCTGAAGCGCCAGGGCTCCATCAAACACCTCAATCGCAGCTCCCATCGCTGTTTCGATCTGAATAACCGGGCGACTCGAGCGGTCACGCGGATTGACAGTCTTACGATTACTGATGAGCGGCAACGGAATAGTACCGTCGTGGGTCCGCGCCACATCGACCACAGCTTGCAGATCGAGCCAGATGTTGTTGGTGTTAAAGTGACGGTAGCGCGTTACATCTTGAAACTCAGGGATAATCTCTCCACGAGATGTAGTGGGAGCTTGGCCGCTCTCTCGAAGAACAAGTCGCCCGGAGCCCTTGCGGCGCGCAAGGTGTCCGCCCTTAGAATCAGCTTTAGTGCGCTCAGCGGTCTCCATCAAAAATGGTGCGTCACTCTTCACAAAGTACCCGAGGATGGCTGGCTCAACTGTAGCCCCCAAGTTATCGGCGTTTGCTACAAACATGTAGCGCTTACCGAGATCAAGCAGCCTCTGAGCCAATCCGGTCGCTATAAGCGCAGCATATATATCCCCGTGCCCGGGCGGATTCCAGTTGAACTCGTCATTCACTTCACTCGCAGGGGTCATCGAATCTGAATAGATCTTCGGATGACGGTGTTGCAGGAACGTTGCTGGAATCGAAGCCGGACGTAGATCCGCAAACGGCTGCATCGCTGCTGTAACATCGGAATCCGTCGAAAAGCTCGTCATGTGAATGAGCGGAATAGAAACTCCGATCTTCTTCCCCATCTCGCGCAACTGGTGGCCGATGATATCGTTAAACGAGAGTTCATCTCTCACCTTCAGAAGGGACTTCGCCCTCTCGAGCCCCATCGTTGTACCAAGCCCGCCGTTTAATCGAACAACAACCAACTTATCAAGAGCTTTGGTACCGAGATTAACGGTGTCGGAGCACGCTGCCACAGCTTCAAGGGTTTGCACATCCGCAACAGGTTCTATCTCGCTCTCAGAGATAATCCCCGTTTCACCCCGAAGTACCTGCCCAAAGAGTCGCTCAAAATTCTTTACAACGGCAGAGGGAAGCCCATCCCTCTCCATGCGCTCACTTGCCGCCCGAATCGAATCAGTAACACCCGTCATGCCACACTTTCTCTAATTTTAAGCAACCACATCACGTCGTGTATAATGCTCAATTACGCTCAAGAGCGCACTACAAAACTGCTACTGTCTACCCTTGGATGCGACATAAATTGCAGCATCGTGCCGCTCTATGCGGTACTCATCCTCTCCAGGTGGCAGAAACACCGCACCGCCATCGCGCAGGGGAATGTCATGCCCGGATGCCACGTGACGCACAACCGCTCTTGTCCCAAGACAAAGAACGATACGCGGCCCCCTGCCCGCCATAAGCGACAACGGCGCTGAACCGGAATGAGCCAGAGAAAGGGAGAACTCTGACGCCGGAGCCTGCACCTCTAAAAATCCAGGCATATCGCCCTCTCGCGGGGCGATAATCGATGGCATGGAAGAATGGTAATCAACCATCTCAAGTAGAGTCTTTACATCTTTAAACTTCGGCGTTAATCCAGCTCGCACCACATTGTCAGAGCACGCCATGCATTCTATCAGATCCCCATCGAGGTAGGCATGCGGCACATTCGGTCCGATAAAGAGAGCCTCTCCTGGATTCACGGTAACTATATTCATAAAAAACAGCGCTAAGAGACCGACATCACTTTCCCCGTAACAGGCACGCAAGCGCGTAAGAATACCTATCTCTACTGGTGCATCAGAAAGCTCTTTAAACCTGTCAGCTAATGCATGCACACACGCTGAAACAACAGCAGGCGACGCAGTTAGAAGCTCCCTGTAGAGAGCACGCAAGAGCGGCTCGCCCCCACCTTCCTGGCAACTCTCTACGAACCGTGCAGTGGTCGCTTCGCTAAAAATATTTCGCAACTCCGGATAAGAAGAGAAGTTCTGAACAATCTCATGCACCGAGCGGAAGCCGTACAGGAGCTCAACCGGCGAAAGAGCTAACCCCACCTCCGGCTTATGGTTACTATCTGGATAGTTTTGAGGATCGCGCAAGCGCAACTGCTGCGCCAAGCCCTTATCCGGATGCGCCTGAATTGAGAGCCCGAAGAGTGGATTGATCGAGAGGACCTTCAACAAGAACGGAAGCGGCATCTCTTCTGGCTCCATCGCGCCTGCTCCCGTCGTGCCGCGCGGGTCGCTAGTAATTACCTCATTTAACCCCGCACAAACTCCCTCTGACGATACAAGCGTCGAAGGAGCGCTCGGATGGGCCCCCAACCAGTACTCGGCGAGCGGCTCAATGTCTGTCGCCGGTCCCGGCTGCTCAAGGAACGGATAGATTCGAGAGGCTCTCCCTACCTTGCCCCACGCATAACTCCGTACCACCCCAGACAGGGTCCCGAAATATCGTGGAATTACGCTGGACTGCTTATTACTCACTACCCTTCCTCGAGGAAAAGCGACGGGTTATCCCAAAACGAACCGATTCCGACCGCTGACTGCGAACTATTCCTGCTAGAAATACCGAGAAAAAGTCTTTTGCTCAAGGTGAGTAAGGGAAATGAACTACTCCCCCCTTCAGTAACTAAGCCATACAGGGTACCATAGGAGGCGACTGTGCCCACAGGCCACCATCACGGCGCCGGGGCGGTTTTTTATATAACGCCAAACTATGCAAGTAGCCTGCCTCCACCTACCGCGTCAAGCTATGACGCTCACGACAGCTTTCCAGTACATTAAGTTTTCAAACTTCGCTAGTAATTTATTCCTCAACCAGCTCGACGATATGGTTGAGTCGAAGTCTAATCCTTTCGCCTTTGAGTTCTATGCGACTGGAGGAAACATCTACGCGTGCATGGCTGCCGACGATGCTACCCTGCGGCAGTTAGGGTCCACAATCTATAGTTGGTACGCGGATATCGAGATTCACGACTTTCCAGACTACACGCAGTTTACCAACGAACGTTCAGTTGTAGCAGGCGCCGATCTACACCTGCGTTATTCAGACATCTATTCAGTGCAGAACTTTAAGGCATTCGCCTGGAACAGCTTGGCACCAATAGTCGCTGCGCTCTCGCGCGTGGGGTTCGGCGACAAGGTAGTTATCCAAGTGCTCGTAAAGCCGATACCGGACACTACGATGCTGCATTTATCCCTGGCATCGGCGAGATGGCTCGATCAATTCTTTCGATTCTTCTACTCACGAACCTGGCTGAAACGTGATATCGCTAACGAATCTCAGAAGGCTATTAACGAGAAGTCGTTATCGAGACTCTTCCGGGTCAATTACCGCATCACCTCATTCGCTGATGCTCCGAAGAACGCCACGCCGGGAGATATCAAGAAGCTACGCGATCGCCAGCGCGATAACGTGAAGAACGTGGGTGCCGCGGTTAAGGTGCTCAATACTACCGACCAAAATGCTTTTGATATCGGCGCTATTCGATACGGCCGAGCAGCTATTGACCGTATGCAGCAGCGTCGGTTTATTAATCCTTTTCGGCTCTCTACAATCGAGCTATCGACGCTGTGGCATCCACCAGGATTGGGTACCATGCCAAATACGTTCTCAGTACTGTCACGAAAAGCTCCGCCGCCGCAGGCATTACCCTCAACGCCGGGCGACCCTCAGATTAGCTTCATTGGAACGACGAACTTTCGAACTCAGGCGGTGACGTTCGGTATCCGTCGCTTCGATCGGCGACGACACCTGTACCTTCTTGGAAAGTCAGGCAACGGCAAGTCCTGCCTCATCCAACTCCTCGCAAAGAGCGATATTGAAAATGGCTTCGGTTGTGCCGTTCTCGATCCTCACGGAGATCTGGTTGACGACATCCTACGACTCGTTCCGAAGCATCGCATTAAAGACGTCGTCATTTTTGACCCATCAGACATCAACAATCCTCCCTGCTTTAATCCGATGATTCCAGTGAATCCGGAGCACAAGACCCGCGTTACGCTTGGGTTCCTCGACACCTTTAGAAAAGCATTCGGAGCAGCATGGTCCGAGAAGATGGACCACCTCCTGCGTTACGCCATGGTCGCACTCCTGCACATTCCAGGAGCAAGCGTCGTTTCTCTGCGCCGCATGCTCTCTGACGATGAATTCCGAGCCGAAGTCGTCAGACGCTCTGACGACGAGGCGGTTAAACGGTTTTGGGAGGTTGACTTTGTCGCGCGCCGTCAGGAGTTTGAAGAGGGTCCAGTTTCGCAGCTCCTCAATCGGCTGGATGAGCTGCTAGCGACGGACATGATTCGCAACATCCTCGGTCAGCCAACCAATAGTTTTGACTTTCGCGACTTTATTGATAATCGCAAAATAGTGCTCTTTAAATTATCTAAGGGCGTAATCGGCTCAGAGAATGCATCTCTGTTAGGCTCTCTAGTAATCTGGAAGCTTTATGAAGCAGCGATGTCACGCGCCGATACGGCAGCTGATACTCGACAGGATTTCTACTTTTACATCGATGAATTCCAAAACTTTGCGACCAGCTCCTTCGGTGAGATACTGAGCGAATCCCGAAAATATCGGCTCTGTCTTACCTTTGCGAATCAATTCCTTAAGCAAATGCCGTCAGGAGTTAAAGACACCGTATTCGGCAACGTGGCAAACTTAATCTGCTTCCGCGTTGGTGCCGAGGATGGCGGTCCGATCGCAAACGAATTTAAACCGCGCTTTGAGCCAGAGGATTGCCTAAACCTCGCTCTGAGAGAATTTTACATCAAGATGAGTATCGATGGAGAAGTGCAGGAAGCGTTCTCTGCACGAACTATCGACTTAGTTCACCCAGAGGGAACAGGGTCCATTATCAAGGAGTGTATCGCCCACTCTCGGGCGCAGTACGCCATTCCGCTAGCTCAAGCAGAGGAGCAGCTAGCCCTGTCAGAGATCATGTCTCCTCGTGCGCTAGGCAACCGGAAATAGGAAGGGCTCGCCTCGCCTCTTGCAAACCACGGTTATTTAAGCAGGAGCTTGTGGCCTATCCCATAAGTCTTTTTAACCGGCTGAATTAACTACTGTATTTTCCTGCAACAGGACTTGAGCTATTCGGCCGTCGTTCGTCAACGCGGTCCATGTGGCTGCCGATATGTATAAAGGCGTATCCTATAGGAAATTAGCAAACAAACCGCTTCAACGGAACAACACACACCCATGACCACACATACTGTTGCGCTCTTTGGCGCTGGAAAGATCGGAGAGACTATCGCTGCGCTACTCGCTTCCAGCGGGAGGTATCGCGTGAAGGTGTGCGACTACGACATTGAGAATGCAAAGAAAGTAGCTGCTGCGCTTCAATCGTGCGAACCTCATCTGCTCACACTCGCCGATCACGAATCAGTCAAGAAAATCCTGCGCGGGTGCGATGTTGTGATTAGCGCACTCCCCTTCTTCTGCAACAAGCAAGTCGCGCAAGCTGCAGCTGACACTGGCATTCACTACGTCGACCTTACAGAAGATGTTGAAACTTCGCATTTCATCGCCGGACTATCGCATGCATCGAAGTCCTGCTTCATTCCTCAGTGTGGCCTTGCGCCTGGATTTATCAGTATCGCAGCTGCGCACCTGATTACCTTCTTTGAGAAAGTTGATACCGTTAAAATGCGCGTTGGAGCTCTACCAATCTACCCGACGAACATGCTGAAGTATAATCTAACGTGGTCAACCGACGGCTTGATCAACGAGTACTGCAACCTGTGCGAAGTTATTCAAGATGGCAAGCGGCTGGAAGTGCTACCGCTCGAGGGATACGAACACTTCTCTCTTGACGGCGCTGAATATGAAGCCTTTAACACATCAGGTGGCCTCGGCACCTTGTGTACAACGTTACAAGGCAGGGTTCGAGAGCTTAACTACAAATCGATCCGCTACCCTGGCCACCGAGATTTAGTAGCATTTTTGTTAAATGACCTCCGTTTCCGAGATGATCGCCAAACGCTCAAGAACATCTTTGAGCGCAGCATCTCTACTACGTCTCAGGACAAGTGCATGATTCTCGTTGAAGTCACTGGCGAAGCGAGCGGCCGATTCTGTCAAAAGACCTACGCGAGTACAGTCTACAATCAATACGTTGGAACGAGGCATTTCGGCGCCATTCAAGTAACTACCGCTGCAGGAGCATGTGGAACGATAGACCTTCTGCTCAAAGGTGCATTACCGAAACGCTCTGGCCTAGTTTGCGCGGAGGATATCCCCCTACCAGAGTTCTTGGCGAATGAGTTCGGACGGTTGTACTTTGATGATAAAGCGATGAAGGGCCTTTAGAGCACTAATGCTAGATTCAGGCTTATCAGGCGGCAGCGTTAAATACGCGCTCAATACGCTCCAAGGCCCAGTCGATCTGCTCGCGTGTAACAACAAGTGGCGGCGCAAAGCGGAGCGTTTGTTCACGGGTGTCCTTACACAACACCCCTTCATGTAGCAATTTTTTAGCAAAATGTTTCGCCTTACCAGCTGCTGAATCGATCTCAACTCCGATCATCAGACCTCGGCCGCGGATCTCTTTGATGGCGCTCGAACGAATCGCCTTTAGTTTTTCAATCAAATAGTTTCCTAATTCTGCGGCTCGCTCCTGCGGCTTCTCCTCTTTGATGAGAGCAACCACTTCTCGAGCTATCGCGCATGCGAGCACATTCCCGCCAAGGGTACTACCGTGAGATCCCGGAGTGAACACCTTCATTATAGGGTCGTTTGCAAACACACCCGATATAGGCACAAGCCCCCCACCGAGTGACTTTCCGACCAGGTATACATCAGGCACCACACCGTCGTGCTCACACGCAAACAACTTCCCGGTTCGACCAAGAGCCGTCCAAATCTCATCAGCTATCATCAGCACGTTATTCTTGGTGCATAACTCACGCACCGCTTTTAAAAAGCCGGGAGGTGGGAGGATTACACCACCTTCACCGAGAATTGGCTCAACGATGACGGCTGCTGTGTTAGCATTAATTGCACCCTCTAAGGCTGCTGCATCGCCATACGGCACCAACGGAAAGCCGGGAGTAAACGGACCAAAACCACGGCGACTGTCGGGCGACGAACTCATACCAACTATTGTTGTCGTGCGACCGTGAAAATTTCCTTTGAAAGCTATGATCTCAGCCTTATCCTCAGGAATTCCCTTTACATCATACCCCCAACGGCGAGTGAGCTTAATCCCTGTCTCAACGGCCTCAGCGCCGGTATTCATAAGGAGTACTTTGTCCTTACCGACCAGCTCACAGAGCTCCTTACAGAGAAAGGCCAGCTGATCAGCATAAAACGCTCGACTCACCATCGTTAGAGTATCAAGTTGCGTATGAGCAGCACGGACGATACGGGGATTACAATGACCGAAGTTCATCGCGCTGTAGGCGCTTGAAAAATCCATGTAGCGCTTACCCTCAACGTCGGTGAGCCACACCCCCTCGCCTCTCTGGAGAACTACATCAAGGGGCGCGTAGTTATGCGCACTATATTTCTCTGTAAGATCAATCAGCTCTTGTGATTTCATAGGGTATAACCAGGGTATCGACGTTAAAACTTCGCAAAACCAGGATAACGCGGGAACGGGATGACATCACGAATATTCTGCATACCGGTCATGTACATAAGTAACCGCTCGAAACCAAGGCCGAATCCTGAGTGAGGAACGGTCCCAAATTTTCGTAGGTCTAAGTACCACCAATAATCAGCCTCATCGAGCTTCATGGAACGAATCTTCTCGACCAGCACATCGTGGCGCTCTTCGCGCTGAGAACCGCCGATAATCTCGCCCAGGCGAGGAACGAGCAGGTCCATCGCACGAACTGTTTTTCCATCCTCGTTCAATCGCATGTAAAAGGCTTTAATGTCCTTAGGATAATTAACCACTGTTACAGGTCCCTGAACGACTTCGTCAGTGAGGTAGCGTTCGTGCTCTGACTGGAGATCAATCCCCCACGAAACAGGATACTCAAAAGTCTTCCCGCTTTTTTGCAGAATCGAAATGGCCTCGGTGTAATCGAGCGCAGTAAAAGCTGAAGTAGTCAATTTATGAAGCGTCTCGATGTGCCCGGGTTTCACCCACTCCTGCGAGGCGAGAAACTCAAGCTCGCGCGGACAACTTTCAAGGACTTGGCGAATGACATCTTTTACAAATTCCTGTGCCAGGTCGATATTGTCCTGGAGCTCATAAAATGCCATCTCCGGCTCAATCATCCAGAACTCTGCTAAATGACGGGTCGTGTTGGAGTTCTCGGCGCGAAACGTCGGACCAAAGGTGTAAATCTTTGAGATACCCATCGCACAGACCTCTCCCTCAAGCTGACCAGACACCGTCAAGCTCGCAGGCTCACCGAAGAAATCCTGAGAATAGTCGATCTTTCCATCAACGCGCGGAGGGTTCTCAGGGTTAAGTGTTGAAACATGGAACATCTCACCGGCACCCTCACAATCTGCTGTGCTGATGATCGGGGTATGAACGTAGAAGAAGCCCCGCTCATTAAAAAATCTGTGCACCGCAAACGCTGCTGCCGAACGAACGCGAAGCACGGCTCCCATGGTGGCCGAGCGCGGTCGCAAGTGGAGAACTTCGCGCAAAAACTCGAGAGAGTGGGCCTTTTTTTGAAGTGGGTATGTTTCGGGGTCAGCCTCCCCGATGAGCTCCAGGCCCTTGACCTGAAACTCGTATTTCTGACCCTTAGCTGGAGAGAGCACAAGGTCTCCAGAAACACGAATAGAGGACCCCGTTGAGAGCTTTCCTGCCACCTCCTGATACCCCGCGAGCTGGGGATCGATAACGAGCTGGAGGTGCGACACTGAAGTGCCGTCGGAAAGCTCGATAAATGAAACCCGTTTTGACTGGCGATGCGTACGTATCCAGCCAGCGATCTCAAGCGTACCAACCGGCACCCGGTCTTCAACTATATCACGAACAGATATGCGATTTGCCATTGAACAGCTCCCCCAAGTTCCCTTTGGGTATAACACCGAAGCAGCGGTCGGAAAAGCGCGGGTTTCTCCGTTTCGGAATTCTCCGCTGCGCTGCGTTGGGGTCGCTGTGTTGGGGTGGTCGCTGTGTTGGGGGGTCGCCGCTGTGTTGGGGTCACCCTGTTTAACTAAGTCGATTCAACGGCCGTCGAGGCCAAGGCGCGGCACGACCATCCCATCCGTTTTTTGGGGGCGTTTTGGGGGGGCGTTTTGGGGTCACCCTGTTCATTAAATTCCCTGATTGTTGGATTTATGTTTGGGGTCACCCTGTTTAACTCTACCAGTAGTGTCTCTTTTGGTGTCTCTTTTGGGGTTACCCTCAATATGGAGGCGCGATGTCTCTTGGATGGCTCCCGTAGAAAAATGGTGCCACCCTCTTTCTGGTCAGTTTTTGCTTTCAACAACACCCTGAATCCCTTGATTCTGCTCGAAAGAGGCGCTAACCTCCATCGTCGCCGAAAAAGCAGTTCGGGGTGTAGCTCAGCCCGGCTAGAGCACTAGTTTTGGGAACTAGGGGTCGGAGGTTCAAATCCTCTCACCCCGACCATTTTTCCTGGTTCAGGAGATGGTCGGATGAAGTGCATTTTCGTTATCCTCACTTCCTTGTAATAATAGGACCTGTGAAGATTTTAGTTGTGATTATACTACTGGTAAGTCTCGGAGTGGCGACCCAGGGCTCGACTGAGTCCTTATCAACAGACCGAGCTGCCAACTCCGGCTCTTCCGCGTCCTTGCGAGACCCCTTTCAGCCGCCGAATCTCAAACCTAAACGCGTTGTGGACGAAAGTCGACCCGAGCTGGAGCGTTACGAACTCTCTGAACTTCGACTCACTGGTGTTGCAACAGCCGCTGATGGCAATCTCTCCGCCTCGATCGAGACGGCCTCTGGTCGGGGCTTTATGGTCAAAAAAGGTTCTCTTGTCGGTACCAATCGAGGCAAGATAATAGATATCTCGATGGACCGAATCGTTATCGAGGAGACCGTAGTCAATCAAAGTGGACAGTCAGTTACTTCGAACTTTGAAATGTCGCTGCGCGGCACTAAAGAGCGAGACGCTAAATCCAGCCCCAAAAAAGCCTCGTGAACCCAAAGGTTAACCGCTGATGTCCATTAAGCAGCTACGGTCGTTGATTGACATGGCGAGAGAAAGCACCTGTTCCAAGAACTACTGACGAAAGCCTTTCAAGCGACCGGTACGAAATAGCTTCAGCTACATGTTCCTCTGTTACCTCAGAGGCGCAGGCCAAATCTGATATGGTTACGGCAACCCGCAGAACCCGCACGTAACCCCGTGCGCTCATACTTAGTTTGTGAGTGGCTTGACTCAACAAAGACCGAGCACCTTGCGTTACCCGAATTTGGCCCTTAATCAGAGCATCGGAGGCCTCATTGTTCAGCACTTTGTAACGCCGAATCTGTCGATTGCGCGCCTCACGGACCCGCTCAGCAACAAGTTCTGCATTGCCGCTCCGCTTTGGTTCGGACCACACTAGGTCATCAACAGGAACGGCCTCAAGCTCAACATGCAGATCAATCCGATCGAGTATCGGTTGTGATAAACGAGCCAAGTAATCGCGCACTGCAAAATGAGCACACCGACACGCTCCCTGATTTGAACCAAGCCTCCCACACGGACAAGGATTCATGGCAGCGATAAGTTGAAATCGCGCTGGAAATTGTACGGATGCCCTGGCTCGAGCGACCTGCACAAAACCCATTTCAATCGGCGCACGAAGAGCTTCTACAGCACTACGCCGATACTCTGGAAACTCATCAAGGAACAACACTCCTCTATGAGCAAGGCTTACCTCACCCGGTCGCGGGCCAGAACCACCGCCAATCAGACCAGCATCACTAACGACGTGATGCGGCGCCCTATAGGGCCTTACACCAGTAAGGATCGAGTTTGTTGAGAGGCCTGCAACAGAATGTATTCGCAACGCCTCTAGTAGCTCCGCCTGCTCAAGAGGTGGCAAGAGAAAGGGTAATCTCTCCGCAAGCATACTCTTCCCACATCCTGGGGGGCCAATCATAAGTAAATTGTGCCCACCTGCAGCCGCCACCATAAGAGCCCGCTTCGCAGCTTCCTGGCCGAACACATCATCTAGACTTTTTGGGCAGACACTAACCGGTGACCGAACTGGAATATCTAAATCGGGCTCCTCCTTTCCAGATAGTATCCTCATCGCTTGTGCTAGAGAGTGAACTCCGATCACGGTAATGCCGTCTACCACTGCGGCTTCAGCCCTGTTTTCGTAGGGCACCATCACAATCCGATACCCCTGCTGCGCCGCGCAGAGCGCATGCGCTGTTACACCAGGAGTGCTCTTGACCTCCCCAGTCAATGAAAGCTCCCCATAAAACGAGGTGCGCTCTAGGCTCTCTGCAGATATTACCCTTCGTGCAGCAGCTATTGCCAACGCAATTGGAAGGTCAAAAGCGGTGCTCTCCTTCTTTAGCTCCGCCGGGGCAAGATTGACCAAGACCACATCAGGACTATCGACACCCGAATACTCAAGAGCCGCAAGTATGCGGTCCCTTGACTCGCGAATGGCAGCACCCCCGAGCCCAATTATGGTGAATTTCTTCGGCGTCCCGTCCCGAACTGTAGCCTCAACATCCACAGGCACGGCATCCAGACCAACGATACAACTTGAATTTACTCTCGCAAACATGAAGGGTAATTCGGTCCACCCATGAAATAGTTGCGCGCATATCGTGGGTACGAGATCTGCTAATACACAGAAACTAAGACGGGCGAGCTAAGCCCTATGTGTTTTTAAGTAGTTAAGGTACCTACACTGACACGGTGTAGGCATTTTTTACCTATTCTGAAATGGCTAAGAATAAAGAATCGACTAATTACACCCCCGACATTTGGCGCCGCATACCGCCAGAAGAGAAGTTGGAGATGATGGCGAAAGCTCATTCCAAGGGTATCGGTGCATCTCTAGTTGTTCTCCTCATGACTGGAACTGTTGCAGTAGGTCTTCGCTTCCCATGGGTTTTCTGGGGAGCGTTTCTTGCAGTGCCATTTGTCTTCCAATTCGTTGCGGCCAAGGCCTGGAGGGATATAAAGCCGCGAACTATTCTAGAATATCTGGCGGCCCGCTCGGCAGCACGACGGTATGCCTATAGCGCGCAGTCGCAGGACCTCACGCCGGAACTGATGTTTAAAGGCTACCTCGAGAGGAGTCGTCAAGACGACTCTATGGAACAACAAATGGATTTTGATCCCGAGAAACCTCGCTCACCTCGCACTCCTGTCTGGGTGGCGCTATTTCCAGACACCATAGTCATGATGTCAGAGCAACAAGGAGGCGCTAAATTAGAATTCGCCCATACGCTTTTCGAAAGATTTAAGGCAACAGCTGAAGGGTTCGATGGCGCAACACCTACCGACCGTCGAATTAGAATGGATGTCTCGGCCCGCAAAGACAGTACCGCCGCCACCTTTTTTCTTACAAGCGCTTACCCGGCATCCCTACTAGCCTGCGAACGAAAGATTCAAGGCTTTACCGTTGACCACCGCACACAGCAGGAGCGCAGTGTTCAGATCTTCAAAGAGATGGCGGATGAAAACCCGATGGGGCTACCTTTCTAGCAACTTTAAAAAAGGTGGTGAGCAGTTGATAGTTTTTTTGCTACACTGCGGCACAGAAGCTTTTTACAAGGGACTCATGAATCGTATCTTTTTGTACTCACTGGTAGGAATATTATTTATTGCTCTTGCACCACAGCCATATTCCGCTCAGGCCCAAGAGAAGACGACTCCTCCAACCAAGGAAAAAACCTTACCAACTCGTGCAAGAGTTTTTTCAGATAGGGAAAAAACAGCAACTGCCACATTCGTTGTGCTCAAGATCATTACCCCGGACAAGTTTCAAGTTACAGCTTCTGAGATACCAGACCCCAACCGTCTCGTTTTTGATTTCGTTGGGACCAAATCCCGAAAGAGCGAGCCCTTCTCACTGTTCACAAACGATGCAGTATCAAGTGTTAGATTCGGCTCACACGCTGACAAAATGCGTGTTGTTATAGACTTAAAGACGCCTCATATCCCATTCTACGAATGGAAGGCGGGCCCCAAACAATTAATCATAAGGATATTAGAGTCTGGAAAGCGACCCGAGGCCGCGGCTCAACCCACAAGCGCTCCTGCTGTCTCGAGTCCGACTCCGACTCAACCGACACCATCACCCTCTCCCTCTCCAATTCGAACTATAACGCTGCCGACACCGCCGGTTGTAGTAGTTACTCCGGTAGCTTCTATACCAGCGGCGCTTAATACCCCGGTAACGTCACAGTTGATAGCGCCCAAGCTGCCTGAATCTCTTTATTTAGAAGAGAAACAGCCTGAACATTTACATAGTGACGCCGGCGAAAACTTACTTCAACCTATAGAACCTGACTCACGGCCAACCATCTCGGTTAAGTCTCTGCAAACGCCGACCCAAGTTACAGAACATTTTGTAAATAACACTGCTCCTGGTACACCCGTTGAAGTAACAGATATTCCTTCTGCTTTAGTAACAACACCTACACAAACCCCGGCTGTCACTCAAACCCCACTACCGATAAGCACCCCGACGCTGGCGCCAGTGCCTTCTAGAACACCGGTTCCGAAAAAAACAGCAACACCTTTGCGAACGGCTACACCAAAGGTTACAGCTACGGCTACACGAACGGCTACGGCTACACGAACAGCTACGGCTACACGAACGGCTACCGCTACTGCTACGTCAACGGCTACTCCCTCACCGACCAAAGCACCAACCAGCCCCCCAGCTCCAACGGCTACTCCTACCGTGGTGCCTTCTATGCAAACTGGGATTCAACCGGTTAGCTCACCGCTACCACAACCCACCATGACACCTACTGCTGCCCCCACACAGCAACCGATCACCGACTTTCACCTTTTAAACTACCGATTTGACTACCTAGAGCCAGGTCGGATTCCTGTGCTGAAGTTGGTTCTGGACAAATCTCGCCCACAGGCTCAGATCAGCAAAATAGACTCGAAAACTTACACAATTGATATCCTTAACTGTAGCCTTAGCAGGCCAGGACTGGCTCTGGCCCAGTACCCCCCTGCTGAATTCCGAGGCTTCCTTCTGGTATCAAGCACCAGTACTGACACGCGACTGACGATAACAATCAACGTCGATGCCGGCACAACACTTGGGACATTCGTTAGAAACAACGAGATATGGGTTAAAAGGCTCTAAACGGGCAAGGCCATAAGTTGCAGAACCCTGTACTTGCAATCAGTGAAAATTCTACTTTGGGCTAATTATTGTCCGTATCAACTGCCTAATCCCCTGGCAAAACCTTTAATAGACTAGCAATCTTCCATTGATATGGATTAAAGTGGTAAGTAGGGCCGTCGGAGATCCGTGAGCAGTCTATTTTTGGGCTCTCCTTAAGTTTCTGTAGTGGCCCCCTAACCCTTTGCATCGTCTAGCTGAGTAGTGCATGAGCAACCGCCAAACAGGTTATGGGACAGGGTTGCCGGGCGAGTCAGGAGCTGGCGACGGACCAGTCGCTCATCCGACTCACCCTCGGCCTCTGCGGAATACTGTTAGGCCTGATGGCTTTGCAATTGTTGAGGCAGCCTTAATCCTCTTTCTTGTTGGCGCCGTTCTTTTTGTTGCACTCGCCTTCGCAAGTTTGATGTTTTCAGCAAGCTGTGGGCAAGCATCTGTCAGCCAGACCGTGACGGAGATATCGAAGGACGCTAGCCTAGTATCAAGGCTTCAGAGCAGCAGTTTACAAACAAGACAACAAGCCCGCCAGGAAGTGGTGCAGCTAGTAAGTAAAAGCCGTTTGTCGGCGTGCCTATCTCCGAATCAAGTTATCCAAGGAACATACTCTGGTGATATTGGCTTCTATTCATCCCCTGACCCCAACTACTACTCTGCTCTAGCTCTGCGGCCAGGTGAGACGGGAACTTTCAGAGATGGATCTGCTGTAACAAACAACTCAGCAGCTTTTGCCGCCCGCCAAGACCAAGTCAGCGCGTTTTTATCTCTTGCGTATCGTGCAAATCCACTCCCAGGGTTTCTCGGAAGCTGGTTTAACGCTGCATCTTCCCGCAGTCTTGGTCACACAACCGCGGCCGTGGCTCCAGCTAACAACCTTGTACCTTTACCGACAAGAACTCCGACGATTACGCCGACCAGAACACCAACGATGACCCCAACGCGGACGGCTACGACTTATGTAACTAACACGCCAACGCCAACGCCAACGATCACACCAACGCCAACGGTCACACCAACACCGACGCCAACGCCAACGGTAACTGCCACGCCTACTCCAACAATTACCCCCACGCCGACTCTTGCGGTGTGTGATT
Organism: Bdellovibrionota bacterium; assembly: GCA_044360195.1. GTDB lineage: Bacteria > Bdellovibrionota_C > UBA2361 > UBA2361 > OMII01 > OMII01. Next base: position 15,144 of record JBIKKT010000002.1, on the reverse strand, counting down.
TGATGACCTGCTCAGCCTTTTCGGCAACCTCTACCTCCCCAACCCAAAGCTGCTTTGGTCAGGTACCACCGGCTCCTTGTCAGGCGTGGATACCCCTTCCCACCGCTACGAGCACTCCGACAGCTATAGCTACGGCGACCATCCCGGCTACGCCGACTAACACTCCGACCACAACACCAACGCTGACGGCTACGCCAATAGCAACAGCTGTACCAACAAATACGCCAACTAGAACACCAACGCCGACAGCTACGACTGCGCTGACAAATACTCCAATAGCAACAGCTGCACCAACAAATACGCCAACTAGAACACCAACGCCGACAGCTACGACTGTGCCAACAAATACGCCGACTAGAACACCAACGCCGACAGCTACGACTGCGCCAACAAATACGCCGACTAGAACACCAACGCCGACAGCTACGACTGTGCCAACAAATACGCCAACTAGAACACCAACGCCGACGGCTACGACTGTGCCAACAAATACGCCGACTAGAACACCAACGCCGACAGCTACGACTGCGCCAACAAATACTCCTGTACCAACAGCTGCACCAACAAATACGCCAACTAGAACACCAATGCCGACAGCTACGCCAACAGGGTGCGCTGCCGGACAATTGCAATGTGGAGACACATGCTGTAGCAACGCAGGTGGTGGTGGAACAGGCTGCTATTTCACCAATGGAAGTTGGGGATGCGGTGATACTGGTGGCTGTGCCTATGGAGCCTTTTGGTGCGCCCCTGCGAACACGTGCTGCCAAAACAGCGGTATCTGCAACGCGGCTGGTTGCTCTAATCCTGCACCACCAACGCCAACAGTTGCGCCCGCTACACCAACCGCGGCAGGAGGCAGCGGAGGTAGCGGCTAGCTGGGATTGTTTGTTCTTGGGGTCACCCTCTTTTGCGATTGCTTGTTAGCAACTTTTAATCAAACGGCTCGAACCAATCCTTGAAGTCTTTTTTGACTGAAAGGTGGAGCCATGGGCAGAAATATCAGAGACCGCAGAAACCCTAACAAAAGGGTAGTACACATTACCAACCGCTGCTGGGAAGGATTGCCATTTGTCCCCAACCGTTTCATCCGCCGTTTACTTGACGGAGTAATGGCACGTGCCCAAAGCCTCTATCCAGTTACCATCGTCTGCTATTTGTTTATGGGAAATCACTACCACATAGTCATCGCTGGTGATGCCAATCGGGTTTCCTGCTTTGCTAACTATCTGGATGGAGAGATTGCAAAACGGATGATGCGACTCTTTCCCGGTCGATGGGGCGCCAAGTTTTGGTCAGGCCGATTCAAGGAGCAGTTCCTTCCGACCACTGAGGCCGTCATACAAAAAATAATATATGTTTTTTGCAATCCTCTGAGAGCACGCCTTGTTTCCGATCTGCATTCATATCCCGGTGCCAGCTCAATTACGGCGCTTAAAACTCAGGACAATAAAACATCAGCACTATGCTCTTTTACGATGCCGCGACACTTTACTCCCCTTGAGAATAGCTACATCTCACGGATAAAAGATCTTCAACTGTGCAAAACTCTTCAGAAAGAATCAGATGGATTTTGCGAACTTTCAACAGACCTATTTGGATGGAAGCAATGCTTTAAGGATGCGATCGATCAGAAAAAAACGCTATCACGCATTGAAGCCGAGATATCAGAACAATCCCTAAAAGCCAAGGAGGCCGGTGTTATTGGAACCAAAAATCTTACCAGTCGACCTCTTGATAGACCCCATCGACCTGAGAAGAAAAAAACGGACCGAACTCCTTTCGTGGATTGTCCCGACCCACAGGTTCGGATGCACCATATTGCCGATTATCGAGCTTTTCAAAAACAAGTCAGAAAGTCGTGGAATAAAGTCAAAAAGGGCCTCGCCGCGTCATGGCCACTCGGTTCGTTCTGCCCAAGCCGCAGATGGCGCCCCCTGAAAGACCCCGACAAGCAGCAGAGTGCCACTCGCTACTGACTTCGAAAAACTCCCAACTTCTATCGCTAGATCTAGTTACCAAGCAGATGCGGATGTTTCTTGGGCTACACGCGATACTCTTGTCTAATCGCTGTATAATGCGTTTTCTTAAGCAATCACTCTAACTATTTCTCACCGAAAAATATCCCACTTCAGTCTTGCTCCCGAGAATCAATTCGGAATTCGTTGGTTTGAGTGGGAGTATTTGCTTGGGGTTTAAGGTGGAGGCTGACCCCAACATCTGACCCCAACATCCATCAACCACTACAACCTCTCAATCTTCATAGATTCGCCAATCATCTTTAGGAGGCTGCCCTTACCGTTAATGCTTGTTTCGAGGGCTACCTCGCGCTCCCAAAGAGCCGAGACATGCTTTAGAGTGCGCTCAGCGTACTCAAGCTGAAGGTCCCTGCCATCATGATAATGCTTAAGGTACAGGGTTCGATTGCGGCCAAAATCAGCATCTTCAACTTTAATAACAGGTATCGAACCGGTCCCAACACTCTTAATCAATGTGTCTCGCAAGTCCTTCCAGTTCTCCTCATCGGCCACTCGAGTAACCACCCGCTCTTTTCCACGCTTATCGTGCTGGAAGAGATTCAGCTCCTCCATAATTTCACGAGTGAGGAATCTGCGTAAAAAGGACTGGTCGCGGTCTGACTCCCGAACTTCGAATAGCTTCTTCCGGCCCGGTGTGTCGTTTTCATCCATCGAAGCGAGATTAGGAGGTGGAGAATCGTCAGAGTATTCGCGACCGGTGTCACCCTGATTCCAGCGACGCTCAATGTCGTGCCAGATCACAAACCCCAAGTGGTAAGGATTCAGACCCCCTGGATGCGGACGAAGTACCTGATTGTGCCTCACTAGAAACTCCATGTGCATGCCTGATGGCAGATTTAGCTCATTGAGAATCTTGTGATGCCAATAGCTCGCCCACCCCTCGTTCATTATCTTCGTTTCCATTTGGGGCATGAAGTACTGGGTCTGCTTATCAACAATCTGGAGGATGTCACGCTTCCACTCAGGCAGATAAGGATTGTACTCCGCAATAAACTGCAGCAGGTTCTCCACTGGCTCTACCGGGGTCTTGGAAAGATTGGGAGCTATATACTCAGGTGTTGGATGAATATCACGCCACTCGTCAGCAGGCGGCTGTGCCCGCTCCCACGCCCTACGTAACTTTTGCTCCTCGGTAAGCTGCGCAATCGCCAAATTTCTAGAACGCTGATAACAGATAGCATGCGCGTGATCGATAGCATCTTCTACAAGCCCAGTCCCAAGAGACGGATCCTCCATGTACGACGCTATGCGCTTACCGGCATTCTTAAACATCTCCAAGGCAAACCTAGCTTCAGTGCCTGATGTAAAGGTAAAGTTATTTGCGAAGAAATCGTTGTGACCGTATACGTGCGCAATAGTCAAAACCTGCAAAAGCAACGTGTTGTCGCGCATAAGGTAGGCCAGACACGGATTGGTATTGATGACCATCTCGTACGGCAGACCCGAAACACCGTAGTCATACATCGTCTTCTGCCGCTCATACGATTTACCGTACGACCAATGAGGATAATGCGCAGGCATACCGGTGTACGCCATATAGCCAAGCATCTCGTTATGATCGCAGATCTCAAACTCCTGCGGATAGCACTTGAGTCGATAGCGGTCTACCATCTCTCGAATTCGGTCATCCCAACTCTGCAGTTCTTCTATGTTGAATGACATACGCTCCTTATGGCGCTGCTGCCGCAGCTCCCTCACTTCCGCCAAATACCTTGCCGTGAGCCGATACTCCACTCGACCTATCCTTCATCAGGAAGCTTCGAAAGCCTTCCCAGAGGTCTTCTTTCTTTTCGATAGTTATCATGTGGAAATTATCGGCTTTAATCTGCCCAAAGACCTCCAACATACTTCCGCTGTAATATGCACTTCCAGAGGGCTTAATCTCACCGTACCCAAACAGGTTACACACCTTACAAAGATCCTCCGCAGCCTGTAATGCGCGCTCATTATCGGAGTAAAAATTGTCTCCATCAGAACAGTGGAACGCATAAATATTCCACAATGACGGATGATATCGATCGGCGATAATCTCAAGCGCCTTCTTGTAGCCGCTCGATATGTAGGTTCCACCCGACTCAACCTTATGAAAGAAATCCGACTCGGTAACTTCTTTCGCCTCGGTGTGGTGTGCAATGAACACAACTTCTACATTTGTATACTTCTGCCGAACGAACTGGAACAGAAGAAAGTAGAAGCTGCGAGCTAGATATTTTTTTACCGTCCCCATCGATCCAGAAGTGTCCATAATACAGAACACAACCGCATTCGATGCCTCTTTCGTCGTTGGTACGATATGCCAATAACTCATATCGTCTTTATGAAACGGGAAACGCTGCTCCTCTTCCGCAGGATCGAGCTCACGGCTTCTCTGCACAGAGAGTTTCCGCCGAACACGATTACGCGCAGTTGATCGCTTATCAAGGCGCGGCCTAATTCCGGCTTTTCTATGCCCTTTGCGCTTACGGGCATCGTCTGACATCACCTCTTTCAGCGCTTTCTTCTCAAGCTCTGGAAGCTCAAGATCATCGAACATAATAGCTATCAGCTCTTCTAGGGTGATATCGGTCTCAAAAGCATCGAGCCCTGGCTGGTTACCACCACCTTCACCCGGCCCCTGCCCCTCTTCACCGCCCTTCTCGACTACATCACCGGGCTTTTGATTACCGTCGCCTTGAGACACCCCAGGCGAATTCTCGCCATAGATGAAGCGATATTCCTTGATTGAGCGAATCGGCACCTTGATAATCTTATCACGGTCGCGCCCGATGATTGACTCATCCGCAAGAATATCGCCGATATTATCACGAATCGAATCTTTTATCTTTTGCCGATGCCGAGAACGGTCCCTCGCGCTGCGATCAGACCGTTGCGATGGCGCTGAGTAGGGACGAAAAATTGTCGACATTAGCCGCGCTGATGCCCCCTTACGTTAGTTATCGTTTAGTCCTTCCACAAGTTATTAGCAGCATACTTCAGAACGACGTCCACGCAACTTGCGGGGTATCCGTTACGAATGAGCTGCTCAACCATGCGATCGTACTTCTTACGTTGATCATCATCACGGGTACGAGCCTTGGTGATAATTCTCGATACATCACGCACACTCGCCATAAGCTTCTTCTCGATAGCTTCCTTGAGTGGTTCGTAACTTTCGTAGGTCAGCTTCTCTCCTCGACGCCCTGCCGACCAGAGGTATGCGATAACTTCTTGTCGGAAGCCATCGCAGGCAGTTCCGATAATTGCAATCTGCTCTTCGATCGATTTCATGAAGCCCTCGTCAGCCTCAAGCACCTCACCAGTCGAACGATCTTTAAACTTCTTCTTCGTTACATATGCCTCGGCATGGTCAAGATAGTTTTGGAAAAGAGACTCTGCTTGCTCCTGATAAGAGTACACAAACGCTTTCGTTATCTCCTTCTCAAGCACCTCAAGGTACTCTTTGTGAAGAGTGTCTTGTAGGAACTCAAGGTAACGCTTCTTAACATCATCAGCGAAGTCGGACTCCTTCACCATGTGCACGAGGGCCTCGCGCACAGAGATAGGATGAATCGCATTCATCTCGATGTTATCGGAAAGCGCATTATCAAGCGCCTTCATAATGAAGCGCGTTGATATACCACTAAGCCCCTCGTTCTTCGCTTCCTCTCGCAGTTCAACAACATCAATCTTCTTCGTTTTACCTTTCTCAACAACCTCTTCGCCGTTATACAGCTTAAGCTTCGTGAGCAGATCACACTTATTAGTCGGGTCGAGTCGAGAGAGAATCGCAAACATCGAGGCGATCTCAATCGTATGTGGCGCGATATCTGCGGTAAACTGCGACTGCCGAATAATCTTCTTGTAAATCTTAACTTCTTCAGAGAGACGCAAATTGTACGGCACCTTTACGGTAACAATACGGTCAAGAATCGCCTCATTAGTGTGGTCACTCTTGAACTTCTTCCACTCGGCTTCGTTTGAGTGCGCCACGATACAGGTATCGACGTAAATCATTCCGTGACGCCCGGGCGCAGGAATCGACTTCTCCTGAGTCGCGGTGATCATCGCATGGAGATACTCAGTTTCGTTCTTGAATACCTCGATAAACTCAACCATTCCGCGGTTACCAACGTTTAGCGCACCGCTCAGGTCAAGAACACGTGGGTCACCCTCTGAATAGAGGTCGAGCTTAGAGATGTCCTCTCCTCCTATCAGCACGCTGGTGTCTTGATTGTTTGGATCTACCGGGGGAACCACACCCACTCCGCGTTTTGCTCGCACACTCAGGTCATAGAGACGAACTGGAACATCCTCCCATCGACCTTGGAATTCTTCCTTGAGGCGATAACGACACACCGGACAGAGGTCGCCCTCGATCTCTACTCCGAGCATTTTTGAAAACTCTTTGCGAAGATGTCGTGGAACGAGGTGGAGCGGCTCCTCAAGCATAGGACATCCGTCAATCGCATAGATGGGCGGAAGGCTCTCAAGCCCCTTCTTGAGACGCTCAACAAGCGAGCTCTTTCCTGAACCTACTGGACCCACCAGGTAGAGAACTTGGCGACTTTCCTCGCCCTTCAAAGACGCTGAGTGAAAGTAGCGAACGATCTGGTTAATCGTTTTCTCCATGCCGAAAAACTGATCGGCGAAGAAATTATAGACTTTTAGTTTTTCACCTTTAAAGATGCGCTTAAGGGGGGCGTCCTGCTCAAGGTCAACTTCGACGACACCTTCATCATTCATCATGTCAAAGAGGCGCTTATGCGCGAGCTTTGCGATGCCGGGGTTCTCGCGAACCTGCTCAAGGTACTCAAGCATGGTTCCCTTCCACGAGGATTTCTTCCGCGATTCACGGTCTTCTTGAATCAATTTTTGAAAATCGTTACCCATGAAATCCTCTCTGCTCAGTCGTTAACCTTGCTCTTACTCACTACCCAGAACTGAAAAGAACGAACTCAGTCACCAGACAATTCTCGCCGTATACAACGCGGAGTCCACGCTCCGTTGCCATACTAACCGCGATAACTAGTTGCCTTATCACGGACTCGAATGTTTAGTGCTGTTACATTTACGGTAAACGATCTACCTCCTTACCCACAACGACTTTAAGCACCTAGGCTTAGAAGCGAGACCCTTGTCCGTTAGTATTTTGATGCCCCACCCCTAAAATTTGATTGCGCCAAGTGGGGGATTATGTGAGTTTTTTTAATTTGCTAGGAAAAAATCGCGCCACCACGTGCTGTTGAAACGTGGAAAACGCTTCCCATAAATAATAAATAGCGCCCCCCTCTAAAGCCCTTTTCCCCTAACTGGCTCGAATCCGCCCACCCCTCTTACAGCAGCCAGAAACCTAGTCACCAAAAGCAGCTCAACTGGCCGATTTTTTTACATAAAGATTGAGATTGGACCTCTTTAAGGTATACACTCGAGCGGTCTTATGGCTCGGTAGGAAGAGAGAGTATACCCATGACGACCACACCCCCTTGGAAGAGGATTGCACTATTAAGCGACGCTCTTGAGCACGGTCTAAAAGAGAGCGAGTTTCAAGCGATAACCAAGGCGCTCGGTCGCGATATCAACATGGTTGAACTCGGCATCTGCTCAGCTCTTTTTTCGGAACACTGTTCATATAAGAGCACAAAGGTTCACCTGCGAACGCTCCCCACCACCGGCTCGCGCGTTATCGTTGGACCTGGTGAGAATGCATGTGTTGTCGACATCGGCGACAATGAGGCGGTTGTTTTCAAAGTAGAGAGCCATAACCACCCTTCCTTCATCGAGCCCTTTCAAGGAGCAGCAACCGGCGTCGGAGGAATTCTGCGTGATGTTTTCACGATGGGAGCACGACCTGTAGCGCTGCTCAACTCACTGCGCTTTGGAGATCCTGCTCTACCTAAAAGCCGCTACCTCGCACGTCGCGCAGTTAACGGCATCGGCTTTTACGGAAACTGTATGGGTATCCCCACCGTCGGCGGTGAGTTGATGTTCCATCCATCTTTTAATGGCAACTGCCTCGTCAACGCATTTGCTCTCGGAATAGTGAAGCAAGACGAAGTTTTTCTCGGCACAGCCGCTGGTGTAGGAAACATTGTTCTCTACGTCGGCTCGAAGACAGGTCGTGACGGCATCCATGGTGCCAGCATGTCATCTGAAGCTTTTGGCGATGACTCCGAATCAAAACGCCCGACAGTACAGGTAGGAGACCCCTTCCAAGAGAAGCTACTCCTTGAAGCATGCCTTGAGGCCTTTAAGAGCGGTCACGTCGTCGGCGTGCAAGATATGGGGGCCGCAGGACTTACCAGCTCCTCATTTGAAATGGCAGATCGCGGACAAACTGGCGTGCGACTACACCTCGATCGCGTTCCTCAGCGCGAAACCGGGATGAATCCTTACGAGATCATGCTTTCGGAGTCTCAAGAAAGGATGCTTTTTATCGTCCAAGCCGGACGCGAGCACGAGTTGATAAAGATCTTTGAGCGCTGGGAGCTTGATGCGGTTGCAATCGGCGAAGTGATCGACGGCGGCAACGTAGAGCTTCTCTGGCATCATGAGCTTGTTTCCTCTATTCCAGCTACATTACTCACAAGCGCTGTTCCTGAGTACAAGTGGCCGATGACTCCACCATCTGATCCCTCTCGCTCCGCGCCGCTAGACCTCGCCACAATATCTGAGCCAACTGACCTTACTACCGCCTGGCTTCAGATGTTGGCGAGCCCCAACTTGTGCTCGCGCCACGCTGTTTATAATCAATACGATTCAACAGTGCGCGCGGATACCGCGGTTCATCCTGGATCCGATTCCGGCGTGGTTCGTATCAAAAGCAGCAGGGGCATTGAGAAGGGAGTCGCCATCTCACTCGATTGCAACTCTCTCTACTGTTCAATAGACCCTGCTAAAGGCACAGCACACTCACTTGCTGAAGGGTGTAGAAATATCGCCGCGACCGGCGCTACACCGATCGGCATCTCTGACTGCTTGAACATGCCAAGCCCCGCTAAGCCCGAGACTATGCATCAGATCGCCGAGTGCATCCGGGGCCTTGGCGAAGGAGCACGAGCACTCGAGGTTCCAGTGGTAAGCGGAAACGTGAGCCTGTACAACGAGACCAACGGCAAGGGGATCCTTCCCACTCCCCTTCTTGCAGTCGTAGGGCTTATAGACGATGTTACTAAAGCCACGTCCGCTACCTTTAAACAGAACGGAGATATCATTCTGCTCATCGGTAAAAATGACGAGACAAACGTAGGCGGAAGCTCCTATCTCGCAGAGATACACAAGATCGAGGCTGGAGCTCTGCCCGAGCTAAACTATGAGCAAGAGCGTAAGAGCTGCGACTGCGTGAGAGCGCTCATCGACAAGCGCTTACTCCAATCGTGCCACGATCTCTCTCAGGGAGGGCTTGGTGTAACCCTAGCCGAGAGTTGCTTCCGCGAGTACCAAGCGCCGCTTGGTGCTTCCATAGCTCTTACACAACAACCAAGGCGAAAAGATGCTGCCCTATTTAATGAATCAGGGGCCCGTTTCTTAGTAAGCTGCACTCCGACAAACCTAGCATTGGTAAGAGATCTTATCACACAGCATGGCCTACTCATCAGCGCAGAGGGTGTTGTGGGAGGTGATACCATCACTGTGAAGGGTGTTGCCGAGCTATCTCTCGCTACTGCCCACAAGGTGTGGCATACCGGACTAGATGCTATCTTTGAAGCGTAACTGAGAGAACCCGTATGACGAGCTTGTCTGCACTAGAAGATAAATTTCACGATGAGTGCGGTCTGATGGGGGTATGGAACCATCCAGAGGCTGCGAATCTCGTTTATCTGGGACTCTACGCACAACAACACCGCGGCCAAGAGGGAGCTGGTGTAGTTACTATCGATCGCACCACCCCTGAAGAGACTATGCTCCATGTACATAAAGGTCTTGGACTGGTAGCGGATGTCTTTGGAAGCTACGATTTCTCCAACCTACCTGGTGCTCACGCTATCGGTCATGTTCGATACACAACAGCGGGAGGAAACAAGCTCACGAATGTCCAACCGTTTGTTGCAGATATCTCCCTCGGGCGAGTGGCGGTTGCTCATAACGGAAACCTCATCAACGCAGATGAGTTGAGACGTGAGCTTATCGACCAGGGTTCAATTTTTGCCTCTACCTCTGATACTGAAACCATCCTGCACCTACTAGCGCATGGCGATAAGACTCAGCCTCTAGTTGAATCAGTCATAGCGGCAGTAAAACGTATCCAAGGTGCATTCTCTCTGCTGGTTTTGTTTGAAGATCGCTTGATGGCGATACGCGATGCTCACGGTTTACGACCCCTCGCTATCGGCGAATTAAATGGAGCAACGGTCTTTGCCTCTGAAACCTGCGCATTTGATCTCCTTGGAGCCAAATACATACGCGATGTACAACCGGGAGAGATCGTCGAGGTATTCCTTGACGGCACAACAAAGAGCTATTTTCCTTTCGGTTTTACCCGTGAAGCTCCCTGCATCTTTGAGTTCGTCTACTTTGCACGGCCTGACTCAAACGTATTCGGTAAGAACGTGTACCGTATTCGCAAGAACATGGGAGCAGAGCTTGCCCGAGAAACCCCGGTGAAGGCGGATCTCGTCATTGCAGTTCCTGATTCAGGTGTTGCTGCTGCTATTGGATACGCTGAGACAGCCGGAATCCCTTTCGAAATGGGGCTCGTACGTAACCACTACGTGGGTCGAACGTTCATAGAACCGAAACAATCGATCCGCGACTTCGGAGTTAAAATTAAGCTCAACCCAAACCCGGCTGTCCTATGGGGCAAATCGATAATTGTCGTAGACGACTCAATTGTGCGCGGCACGACCAGTCGAAAACTCGTTGCAATGCTGCGCCAAGCCGGAGCGCGCGAAGTGCACATGCGCATCTCTTCTCCCCCCACAACTCACCCGTGCCACTACGGAATCGACACCCCGGATAAACACGAACTCATCGCTTCGAGCAACTCTGTTGAGCAGGTCAGAGAATTCATCGGCGTTGACTCACTCGCCTACCTGTCGAGGGAGGGCCTCTACCGAGCTGTAGAGTCAACCCCTGGGAAGTTCTGCGACGCGTGTTTCAGCGGAGAGTACCCCGCTGGAACACCAGTACAGATAACAACTAAGAGGCAGCAGCAGCTTCCGTTTTCATAATAACGTTGACTAACTTAGGGCTCTTTGTCTGCGGATTCCGTACGGTGATAAACTTATCACCGTCAGTAACCTTGTACGTAGTCCCCGCCATAGCTTCCATCACTGCTGCCTTTAGCTCTTCCTCACCAACTGCAGCCGGAACATCTATTGTAGCCCGCTTCTTTCCTGCGATCTGAATCACAACCGTGACCACATCATCAACCACAAGCCCTGCATCGTAGATAGGCCAAGCGGCGTGCGCCACTGGCGCAACGTTTCCGAGCCGTTCCCACAACTCTTCGGCTAGGTGCGCAGCAAACGGTGCAAGCGCGAGAGTGAACATCTCAAGCGTTTTCTTTGATACAGGCTTGTCGTATACAAAGTTCAACAGCTCCATCATGGTCGATATTGGAGTATTGAAATGCAGCGAATCGACATCCTCTCCTATCTTTTTAACTGCTTTGTGTATGGCCTTCTTCACGTCGCGTCCTTCAACATCATCAGACACGACATCGCGAAAACCGCTCTCCTTGCCACCTGTAACGAACGAATATACACGCTTTAAAAAGCGTTGATTGCCCGTTATAGCCTTCGAATCCCACGGCTTCGACGCCTCAAGCGGGCCCATAAACATGAGATACGTACGTAGCGTATCCGCCCCATAAACCCCGATGATATCATCTGGATTAATCACGTTTTTGAGAGACTTCGACATCTTAGCGATAATCCGCTCGAGGCTTTCACCCGTCTGCTTGTGTCGGAAGTTACCCGCGTCATCTTCGACAACGAGATCAACAGCAACAAGTGCGCCGCGCGAATCCTTAAAAGCGTGCGATTGAATCATGCCCTGATTAAACAGCTTCTTGAACGGCTCACGAGTCGATACGTATCCGAGATCAAAGAGCACTTTGTGCCAAAAGCGTGAATAGAGAAGATGCAAGACTGCGTGTTCTGCACCACCCACGTAGAGATCAACCGGCATCCACTTCTTTTCAAGCTCTCGGTCCCAGCCAGTCTTTGTATTGTGCGGGTCAATAAAGCGCAGGTAGTACCAACACGATCCAGCCCACTGCGGCATCGTATTTGTCTCGCGACGACCCTTTTTTCCCGTAGTAGGGTCTGTGACCTCAAGCCACTCTGGAGCCTTCGCGAGGGGGGATTCCCCACTCTCCGAAGGTTTGTAATCTGACACCTGCGGCAAGACCAGCGGCAACTCAGAGTCTGACAAAGCCGTGACCTGACCATCTTCCCAATGGATAATAGGAATAGGCTCACCCCAGTAGCGTTGACGAGAGAAGAGCCAATCACGAAGCTTGTAGTTCACAACTCGTGTGCCGAGCTGTTTCCCTTCAAGCCATGCTGTAATTTTATCGCCGGCTTCCTTATTCAGCATCCCCTCGAGCGCAAGCTCGCGAGCAACGGCTGCTCTACAAGGCAACATCACTCCAGGGTCGGTCCAACACAACTCCCCTTCACTCACTGATGCCTTTACGCTTTGCTCTCCTTCAGTTGGAACCAGCACTGCCCGCACCGGAAGGTTAAATTTCTTGGCAAATTCAAAATCACGCTCATCATGGGCCGGAACTCCCATAACAGCACCCGTTCCGAAAGAGATAAGCACGTAGTCTCCAACGTACACCGGCACAAGATCTCCGTTTATCGGATTCACCACGTGTCCTCCGGTGAACACACCAGTCTTTTGGCGCGTTTCGAAGGTGCGATCAAAATCGCTCATCTTGGCCGCGTTCTCACGATAGGCGTTCACCTGTTCGCGCTGCTCGGCAGTTGTTATCTCATCAACTATTGAATGCTCTGGAGCAACCACGAAAAAAGTCACTCCAAAGAGTGTATCGGGCCGGGTAGTGAAAGCTACAAGCGGCTTATTTGATCCAACGACTGAGAACGTAATCTCTGTTCCAGTTTTCTTACCAATCCAGTTTCGCTGCTGCTCTTTAATAGCCTCTGGCCAATCAATCTCATCAAGCTCAGAGATCAAGCGCTCTGAATATTTTGTAATCCGCAGCATCCATTGCTTCATCGGCTTGCGAATTACGTCGTGACTACCGCGCTCAGATTTCCCGTCGATAACCTCTTCGTTCGCCAGCACTGTTCCAAGCGCTGGACACCAGTTAACCATCGCCTCTGCGTAGTATGCGAGGCGGTGCTCGGCCTGATATGCCTGAATCGCAAGCTCGCCTTTAGCCTTAATCTCAGTCGGAACCGGCAGCTCCTCTATTGGGCGAGCTTTCTGCGCTTCAACATCGAACCACGAGTTGTACAGCCGCAAGAAGATCCACTGCGTCCACTTGTAATACTCCGGTCTGCACGTTGCAATCTCTCGGTCCCAATCGTACGAAAACCCGATCTCCTTCATCTGCCGAACGAAGTTGCTGCAATTCTTCTCAGTTATGATCGCTGGGTGCTCACCCGTATTGACAGCATGTTGCTCAGCTGGCAGACCGAACGCATCAAACCCCATCGGGTGAAGCACATCAAAACCCTGCATGCGTTTAAATCGCGAGTAAATATCGGTAGCCGTGTAGCCAAGCGGGTGTCCAATGTGGAGACCTGAACCTGAAGGGTACGGGAACATATCGAGTACATATACCTTAGGGCGACCTGAATTATCGGTCTTAAAGGTCTTATTCTGCTCCCAGAACGCCTGCCACTTCGGTTCTATCGCTTTCGGATCGTACTCAGACACAACTAACCCCATAATAAGGAAAAAAACGGCCAAAAATAGGCTAACATCCTTGTTTCTCACCCTAAGCGCCTGGAGTCAATCATGGACCGCAAAACCATTGCCTCAACCTCTTTACTTCTGAATGCTTTTTAGGTAGTTAAGTCGCTCCCCAGGGTTGCTCCCGCAATCCTGGCTGCGGAGTCGTAGTTCAGTTGGTTAGAACGCTCGGTACGACTCCTCGATCAAAACTTGGCTCCGCCAAGATTTTGATTACGACCAGGGATAAACCCTGGACCCGAAGCGTTCTAACAAAGATATTCTGCGGAGTCGTAGTTCAGTTGGTTAGAACGCTCGCCTGTCACGCGAGAGGTCGCGGGTTCGAGTCCCGTCGGCTCCGCCATTTTTGTAATCCTCCACTTTTAGATCAAGTGGTTAGGGTGAAGCCATCAATGCCAAAGAGCAAAAGTGGCACATTTAGTGGCACAAAATCTAAGAGAATCACCTACGAAAAACTCGTAGAACTTAGCCTTTGAGATTGCGATGCCATTATCGTTTTGTGCTTCTCAAATCAATCACTTCACATTCTGATAGATGATGTTTACAACTTGTTTTTGAGCATCTTCATTTTCCTGTAAATATCTTTGCGTAGAACTGATCCAAGAATGCCCAAGAAGATATTGAACATCCTTCAAACTTCCACCAACCAAACCAATCTTCCTCGCACAGTAGGTTCCGAAGTTTCTTCTTCCACTGTGCGAACTTGCCCCTTGAAAACCAAGAGATTTATAAAGTCGTTGAAACCATACTGCGATGCCGTTTGCCGAAAACTTCTCTGCTCTTTCAGTGCTGATAACGTATTTACTGCGAGTTTTATCAGGTTCTTTAAGCCACTCAACTAACGCCGTCTGTAGAACCTTATTCATTGGTATTATTCTGCCTGATTTGCCTTTAGATGCTTTATTCTCAAGAGCAATAGCATCAGCCACATTTCCATTCACATCAGTAATCATTGATACTTCAAGGTTGCTAATCTCTTTCGCCCTAAGCCCCGCATAAACCGAGAGCATAAAGATCACTCTATCTCGTTGTGCGTTTCTGGTTGTTTCAAGAAATGAAAGAACCGCTTTTATCTGTTGCTCTGAAAGTATCTTTGCTTGTTTGTTTAGCATCGTGTCCGTCCTCTAGCCGACAGGTTTCCAGCCAGTAGTCCCACATGAGAGAAGCCTCCCGTAACTTTCAACAGTGTAAGGGAGGATAAGATGAAAGAGAATTGGGATGAGCTGATACGACAACAAGA
>JBIKKT010000030.1:0-47528 GCA_044360195.1 Bdellovibrionota bacterium | reverse complement strand
CTCTTTCCGTGGGCATAGAATAACCACTAGGAGCCAAAGTGCGCGGCCAGCTTAGCGCGCCGACCGGAGAATAGCTTGTCGGTATTTCGGCAGCCGCTGATTCCGCTCGCCCGATACTGCGGGGACACTTTAAAATCCCACTCCGTATCGGCGATCGAAATAAGCGGAAGTAGCAGCGTTCGCTTACTAAGAATTCATTAATTTCGATCGGCGCGACTCTCCTTATTCCGCTGGTGGAAGTGAATCTTCTCTCGCCCAAAGGCTCCGCAGTATCGGGTGAGCGAAATAAGCGGCTGCCATGATACCGGCAGCGATCCTCTGCCGGGCGAGCTTAGCTGGTCCCGTGCCCTGCAGTTAGAACCTGGGGCATTCTACGTCATGGGCCACGGGTATCTGGATTATGGACGTCTCTTTAGAATCGAACAGGAAGAAGCTCGGCTTGCCCAATCTCAGCCTCTACACAGTTCTACAGATTTTGAGCATCTCGATCGTTGATAAAAAGCCCATTTTAGGATACCTATCGACCTCGTCGAAAGACATCGAATAATCACAAGGTTTTTTCAATTTGGGAGAAGCGGTCGCTTCGAGGACGGGACTGTCTGAAAGGCAGCTGGGGGACGGTAACCCAGAGACGTCCGCCGAACCAAGCCTGGCTAGAGGCTTCAGTAGCGTAGGTGCCTAGAGAACCCCTGCGTTGTTGTGACTGTACTCACTTGTCTCGCGGCAGGTGAGTGTACGTTGTTGCTAAGGGCCCTCACGGCCTGAGCGACGGCGTATTAGCTGGCCGCTTCTCCCTCTCAATCTGCTTGCATGTGGTGTCAACGTAACTATAATCGTTGACCGTGGGACTGTTTACCGACAACCATGTCACAAGCGGAGTCCGGCTCGCGAGAGCTTTCCTCTTCCAGAGGTGCCTCGCGGGCCGGATAATCTTTCTTGCTAGCGTTTAACATTCGATGTCTTTTGATGTCTTTTCCCCTGCTTCCTCCACCTCTTTTTCAAGCAACTAGAAGCCCTAGGTACCGATTACTACTGGCATGGACTTTACACATGCCAGCTCCACGTATGCACGCAGACCTTCCTATGGGTTCACATTTCTAGAGTGTCTTCTGACGCTCGCAATAATCAGTATAGTCGCTTCGCTCGCGGCCTTTGGTCTCCTCAAATATGCAAACCGCCGAACGCTGCTACTTGAGACAGATCGCATTCGATTGCTGCTTGAGCACGCAGCTATTCTCGCTCTTACCACAGGCGATGACGTCGGTGTTACCCTCTTGGACGGCGAAGTCGCCGTAACGCCGCGAAACTCTACCCACTCAATCCGATACCAATTCCCGTCTGAGATACAGGTCAAAAGAGTTGGCAGCACATCACAGGCTCCGCTTGCTTTCTATCCAACGATTACCGCTTCGCCAACAACGCTCTCGGTGATCTCAACAGGGGGTGCGTGTTCAATTACTATCTCCCTAAGGACGAGGATTACCGCGCTATGCTAAATTTCCATCCCAGACCCAAGCAACATCGCTGTCAGGCATTTATCCTTATAGAGGTGCTTGTCTCAGTTGCGTTGCTACTGATGGTCGTAAGCGGAGCTGTCAGAGCTCTATCGGTTCTCACCAGCATTCGCCAGCGAAGCACCCAACGCTCAGCCGTACGCTGCTCAACCCCAGAGTGCGCTCGCAACTCTGATTTAACCGTGTGCACCTGTGGAGAGCAGAGATGGCTCGTCTTGCCCTAATAGTAGCAAAGAAGCGACAAAACGCTGGTTTCACGCTCTATGAAGTTTTGGTTGGTCTCGGACTAGCAGGTCTTGCGTCTCTTGCGATCGCAAAAACCATCTCCCTTATGAATCACTCAGGCGCGGTTATGCTCACGTCTTTGACAACAACGCTCGCTCAGCGCAAGACAAGCGCTGCAATTACAAGGGCGCTTGATGATCTAAACCGGAGTAGGCTCTCCCTTGGCCCGGTGGTCCTGGACGGTGGTGCCATCTCTGAGGCTAAACATCCTCTTGCGAACCTTAGGGGCACCTCTGCTCCCCGACCTGGTTCAGATATAATTTCAATCGTCGAAGTATCTCCCCTACATCGCGGCAATATAAGGGAGACATCCTTCGTAAATGGCGAAATCCAAATCACCGCTTGCGGCTTTACGAACATCCCTCTCTCAGCAGCATTTCGCAGCTACATCGCCGTAGGCAGTACGGAGATATTTCAACTTGTAGGGGACGTACGACCGATAACTGACTCGTGTGCGGTTTTAGAGGGAACAGCTATCACTGGAGTTATTAGCCGCACAGGCCCCTCGCCTCAGGGATTTATCACCCTATGGGGAGTAGTGCGCGAATACTCTCTCTTTGTCGATAAGAGCGGAAGCTTTCGAATTGCATCGCACGTCGGCAACCGCATTCTTGAGAATCAACCGATAACCAGGGGACTTCGTTCACTCTCACTAAAGATCGTCCCCTCAGGCAGCGTGCGCTTTTTTCAGATCGCAGTATCAGCACCTGGAACAAAAACGCTCGCAACGTTAACGCCCTCTCTCTTTATAGAACGACCAACCTGGGAGGAAGTATGGAGCTAACTGTGAAAAATCCACCCGGCGCAAGGGGCGTCATCTTCATCCCCACACTCTTTGCAATCCTTGTGATAACCTCGCTTATCATCCTTCTCTTAGAACGTGGTGCGACTGTCTCCAGAGTCGAAAATGCAATCAAAGAGGAAGAGCTTCTAGACGGAAAGATTCGCTCTGAGCTTGCAGATCAGACCCCTGGGAACAACCGCTGCGGGCGCAGCTCAAGCGCTTCACTCACCCGCAATCTCATCATATGCCACGAAGTACCAAAGACCTTGCTCTCTTACCCGACGCTACCCCTCCCCCCGGGGGTCCCCGATCTAACCGCGATAGCTCAATCAATTCGCCCCTGTCCGACTGCGCCCATACCTGTCTCAGGCACGCGCTTCTTTGCACCAACGAGCCCTCATACGTGTGCACTTGATTCGGCAATAGTAAACACGCCACTCACAGTCCAGGAGAATTTCAGAGTCACTAACCTCACGATTTCTACATCTAAACTTCTGGTTGTAGCTAGCCTCGGGAGTATCTCGATAGATGCACTTATTGTCTCGGGGGGCAATCTCCTCCTGATAGCTGCCGGAGAGATCCGCGTGCAATCACTCTCAAACGACGCAGGCCAGCTATCAAAGATCACGCTACTTGCAGCTACTGGGGATATCGAAGTCACAACAGCTTCATCAAATCTCTCACTGCTCTTACTCGGTCGAGGTCAACTAAAAGCACCACAGACACCCTTTGCTCCGCCATTTGCTCTTCCCAATTTTCGAAAAATCGCGCTGCTTGGGACTATTCCCGTTAACAGAACCTACTAAGAAGGCTAGCATCCACGCGTCAGAAAAACCCTAATAAACTACAACGGTACGTGCGCTAGCTCTTCGCCTGCCATTCCGCGGCGCACGCTTCAGCGAGAGATGTTATAGCCGAATGGGTCAAAATTTCAGGCGCTGGCAACATCTCTGTATACAATCCTCCGTTTATCAACTCGAGCTCATTGCGTACTACCTGCAGAGCCTCTCGGAGGTATTCAACTCGCAAAAGTTGGGAACGTTGCTGGTCATGTTGTCTGAATAGGCCAATAGGGAGGTCTACACTGTGCAACTGCGAGAAACGAAAGAAGCGATGCCACAATTCACAATCACCCGCGAGGGAGTATCTGAGATCAAGCGAGCCTCCGGCTTCTTCCCACAGCGAACGGCGCCAAAAAGTGCCCTCTTGCTGAATGTAGGGCCTATCAAACCCCTCTCTAAGGTAACGACCTCGAGAAAACGCGGTCGTTTGCATATAAAAAACCTCCGCGCCAGTCTTTGTTATCGAGGATCCACCCCTACCACTTAACCATCTAATATGTGGATACACTAAAAAAATGAGCCCAAGGTAGACAAGCGCCGAGCGTCCTAATTTATCATCCGAGTTCAACCATCCCATCACCTCTCCAGTGGAGCGATCGAGTCCCTTCTGTATTGCAAAATACTGCCCCTCGTCTTTCTCTGCGCACCAGTAGGTCAGATATTTTTCGTATCGTTTAATTATCTCGCCTGATCCGTCGGTGCTCCCGCCATCTATAATCATAAATTCCAAACGGGGGTATCCCTGGCTCAGGACTGAATCAATGGCTTGCTCCAGAAATTCAGACTGGTTGTAGGAAGGCATCACCAGGGATATCACGGGCGCATTACTCATCAAGAAACGGCCGACCACAGTTGATGGCGCAGGAGGCCAAACAATTCCCGGCGCAGTGTCTACGGCTGGTTTGCCAATAATATCTTCGGTCGTAAAAGAGGGGCCAACTAAGGGTTCATTTTCTGCAAGGGGTATCTTTCGTTTCTCCTCGCGAATAAGAGTTAGAGCTTCCTTCACGTAGCGCACCGACAGCAGCTCGCTATTCATCACTGTTTTAGCCTGACCAAACGACAATAGCATCGGTATTGAAACTAACTGCACCTCTCTGAAAAAACGCATAAACAGTTCGAAATCAACTGCTTCGTGAAGTTCAGTAGCAAGTCGATTACCTACTCTACGAAAGAGCCCAGAGCTCCAGATCACACCTGCGAAATCAAGTCTTAGAGTCGGTGCGACTAAATTCTCCTCGTCCAAAAAACTCCTCCGCGAAAACTTTGGAAGCTCGGCGCGGAATGAATCAACAAAGCCACTCTCACTAACAAATGCCCGGGAACCAGCGAAAAATTCGGCTTTAGAAGCAACCCGAAGGATCGTACCCAACACAACGAAAGCAGTATCAGAAAAAACCACCGTGCCGTTGGGAACAACCATCTGGTATTCGCCCGTTGTACTTTGCAGGCCGAACTGCATCGCCTCCCAGAAGGACTTACCAAATCCCTCGAGCACCCTAACGCGAGAATCGAGCGCAGTCAGAGTTTGCGCAACAGCAGGATCAGGCGCTCGCTGCACCACTACAATCTCTACATACGGATACACTTGGTGCAGCACAGCTCTGATAGCTCTATGCGTCTCTCTCCAATCATCGGCAACCACCATGACGAGAGAGAAGAGAGTTCGTAACGGGAAGGCCTCTGATAGCCGCTGCGGATCTCTCTGCAAACTCCCTTCGACCTGCCTGAGAAGTGTCCTCGCCTGTTCATTATCGGGGAACATCTCAAGCTCCTTCCGTAAAGCCTCGATAACCAGGAACGAAGAAACACCCCCTTGCAAATAGAGCGCCTTTACATAATTAAAATTTCTGTTTGCAGGGTTGTGTGAAGCCAACTTCTTAAAAAGGTTGAAGGCCTCGGTCGAGCGCTTTTTCTGCGTCAAGGATGCGACATCAACAAGCACTTGTTCCGGATTGAGCTTTTGCCCATCTATTATGACTGCTTCAACCATAGACTGTGGAGAAAATTAAAGATAATCACAAAGAGCAGTAACAAAACATGCTTCTTTAGACAGTAGCGCTGCAACGCCACGCTTGGCAACCCTAATCAAGCCCGCTACGAAAGCGAAGAGGACCTCCACACGCTCCACAGATTGCTTATGAGAGTGCCACGATTTTCGAGGTCATCCGCGCTCCTATCCTCTACGGATGTTTCTACCTGCGGCTCAGCTTTTAACCTAAACAGCGCAGTGAATGAACCAGCTCCAAGCCCTTGATGCGGCCACAGCCGATAGCACGGCTCGCTACTTAGATGGGAGCGGAAGGCCGCAAGCGCCGCCACAGGCACAGCTTCAAAGGCAGGAAAGCGCTCTAAGAACCACTCAACAACATCCTCATTCTCATCACGTGAGAATGTACAGGTCGAATACAAAAGATACCCACCTTCGGTAACAAGTGCGCGCGAGTTAGCTAGGATACGTCGCTGGCGTCGCTCGTTCATCGAAATAGTTGCTGGATGAAAGGCGCCGGGTGCGGCCTTATTCTTCATAACAAGCGATTGGCCTGAACACGGAGCATCAACGATCACGACTTGAGCAACAGGCCCACAGATCTCAGCAAGCTTCTGTGGGTCGTACGACACAACAATAGCTGGGTCGATCAGACACCGCTTGTAATTTGAAATCAGGGGAGCTGTTCGTTTGCGAATAACTTCATTACCCACGGTAAAACTAGGAGACAGATACCGTTGCGCTAGAATTCCCTTCCCCCCAGGTGCAGCGCAAACGTCAATCACCAGTGGAGCTGGAATCGCAATTTCACTGAATGCTGCACACGCAAAGGTAGAAGATAGATCAAGGCAATAAATATCGCCCCGCTCGTGAAGCTCGCTTTTCCCGGGACGCTCTCCTGCTGCTGCAACATCTATCCAAGCCGGAAGCCACGACGGCCTCTCTGCGCATACGAAGGGCTTCTCACTACCAGCGCTGCGTAGCCACGCCACCGCCGTCTGCGCTGCACCTCCTCGACTTAGAGCATGCACGAAGAGCCCCTGCTCCTCCTCAGAGGAAAAGAGTCGACGTGCTACTCTTGCAACATTCTTACTTGGAGTTGGGGCCGTTTCTTCCATAGCGTAACTATCGACTAAGCCTCCGAAACGCCTGAAAATGAGTCGAGCTGCGCGCGCAGATCATGCAGCGCTTTAACTCGCATGCTAACCTGCGCACGCTCCTCTGGTGTCATCTCACCCAACGTCTTTGCACTACCAGTAGGCTGAAAGATTGAATCCCAGCCAAACCCTTCTCCACGTGGCGAAACTACCTCACCAGTAAGGGATCCTTCACCGTATATAAAGGTCTGTGGACCGAGTGCTAGTCCAAAGATAGTTCGAACTTCAGCCTCGCACCCACCAAGTGAGGCAGCCATTTTGTAGATCCCCTCGCCACCCAAAGAGAGTAAGAACCATTTAATTAATGGCCCGGGAAGGCCGTTCATGCGAACCAGTGAGAGAGAAGTGTCTTCAATAAGTACCGGACTATACCCCTGAGCTAAAGCCGCCTGCGCCTTTGCTATAACAACCTTGCGCGCATGAAGCTCTTGAATCTCCGGAAGGTCGAGATCAACGTGACGCATCGGCCCAAGAATTGACTCAACTTCCTGCAACTTAAAACGGTTTCCAGTTACAAAGAACACTTCACGCAGAATCTTATCTACTTTGGCCCACTGCTCTGACATGACGGACGCCCTTTGGGAGATGAATAAACAGCCGAAACAATATGGTAGTTCCCTTCACGGATAAACCCCCTCAATCACGACCGCAGCTCTGTCGGTTACGGTGCGAAGCAGTAAGTATACTGCCGTCTCAGATAACGAGCCAAGGGTAATGCTATCCATTTTTTGGAGTGCCATACGATAATTTGCTACCTTTGCGCTTGCATGAGACGCGCCGCTGCACAGAACCATCCGGAGCTTTTCCTCCCTCTACCTCCAAAGCCAGGGGATGACCCCCGACTGTCGCTCCTGCAGCCACTCGAAGACTTGCTTATACGAAAGATCCTCCGCGATTGTCCGGGGATAGCAACTCATGAGAGCGAAACCGGCTTCCGTCTCCGCGGCCTACCTCTAAACCAGGAACAGCGGCGGGTATGGTCTGGACGAAACCTGATTCCAGCCCGCCATCAAATAGTGCTTAATCGGCTACCAACAGAAGAGATCAAAGAGCAGCACAAAGCCATCTCTAACCTTGCGCACCAGGCTTCGCTGCCGCCAACTCTCGCTACTGTGCTGTACGGGCGCGGATGTACAGGCCCGAAAGCAGCTCAAGAATTTGTTACTCCTGATATTGAACGTGAACTATCACGACTGCCTATCTATGCCACCCTCGAGAATGCCGCCTCGATTCTCGCTGCGGCCATACGCGAAGAGCTACGCATCACTATCGTGGCGGACTACGACGCTGATGGAAACTGCTCTGCAGCGATCATGAAACGCGCCATTGATGCATGCGGAGGTTTTTGTACGGTCATCCAACCTGACCGCGTTCGAGACGGCTACGGACTCTCCAACTCAACCCTTGAAAGGGTAAAGAAGGCTGTTCCCAACGTCGTTGTTACACTAGACCTTGGAACCTCAAACAGGCCCCAAATTCAGGCCTTAAACAGTCTAGGGGTTACCACCATCGTGGTCGACCATCACGAACTGCAAGGGGCGAAGACAGCCACACCGTATCTTCTCGTTAACCCAAAATCAGACCCTACACTTAAGGGCTACGAAGGTCTTTGTGCGTCCGGTCTTTCGTGGCTTGTGGCGCGATCACTCCTCTCACATACCTACCAAGGGGAAAGCCTCTCGGCTCACGTTAATGAACTACTTCCCTTAGCTGCTATTGGAACAGTAGCAGATGTGATGGAGCTTTCAGGACTCAACCGCGCTATCGCCTGGCACGGACACGCTCTACTTCCGAAATCAAAGATTCCAGCTCTTCGGGCGCTCTCTCAGATTAAGCGCGACGGAAAAATAACCGGAGATTTCGTCGGATATCATATCGGTCCGGCATTAAATGCCTGTGGCAGGATATATCCTGCCGAGAAAGATACTTCTGGGACAGCCCCGGTATTTACTTTTCTCACCACTGACGATCACGGCCATGCTGAATCTCTCTACAGCATATTGGTGAAGGTTAATGCAGAGAGAAAAAGCTTAGAGCGCGCAGGCCTTGAAGAGGCCCAGAAGCTTGTTAACAAATACGTAAAAGATAAGATCCCTGTGCATTGTGGTGTCGTGCTGCCAATTGACGGAGTACACGAAGGAGTTGTGGGCCTCATAGCAGCAAGGCTCTGCGAGTCGCTGCAGTGTCCAGTCATAGCGCTCACACACGATAAGGACGGGAATTGGAAGGGATCTGGTCGATCAACTCCGCAGGTAAGCCTTATAACGCTTCTAAGACACCCCGAGCTGACGGAACTCATCGACGAATTCGGCGGACACGATGCTGCTGCTGGGCTTCGAATTAAAGCTGACAAGGTTCAAGAATTTCAAAAGCGGTTCAATCGGATCTGCACAGAGATCTTCTGCTCCCCAGCCGCTGTGAGCCCCTCCGGTACTGCAAGCGCACCCACTTACATCCCCCCCGTTAAAAAGTGGTACAAGGAGTACCGACCCGACCTTATAATGACCGTGCAGGAGTACGTCGCCAGACAGCAGGAATTAGCTAAACTGTGTTCAACGTTAGAACCCTGCGGCAGGGGAAATGCACCCCTTAGTATTCTGTTGCCGCGAGTAAGAATCTCTCAATCTCGAGAGACTCCAAGCAAACACCGCTACGTCACGTTACAGAATGTAAACCCCGCTGGGATAGCACCACACGAGCAACACTCCCTGGAGGTATTCGCCTTTGCTCGCTCACTCGCCTCTCGAATCCTCGAACACAGACAGGGCCCCGATCAGGTGTTTGATGTAATCATTCAACCGTCAGTAGATAACTCAGTGGCTACTATTGGCAATGGCTTAGCTCTTAAGGGGAACCTACTCCTTCTTCAGCCTAGCGTGTTCCCATGTGAGCACCCGCGGAATCCAGAGCGCAAAGAGCAAAAGTTCCCACTTAAGGCGCTAGCACTGCCACAAAAGAACGCTCATCAACTCTCTTTGGACAAAGAGCTTCCGCTCGCCTTTCCCTCAATCGAGGCTTTCTGTAATCATTTTGGAATTACGTGCTTACGCACCGACGCACTACGTCTTATCCCAAAGCAGCTACAATTCATTACCGAGCTCTTCACGACACATGAGAAAAATGCTCATTGCAACGTGCTGTATAAGGTAAATACCGGTGGTGGGAAGACCATCATCGCTTTCTTTAAATTAGCGCAGATCCTCTCGCGCAATCCGAATGCTAAAGTTCTCTACCTCGCCCCCCAAAACGATCTCGTTGAACAAACACTTCGAAGCGCCCAAGCGGTCTTTAACCTGCGCGAAGATGAGATAGTTACACTATCAGGCGAAACTTCAGCGAGGGACAGAAAGGAACTTTACCGTAGCTCGGCACGGTTATTTATCGGGACTCCCCATACGCTTAAAAACGATGGCGATCTCTCTGGTTTTGACTTCGTGATTCTCGACGAGATCCACTACATGCGCGGAGATAGTCCAGAGAGCGAAGACACTCGGTATCCGTATCGGTGGGTGGTGGAGCAAATCCACACCCTTGCTGAGAAGGGTCACCCCATACGCTTCTGGGCACAGTCAGGCACACCCGCCACAACCCGCGAGCTTCTCGCGCAGCTCACCAAAACTTTAGATGCAGTTTACCTCAGGGCCCATATCCCTACCGGTTCTCATACCTGGAAACCAAGCGAGGTTGAGCTCGACGAGGAGTATCGCTTGCACTTAATAAGCCTGAGAGACGGCTACCGGGCAGCTCTTCGGGAGCTGCTCTCGTTGCTACCAAAGTGGAGTTGCAATCGACAGTTCGACTCAGCTCTTTCTCCGATTCGCAAAGCATTCAAGCAGGCCGTGCTCGCCTTTTTCGATATACATCAACCCACTTCATCTGACCAAACCCCCTCAGCTCCAACCCTACCCTCTCGCAAAGAGTTTAAAGCGGCGAGAGAAACGCTTTTAAAACAACTAAAAGAAGCTTTGAAACGGGCCAAGAAACGAAATGCCCAAGCCGTCAACGACGCTGAGAAGAAAGATGTACGCTGGATCTACAGCGCCATCTCACGGCTTCACGAGTTAGACCACGCTCTTCGATGTTTTGAGGACCTTCGAAGCAAGGGCCGCTCCGCATTAACTCTTAGCTTGAGTCCGCGAATCGTTGATATTCTCTACCCGCCTGAGAAACACGCGACTGATCACAAAAGTTCTTCTTCTGCGGCCGCATCAGCCAAGCCAATACCCTTTGGTCAATATCACGTGAGATTCCTCAGGCGACCAGAGATTCAACAAACGCTTGAGTGGGTTATGGAAGAGAACACGCCGGCACGGATCCTTAAAGAATTTCGAAAGATCTACCCAAAGACACACTCTCTGCAGTCAGCAGCCAACGACTCATTCAGATACCCGAGCACTTCCCCCATCCGCTGGCAAAGCCTTCTTAACTATACAACCGCTGATGATTTGACCTCGAAGAAAAAGAAAACATCCCAGGCGATAAGAGAAGCTGCTTTACAGACCTCGCTGCTACAAGAGTTACTCTCATCAACCCGTATTGATTGCAAAGAGCGCTTTCTACGAAGACTCCTGCATACGCTGCCTGAAGACGCAAAGATCATGATTCAATGCGACGAAAAAATCGAAACCAAGCTTTTAAGCGAACGCTTAAGAGCCAATGGGCTCAAGGCAGCCTGGTATGCAGGTAAGAGCGTGCCCAAGAGGGAAAAGCTGAAAGATAATCTGGAGGCATTCCGCAACGGTACAGTGAGAATACTATGCTGCACATCGGTGGGCGATACAGGTCACGACATCCCATCGGTTACCCACAGCATTAGGATTGTGCCACTCACATCACCAATTCGAAATGCGCAAAGCCGAGGTAGAACAGCTCGCAAAGAGGGTTTGCAGGGAACCTACATCACTATGATAGTGAACGATCCCGACGGCGATTTTGATGAGAGAAGAAAATACATAATCGCGCGCCAACGAGAGCGCACGATGAATAAAACGTAACTCTGCTACGCCGATTTCTACCCAACATGAATCACTATCGTCCGCGCATGCGACGCGCGGCGGTGCTCCCAGAGGTAGATCCCTTGCCACGTACCGAGAGCAAGTCCGCCGTTAACAATCGGTATAGAAAGCGATACACAGGTTAGTATCGACTTCACATGAGATGGCATATCATCCGGACCTTCTGCCGTGTGGGTGTACAGAGGATCTCTTTCTGGCACCAAACGGTTGAGCCAGTGCTCAAGATCGGCCCGAGCAGAAGGATCTGCATTCTCTTGGATCGTTAAACTAGCCGATGTGTGCCGGATAAAGACCGTACAGAGCCCCTCGGTACACCTAGCCTCACATACCACCCTACAGACCTCATTTGTTATCTCATGCAACCCCTGACCTGGAGTACGAATAACAATCGTCTTAACCACTTAGGCACCTTTTTATCGTTTTAAAGCGCAAGCACGCAAAGAAGCTTCAGCACATTTTTGTGTTGACCTTCACAAAGATTCAATTTACGCGTACTATGGGGAGTTGTCTAATGCACAGGCGAGGGTTGCATGGCTAGGATCCCATGGAGTCGTATTCAAGATGCTTTCGAGGGAGAGTGGGTCGAGCTCGTAGATTGTGCGTGGAGAAATGAGCGTCTTCGCCCAGACGCTGCTCGCGTGCGCCACCACAGCGCCAACCGCAACGAACTACTTGAAAAGATAGCAGCCAGTGGCCGCATCGATGAATCCTTCATACTCTATGTTGGTTCACCAACGTTCGCTGATACAGCCCAATTTGCAATAACAACTTCAACTCTCTAATATACGGAGATGTCGATCGTTCCGATCCTCTCCGTTACAGCGCTCTATCTAGTCTCACTCTTTGGAGACGCGTGCCTCGTGATAGCTGTAGCGGTTGCAGCAACTATGGGCGGAAGTCCCTGGGCGTGGGGCGCAAGTTTTGCTCTGTTTCACGCGCTCTACGCTTTTGCTGGTCTCGCTTTAGCCTCTGAGCTATCGCTCTACTCTCAATTTCTTGGAGACCTCTTTGCGCTCTTGGGCTCTCTCATTTTACTTCGACACTTCGTTCATCACCGACTGCATCACGGAGCACACGGGGACTGTAGGTGCGAGAACCACGAACCCCAACCTGCATCGACTGGCACGATGGTATCAACCGCAGCAACACTCTCGATACACGCCCTTGCTGCCGGGCCGATACTGCAGCGAGCGCTGGGTCAAAGCGATGCCACGGTCATCGGCCCTCTTCTTATTGCAACATCTCTGTTAATAGGCGCAATTATATCAGCTATTGTTTTAGTGGGAGAGACTCGTCGAACTGCAATACTGAAGACGCTGGACAAACTACCCGGTCTCGTTTCGGCGGCTCTGTGTGGTATATGCTTCTTCCTTCTCTTTCACGCCGTCGATGAGTTGTATCAATTCACGCCTTTAATCTCTGCAGCATTCATCCTCTTCGCTGCTGCCTGCTCAGCATGGATTGGGTACATTACCCACGAAAAAAGCGCATCTTTTCGAAAAACTGAGGTAGTTCAGATCGCTACAAGACAGGCGAGGTAAGCTCCCCTGATTTGAGCAGGCAAGTCGCGGCTGCAAGGGTAATTTTATCCCTTTCCGCCCCCCAGATGTTTCCTCTACTATGCAGGTCGTATAGACTGCGGCTTCATT
The DNA here is from genome assembly GCA_044360195.1 of Bdellovibrionota bacterium. GTDB lineage: Bacteria > Bdellovibrionota_C > UBA2361 > UBA2361 > OMII01 > OMII01. The sequence continues at coordinate 34,292 of JBIKKT010000030.1, read as the reverse complement.
CCAGCGTTTACATATAACGGCCCACTCATGAGCACTATCGGCAACCCCCTCCACCCCATGAACTTGATAAAGCAGTCCGCTTTCTGGGCCATCCATCTTGGCTGCTTAGCGGTACTCTGGGTTGGGTTTAGTTGGACAGCTCTATGGGTGTGCCTCGCGCTCTACGTAATTCGAATGTTCGGTATCACCGGGGTGTATCACCGCTACTTCTCACACCGCTCCTACAAAACGAGCCGCTGGTTCCAATTTGTTCTTGCCTTCGTTGGTGCGACGTCAGCTCAAAAAGGTCCGATGTGGTGGGCATCTCACCATCGACACCACCACCAACACTCTGATACCGAGGAAGACATACATCCACCTAGAGTATACGGTCTGTGGTGGGCACACGTCGGATGGGTTCTCAGCACCCAATTTGTAGAGACTCGTTGGGAGCTGGTTAAGGATCTAGCTCGATTCCCAGAGATTCGGCTGCTCGATAAGTACCATATTATCCCGCCACTCTTACTCTTGGGGGCCCTCTGGATCCTGGGAATCGCCTGCGAAGCGTACTATCCGCAACTGGGCACATCAGGTTCTCAGCTTATTGTTTGGGGCTTCTGCATTAGCACAACGCTTCTCTACCACGGCACGTTCTGCATTAATTCACTCGCACATCTCATGGGACGACCACGCTTTAAGACCGGTGACGATAGCAAGAACAGCTTGATTCTCGCGATCATTACCCTTGGCGAGGGCTGGCATAACAATCACCACCGCTATCCGGGCTCAGAACGACAGGGCTTCTATTGGTGGGAGATCGACATATCGCACTACATTCTGCGCTGTCTCTCCTTCTTCGGATTAGTATGGGAACTCCGTGAACCCCCAGCTAGAATTTATCAGGAAGCAGCCCAGGGCGGCTAAGCCTACATCCCTAGGAAAGTGCAGCAAAACCTGCCTTAACCAATTAACTAAGTTATTTCAACAGCATAACAACTCACCCCACAGCAGCTTAGCTTGTTTTTGGCGAAGCTATGGCGCTCCAAGTGGCATCTAAAGTCTCGGGAGACCGCTTGGCCTTGGTGGGTTAACGACTTGAAAATTTTACTACTTAATCAGGAATGGTGGGCACCAGAACTACGTGAACTAGGTCACGAGGTGATGACTTGCGGTCTCAGCACCCACCTGGAATTTCAACCAACAACGACCTTCCCGCACATTGATAACCTAATCAAAGGCCTGCCAAACGGATTCACCCCCGACGTAATCCTCTGGCTCGACAACAGCGCTCCGGTCTTATTACAGGGCTTTGAATGCTGCTCAATTCCAATTGTTTTTTACTCGGTAGACACTCAGCACCACTACGGACTGCACTCGCATCTTGCATCGTGCTTTGATCACATACTACTTGCGCAGAAGGACTATGCACCCGTCTTTACAAAGAGCGGCACGCCCCTGACCTGGCTACCGCTTTGGGCATCAAGCTACATCGAAGCTTCCGACGAGAAAAAATACGGTGCGGCGTTTGTTGGGACGCTGAATAAGTTATTAAATCCTCGTCGAGTTGAGTTTTTTGACCGCCTTGCAACCCTAGCACCCATACACCTCCACTCCGGCGGCTACGGTCACATCTTTCCGCACTCCGAGATCGTAGTTAACCAAACAGTGAAGGCCGACCTTAATTTCCGTGTATTCGAAGCGATGATGTGCGGAGCTACACTGCTCACCGAAAGAACAGAAAACGGGCTCTTGGACCTCTTTCGCGAAGGCGAGCACCTCGTTACCTACGCTGCCCACAACGCTGATGAAGCTGCTGAGAAGATACGCTGGCTTCTGGACAACCCCCAGACGATGCGAGCAATTGCAAAAGCCGGTCGTGAGGAGATACTTCAGAAGCACCTTCCGAAACATCGTGCCCAAGTGGTACACGAGATCGTTCAAAACATTCGCAAACTCCAGCCTCGTCCGGAGCGGTTCTACTCCGCAATGATAAATCACGGCTCGATCGCCATCCTCACTCACAAGAAATCAGGGTACTATCCGATTCCCGCATTGATAGCTGCGTTGAACTCTGCAGCCCACGGCATGACGCATGGCTGTTGCCCTGACGATATTCATGCCGCACACCTCATTCGCATCTCATCGCTCTATGATCAGGTCATCCGAACGGGTGCAGGCAACTCACTTGTGCTTCAGTTCGCAGATGCATTCCCAGACAATTACGTATTGCAACTCGCTAAGATTCGCTTACTGCTCAACACCGGCCAGGTCTCAGCAGCGCGCGAGTCTGCTACAGAACTTGAAGAGGGTTCACCACGGTCGGTTTTTGAAAAGGCTGAGTACGCAATAAACCTCATTCTTGACGAAGGAGACGAGGTCGGGATTATTTGAGATCCGCAATCGTTTTATCGAGCACTATATTACTTACAGTCAGCTCGCCATCCTCTTCGACAATGTAGATAATAAATGAGCGCTCATCTCCATCGTGCGTCAGAAACGAATGACCAAGAGCAATCCCTTTATGCCCCTCTGGGTCCTGGGTCGGAATAGACGCCGAAGTAGCAGTTAGTTTCTTCATCCCAGCGAAGAATGGGATAAATCGGGTGCGAATAACTTTGTCTATCGCATCAGAGCCCCTCGTCTCACGGTCGATCGTGGCCGAGCTTAACATGCTTCGAAACTCATCAGCCCGCCCCTCACGAAGCGCGGTAATTGCTCGACTGAAGAGGTCGTCGATCCTCTGGCTAAAGCCGTGTTGCTCATCTACGGTGGTCGTAATCGTTGGAACAGCCGTGGCTTTACGCTTTGGCGGAGCTGCTAGGGCGGTGTGAGCAGCGTGCCACCCCAAAAAAACTGCTGCAGAAAGCGCTACACATCGCTGCACCAAACTCTTTCGATGGCTAAAATTGGTTCTCACCTTTGTAGTATCTCGGTTCATCCCGCTCAACGCAAGCGTATACGACGAGGATGAACCGCTATTCCCACACCCTTATCGCCAGATAAGCGCATGTTCTGAGGCACGCTGCGCCGAATGTTCTACGACAACCCCCGTCGAACGAAATGGCTTTAACAACGTGAGCGGAACTGACATGCGCGCAGACAACGTAACTTTCGTATCGTCGATAACTTGACCATCAACCTCAAGACAGTCAGGAGTCTCCTTCTGACATTCACCCTTCCTCTGTGCTGCCGGATAAGCAGCTCTGACGGTGTCCACCGTGCGCTGCTCAGCGGCATTAACGAGGGTAGAATTATTTCCCATGGTGCCGTGCCCTTCGCGATCTCCAACTACCAGCTCCTCACGACAAGCGCCCCCATTCTCACTACGACACCGCTCAAACTCAGCCCAGGGCACATTCCTTCCCCATTCAGACTCTTTTGTACCTAGTATGGTTGTCTCACTCTGCACGCACGCCGCTGACACCTGCTCTGCCGTTGAACGACTAGGCGCAGCTCGGCGCTCAACAACCACCGGAGCAAGGCTTGGGATAATATTGTTCTGACGGTACTGAGCTACGTTGTTAGCGCTATTATCACCACACGTATTTACATCAATGGGACCGATAGTAATCCCAGGCGCGTTAGAGATAGAGGCATCTCTACAGCTACGCGCCTCTTCAGAATAAGGAAGAAACACTCGCTCAACTTCACGTGCATGTGGGCGCGCGCACTCTGGCAGCCCATCAGTCGAGCACGCCGGGTAACGCGCCTTTGAATCAGAGATCCTAGCTCCAGTCCCTACTCCAACAACCGACTCCCTTCCGCTTTGTAGAGCAATCCCACACAGCGCCGGAATCCGACTGAGCTCAGGAGTGACCTCGCACCCCTGAGGGACCTCAGGACCAAGCGGAGCATCACACCCTACCGTACGTCTTAAAGGAGTACATGCAGGCGCACCTTGTGCGGCACGAACCAACATGGTGACAGGAGTCACCGGCAGCGCCCGCTGAACACGGGCCTTGAGCTCACTCAATCGCGCTTGAGGGTTAACTTCAAGCGCGGCAGGAGCTGTTTCAGAGCACTCCCCGCCATCGACATCCCGAAGGGACAGCTCTCGCTTCTTATCCACCTCTGAGAAGAGAATCGGGACCCTTCGCGGTGGATTAACACAGCGCTTGGGATCTGATGAGTGCGCGCACGTATATCTCTGATCTACGAGATCGAACGTAGGATAAAAGAGCGACATTTCACCACCGGTCCAGGCGATCTCCTTGCCGTTTAGACTGACCAGGGTGAACGTAAGCTTAACCCGCGTATCAAGCGGAATAGTCTCAAGAGCTCCGTGCAAATCAATCTCCTGTTCATACCGACCTCCAATGCGGTACGGCCCCTCGGCATCATCTCGAATATCACTCCATGAAGCTCCACGAACAACGAAGCTACCACTTCCACCAGGCGAGAGAAGCCGCCCTCCCAGTCGCCTCGTTTTCCCATTCCAAGACATGGAGATCAAAACTTTCCCCTCGGCTCCCGGATCTGCACTACTTATCCTTCCAGAGATATGAAACATAAGTGGCACATGCAGCTCTCCGTTTTTGTAGAGTCTATTCGACGCCGAACGGTACGAGCACACCCTTGGTGCAGAAGATGACTCCCAGTCAATTTTACCTTGAGAGGTCAGCGGACCCTGATAGCACTGCACGGATATCTTGTGTTGCTTCTCCAAATTCCGAATTGTTGCTACGTCCGACTCGTAGGAACTCCAGGCATCTGAAAGCGAGAACGTCCTCTCACCGATCTTAAACCGAGAGTTGTACTCGTCGTCTTTAGAGGCTGGCCTAGACTTTGTAACACCCCGTATTGAAGCTAGGCTAAACGTGTTGTTCGGAGAGAGAGACCTGCCTGTCGTCGGGTGGTAGAAAGATGGCCTCAGGGGATCTGCGCCCCCAATCTTGGGCAGGGGTCGCTTTTGAACTACATAAGGAAGCCCCGCATTAACTGGAAACAGAACCTCCTGCTGTACAAAGCGGTCGCGCTCACTCTGAATGGTGACTGAGGTAACAGATGTCTTTGTGAGGGGTACTTCAAATACAGGAGCGGTCGTCCATGATGAACGAAGGTGTAAAGTCTCCTGCGCTACGGAGTAGCCGATTACTGGGCTCGATACAAAAACATTATACATTCGCTCGGACGATGATGATGTAAACCCGTTAGTTGACGAGTTACACCCGGCATCAGTTGGATAGAGACAGCGCAACCCCTCGTGTACCGCCGCGCGCACCGCACTTCGTGCCTGATAGAGGCGGGTGCCATCGTTAACCGCCATTAGAAATAGAGCTACACCAACTATCGAAGCCCCTACCTCAAGGAGATAAACTCCCCGTTCCTTAGTCTTTCTATGCATCATCACAGCTCCTTCCGTTTTAGCTGAAAGCCTCCGCCAACTCGCCAGCCTGTTCACTACCCACCATGATTTAACTGCCTTAACCCCAAATGTTCGGCGACTGTAGGGGTGAAGTTGCTTGATTTCGAGGGGGTCTTCTGAAAAACAGACCGATAGATGCAGATCGCGCCCGAATCTTCTTATTTGCTTCACCTCGCTCTTGCCCCCTCCGCCCTCAATCCGATAATCTCCCACCATGCCACCAACAATATTTTCAATGCACAAAGTCAGCCGTACTTACCCACCAGGTAAGCAGGTTCTAAAAGATATCTCTCTTGCGTTCTTCGAAGGAGCAAAGATCGGAATCGTCGGACTGAACGGCTCTGGTAAATCGAGCTTCCTTAAGATCGTTGCTGGTCTCGATAAAGAGTTCAGCGGCGATATGACCTTTAGGCCAAATCTCACCATCGGCTACCTAGAGCAGGAGCCTCGACTTGACGCGAAAAAAACCGTGAAAGAAAACATCATGGAGGGGTGCAAAGAGGCAGCCACCCTGTTAGCCGACTTCGAAGCTGTAAGTGCTAAGCTTGGTGAAGACATCACGCCTGAAGAGATGGAGAAGCTCATAGATAAGCAAGCAGTTCTCCAGGATAAGATCGACGCAATTAACGCATGGGATCTTGACCGCACGCTCGATATCGCGATGGACGCACTGCGATGTCCTCCCGGTGATTCGGACGTTTCAAAGCTCTCCGGTGGAGAGAAGCGCCGCGTTGCCCTGTGCAAGCTCTTGCTTGAGAAGCCAGAGTTGCTGCTACTAGACGAGCCGACGAACCATCTCGATGCAGAGTCTGTAGCGTGGCTTGAGAGACACCTAAGCGAGTACCCAGGCGCTGTTGTCTGTATCACGCACGATCGCTATTTCCTTGATAATGTAGCGAAGTGGATCCTCGAGCTAGACCGCGGTCACGGGGTTCCGTGGGAAGGCAACTACTCGAGCTGGCTTGAGCAAAAGAAAGCTCGCCTTGAGCTTGAAGAGAAATCTGAGTCCAAGCGCCAAAAGACCCTCGCTCGAGAGCTTGAATGGATACAACAATCACCCCGCGCTCGTCAGGCGAAATCAAAGGCCCGTATTAAGGCGTATGAGGATCTCCTCAGCGTAGAGCAGGAGAAGAAGGTTGAAGATCTTGAGATCTACATCCCACCCGGACGTCGCTTAGGCGATGTTGTGATTGAAGCGTCAGGTGTGTCTAAAGCATTTGCTGATAGACTGCTCTTTGAAGGGCTTGAGTTCTCTCTTCCTAAAGGAGGCATCGTTGGAGTCATCGGACCAAACGGTGCAGGAAAAACCACACTGTTTAGGCTGATAACCGGTCAAGACAAACCTGACAATGGCACCTTCCGCGTGGGAGAGACGGTTAATCTCTGTTACGTGGACCAGAGCCGTGATGCCTTAAACGACAAAGCTTCAGTGTTCGACGAGATCTCGGGTGGAAGCGATCTGATACTACTGGGGAGCAAAGAGGTGAACTCTCGAGCGTACGTAGCTCGATTTAACTTCGCGGGAGCGGACCAACAGAAGCTCGTCGGTGCTCTCTCTGGAGGAGAACGGAATCGCGTTCACCTCGCTAAGATGTTACGCGCAGGCGGTAACGTTATCCTGCTCGATGAGCCAACGAACGACCTCGATGTAAATACACTGCGCGCCCTCGAAGAAGCGCTGGTAAACTTTGCTGGATGCGCGGTCGTAATAAGCCATGACCGTTGGTTTCTCGACCGAATTGCAACTCACATCCTCGCCTTTGAGGGCGACAGTAAAGTTGTGTGGTTTGAGGGGAATTACCAAGAGTATGAGCAAGACCGCAAACGTCGATTAGGTGCTGACGCTGATACACCACATCGGATTAAGTATAAGAAGTTGACGCACTAGTAGGGTGGGGAGACAAGATTTCCCGTTGTACATTTTGATAGTTTTGCTTCCGACTACACCGAGGTGCGGCGACGGGTGGTTAAGAGTTACTCACCTTCATTTGTTCCCCAACCTCCCCCTTGGCTCCGATATGAGAAAACATCCCCCAAATCCCCTTTTGAAGCTTAGGGGTAACTCGTGGTACCGTTACGACTTACGGTTAACGTTTCTGTCATGCTAAACAGGGGGCTAGGTGAGCTTTCTCAAGGATATTGCAACCACTAAGATCGCACTTCTGCCGTTTGCGGTCGCATACCTAGTAGGTGCACCCCTAGATTGGCTGCGGCGTATTAGAGAAAATAGCCGAGTTGATTCTCTATCCCAACTCCGAACCTCTCTATGCATAGAGGCGGGTAAGCCGGGGTGGGACTCAATCGAATTCAAAGAACTGTACTCCTCAGCCTGTGAATTTTTGGGGCCAGACCAAGTACACAAGATAGTTATAAACAAAGAAGAGAACTATCTGTTGCAGATTACCAAAGCGCTCGACACCATCCGGCCAACTCACTACGTATTCGACCCTCGCTCGGGAAGCCAAGAGTGGGGCCTGGGCCTCTGGCAAGCTTTCAGGTTATCCTTCTTGTTCGCATCGCGAGGTATCATTCCGATAGCGCTTTTGGCTGACTACCCAGTTCGCCAATGGCGCACCAAAACCGCCGTTGTGACGGCACGGCGAGGACTAACCGTGGCTTTCATGCCGCCTAGATGTGTTCGGTCTAGCTTTCCGCACTCACGACTAATCGGCCCCTCTCTAATGCCACTATCAGAGGAGACGCTAACTGCTCTGAACAACACCTTCGACAAGCGCGTAGAACCTTTGCCGCCGTGCGCTGTATTCGCAGGCTCGCTATATGAACCGCGCGCGACCATCCTCAAAGCGATCAAAGCAGGATTAATTGAGCGGGGATTTGACCTTGATATGCGTGGCAGAGACCCGGGGGCTCCGAGATCTCCCGATAGTGACTATTGGGCGCGACTTATCAACGCTCCCATCGTCGTTACGACCGCAGATCACGCAGAGGCACAGGGCGCCGATCCGATGACAATTCGCCATTTAGTATACCGCTACATAGAGGCAACTGCGTGTGGCACTCTGTTGGTCGCACCAGCCGTACCTTGCATCGAGCGCTACTTTACTCCTGGGCGACATTTCGTGGCCTTCGAGTCGGTAGCAGATGCAGTAGATGTAATCGAATACTACCTTCAGAACCCCGAAGAGCGCGCCAGAATCGCCAACCAAGGAAGGCAGAGAGCTCATGCGCTCGTTCGTGCTAGAACGTACTGGACCAGTATCGATGTAGCCCTGGGCAAGGATTCTTTGACATAACTCCCCAAAAAGACAAAGGGTGCTACCATTTTGGTCGATCACTACTCACAACGCCTAGATACTTATCGTTACCAGCTAGTGCCGCGGATGAGGCTGTGGCACTTTATAAGTGTGTAGAAGGTAAAAAACAGTCGCAAGCCGCACTGGTCATTATATGAAACTTTACCTCGCCTTTGCAAGGTTACGTCTCATTCGGATTATGCGCCTCCTACAATCACGATCTTTATTATTTGGTAGAAACTCTCCCATCAAAGGTTAATTCGATCGATGGACATCAAGATCCCACTTTCAACCCCTTGTCTTACCGGCAAAGAGCTCGACTACATTAAGGAATGCCTTGACTCTGGCTGGGTATCCTCGACTGGCCCGTTCGTGAAGAGGTTCGAAGACGCCTTCGCACATTACGTAGGCGCTCAATACGCTGTTGCTGCATGCAACGGAACTGCGGCACTCCACCTCGCCCTCCTGGCCGGTGGAGTACAGCCGGGGGATGAGGTGTTAGTGCCAACCATCACCTTCGCCGCTACTATCAACGTGGTTCACTACTGCAATGCCGTGCCAGTTTTCTTCGACTGCGACCAGGACTTTAACCTGGACCTTGATGGCGTTGAACGATTCATCTCCGAAAAGTGCCGCACTGTTGGTGGACGACTATTTAACACCCTGACCGGCCGACCGATTTGGGGAATCATTCCAGTTCATGTTTTTGGAAATCCCGTGGACATGACGCGCTTAATGGCCCTTGCTCGAGTACACGGTCTCACCGTCGTTGAAGATGCCGCGGAGGCGCTTGGCAGCAGTCACGCTAACCAACATGCTGGCACCTTTGGAACTTTCGGCTGCTTCAGTTTTAACGGCAACAAGATCATCACAACCGGCGGTGGCGGCATGGTAGTAACGGACTCATGTGAGATGGCCACCAAAATTCGATACCTCTCGACTCAGGCAAAAGACGACGGCCTGCGTTTCATTCACAACGAAGTTGGATACAACTATCGGCTAACCAGCATTCAAGCGGCGATGGGTACCGCCCAGCTAGAAGCGCTACCGGAATTTTTGGTGAGAAAGAAAGCGATTCATCGACGATACGTCGAGGGCTTTGCAGATATATCTGATGTACAGGTCAGAACTCCCGCATCCGAAGGTATATCAAATCACTGGATTACGAATATCTCGTTACGTTCAAATTGCTCACGGGATGCTCTTGGCCTCATCACCAAGCTTACAGAGAGTGGGATCGAGGCACGACCATTATGGTACCCCAATCATCTTCAACGACCCAACAAGGATTTCCCCTCTTTTGAGATCTCTCGAGCCCTCGGTGAAGTCAGCCAGACCGTCTCGCTTCCATCATCGGTTCACTTGCAGGATGCGGACCAGACTTATGTTATACAAGAGGTTATCAGGATTCTCGGAGCCCCCTGACACGATGAAAAAATTCCTAGATACCCCTGGTTTTGGCGTATCCCCAGTTTCTCCTCAGCATTGAGGCTGAACATTCTGCATAGACAGGTATTGATCAAGGATACCCACATCAGCCCAACTCTCGTGAACAGCAAAAGCCCCAACGGATCGCCCCGCCTTTATGGCCAAGTCTATGAAGTCAGTCATTGGGAAGAAGGCATCCTCAGGAATTAACGCCAGTAGGCTTGGTTCTACGGCGTAGAGTCCCGCATTTACCGTGAAGGAGTAGCGAGGCTTTTCTTGGATCTCAGTAACTATTCCATCTTGGTTCGTGTTAACGACACCAAATGGAATTTGGTAGTCATACTTTGAGACGCCCATTGTCAGATCGTGTCTTCGAATCCGGTGAAAATCAATACATGCACTAAAATCGACCGAGGTCACCAGATCGCCATTTACGACGAGGATCGGTGACGTAGTGCGGTCGACCATTCCACGAAGAGGGCCTGCGGTACCAAGTTCTTTTGATTCAGCTATGTAACGAATGGAGCACCCAAATCTGCTTCCATCACCGAAGTAGTCTTGAATGACGTGCCCCAAATAGTTAATTGAGATATTGATGTTTTTTATGCCGTGATCAACGAGCTGCCCAATCAGCCGCTCAAGCATCGGCTTATCTCCGACAGGCAACATCGGTTTAGGTACCCCCTCCGTAAGGGGCAACAGGCGCCGCCCCTTTCCTCCTGCAAGCACGAGGGCTGCAATATTGTGCTCGATCGCTCGGGTGAATGAATGAGCGGTGACAAGGTCAACAACTTGGTTTGATTTGTTGACGATCGGGATCTGATCAACCCCGTTCGTGCGCATCAATGATTTAATCTGATCAAGGGTAAAGGTTTCATCGACAACTAGAAATTCGCGGTGCATGACATCCTGGGCGGTTAGCTGGAGACTATGCGATCTCAGTAACGCACGCCTGCAGTCTCCATCTGTCACGGTACCAACGATGCGCCTATTCTCGTCAAATACCAACACAATGCCGAAAGGGTTCTCCTGCAACGTTTCGAGAACTCGTTGGAGGGAGTCGTGCGGTGAAACACAAATTTTTGCAATTGCATCATTTTTGAAAGACATGTCCGAACACCCCACTCCTCCTGTATGGTCAAACTAAAACTTCTGCATTAATGTAGATGCTTGGAGTCGCGCGTTGGCTTCAACTAAACACAAACAGCATTATCTCAAAAACACGAGAACTCTGCTAGATGCCTGACCGGATTAAACTTTTCATCATAGGCGCAGGTGGGCACGCCAAGGTTCTCATCCAGAGTCTGAAGCTAGTTGGTTACTTCCCGACTGGATGCTCCTCAGTGACCCCATCAGAGGTGGGGAGCTCCGTCCTGGGTATTCCAGTCATTGCGGATGACGCCCTACTATCAGCAGAATCGCCTACCACAACTGTTTTAGTCAACGGCGTGGGCACGGTGAGCGTAGCTCCAAACCCGCGTACGCGGGTCTTTGAGACCTGGAAGTCACGTGGATTCAAGTTTTTAACGGTAATCCATCCGGGGACAATAATTGCCGAAGACGTCACTGTGGGTGAGGGCGCGCAGATCATGGCCGGAGCTATCATTCAACCTGGATCTGTAATTGGTGCAAACACGATCATTAATACCTCCGCCTCTATTGACCATGACTGCCATATCGAAGAGCACGTGCATATCGCTCCAGGATCAGTACTCTCTGGAGGTGTACACGTAGGAGCCGGAACATTTATGGGAACTGGCACTCGAGTAATTCAAAACATCTCGATAGGGCGCCATGCACTTATTGGCGCGGGCGCATTGGTAATCAGAAACGTCCCGGAAGGCACCTCTGTACGGGGGGTTCCCGCCAAGGTTCACGTATAAACAACAAACACCTTCATCCATCAAATTCGGCACTTGAAATAAGATCGTCGGGGTTATACTTTTGCCGAGCCTTCCTTCCCAGGAGGCTCCAAAAAAGCATCGGAGAAATACCGGTTCCAGGTCGTCTAGAAGCAACGTTATCGGGCGTGAATATCTCTCCTGGGGCGATGTCTCGAAGAGCTACAAGACTCCTCCTTGCAACCTGCTTGTTACGCTCCTCAACAGCATGAACCAGCTTTTCTTCCCTTCCACGAGCCATCTCTACTTCACGAACGCTTTTCACCAGAAGAGCAAACTCTGCCGGTTCGATCGAAGCACTATGATCCGGCCCCGGGAGGCTTCTATTTAGCGTGAGGTGCTTTTCGATAACTTGTGCCCCTAACGCGACTGCTGCTAACGAGACTGATATACCTGGCGTATGGTCAGAATATCCGACTGGCAGACCAAACTTCGTGGTGAGCACATTCATGGCTCTTAAGTCGACTTGGTCAAACGGACAGGGATATTCTGTTGTGCAGTGCAGCAGGGTCACTCGTTGACGAAGCGCTGCCCGTCCAAGTTCCGAGGTAGCGGCAGCGCCCCACGAGGCACTCGCTGGCTGCTCCTCTGGCTTCAGATATGTCTCCGCTACAAGCCCTACAGCGCTCTCAATTTCGTCGATGGTGGCCATCCCTGTAGAGAGTATGAGCGGAAGACGAGTTTGTGCGCAGGCCCTCAACATAAGGCCGTTGGTCAACTCTCCTGATCCGAGCTTTAGTCGCGAAACGCCTAGCGACACTATGAGAGCCAAGCTTTCTTCGTCGAACGCACTTGAGAGAAACTCGATGCCCCTCTCTTTGCAGTAGAGTGCAAGCTGCTGAAATGCGTCTGGCGACAGCTCAAGGCTTTTAAGCATATCAAGCTGGGAACCACTACCTGTCGTTGTCTTCTGATAATCAGCCTTCTTGGCGTGAACTGCGACGAGCTTTGACGAGTTAAAAGTCTGAAATTTAACCGCATCAGCCCCTGCAGCAGCTGCCGCATCAACCAAGTCTCGGGCCATGCTCAATGAGCCATTATGATTCACACCTGCTTCAGCGATTACGTACGTACCTAATTTGTTCATAGGGTTCTGAGAAGATGAAATTGCTTACTACGCCGAGACCTCCACGGTCTATCTTGTTTCAGAGTGCTCACTATACGCGAAGCCGTACTCCCGTCTCCATAAGGATTTTGGGTTGCCGAAACATCCAGCTCAAACGAGCGCAGTATCGCTGCCGTAATATCCTCAGATACCGTAGCCACATCCAAGACAGACGGGGCTCTTCGCCTTCCGCCCTGGCGATTACCGATATTGACCGTCGGCTTCTTGAATGAAGGGACCTCGTATAAACCACTCGAAGAATTTCCAACTACTGCATCACACAGCGCTATAGCGGAGTAGTAGCGACGTTGTCCAAGCGATTTGACCAGGACGGAGTTTACCCGAGATTCACAGAACTCTCTGAAGAGGTGAGATATATGTAGTGAACCAACATCAAGACCAGGCTGCGTTATTAAAATCCCAACATCCGACGGCAATGCTCTCAAGCCCTCAAGCACCTCACGAGCTTCTCGCTCGGCGTCTCCCTCCAAAGTAGTGGGGTGAAACGTAACCAGTATATTTCGCTTTTGAAGCGTATATCCCGACTCTTTCTCGAACTCTTTACGACTCAGCAACGGTACCGATTGCAGAGCATCTAGCGCCAAGCTTCCCACGTTGAAGATCGCACTTGGCTCCTCGCCCATTTGGAGAACCCTACGATATGCCTCGTCATGAGTAACGAAATGCACCTGCGCCATCTTAGTGATCGAATGACGAAACCCTTCATCATAAGCACCTTCCGTAACGTCGCCACCGCCGATATGTGCCAGAGGCACTCGCTGCAAAAACGCCGCAATGGTTGCCGCTAACATCTCCCACCGATCGCCGTATACCAGAAGTACATCCAAGCCTATCGTGGCCACGTATTTCGATACCCCAGCCAGAACCTCCCCAAAAGAAACGGCAACTCCTGTGGCCGAATCGTCATCCATAGCAGTCGCGATTTTCGCTGCTATAGGAAAGCCATCGGAGATAATATCGTCGATAGTGTTACCAAAACGAGTCGACAGGTGACTCCCTGTCACAATCAGCGAAGTCAGAACATCCGGGTCTGCCACAAGAGCAGAGAGAAGCGGCCGAAGGTGTCCATAATCAGCGCGGGAGCCGGTAACGACACCTACCTTTAATAGACTGGGTACTTCATCACCCATTTTCCATACTCCTGCGACCACACATTCGATCTAGACCTATAGTAATCCATAACCTGCCAGAACATCTCATCAGAGATCCCAAGGTAGTCGAGAAACCACTTATAGTGCCTCGCAGGAAATTCGCCATCGAAACGACGAACGAGCGCTATCGCCTCGTCTCTCGTTATATGATTTCTCCTTATGTCGGTCTGCGCGTCACGAGAGGCTCTGCCCATACCAAACTTTATCCACTGCAGATAAAAGTGAAATCCATCCGACTTGTCATCCAGACTAGGGTGTTTGGTATAAGTACCTTCAGATCTACCCTCAGGATTAGTCTCAAAGCCGGTGTGCTTGGCAGCGTAATAAAAATTCTCTTGCGGCGTCCATCTGAGGTAATACGAAAGCCAGTGAAGCTCGATTTTTTTCTGTATCAAAACATCAGGGTGGGGCGTTTTGTACCAATTGACAGTTTCATCAGCGATTTCGTCCTTGCTTAGTATTCCACGCTCGTGTCCTATTCTCAGCAATTCATCGACCCCTGCCCCTTTGAAGTGATCGCGCTCCCATGCTGAGGGGTCTTCCCGTGGGCAGTTCTTGAGCCTACTTGAGCCACCATACTCCAGCTCACCATTCTCGCCATAAAATATGAGGCTGATATCGAATTTATCCGCCATGTGAAAAGCCCACGCTTTTTGCCCATAGGCAAAGGGCTCCCATGCATCGCCCTTGATCTCAAAAGCAAGTCGAGCCAATTTTCGGTGAATTTTTCCATTGGGCTGTCCGGTTATATTTGTGAAGCCGGACAAGATAAAATTCTGCAGATTCCGCCACCCGATATCAGTCCATGCGAAAGGCGCCCACGTCACACAAAGAGGATTCATTCCGAAGCGGTACTTCAGTTGGTGAGCTGTAAAGGCAGAGTCTTTACCTCCGCTACCAGGCACTACACAATCAAAAGATCCATCTCCCTTGCGATGTTTATCACACAGCTCACGAAGCTCTGCTTCGCGGGCCCCCCAATCCACCTGATGATCTTTTTCGTATGCCCACTGACACGCCGAACAGATCCCCTGTTCGTTGAAGCTAATACGAGGCCGCTGGTTCGAAACCACACAATTCTTACAAAATACCACCTGCTTCGGAAGCTCATCAAGTTGCTTGTCGAGCGAAAGCTGTACCATATTCAAATCCTAACTCTTTATTGTTGCAAAATTAGCGAGCAGCTTAAGCCCCCACTCGCCACTTCGCTCGGGATGAAACTGACAAGCGTATAGATTTTCTTGCTGCAAGACCGAGGTAAATCTATGATCAGCATACGGAGTTACTGCGAGAGCAAGACTCGCGTCACTCTGCTCTACGAAGAACGAATGATTGAAATACATAGGAGCACCAGACGGAATGTCTTCGAGCACTGTACCCTTCCAATCGGCGACGGGCTCGAGGGAGTTCCACGTAACGTGCGGTAATTTCCAAGCACCGGAGGGGAACCGAATAACCCGACCATGCACGACATCCAATCCTTTCCATTGACCTAATTCCTCGGAGCTACTCAAGAGCAACTGCATTCCGAGACAAATCCCCATGACAGGCTTGCCCGTTTTGACAAACTCGCGAATTCCATCTACGAGGCCGAGCTCTACCAGTTGGGAAATACCCGCACCAAATGCTCCAACTCCAGGAAGCACCAATCTATCTGCCTTTCGAATATCCGACGAATTGGTGATAATCGAACAATTGCATCCCAACTTTTGGAACGCACGTTGCAGGTTAAATAGATTACCCACCCCATAGTCAACCAGCATCACGGAGCTGTTCATGCAGCCTCCTTCGAAACGCGAACCGAAACACCCTGCTCTTTTAAGTGCAATTTTGTGTCTGGAATTGAAGCAGATTGCACCATAATAGCTCGCTCACCACCGTATCCGGTCGAGAGAAACTCGACATTACCAGAATCAATGTGCTCACCCATCCGAAGCCTACGTTCGTGAAAAGTCATCGTCGGTGCACTAATAGGCTTCATGTAGTGATAATGGAAAATAGACGAGGCACATACGGCATCGGCTCCCGCATCTACAGCTCGTTTTAGATCTTCCCTACAACCCGCTCCCCCGCTAGCAATAACGGGCACAGAAACAGCGCTAGCTATTTTCTCGATTATTTCGAAATCGTACCCTGCACCCATTCCATCTTTATTGATAGAAGTGAGAAGTATCTCTCCTGCCCCGCGATCAACCACCTCTCTCGCCCATTCCAAGGCATCCCGGTTGGTCACTTGACGCCCGTAGTCTACCCAAATTCGATACTGGTCGCCCGTACGAAAGACCTCCAGCGAACTGACTATACATTGCGAGCCAAACACCTTGGCAGCCTCCGATATCAGAGATGGCGATTCAACAGCTGCTGTGTTAATCGCGACCTTGTCAGCCCCAGCCCGTAAAAATTCCCGAACGTCCTCCACAGAACGAATACCTCCTGCTACCGTCAGAGGGATGAAGATATTACTAGCTGTGCGGCTCACTATTTCCTTTAAGCCGTTTCTTAGGTAGAGGCTTGCTACTACATCCTGAAAGATGAGCTCATCGGCACCCTCGGCGTAGTAGGTCTCCGCAAAATCCCACGCTGTTCCGAGCACCCTGTTGCCCTCCAACTGAATGCCCTTGACCAAGTTGGGGCCTTTGATATCTAGCTTTGGAATAATCCTGACAGTCGCACTCATAAGCTCACATTACCATACCGAAAGTCCACCATCGACGATGAGGTTGTGTCCCGTGACGTAGGACGAGGCATCTGATGCCAGAAACAGCAAAGCACCCGTCAGCTCATCTGCTGATCCCATGCGCTCCAGAGGCACACGATTCGAATAGCGGCGTTTAAATTCCTCGTTCTGGCCGCTCTCGATCCCCCCGGGAGTGAGCGTATTTACCCTGATATTATGCGATGCCCAGTAGGTCGCAAGATAGTTAGTGAGACCTACTACCGCAGCCTTTGATGCAGAGTAGACCGCCGGGGTGTTTATCGACCTCCCGTTATACTCAGAACCCTGGTAAATTCTCTGATCAGGAGCAACAATTCCGTAAATTGATGCTGTCTGAATGATACTGCCTCCACCCCCCTGCGCTATCATCTGCTTTCCCACGGCCTGCGCAACGAGAAACATCCCGTCGATATTTACCGACATTACTTCTCTCCACGTTTCCAAAGAAAACTCCTCAAAGGGAGCGAAAAATGCCTCGAGGTTAGAAGATTTAGCGGCAGCATTATTGTGCAGAATATCAATACGACCGCACGTCGACACGATACGCCCAACGGTCTCACTCACATCTTTCGGGTCGGCAACGTTACACGTAAAAAAGTAGGCCTGCTGCCCTGTACCACGCGCAATTTCAGCAGTGAGCTCCGCGCATGCTTCTTTATCGACAATGCAAACCGTTGCACCTGCCTCTGCAAGAGAGCGACTGAAGTGTCGACCTAGTATGCCCGCTCCCCCCGTAATCACGGCGACCTTACCCGTTAAATCGAAGCGTGCAGGCGTCATACGCGATCCTCATGACTTAAGGCCATTAATGCTTCAACAATGGCAAAATCAACTTCGGAATCGATATCCCACGAGCGCTCCTCAGGCATAACATGGAGCCGTGTCTTAGGTAAGAAAAGTGTATCTTGCGACAACAGCACCTCACGCCGCCAAGCGTATATCGATGCATTCATATCAAAGCACTGAGGAGCGTCTTGTCGGCGAGCTATAGTTGAAGCAGCTGTCTTGGCAAGTTTAACAGTTCCATCTACCTGCAACTCGACCATATTGAAATATGGGGACCTGCGGGCCGGCATCGCGGTGATGACGTTAGAAACGCCGGGGTCACCTTCCAACAGCTCTACAACCGCTGCGATATCGGCCACTGAACGGAGCGGAGATGTTACATCAAGATCAACTAGGGTCTCGAACTGCTTTCCCGTTAACCGCTCTACCTGTTCGACGCAGTGTCGAATAGCAGGAATCTTGGGGCTCGTATCAGAGGCTAGATCGAGGGGTCGCTCTATACAACAATCCACGCCAGCACTGCGAGCAATGTCTAAAAGCTCCGATGAATCACTACTCACGGCTAGAGTATCAAAAAGGTTAGAGGATAGTGCGTGCTGAATAGAATAAACCAAGAGCGGAGTTCCTCTAAGGGGTCGAATATTTTTGTTTTTTACCCCCTTTGAGCCCGCTCGAACACATATAGTGCAAAGACGCTTCATCAACGATAATCCTGATACAAAGTACCTACAAACACTTGTAGTATCCTTATAGGATGATCACAAGCGCGCAGAAGCAAGAGGTTTTATGAAAGAAAGAACAGCGTTTATTACCGGAGCTGATGGATTTATCGGTAGCCACCTCGTCGAAGCGCTCGTGAAGCAAGGCTTCCGGGTTAGAGCACTGGCCTACTACAACTCCTTTGACTCCCGAGGTTGGCTCGACTGCCTCCCGCACGATGTACTCGCGGACGTTGAGGTTGTTATGGGAGATATCAGAGACGGACATCTCGTAGAGCGACTTGTGCAGGACGTCGACTTGGTGTTTCACCTAGCAGCACTTATTGGCATCCCCTTTTCCTACCTAGCGCCCGATTTGTACGTCCAAACTAACATTCAAGGGACGTTGAATGTCCTTAACGCTGTACGAAAATGGGGGAGAGCTAAACTTATTCACACCTCGACAAGTGAAGTGTACGGATCTGCCCAATCAGTTCCTATCACTGAAAGCCATCCGCTCAACCCACAATCACCATACGCCGCCTCAAAACTTGCGGCAGATCATTTGGCGCTCTCCTATTACGCGTCCTTCGAAATCCCAGTCACGGTCATTCGTCCGTTTAATACCTTCGGACCTCGTCAGTCAACTCGCGCCATCATTCCTACCCTGCTCACTCAGATGCGACAGAGCACCCCTATAGTAAAAGTTGGGCTTACCACTCCAACACGAGACTTCACTTTTGTGACTGACACGGCGTCTGGTTTTCTTGCGGCCGCTATGAGCGATGCTGGCTGCGGTAGAGTTATACAACTTGGTAGTAACTTTGAGGTCTCGGTTGCAGAACTCATTACAGCGATCTCCGAGCTACTCGGCGTGCAGCCGATTATCGAAACTGAGTCAGCGCGGCTACGTCCTTCTGGAAGCGAGGTGCACAGGTTGTGGGCCGATAATACGCTTGCCAAGACGCTACTAGGGTGGAAACCAGCATATGAAGGAAAAGAGGGATTTTTGAGGGCCCTACAGATCACTGCAGATTGGTTCAACGAGCCCGCTAATGCATCTCGGTACCGCTTGGGGAGCTACACAGTATGAGTCGACCACGGGCCCTGATAGTAGGATGGGGATCGATAGGCAAGCAACATGCAGCCTCCTTAGCCGAGCTCGGCTATGATTGCGCGAGCGTCTCGAAGCAAGACACCCCCCTTCCGCGTTTTGGTACTGTTGACGAGGCTCTAAAGATCTTCGACCCTGACTATGCGGTCGTTGCTACTCCCACCTCAGAACACCTTAATACAGTATCTCAGTTAGCTCGCGCACAGTTTCGGGGACGCGTACTGGTCGAAAAACCACTCTTTGACCGAATCGAATCGTTTCCGGAGCACAACTTTTCCACGATTGGAGTCGGATATCAGCTTCGTTTTCATCCTGTGCTCATGTACCTCAAGGAACAGTTAACTGATCAACGTATTCTCTCGTGCCACTGCTACGTCGGGCAGTATCTTCCCGACTGGAGGCCCAACAGTGATTACCGAAGGTCCTATTCTGCTTCGAGAGCCAAGGGCGGAGGAGTACTGCGTGATTTAAGCCATGAACTTGACTACCTCCTTTGGATGTTCGGAGCCGTCGGGATCATTAAGGCAGTTGGAGGAAAGTTCAGCACGTTAGAGATCGATAGTGAGGATACCGTTGGGCTTACGTGCTCATTTGATCGCTGCCCCGTTGCAACCATCCAACTGAACTACTGCGATCGAATAGGAAGACGCGAACTCGTAGTCACTACGGACATGGCAACATACGTAGCAGATCTGCGCAACTACACCCTAGCAAAGAGCGGCGAAGCAGTCCGCTCTTTCCCTCCAGAGCCGCTTCTAAACCAACTCCACCTGTCTCTCACAGAAAGCGCGCCTAAGCACTTTTGCACCCTAGAAGAAGCAATGGCTGTCCTCACATTCATAAATGAAGTGGATAAACAGCTTTACTGCGAGAGTGACAAATAGCAACGGATGGCGCAGCGAAGTAATGAACGGTGAAAGATAGCCAACCCCTTAAGCAACTCCCCTAAACGGTCGGCCCCAAAAGCACCCCGTCGAAACGTTTGACGCCACTTATGCGGTTTCCAAACCGGCACCCGAGCAAATCAATATCCACCAGAATACGGAGAATCTCTCCAGACTCGCGGAGGCCTTCACCAGCTTGTCAGCAGGAACACGCTCAACGAGTAGCAAATATGGCCCGCCTCCACGGGCGAACAACCCATCCAGCGGTCCTCGCTGCTCTCAGTCGGCTTGAAGAGCAGCGAAGCACACAAACCGATTAGTAGAATGTCGTCTAAGGTAAAGGGTTCGTCCCCCTACCCTATCCCCTTCGTCAAAAACACCTCACCGCTCCGAACGCGCCCAAACTCGGTGTAGCCAGCTCCTTTTAGCTTCTCTAGCGCTGCTTTAAAGTTCTTCGGCGAAATAAAGAGCGACGCTATCGCTCCCTGCGCACGCAGTTCAGCTGCAACCTCTGATGCTGCCGGCACCTGCTGCACATCATCGTAAAACACAGCTACCTTACGCTGCGCGGAGCTGTCAGAGAGCAGTCTGTCTGCAAAGAGCGCAACCATGCGCTCAAATCCTATTGAGAAACCACACGCGGTTGCTTCCACCCCTGATAACTTTCCGATCAACTTGTCGTAGCGACCACCGCCACCTATAGACCCTGAAAATTCAGGCACGACCAATTCAAACACTGGGCCCGTATAGTAACCCATCCCGCGCACAAGGAAGGGATCAAAAGCAATCGTGTTTCCTTCTGAGACCTTAACGCCAGAGATGATAGCAGTAAGGTTGCTGCAGACATCAGCTGCAAGCACGCCTTCGAGGCGACGCGCGATCTCTGCAAGACGCTCAGCTACCGGAAGCGCTTCTACTTTTTGAGCAACATCAATAAACGTGGATACAGCAGCCTCACTAAATCCGTCCTTTATCAGGAATTCACGCACACCCGTTAGACCAACTTTATCCATCTTATCAAATGAAATAAGTGCGCGTGCTGCACCGTCTGCAGGAATACCTGCATAGTCGATCATAGCTGTTAGGATTCGACGATCGTTAATACGCATGCAGCCATTCGTTACACCCAACTTTGCGTATGCAGCCAAGCTCGCACTGAGCAGCTCAACTTCATCCCCAGGAGATGTTCCACCAAGGATGTCGATATCGAATTGGTAGAACTGCCTGAACCGACCTTGTTGTGGCCGTTCAGCGCGGAAGACTGGGCCGACCTGAACAGCTTTGAATACCGTAGGAAGATCGTTGCGGTGATTTGCATAGTAGCGCGCAAGAGGCACAGTTAAATCGTAGCGCAGCGCGAGATCCGCGATAGCATCCTCTGTCAGTCCGGGGCTGGAGAGGTCGAGCTTATCTCCCCGCTTTAGGATCTTAAACAACATCCCCAAGTTCTCACCACCATCGCTGTGGGTCAGACGACGGACATCCTCAACGATAGGTGTCTCAACGCGCTCAAACCCAAAGGAGCGATAAGTCTCAAGGATAGAGGCAATTAGACCATCTCGAACAACCGTCTCTTGGGGAAGGATATCTCTAAAACCTTTAGGCGGGGCGACTCCGATCTCTTTTAGCGACATAGCGATAAGCTCTACACACGTGCGTTGATGAACAAACTACCGCGACCGTAACAGCGAGGGTGCAACGTGTCAAAACGGTGAATTAAAGAGAACTCGCTGGTCGCTTTCGCTAACTAGCTGTATTCATTCAAATCGATTGCTCCTTAGGGGGACAGCCCTCAAAACCATCCTTGGGTTGACTCCTATGCTCAGACGGCTACAATCGCCCCCGCTTGTTTTTTCAAGCACTTACTTAGTGTCTTATCTGATTTGAGTAATACCAATGGAACAATCAGCTCTACTTTACCTATCGTGGGCCACCCCGCTGTTTGGCGTGGTGTGCTTCGCACTGGCGTACAAGATGTACGTCAGCATCCAAGCCCTTCCAGCGGGTACCGCCCGTATGCAAGAGATTAGCTTAGCGATCCGAGACGGTGCTATCGCATATCTGCGTCAGCAGTCTCAGTTTCTAACTATCTTTGCACTGTGCGCCTTCCTCGCTATTTGGGCGTCCCTTAACCTCCCAACCGCGGTGGCGTTCCTCTTTGGAGCAGGAAGCTCTGTTCTCGCCGGATTCCTCGGTATGAAGGCGGCAACGATCTCAAACGTCCGTACCGCTCAAGCCGCTGCTGAGAACAAGCCCGGACTAGCTCTGATGGTCGCCTTCAATGGTGGCGCAGTAATGGGCCTAACGGTCGCAGCACTTGGACTTATCGGTGTTGGCATTCTCTTCCTGTTGTACGGAACTCCTGCTGAACACGGAAAGATTATTGGATTCGCAATGGGCGCCTCCTCAGTGGCTCTCTTTGCTCGCGTTGGTGGTGGCATTTACACCAAAGCTGCTGACGTAGGCTCCGACCTCGTTGGTAAGGTAGAAGCTGGTATTCCGGAAGATGATCCTAGAAATCCTGGCGTTATCGCTGACAACGTTGGTGACAACGTTGGCGATGTAGCTGGAATGGGTGCTGATATCTTTGAGTCTTATGTAACCTGCATCATCGGTTGTTTAGCTCTTGCTGCAACCTTGAGCATTACTGAGATAGCTCGCCTTACCAACTTTGACAGCACCGTAGTAGGCGCTGTTGATACCGATTTCCGTATCTGGCTGATGGCGACTCCGCTCGCACTCGGACTACTCGGAGCTATCGGTTCATTCATCGCAATTAAGTGGATGGCGCTTCTGAAAGATGGCGATCCTGCGAAGGCGTTGCGCCTAGCGGTGCTTATCGCATCTGTGCTTTTTGTCGCTGCCTCGTTGGTGTTTTTCCTTGTGACGCCCGTCAATGCTGTGCTCTGGTGGCCAGTGCTCTTCGGAACACTGTGCGGTATCGGTATCGGAGTAACCACCGAATACTACACCTCATCGAAGCCTGTATTTGAGATCGTGAACGCTGCCAAAACCGGTCCTGCAACGTGCGTTATTACTGGTATCGCCGTTGGGTTCCGCAGCGTGGCACTTCCGCTCATCCTCATCGTAGTTTCGGTTCTCATATCGAACTACTTTGCTGGGGTATACGGAGTTGCTCTTGCTGGCGTTGCGATGTTGTCCACAACCGGCATCATCATGACAGTCGATGCCTACGGCCCAATCGCTGATAACGCAGGTGGAATCTCTGAGATGTCACATCTTGGACCTGAGACCCGCGCTATCACTGATAAGCTCGATGCTCTCGGAAACACCACAGCTGCTATCGGAAAGGGTTTTGCTATCGGCTCTGCGGGCCTTACGGCTCTCGCGGTGTTCGGCGCATACACTCAGGAGTTTATAGCGCATAACAAGGCTATCGACCTGAGCATCACCAACCCGATGTTAATCGCAGGTGTGTTCCTCGGAGCGATGCTTCCAGGGCTTGTAGTCGCATTCACGATGCAATCTGTAGGTAAGGCTGCAGGAATGATCGTAACAGAGATACGCCGTCAATTCCGTGAGATCCCAGGACTGCTTGAAGGAAAAGAGGGCGCAAAGCCTGACGTTTCCCGATGCGTTGAGATCTCAACAAAGGCAGCTCTCTCTGAGATGCGCGCACCTGGTCTCGTGGCATTCATTACGCCTATCCTTGTTGGATTCACAATGGGACCATCTGCTCTCGCAGGACTCCTTTTGGGAACCACTGTTGTAGGTGTGGTTCTTGGAATCTTCATGTCCAACACTGGTGGGGCATGGGATAACGCCAAGAAGTTCATCGAGCAAGGGCTCGTTGAAGGTGAGAAGAAGGGTTCGGATGCTCACAAGGCAGCCGTTGTTGGAGATACCGTAGGTGACCCGTTCAAGGATACCTCCGGTCCAGCACTCAACATCCTCATCAAGATGGTGTCTATCCTTTCGCTCCTCATTGCGCCTCTATTGGCGTAATTAGAGACGAATACAGAAACCATCAAAGGGCTGCCTTCGGGCGGCCCTTTTTTTGGCCTATGCCCCCTCCTCAAAGAGCCCAGGCGGAAGCTCGCACGCCTCGAAGAGTTCACTCATCATGCGTTGAACGAAGTAATCGACGATATCCTTCACCGAGACTATGCCTATCGGCATATCATCTTGGTCAACAATTGGAATGTGCCGAAATCCCCCATTCGACATCAGATTAAGAGCAAAAGCCACCGTTGCTTGCGGAGTCTCTCGAACAGGATCTGGCGTCATCACCTCCCTTACTGCGACTGCAGATAGGTCTGGCACCTTTCCAACGACCTTCAGGACGCAGTCCCGCTCAGTGAATATTCCACACACCTTGTCGTGCTCATCAGTAACGATCAAACTTCCTATTCTGTTGTGTTGTAAAATGCGCACACACTCCTGCAACGAAGTGTCGGGCTTTACAGTTATTGGTGTCCGCAACCCAATCGCACCGATGCTTTGACACAACACAGTAGGGGGCAGTATCTGAAGACCTACCGCACATGCGGTTTGAATCGTCTTTAGCATCTCGATTGCATCAGTTGACTTCTCATCATCACTCATCTTCTTTATTCCTTAGATAACGGTTTTAAATCAGTCTTCGTCCAACTCTGACCATCATCGGCCAACCTGAAACTTGCCGACCCCTCAGCCGTTTCAGCGATAACCATCTGCACTTCGCCAGAGCTCAACACAACCCCTGCATATATCCCCTTAGTTACATTTACGCGCGCCTCTGATAATCGAGCTGCTGAGGCACGCATGGTCTTGGATTGCCCTAAGAGACTATCAAGCACTATTTTGCACTGATCGTATTTCTTAAGGATTATCATTATCTTCTCGCGAAATCCTGGATTAAGGAGCTGCACCCTCTTACGGTTCTTGAGGTAAGGACCCGCGTGAAGCTCTAATGCCGCTCGAACAGCCTCGTATCTCTTGATATTCTCGCTGAGCTCCTTGTACTCAAGCGTCACCTCCACTTCATTACGGACCTCAATGATGGTTCGCGCCCCAACTTCATTTCCGAGCGTTGCCCCCTCAAATCCCTTAACGCACCACAAGCTTCCGCCGACGATCGCTCCGCGATCGCTGAAAATTGCTGCAAGCGATCGAAGAGCGCAGTCTCGTGCTTCACGACCGATCTGTATGTTGCCGTGAACCTCGGTTGAGACACCGTGTGCTACTCCAACGGAGTAGGCGCCTTTAGCGCGCACCGACCCGCCTTTTCCACCGCTATGAAATTCCTTGATAGTGATCGTACCGCCACTCATAAGCATATTGTCTCCTAGCACCGAGCCAGCGATATCGATATTTCCCCGCGCTTTTATGTGAAACCCTTTCTGTACATCGCCACCGACTTTTACACTTCCGATAAAGTCTATGTGCCCCATCGCAAAGTCGAGATTTTGAGGTATCTGTAACGTATCTCGCACTGAAATGACGCTACCCTCGTCGTGCACATACCCTTCGATTGCTGCTACCAGAAGGTCATAATTCTCTTCACCCGGTGCGGGTTGTCGCGTAACCGACTCTTTATATTTTGGCTCAAACGGCTTGCCCGGAGCAGCGAATATCTCCTTTCCGAGCACATCCTTCCCAGAGGTACCCAACGTGGGTTTGTAAACCCGAGCTATCTCTCTTCCCTTTTCAATATTTTCAAATAGCCCCAGAGTAAAAAAATCTTTCAACTCCTGCTGCAAGTCTTCACTCTGTTTGCCGGGAGTAAACCGACGAACGAGCCATACTAACTTTCCGTCACGACCAGGAGTAGCTGGAACCCCCTTCGCCACCCGCCGCTCCTCGCACGGCTTCCCCATGCGCAGCTCCCTTGCAATATCCTTTATAACTGCCTTATCTATGAGATCTTCCCGAGAGACTGCGAGAACTTCTTTGGTGATATCCTCATCGAGTATAAATGGATGCTGCAGCTTAGGTTCGGCTTTAAGAAAAAGCTTTAGGTTGTCGTCTGAAACGAGTAGCTCAAGAACCTTGGCGTTGTCTTCAATCTTACGAACCGATTTCATGGGCTATTAATCGAACAGGCGGTACAGATCTCCTGGTATACCCTCATCTAGGTAGTCGATAGAATCCGGTCTTTAATTGAGTAAATGTGCGCAATTGCGGTTAACCAGCAATTGGTAGCCGTTTAACAAACCAAGCAAATTCAACATATTACTCTCCTCATTCCTCCTTCGTGGTGGTAAAACAACACCCATAAGCGTAAAACCGCCTCAGTAAAGTAAGTATGCCTGAGCTACCTGAAGTCCAATCAACGGTTGACTATTTACGCGAGCGCGTGCTTGGAGAGCAGGTAAGCGCCACAGAGGTTCTCTGGGCGCGTACCGTTTCCGGAGTAAAGCACACGGATTTCTCACGCCGACTTGTCGGCTGTGATATTGTTGAAGTTTTCCGCCGTGGAAAATTCGTGTGCGTACGTCTAGCAGGGCGCAACGCTGGCTTTCTCTTAGTTCACCTTCGCATGAGTGGTTCGTTAGATGTGGTCTCAGCTAAGACGCCCTCCGCTCCACACGACCGTGTTATTATCAACCTTGCAAACGGTAAGAGCATTCGATTTAACGACACTCGAAAATTTGGCAGGATGTACCTCGTTGAAAACCTAGAGCAAGTAACGGGAAGCTTAGGAGTTGAGCCGTTAAGCGAAGACTTCTCTCTTTCCTTTCTTACCGCGGGGATGAAGAGCCGCAAGCGTTTAACTAAAGCGCTCTTACTTGACCAATCATTTATAGCTGGCCTTGGAAATATCTACGTAGATGAATCGCTCTGGAAGGCACAGATTCACCCAAAATCGAGATCGCACAAGGTACCACATACGAAGCTAGCAGCGCTGCACTCTGCAATTTGCGAAACACTGAGCGAAGCTATCTCTCTTCTGGGAACAGATTTTGGCGATCACGTCGTTGACGGTGGCATGTACCAACCGCGCGTCTATGGCCGCGAAGGTGATCCGTGCGCACGGTGCGGTACGTCGATTAAGAGGATGGTAGTAGGACAACGTGGCACTCACCTCTGCCCGCGCTGCCAAAAAATCTGAGCTATTACAACGTAACAAGGAACAGGTAGATGGCTCGCTCTACAACCGGACCAACTACTACCTTTGATAACTCGTAAGCTATAAAGATACCGAAAAACCCAAATCCGGATGAGCGCGAGAATTCTAAGAGCTTAAGAAACACGCTCTCTGGAAGCACTAAACCGAGCGCTGAATAGCCGTCTAATGGTGGAACTGGAAGGAGGTTGAAAACTCCTAAGATAACGTTAAGGATAAAGAGAATCTTGAGAAACATCGCCAATCCATCCCACAGCCCACCCGCCGGCGCTGCAACGAGCCCCACGCGAGCCAATTCAAAGATGCCGGTCTTTATGAGCACGTGCATGCTGAGAGCTGCTACGAAAGCAATTGCAAAATTTGTCATAGGACCAGCTAGAGCCATTATAGCTGCACGGCGTGGGTAACGTATCTGCCAATACGGATCGAATGGTGCGCTCCCCCACCCAAACATACTGCTACCCTTCGATGCTAGTAATGTAATGAGCGGTATAACGATCAAACCAAAGGGTTCCCGCTTTATGTGCGGCACCGGATCAAGCGTTACCTGGCCCCCCGCATATGCCGTCCTATCGCCGCCCCACTTAGCAACAAGTGCGTGCGCCGCTTCGTGACAAACAGTGCTAAAGAGGAAGGCCACGTACCATAAAGGGGCCATTGCAAGAAATTCAGCCATCGTACATCTCTCGTAATTACCACACGATCCTAACCCGTTATCCAACAATCTACCACCCTGCTAGGAAAGTAACCCAAGGCCGAGCACGATATGGATCAGCCACTCCATGCTTAAAAGCTGTTATCTTGTCTTCCTGACCCTCCCCTCTTAAACTTGAGTTCTATGACCCAGTCTCGTGACGAAAAGCTTCTCACTAACTGCTTTCGCGAAGTTACGGGGTGCCTCCCTACTACCGTAACACCTCTCCGCCCTCACGCATCGGAACGTAGAATGTACCGGCTCACCCAGGGTGACACCACCATGGTGGGAGTAGCCAACAGTTCAAAGAGCGAAAATGACGCTTTCGTAGCCCTCGCGCGCCATTTCAAATCCCACAATCTACCAGTTCCTAAAATCTATACGTACAAACGGGAGTCCTGCGTCTATCTTGAGCAGTATCTTGGGGAGATAACGCTCCTCGATTACCTCCTCTCTGAACGCCTCCGCACAAACGAGGCGTTTCCCGCAACGGTCGAGGAGATGTACCGAAAGGCCCTTTCACATCTACCCCGGTTTCAAATTGAAGCGGCTGCGAACCTCGACTTCTCGCTGTGCCTCGGTTCTAACAAGCTCTTTTCGCAAACACTCCTTCACGATATGCGCTCGTTTGCAATGGAGCTTGTTGGTCGACTACTGCCCTCTTACGATACGTCGACCCTCGAGAGGGATTTCTCGTCGCTTGTGGCTTTCCTGGAACGGGCCCCTAGCTCGTACTTTCTCTACCGAGATTTTCAATCTCGCAACATTATGCTCGTAGAAAATGAGCCCTATTTTATTGATTTTCAATCAGGGGCTCAGGGACCACTTCAGTATGACGTTATCTCCTTGCTCTACCAGTCAAGCGCCCGGATTCCTGTCGCCAATCGTCAATCTCTCGTGGAAACGTATCTGCACGCCGTAGCGCATCATGCAAAGTGTGACAGAGAGGAGTTCTTCGCCTATTACCCAGCCTTCATAATCAGTCGAATGCTTCAGGTATTAGGTGTCTACGGCCGTCAAGGTCTCGGCGCACAGAAGGAATACTTCACAAAGAGCATTCCGGCTGCTCTGGCAACGCTCAATACTGAGCTACGGTCCCCAAAACTAGGCCTCACGCTCGAAGGTCTACTTGCGTGCTCCGACGCTTTGCTCAAGAGCACGCCTGTGTGACGATCACTCACTCCCCTAGCACACTCCTTGCTAGTACCAAGACAGTACTTCTGAGTAGGAAATTTTTACCCAGTAGCGAGCGTTTATGTCTACCAATAACCCTCTTGTCCGCCCATCGCGACTATCCAGCCTGATAGAGGTTGAGGTAACGGACGCGAACACACCTAAGGACAAGCGCGTCCACGGGTTGCATAAGCTCTCAGACGACCCGCTTAAGGCTCTCGAGGAGCTTGTAGAGAAGATGGACAGCCTAGAAGCAAATGCTCCGAGCCGAACGGAAATGGAAAACCGAACAGACCAAGATGAGGTCGCAAAGGCCCTCTTTGAAATGCAGCAGCGCCTTGAGTACTTTCAGCGCCAGTCCGCGGTGCTTAAGCGGCTGATGAGCAAGATGCACTAATTAGGCTTAAGACGAGTCAGACAGCCAGCTTTTTGGGAAAAGCTGGCTCCCCGGGAGGGACTCGAACCCCCGACAAGGCGGTTAACAGCCGCCTGCTCTACCAACTGAGCTACCGGGGAACGGTAGACCGGTAATATTCTCTTTAGGACCCCAAAAGTCAAGACGTTGATGTGAAAGCTCTACCAGCTAAAAAGCCCACCCGAGGAGAGGGTTTTTACCGCCTTCGCCCTACTATTAAAGATCGGTCGATTAAACCTAAAAAGAGCAGTTAAGGAGACTGGAAATGGCGCAGGTGCACAAAAGCACGCAGGGTTTTGAACTTTTCGGGGGCGCAACTGCCCTTTTTAGGTTTAAGACTGCTGAAGCGAGCTTCGCGCAGCAAAGGCCCGTGAAAGGGTCACATCGTCAGCGTACTCAAGCTCTCCCCCCTTAGGGATACCCTGCGCCGGACGCGTGGCCTTGATACCAACCTCGGCTAAAAGACGCCCGATATAGAGCGCCGTAGCATCCCCCTCCACCGTGGCACTGGTGGCAATAATTACCTCTTTTATCGGCTCACTATTAACCCGCGCCATAAGCTCCTTGAGCTTCATGGTTTCTGGCCCCTGCCCTCTAAGCGGCGCCCACAGGCCGTGCAAGACGTGATAAAGCCCTTTAAACTCACCCACGCGCTCTATAGCCACCAAGTCCACCGGCTTCTCTACAACACAGAGCAGGGACTGATCACGAGCGGTGTTCTTACACACCGGACAGAGTTGTTCCTCACTGAGAAAAAAACACCGCTCACACTGCCGTACCTGTTCCGCGGCATGATGCAAGGCCTCAGCAAGTGTGCGCGCTAGACCACGGTCGTTTGCAATCAGATGATACGCTAGCCGAGTAGCGGACTTCTCTCCAATAGAAGGCAACTTAGAGAGCTCACGAATCAACTTTTGAAGAGCTACCGGGAATACTAACATTACCTTACAACAATCCCGGGATATTCATGCCTGCAGTAACTTTTGCCAAGCGCTCGTTGGTATTTGCTCGTATCTTACCAAGAGCGTCGTTTGCTGCATCTCGTACGAGGTCTTGCAACATGGCAACATCGGAGGGATCGACGGCTTCCGGCTTAATCGTTACATTAAGCACCTCGTTCTTCCCGTTTACGGTAATCTGTACGGCTCCACCCCCCGAGGAACCCTGCACTTGGTAAGCCTCAGCCTCATCCTGAGCCTTCTGCATATCCTCTTGCATCTTCTGGGTCTTCTTAAGAAGCGCTTGGATATTCCCTCCTCCTGGGAATCCACCAAATCCTTTAGCCATGCTTATCCTCCACTACTTCTATCTTGCACACTAATGCTACGAATTCTTAACCCGAACTTGCTCCACTTTGCTACCGGGAAAAACCTTCTGCAAGCTCTGGAGTGCAGGGTGCGTCTGCAAGGAGCTTTCGGCCGATCGTGCCTGTGCAGCCTCCACCTCGGGATCAAACGCCCCGGCTCCCTTTGAGAAATTAAACCTCCAGCCCCGCGCTACCTGCGTCCCCCGCTGCTGCGCAAAAGAATTACACAACTCTGAGAGCCTATCCTTCTCACGCAACAGGCTATTTACGGTAAACTCTGGGCCTGTCGCCTCAATAAACCCCATTTCAAAACGAGTAACCTTGAGCCGCTTTAAATTCTCTAGAAGAACCTTGGCGGAGCTATCAGCGAGGTATCGTAAAAGCTCCTCCCAATTACCTGCCCCAACAGGAGCGGCTGTGGCGTTTGCTGGCGATGGCGCAGCAGGACGCTGAGGCTCAGGCGCGACAGTGCCAACAACTGCACTAGAGACACGAGCAGCTGCTGTAGCTGGAGCTCCAGCAGCTCGTGGACGAACAGGTTCCTTCGCACCACCGGAAATAAGCTTACCAAGAACCTCTCCTATCTCAGTTACCGGCTGACGGGTTGCCATTCGAACAACTAACGCCTCAAAGCCGTGGCGCGGATAAGCAGAGCGCAGACATCTATCTGCCCCTTCGCGAGCAAAATCCCACAGATCCTGAACATCTATCGGCTCAAGCGAGGAAACCAATCGAGTAAGCTCTACTACCGTATCACCACCAACGCCGATCGCTGAAAGCCGCGCCTCACCACCTAACTTGGCAACAAAGACCTCGCGCCAAAAATTTACAAATTCCTTCAAAAGCGTTGTAGGATCTATACCTGTCGAGAACAGTTCCCCCGTTATTCGCAGCACGCCCTCGACGTCACGCTGAACGATCACCTGAGCAAGATCGCTGAGCGCACGGCGCTCTACGGTCCCAAGCGCAATACTCGTTTCTTCTGCGCGGATTGGACCTGCGCAGAAGCTAATTACTCTATCAAGCAGAGTCTGCGCATCTCGCATCGAACCATCGGCGAGCCGAGCGACCACCTTGAGCGATTCATTATCTGCTTCGATACCCTCTTTGTGACAGACCTCGCGCAGGCGCGCCTCGATAGTACTTGCACTCAGTGCTCTAAAATCGTGTCGTTGACACCTGGAGATTACGGTTTCGGGGATCTTGTGAACCTCAGTAGTAGCGAGGATAAAAACAGTATTGGGAGGAGGCTCCTCAAGGCTCTTGAGAAGCGCGTTGAACGCCGACACGCTCAACATGTGAACTTCGTCGATGATGTACACCTTAAAGCGATATCCCGGAGGAGGGAGAGATTTGAATGAGTCTATCAGATCGCGCACGTTATCGACGCTGTTGTGAGAAGCGCCATCGATCTCTCGGACGGATAAGCTCGTGCCGCTGCCGATCTCCTTACAAGAGCTACACTCCAAACATGGCTCAGTAGCGCCTTCCTTTTGACAGTTGATAACCTTAGAGAGGATTCGGGCAACGGAAGTCTTTCCTACACCTCGTGGCCCAGTAAAGAGGTATGCATGCACTACCCGGTCGCGACGTATGGCATTTGCCAACGTGCGAGTCACATGCTCTTGGCCACTCACGGAGGCAAAGCCATCTGGCCGGTATTTTCGCGCTAAAACGAGGTATGACACGCTACTTCTCTCGTTAAAAACGGCGACTGGAAGCGCATCACAGATACATGTAGTACGGTTGCTACCTTCCGGTCCTGGCCGGGTTCGTACACTCTCTCGCGCGCCCCAATCACCGCAGGCCAGCACTATACCTTTGATCCCTGCAACTGTCACGGAAAGCCGCACGCCTTCTCATGTAGCAGGGGATGAGATCTTAGCTGGTGCACCGTGCATCAGCTGGTGCTGCATCGTGCACCACAAGAATATCAGGCGACCAAATAAACATCATTCTTTTCAGGTATTTACTAGGTAGCGCGGGTGGGCATACCGCTTGCTTGAGAGAAAACCATGAAAACAAACAACCGCATCCTGCAAGAGATCGCCTTACAGATCGAAACCGGTAATCCACTCTGGGGCGTGCTCTTTATGAATGAGTACCTAACAGATGGGTGCTGGCTTCGAAAAGCATTCGTAGCGCGCGCTAAGCACCGCCTTACCGGCACTACGTCGCTTACCTCTAGCGCGCTAGTCGCTAAGCTACTCAAAGGTGTGAAAGCAGCCGACCTCTCTGAAGAGGAGCGCCTCAGCATCGGATCTCGGCACGTCCCGTTACAGCGGTTCGTCCCGAACCCTCGACCGATACAGGAGAGGCCGATGCGTGTTGTTGCGACTCAGTCGAATGGAACGAGGCGTCGATTTTGAATTTTAGCTCTTCGTGGAATCGAGTTGGTAACACTCGGTATTATCCGGACTTGAGCGTGCTTGTGCACGCTTACGTTTACGTCCAACGTCTACGTTAGCGTCTACGCATAGGTATTCCGTGCACGTGCTTGTGCACGCTTACGTTTACGTCCAACGTCTACGTTAACGATCCCGTGAAAGCCGCGCTTCTTCCTGGCGATTATGATGAGCGCCTATGTGTAGCTGGCGGTCCAAAGCTGACCGCGTACCGCGGTCCATGACGTAGAATGCCCCAGGTTCTAACTGCAGGGCACGGGACCAGCTAAGCTCGCCCGACAGACGATCGTTGTCGGTATCTCGGCAGCCGCTTATTTCGCTCGCCCGATACTGCGGGGATACTTTAAAATCCCGCTCCGTATCAGCGATCGAGATAAGCGAGAGTAGTATCTGTGCTGAGTGAGCAGGATTTTCGCGCTAAAAATATTTTCTAAAACTCTTGACGCGAAAAAATGCACTCCAAAATTGATGAGCAGTGGTCGGTCGTAAATTACTTGTAGAGTTCAGTGAACTCGATATAGCCAAGCGCTAATCGCCTTAAACACCTCGCGAATCAAAAAGTGCGCGAAACGGTCATCTGTGAGCCTTATACGAGGTCGAAAAAACGTAGGTTATACTCTCGTAGTGCTGTCAAAGATTGCTTAGAGGAGTGAAGGCTATGAACGCAGCTATCGAAGTATTTATCAATGCCAATTCAAAGGAGCGCCGAGCGATCGCAGAGGTCGTAAAGAGCCTTATACCAATTATGGATGAGAAGCTTTATGTGGCGGAGGGTTACTCCTCGCTATTCGCCTTTCTAACAGAGCGGTGTCGTTACTCTGAAGCCTC
>JBIKKT010000029.1:0-48045 GCA_044360195.1 Bdellovibrionota bacterium | reverse complement strand
TCTGCTCGCCGGTGTAGTACTGCCTCCTCTTTCTTCCCTTGCTCATCTCTTTCCTCCTGTCTTTTTGACAAGAGGATAGTAGCTTATTTCAGGTCGTCAAATGTTCGTTTTCCGGTGAAGCAGTACAGTGCTGATAATAACTGAGGTCATCAATCTTATGCCCTTCCATCACCTTGATGCGTTTTTCTTCAACGCCCTTTTGCTGAAGATGATGAATGACTGTGTGCCGAAATGAATGAAAAACTTTCTTGTTGCTGTCTTTCGCTTCATCTTTAACACCGACCTTAATAAGATAACGATTGAACCACTTTGAAACCTGAGCGCCGTAGCCGTTCTTACTGTGCTTTAGAAGATCAGAAAAAAGCATCATCTGCTTGTTTTTCTTCTGAGACTTAACATAGTTCAATAGCCCAAGTTTTATTAGCATCTCGTGAACTGGTACATTTCTGATTGCTGCTTTGGTCTTCGCTACCTCTTCGCCGTCAGAGCAGAAAGCAAAATACCAGATACCACCGTCTTCGCAGATATCAGAAACTTTAAGCCCGCAGATTTCATTTAACCTTGCGCCTGTATACATTCCGATAAGTGGTGCCCAGAAAAATGCGTGCTTCTTATGTTGCTTTCCTTTGAGCCGCTTGTATTCAGCGCCAGAAATAATCTTCTGTAGATCATCTTTGGTGAAATAATCACGCACTCGCTCTTTATCAGACGCTAGAGTTAAGCCCTTAGCGTAGTTTTTGTCGGTGTAGCCGTGTCGCATCGCCCATTCAAAGACGGTACTCATAGTACCGAGATGCTTGTTTCTGGTCTTATTAGAGATCAGATCAACATCTTTTAACTCAATGATCTCGGTAATAGTTTTGCCTTTGAAACGCCTCTCGCAGTTTAGATTTTTTGGTAGTTTTAGAATGGTCGCCTTGTAGCGCCTCATCTCTTCGTAGCCGATAGCATCAAAGTGCCGACCCGCCATAATCTCCGAGAAAATCTTGAAGACTGCCTTCACTGTATTCTCAGATTTTTCACGCCACGCCTTGGTTGATTTCTTCTCGTCAATATATGCTTGAAAAACCTGATCGATCTGATATCTGCCCTTGAGTTCCTTGATCTCAGTCTGTTGGTTAGCGCCATTCAACAAGCCAGCACGTTTCTCTGCAGCGGTAAGAAGTTTTTGAAGCTCTTCGCCAAAATAACCATCTACCCGTTGTTTGTTGCGAGTTTTTTTAAGTGCCGCTTCTGCTTTATTTTTTTGAAGGGTACGAGCGAACCATTCAGCCGCATCAATCTCTTTGCCTTCCCATTCAAACTTAGTCATAACCAACGCATCAGAAAATAAATCGTCATACTCGCAATACAGACGAGTGCCCAAATGAAGCGCCTCTGATTTCTTGGTTGTATTTAACGAAACCCTGTATTCCCGTTGTATATCGGTAAACTTCTGAAAAAACTTTGATCCGACTACATAGCGTAGGTAATAGATGCCGTAGCGAGAACGCCTTATAAAAGCGGGTAATCTCATCTGGTGAAGCCCAAAATCTTACATTTTGTGCCACCTTAGTCTCTCCGCCACTTTTAAGCAAAACCCCTGTAATATCCAACAGTTAGTGATACAAAGTGAGACTTGCTAGAAAATAAAGCATAATAGTATCAATAGGTTAAAAAATGGTCGTTATAGACGCAGTATCCCGTCGGCTCCGCCATTCACCACCTTCAGGTGGTGAAAGACTCAGCTTACATGCCTCGAATCCTCGAACTCTCGCGTGATTTATCACGCGATGAGGAGGTGCGCTTTGGCTCTCCTGAGCCAAAGAATAAGCGCCTAATACAAATAGCAAGAAACGCGCCTGCCCGCCGTAGCCCCACAGGGGCGAAGGTGGGAGCTAGCGCAGCGTTTCCTCCTTGCAGGGTTCGAGTCCGAGTTTACCCTGAGCGAGCGAAGCGAGTCGAAGGGTCGGCTCCGCCATTTTGGTCCTTCAGGACCAAAAAGAAGAAACCCACGTTAGTCGAACCCGCGAGCTCTCGCGTGAGGGGATCGCGCTTCACCCCGATAAAGACGTAGTTCGAATAAACAACGAGCGAGAAACGCGCCTGCCCGCCGTAGCCCCACAGGGGCTAAGGTGGGAGCTAGCGCAGCGCTTCCTCCTTGCAGGGTTCGAGTCCGGGTTTACCCTGAGCGAGCGAAGCGAGTCGAAGGGTCGGCTCCGCCATTATTTATCCCCTCGGGGACTCCCGGAAACTCACAGGGAGTCCTGAAACATCCAGAACTGACTCCCCTGTCTCTTCGTGATATTACGAGCACCGAGAGGCTCAGGTCGGATACCCACCAGTACCCAGCGATACCCCCTATTCCACGGTGTGGTGGATGACAAGTGGATCATCCGGCTATCCACCGGATCGCCTGGTATAACCTTAGCAGGTAGCAGGGTGGTGAAAACTGCTCCTCGCCCCTCGGTTACACAGGCTCATTCCGAACACACAGGAGTTCCCCTAAGCTGCCTTAGTTGACGATATCGCTTTCCCCAATTCTTTTGAGGAAATACCAAGAACAAAAAGCGCCTTGCAGATCAGCTCTAAGCTGGCGTCAGAGGATCCGCTTTCAAGCATAGCAACTCGCGATTGGCTCGACTTCATGAGCTTAGCTAATTGCTTTTGAGTCACGCCGGCGGCCTTCCGTACATCCTTGAGCTTTTGAACGAGGCTGATTTTCAGATCGATAACCGCCATCTCTTCGTCAGAAAGATTAAGGAACTTCTGCGTATCAGTAATTTTATAACCCGCCTTCTCAAGCCCCTCTCGTTTTGTCTTCTTCATATTCGTCTCCGGTCCTGATCGTATCGTTTAAATCTAGCCTTGCACCGCCAAAGCACTTCATCAGGCGTCTTTTGAGTCTTCTTTGCAAAAACATCCGCAATGACCACAGCGTCTGAATCAAGCCGATATATGACCCTCCAAGTTACTTGCGCCTCTGCGTCTACCACACGAAGTTCATGGCATCTCGGTCCAATACTTGGCATTGGTCGAGAATCCGGCATGGACAACAACTCACCGCGCTGAAGCGTCCGCAGTAAGAAACCAGCTTTCCGTCTAGCCTCCTCTGATAACGGAGGGGATTTAAGTTCTCCGCTCAGGAGTAATAACGGCTTACTATCCATGTAATTGATAATATCTCGAATCCGATATATGTGTCAAATGATTTTTACTCATGTGGCGAATGCCTCCACGTATGACGCAATGCTCACTCTGAGAGCCTTCGCGTACGCGTCGAGTTTCTTAAGATCGGGTTTATAGCTCTTTACCCGCCCCTGGAGATAGGCCTTGAGCGCTTTGATCGCAATCTCCTTGTCGAGATATCGGAATGCGTCAACCACCGTGCGCTCTCGGTTAAAGATGCGAACGTGCACATCTCCCAGCTTAGTCGTGGTGGCGCCAAGCTCTGCGTTACGCATCCGGACTATTCTGACCTTTTCACGCCGCGGAGCCCTACTTGAGTGCGGCACAGCGATCCAGTGCTGCCTTGGGAGTTGGTCTGTAAGCTCGTACATTGCGAGCGCCGAGATCAGACAGACGATACCATCTGGAATGCTTGTGGCGGTGACGATAAGATCTTCCCAGTCGATCGGGATGTCGGAGACGAAATCGGGGAACCGGTAGAGCCCCTTGCCGACCCTCTCGATACGGCCTTTCCTGCTATGGTAGGCAGGAAGGCTCTCGCAAAAACCATGGTGCCACCCTGTTTCAGCTAAGCGGCAACTCGGCCCAAAAGCACCTAGAATTCTAGCTTAAAACTGATCAAACCAGTTAGCGATATCCTCCGTAGGCCCACGGGCACACGGCAAACAGGGTGACTCCAAGGTCACCCGGCTCCAAGGTCACCCGGCCCCACAGGGGCGAAGGTGGGAGCTAGCGCAGCGTTTCCTCCTTGCAGGGTTCGAGTCCGGGTTTACCCTGAGCGAGCGAAGCGAGTCGAAGGGTCGGCTCCGCACCCGTTGCCGGGTCGACTAGCGTAATCATAACTCCTATAGTGCCAATATGCCCTCCCCTCCAATGGTCGATTCTGCTGCGTTTAAATCTCTGGTCGCGCGAATCCAGACAACACAATCTGCCCTGCCGCGCTCCATAATCGCTATTGATGGTCGTGGAGGTGCTGGGAAATCATCTTTAGCTAGAGCTATTACCGCGGCAATTTCAGGTGCCATCCACATTGAATACGATTGGTTTCATCTGCCGCAGGCTGAGATTTCAAATTCAGCTCACAGGTTTGATTATCGTAGACTCATTCAAGAGGTCATCGAACCCTTTCGCGGCGGCGCGCGTGCGTTTGAAATCCGGCGCTACAATTGGGGATACCTATCAGGAAAAGTTGACGGTTTTGCTGATGAACCCGTGCGGCTGCAAGAAGTTGAAATGATCGTAGTTGAAGGGTGCGGAATCCTGAATCCAGTCCTTTCAAATCTCTTTGACCTAAAGATTTGGACCGATACATCGGCTGAAGAATCTCTCGCCCGAGGCATAAGGCGAGATATTCACGAATACGGACTCGAGCCCGAAAAGGTTCAGTCAGCCTGGGATGAGTGGTCTCGCTGGGAAGCTGCGGCGCTGCTGCAAGATAACAGACGACTTCGTGCGGATATTATTATGTAAATGTCAGAATCCGAAACGAACTGGCGTTACAAGCTGCTTGATGGTTCCATCTGGTCTTGAGGGTGTCGTGCTTCTCTAGGATGTTGCTCCCTGAATACTGCAAGCCGCTAAGGGACCGGAGCTCGTCGGAGCGCCCCTCCGATGGCAGCCTCAGGCTACTGTAAGGGGCGCTCTATTTTGGGATACTACTTATACGTCACCGCCGGCTTGTTATGTCCGGCTGAGCCGAACACAGCACACCGACGCTATCGTCACTACTTACGTTGAGGTAAAAAAACCCGCCAGACTGGCTTGCAACAACAGTATTGAATTGAGCAACGCAGTGGGAGAGTAGGGCAAAATCAGTCGCCTTTAGGTCAGCTCTACGGCCTTTGAATGGGAAAGAGAGCACATATTCCTGGACTAGTTTACTGCCTTCGTAAATGCGAAACGCTGCCGCTATTCCTTTAGATTTACGCTGCATCACGGCGTTCCCTCGTCGATCGTCGCCGACGTCAAATAGCAGCCAGCCGTTTGTTGACTTGTTTAATCCAATAGACAGGTCCTCAGACGCGCCAGCCTGTTGAGCACATGCGGGGGTGATGGCGGAGATAGAAACAAAAGTTCCGACGAGTAGACTAAAAATAAACCTTTTCATAATTCAACCTTGTAAAAACCGCGGCGCTTAATTGCGCTGCATGTCACAACATATTTATGTAGCTATTCAGCTCGGATGTTGCGCCGCAAAGAAGGACTTGTCTACAAATCCACTAGATTGGACTAAAGCACTACTGGACCGCTCTCTAACACACAGTGTGTAGAGGGAGTGGTGATGCAGCTGGTACCGCCGTCTCTACACACCGATAGCTCCGAGGTCGTGTTGGATGTAGAGAGTACCAAAAACCATGGTGCCACCCTGTTTCAGCTAAACGGCGACTCACCCCAAAAGCACCTACAATTCTGGCTTAAAACTGATCAAACCAGTTAGCGATATCCTCCGTAGGCCCACGGGCACAT
Source organism: Bdellovibrionota bacterium (assembly GCA_044360195.1). Taxonomy (GTDB): domain Bacteria; phylum Bdellovibrionota_C; class UBA2361; order UBA2361; family OMII01; genus OMII01. The sequence goes on along the minus strand of JBIKKT010000029.1, from coordinate 42,411 downwards.
GGCAAACAGGGTGGCTCCAAGGTCCGGCTAGCGCAGCGTTTCCTCCTTGCAGGGTTCGAGTCCGGGTTTACCCTGAGCGAGCGAAGCGAGTCGAAGGGTCGGCTCCAAATTCTGCACTACGCATTATATCCAGCATCAGGTGAGCTACTCGAGCGAACAAGAGAATTTGGATGGATAGGCATAGAGCGGGCAGACAGAAAAAGGATCAAAGATTGCTGCGATGTCCTGCTTAATCCAAGCCGATGTCAATCGAGCAGTAGAGGGAAGCCGCTTCTTTGACATTGCGCTCTCAGAGGTAGTGATTTTTGTAACAGGCTTACGTTGGAGTTGTGCCCTAACTACAGCAAATTCAATCGACTACTTACTAGAGGTGCAGGGTAGCCTCACTTCCCTTCGTATTTTTCTCATGGCACATACATTGCCTGCTGGGGTTTGCTGTTTTCACTTATGCCGTTCCATACAGACCAAGGGAGACTCTAATAATGAAACATTCACTCTGTTCGCTACTTGCTGTGCTGTTTTTTGTTCCCGCCGTGGTAGTAGCTGATTCAAATCCTCTGACGTGCAAGGTGACCTTACTGCAATCCTCAAGATCTCTGCCTAGAACACTAAAGCCACGCACCGAATTCGGAGAGAAATTTAGCTCTTTCTCTCTCGACTTACAAAAGAACCCTGACGAAGCATGGCTCCACCAAAATCTGTGTGTGAACAAGAAAGATTTTAGAGGAGGCTCCTTTGAGGGCACGCTGTGTCTGGTCATAATGACAGCTCGTGAGCTGCCAAGCGCGGAGTCTGCTCCAGCGCTCTATGTAGATGTGTCGCGGGAGGTAGAGTCAAGCGCTTCGCGCGGAAAGGGACTCCTTTCGGGTATTAGCAATAAATCCCTTGGTAGCGTGCATGCCGTTATTCCGCTCGCTACTAATGGAGCGACGGTCGTTTACCAACAAAGCTTTGCTACTAATGGGTCCAGAGGTGATCTGACACAGCTCAATTTTGAGTGTAGTGCATCGTAGGTCGAAGGAGACAGTAAGCACGCACTGTAGAGAGCGGCTTAATGTGCAGATGAGTCAGCGCTTGCGTGGCAATTGGTCACGTAAGCGCTGTTCTTTTTCCTTAGGGCTCTCGCTCTCTTTCGAATGAAAACGTGCGTTCAAGGTATTTTCGATAGGCCCGTGAGCAAGAGAAGAAGTAGATCGCGCTTACAACAATAGTGGTGCTGCAAAGAATGGTGCCACCCTGCTTCAGCTAAACGGCGACTCACCCCAAAAGCACCTAAAATTCTAGCTTAAAACTGATCAAACCAGTTGGCGACGTCCTCCGTAGGCCCACGGGCACACGGCAAACAGGGTGGCTCCAAGTTCGGGATTCCAAGTTCGGGATTCTCCAAGTTCGGGATTGCTCTGCTGATGCTTTGACTATCCACCCGAAAAGAATATCCTTGAAGCGATTATGCTCGAACTGCGCGTCCCTATCCTCACCTCGCCGCAACGACTCCTTCGAGCCGAATCTGAAGCTTGGGAAGAAGGCTACTACGCTTATAAGGCTGCCCAACGTGCTACCGACAATTTTAGTCATGAACGAAAAGTGGAACGAGTTCTTCGCAATCACAATCGATACACTGAACTAGAGAAGCTCAAGCTCTGCCCGGCAGACCCGGTACTTGAAGAGATTAAACAGCAATATCCTAACGCGGATCACAACGGAATTGAGGGAATACTGCGAGCCATACTGACCCTAAGACAGACGATTGGTGAAAATAGCAATCTTTCTAATATTCGGATATTGGACCTCTTCAGTGGATCTGCGGTGGTCGGAGGTAGCTACAGCTCTAACGACCACCTCCAACGCTTTGCACCATGGTTTTCCCGAACGGCAGCGCACCTAGGAGCAGATGTTACCGCTGTAGATATTCGACCACAGGCAGATGGAGAACCCTTTCAACATCTTGTATACGACCTGAAGAGCCCCAATCAAACCCGGACCCTCCTCAGCACACTCGGTGATTTTGATGTAATTCACGTCTCAGGTTTCCACTACCTGGTACCGAACCGATTTCTTGCACGCTGGCAGCATGCAATGCGGGCAGTTATGGTGAAACACGTTCGTGCTGGCGGTGCATTGTTTTGGTGTGACTCAATCACAAGAGTCATGCGGTGACTGTTCGGAATATTTTCAGACGGTTGGCTCGTTCAGCAACTAAGAGCCTCGGCGCAAACTATGGTGCGGCGCAAACTATGGTGCCGCAAACTATGGTGCTATGGTGCCGCAAACTATGGTGCCACCCTGTTTCCGCGAACCTACGGCTCGCTCTAAAACAACCTAAAACCCCCGCTAAAGACTAATCAAGTCAAGTACAGACATCCTCTGTAAGCGCTGAAACCCACTGCAAACAGGGTGGCTCCAAATTCTAGCTCCAAATTCTACACTCCTACCAGCATGCCCTAGACTCCCCTTCGCATCATCGACTAACTCATATAGAATGAAGCCACCATGAATCAACCTGCTACTGGCCCAAGTAACTCTACTCCTCCGCAAAGCGCCCCTACGTATTACAACCCCATACCTGTAGTTGTCGCTCTCGTTCCAGTGCGCATCTCAACCGCGAGCAGCCAAGGTAGAAATCTTGGCTTACTTACCATAGAGCGCGGAATTGAGCCCCAAAAGGGGCAGCTCGCTCTACCTGGCGGCTTTCTTGAGTATGAAGATTGGCGAGTAGGCTTACTAAGAGAATTATGCGAAGAGACGGGATTAAAGGGGTACATTATCACTCAAGTGAAATTACTAAACGTCCATTCGGTTGCTTACAATACGCGACTAGCCCTGTTTGCATCGCTGCCTGTGGTAGATGAATCTGAGCTCGCTTCGTGCTTTGCTCCTACCGAGGAATGCCCCAGGTATCAGATTATTACTGCTCCCCACGAACTAGCCTTTTCAACTCATACCGAGATGGCGCGCCGCTTCTTTGAGGTGCAGGCTGACGAGGTTACGCTCGGCTACGAGACGCTGTCGTTGCCGACTAGACCAGAAGAGTAACTATACAGACTGGATGTCGTGGTGGTTCTGTCGTCGACTGCTACTCACGCAATCCCTACACACTTAGAAGTACTATTTACAGGGGGCGAGTGGTAGTGTGGTAGACCGGTCCGACAGCAGCAATTCTATCACCGCTTAAGTTTTTTCAAGACGACTCCGGAATGAATACACACCTCACCAAAAGCTCCACAGCGCCATTGGAACTAAAGAGAGAAAAACAATCCTGGCTAGAAGCAATCACGCATCCCGCAGCTCCAGTGATAGCCGCTGCTCTAGCCTGCTCAGATAACGCTTTAACGGCTGGAACATTCACGGAGCCCTCAGACAGGTTAGGTTACGTTTGTATTAGCGTCACGAACACCAACGTCACTGGTGGTCGTGCAATCCAGAAAGCCCCTGTCACTTTTATTAACCAAAATACAGCAATTACCTCTGCACACATCTTTAGCGATGGTATCCTAGCGAAAGACCCGAAACTAACCGTAGTAACGGGAACAAACTTCACTACGCCGAACGGCTCTCAACATAACGTCGCTGTTACAAACATCACCATCGTTTCAGGCGCCGCAATTTTAAAGCTCGACACACCGGTGGAAAAGTCTTTGCCGATACGGGTCGCAGCATCCAGACCCGCCGCAAGAAGTTTTGTGTTCATCGCAGGGGAAAAGATGTCTGGTACCCCAGGAAACGACCGTCTTTCCTCTGAGTCGAGTACTAGTTGGAAGAAGTCTGTTGTTACGGGTCCGCCCCGATTTGGTGAGGCTCCGCAACTGTACTTCAATGCAGAGTTTTCTCGTGATCCGTATAGTGACATTAGCTCAGAGGCTGCATGCATTGAAGGCACATCTGTATTTAATGACAGGGGAGAGCTCGTGGGTCTTGTTACTACAGCCAAAACATACTCGTTTCAGGTTTCCCTTAGTATCTTTGACCTAACTAATCCTGATGCGCCGCTCAAAAAACATTTTCACGGCACGGAGGCGAGCAACTAGTAGAAACCCGCTCCACCGGCATTGCAGCTATTCTTGGTTACAGCTCGTCCCCTGCCACAGCTTCCGCTGCCTTCCCCGGGAACCAACGCCACTGCTTGCAGTAGAGCGGGGACAAGGCACAAACAGGACTTTTCGCACAGAAGACCTAGGCACTCAGAGTTTAGAATTTCTGCCCAATAGTTCGTCAGTAAACTCCTTGCCGACAGAATAATCGGACACCCAAATACCGAAATAGGCGCTAGCGAATTCACGATCTGTAATCTCGCCGAGTAATTGCTCGTTGAAGAACAGGCGCAGCGTACCCTGTGCTGGCTGATAGGTCATAGCGTACACATCTCCTTCCACGACCGGAACATACAAAGACTTCATACGCGATAAAAATGGGCGCAATTTTTGCAGCGAAAGCCGTGGATGCTCCTCAAGCGTCTCTTCGGACTTCTCTACAAATTGATCAACTGACACACTGCGATGGTATCGCAGCACAAGCTTCTTCGGTGTTTCGCCAACAGCAGCGACTTGAGATACTTCGGAAGCCGGCAAGTATAAGGCACCAGTGTAGACTCTAATGCCCCAATATCGAAATGTACTCACCCCACGAAGGGTTAACGGCACACCGGAGACGTTTTCTTGCGCTGGAAAGCAGAATTCGTCCCGACAAACTGAAGGTGACGGCTGCGCTCTCCCTACAGCGGCCGACCCGCATACTATACATACCGCTAGTGCTATGAACCACCGGCCCATCAGATCTCCATTTTATTCAATTTTTTAAATATAACTGAATCCCTATAATACTATGTCACCGGCGAAGAGCGCCAATACGCTTATTAAAGTCATCTACTTTTTTTGGGCTCTTCGTGAAATCGAGTGGGTGGCAACGAGGATAGAGATAGCGTAAGCCCTTGTCTTGACCCATAAATCGCGGCTGTTCACGTGCACGTCCGGATAATACCGAGTGTTACCCCCTCGATTCCACGACAACAGCCTCAGCTTCTATCTCTTCTTTGATGTAGAGGGATCCTGTAATTGCGCCACGAACCCGCCCCATCAAAACCGGCAACACAATCAGCGTAAGAATCGTTGAAGAGATGATTCCACCGATAACTACAGTAGCGAGCGGGCGTTGAACCTCAGAGCCCGTTCCTTGAGAGATAGCCATCGGAACAAAACCAAGAGACGCAACCAGAGCAGTCATGAGCACTGGTCGCAGGCGAGACACCGCCCCCTCAACTATTGATGTCGTGTGACCGTACCCCTCTGTCATCAGATGTCGTATGAAGCTCACCAAGACGAGTCCATTCAGAACAGACACTCCCGAGAGCGCAATAAACCCAACCGCTGCCGAGATAGAAAACGGTATCCCGCGCAGCCACAGCGCTATTACTCCCCCGGTCAACGCAAATGGAATACCGCTGAACACTATGAGAGAATATCCAAGCGACCTAAAGGTCAGAACGATAAGAGCGAAGACGCTCAAGAGCACTACGGGAACCACGACTGCAAGGCGATTACGCGCCGAAATCAGATTTTCAAACTGTCCGCCCCACCCTATCCAGTATCCAGCCGGGAGTTTTACCTTCTGAGTTACCTCACGCTGCGCTTCATCAACAAACGAGCCAAGATCACGGTCGCGCACATTTGCAGTCACAACTACTCTGCGCTTGCCGTTTTCACGACTGATCTGGTTTGGCCCCACAGACACTGAGACACTAGCCACATCGCTCAACAACACAAAGGGCCGCCCCGCCGTGGCTTCAGATTTAAGCGCTAGCCGCTCAGTATTAAAGTGCCCTACTGGTGCAGTCGTCGCTTCAGGAAGCGCGATCGGAAGCGAGGTAACACTGTCGAGAGAGCGTCGCTCACTATCAGGGAGCCGCACAATTATAGGAAAGTTTCGGTCGCCTTGGTAGAAACGGCTTACCTCTCTTCCAGCATAAGCTGTCTGAATTGCATGCTGTACCTCTGCAATGTTAAGCCCCAAACGGGCTATCTTCTCTCTATCAGGAATAATTTCCACTAGCGGCAGGCCAGTGACCTGTTCAACTTTAAGGTCTGCAACACCCGGAATTTCCTGCAGCACGCGGCTTATCGCTTCTCCGTATTGGAGCAGCACATCCGAGTCATCTCCGAACACCTTCACAGCAACGTCACTACGAACTCCAGCGAGCAGCTCGTTGAAGCGCATCTGTATCGGTTGTGTGAATTCGTAGTTGTTCCCTGGAATCGCAGCCACCAGCCGCTCGATTTCACCAACAACATCCGCTTTTGGCTTCTTGCTGTCGCTCCACTCAGAGCGCGGCTTTAATATAATGTACCCATCTGCAACGCTCGGTGGCATAGGATCAGTAGCTATCTCTGCGGTGCCGATCTTAGCAAACACGTGCGCTACTTCAGGCACAGTCTTAATCGTCTCCTCGAGTTGATGCTGCATCTTGATAGCCTGCTCAAGTGACGTGCCAGGTATCCTCAGCGCATGCATCGCTATGTCACCCTCATCGAGTGCAGGGATAAACTCTGAACCAAGTCGGCCCAGGATAAATAAAGAGAAGAGAAAGAGCGCCACAGCAAATCCACACACCCGTCGTGGCACCGTCAGCAGCCGGGTCAACAACCCGCGATAGCTACCCTGCAAGCGCTCAAGCCACCCTGCACCGTGATCCTGCACGTCACCACGCAGAAAAATAGCAACAGCAGCCGGCACAAAAGTCAGCGAGAGAACAAACGCAGCAGCAAGCGCTAAAAGCACCGTAAGCGCCATGGGGTGGTACATCTTCCCCTCAACCCCTCCGAGGGCTAAGATCGGCACATACACCACCATGATGATAAGCTCGCCGAACATCGTGCCCTGACGCACTTCAAGCGAGGACTCGTACACCTCATTCAAGCGCTCTTCCTGTGTTAACGAGCGCCCCAGTCGCTTCTGCGCAGCACTGAGCCGTCTGATACAGTTCTCAACCAGAATAACTGCTCCATCTACGATAATACCGAAATCAAGCGCCCCGAGACTCATCAGATTTGCACTCAGTCGTGTCTGCGCCATACCGATAATGGTAATCAACATCGATATCGGAATTACGAGCGCTGTAATAATCGCTGCGCGAAAGTTACCGAGTGCTGCGAAGAGGACTGCTATTACTAGTAGTGCCCCTTCTACTAAGTTCCTCTTTACGGTTGCTATCGTTAAATTCACGAGATTAGAACGGTTGTAGAGCGCATTTATCGTCACACCTACGGGTAATGAGGTTGAGATCTCCTGAATCTTCTTCGTCACACGCTCTGAAACTACTCGTCCGTTCTCGCCCTTGAGCATAAAGACGGTACCGATAACTATCTCTCGTCCATCCTCAGTTGCAGCACCGTAGCGCAGCTCTGAGCCAATCGCTACCTGTGCCACGTCTCGCACGTATACCGGCACTCCCTCATGAACGCTCACACTGATAGCTCCGATCTCAGCCGGGGTGCGCGTTTGCGCTGGAACTCGCACTAAGAACTGCTCTCCACTCTTTTCAATAAAGCCAGCACCTATGTTTGAGTTGTTACTGGCTACCGCTAAAGCGATATCATCGAAGGTGAGCTCGTACGCCCGCAGCTTCTCAACCAACGGCGAGATTACAACCGCCTTTGAAGCACCACCGATAGAGTTCACTTCTACGACCCCAGGAACCGTACGGAGCTGCGGCTTGATAATCCAATCCTGAACTTCGCGTAGTTCCTCAAGCGAGAGCGGCTTAGCTGCTTGCCGGTCGGCCTCAAGGGTATACATGACTATCTCGCCCAGACCAGTTGCTATCGGCCCCATGGATGGAGAGATTCCAGCAGGAAGTCGCTCTTTGGCCTCCTGCAGGCTCTGCGAGATAAGCTGCCGAGCGAAATAGATATCCGTTTTGTCGCTAAAAACGGCAGTTACCTGCGACAAACCGTAACGCGAAATTGAGCGCGTAGACTCAAGCCCAGGTATCCCCGCAAGTGCGCGCTCAATCGGAAGCGTAACTGTCTTCTCAACCTCAAAGGGCGAGTACCCCTTGCTCTCGGTGTTAATTTGCACCTGAACGTTGGTGATATCCGGCACAGCATCGATGATGAGGCTCTGGTAGGAAAGTAACCCGCCAAGAACTACCAACGCCGTTGCAATTACGACACCATAGCGGTGACGAATTGATGCCCTAATTATCTTGCTTAAAATCTCTATCATGGTGTTTAGTGGTCGTGGCTCGCTCCGGATTTTAAGATATCCGCTTTAATAATAAATGAGTTCTCCGCCACGTATTCCTCACCCGCAGAGAGCCCACTGATAACTTCTACCCACTCCCCATCGAAGCGCCCAAGCTGTACGGGCCGCACTTCGTAGGTGTCCCCGACTTTAAGAAACACTACCTGCCAATCGCGAAAGGATTGAATCGCATCTTTTTTGACCGCGACCGGCACAGCGCCCTCTCCAGTAACTATCCGCGCTGTCACAAACATCCCGGGCATAAAAAGTTTTGACGTATTCGGCACAACCACGCGCACCTGCTGCGACTGGGTACGCTCATCGCTGTAGGGTGAGATGTAGCTAATTTTTCCCTCAACTTCCCTATCGGAATCGATAGGCCGAATAAAAACTCGCTGTCCTACTTCTATTGTTAATCGTTCACGAAGCGGCACAGAGAACTCAGCCCACACCTCAGAGATGTCAGCAACGATAAAGACCCACTGATTTTCAGGAACAAACTCGCCCACGATCAGGTGCCCGTTGATTACTGTGCCCGGAATAGGTGACTTGACCTCAAAAGGCTGTAGGCTCTGATTGCTCTCAATCGTCGCTAACACCTCTCCCCGTTGAACTGGGTCACCGATGTGCTTGCGACCCTCTCTAACAATTCCTGCAAAGCGCGGCATGATGTGAGCAACGTGGTGTTCGCTCGGAATAATCTTACCGCGCACCGGCAAGGCGCTCTCGATAACCCGTGCACCTGCAACAACAGCACGAACGCCTGCTCGTTGCGCGATTGCTCCTTCAATCGACGTACGGCCCTCGTACGATGAGAAGCTCCACGCGTGCTTTACTCCGCCGTGTTCAGCCGCCACATCAACATCGAATGAATGCGGCTCAACAACCTCTTTTGCAGCGGTCAGGCACTCTCCCTCTGGAGTAAACGTAAAGCGCTCCTCTGTACCGCCCAAGCGCTTTAGCGTAACGGTAGCCGAGAACTCCTGCGGTGACAGTGCCTTTTCGCCACTGAACCCGTATACCCTAAAGTGCGGAGCAACTCCCTCTTCGAAGATCGAGAGCTCAAGTTTGAAATCACCATCAACCAGCAGCCTGCCACGGTGAGGCCCACGAGCAAACTCCTCTTCGTGGTGCGCGTGCGCACCGTGCTCGTGGTGTGCGTGCGCACCATGCTCGCGGCTAGACGCGTCGGGTCCTGTTGACTTACATCCCAAAGCCGTTCCCACTACTACTATCGCCACAACTGGTACGAACCAACGCACACCGGGTACCATACGACCTCCTCTATACCTCTTCACCTACCAGGATTGAGAGCTTACTCCGTTCGGAGAGCGCCTGCACTTTTAGTCCAAGCGCCTGCTCTTGCGCATCCGTATACGCACGCAACGTCTGCCACACCTCAAGCACCGTACCCTTCCCCTGTCGGTACAATCGCTCCTGCGCGCGGTAGGCGCGTTGAAATGCTGGCACTACCTTTGTTGCATACAGCGTAGCCTGCGTTTGAGCATAAGCGGCGGCAGAGCGCGTAGTTGTCAGTAGCCCCTGCAGACCACCTCCTTGAAGAAACTGCTGTCTGCGCTGCAATGCAGTCACCTCAGCCGATGTCTTCGCGCGCTCACCCTGATTTCGATTCCACACAGGCAGTGGAAGTGATATGCCACCTCCAATGAAATCGCCGCCATCGTTTGTGTGCTGATAGATTACTCGCGGAGTAATGATGGGAAGTCGATCAAGCCGCGCAACGCGCTCCTGCTCGCGCGCAACTTCTTCGAGCATCCCAAGACGTGCCGCTTCACTCACATCACTGTGCGAAGCCGCGGTAATGAGAGCGCCTACCTCTGGTACCGGAGGAACCTCAAGTGCTGCAGCTGCTACAACCGAGCACGGTGTGCCGAGCGCGAGCGATAGCTCACGTTGGAGAGACTCCATCTGAGCCCTTAATCCCATAACCTGCGCCTGCAAGCGGAAAAGCTCGCCTTCAAAAAGCGCCTCATCACCTTCCGAGAGCAACCCCTGCGCCACAGCGCGCTTTACCTGCGTTAAGCCATCTGCAGCTAATCCAGCTGCATCAGAGAGAGCAACTTGTGCCTCTTGCAAAAAGAGCAGCGAATGATACTGCGCGAAGAGCTTCTGCTGAAACTCAAGGAGCTTTAACTTCTTTTCAAGATCACCTGCCTTACGCACCAGATCGGCGAAGCGTTGCCGAGCACCGAGTTGAGAGATTCGAATCGGCTGACCAAAGCTCACATACGATTGCGAATCGTTTGCTCCACCAATCGCCATGCGCGTGTAGGTCTGCTCGACGGTAACTTCTGGATTAGAGAGAAGCTCTGCATCAAACGAGCGCGCTACTTGAAGTGCGTAGTCACGGTCTATCTCAGCTATCAGCGGGCTCTCTTTAAGACCGTATGCACGAAACTCGTCTAGCGAGAGAGAGAGTTTACACGCGCTGGGGGCTCTGGGTGTTGGTGTTGGTGACTCCTCAGCGATACAGGCGCCGTGAAGAAGCCCGGCTAAGAGCACCACAAAGAGATTCAGAAACTTCACCAGGTTCCCCACTTCCTTACTAATCCGAACCGAAATGTACTACTGGCTGGGGTGAAAATAAAGAAATTAGGGGGCACAATTACCTTTAAATGTGGGGATACGATACCTTGGTCATAGAAGTATCCATAAACTGATTGAGTAGTTAGATTTTATGAAGATGCAGCAGCAGCCAACTCCAACATCAGAAGCTCCCGTTTCCATGGACCGGATTTCCATGAACCGCAGAAGTTTTTTGGGCGCATTTAGTGGATTAGCCGCTACGGCTCTGAGCCCTTTCAGAACCGAAGCTCAAAACGCTCCAGCGGGGTCTACACCTGTCACCGCTACTCCAGTTAGTTTTACAGCGCAAAATTCGGCTGATGTCTCCATTATCTGCCTCGGTCAGGGTCAGCTCACATTCCGCTCGGACAACACACCGATTGCTGTCGACAAGAACCAGACTGACCCGCAACAGAAGCCCGTCGTTGGCCCACTCCTGGGGATCTCCGAGGGAACGTTTACTCAGGGGCTAGCTATCGGACTAGACGCTATGCGCAGAGCAAACGCCGGGCAGTTTCCTGCCGGTGCGACTTTTAGGCTAGTCGTTTCCTACCAAGAAAAAGGCGCCGCTCCGGTGCAGATGCAATTTCCGATAGCTCCCGATAAAATTCCAGCAGAAAAGAGTCTCGATAAAAATTCGGTTGAGAATACAGCAGCCTCACTGCGAGAGGCCTATAGCTATTTCAAGGACACCCTGTGCGTTAATGTGGCACGGTACGGTGCTGACCACCTGCAATCCTCGTTTGCGCTGCACCATTCGCACAAAACACCTGCTCGCGTATACATCCTCATGGATCTTCCGCAGGCGACCGGCACGGCTATCACAACGAACGCTCCAACCCAGAAGGCGCCGTAGGGGCCCGAATTGCAGTGTTAAGCTTCTAGCTTAGTAACGAAAAACGTAACGCCTAAGCGGTCCTATAAGGAATTCGCAGCCTGGTCGTCTTCGGAAACCTTCTTGCTCTGCTGCGTGAGTTTCTTCCCTGAGCTAGAGAGCTCAAGCGCACGAATACGCGCCAGGAGATCTTCAATAAGGGTGCGGTTTGCTGACAGGAGATCGGCCAAGATACCTAGCACAAACATCTGCACAGCAACTACAACACACACTCCACCAATCACCACCGATTGAATAAGCCCTGCACCACGACCGTGCAGAAGGATGTAAACGATGAAGAATCGAGCTAGCAGGAGAACTCCCGGCACCATGAAAAGGGCTGCAAAGAGCATGAAGGTTTTAAATGGCTCATACAACGTAACGAGTCGTAAGATCGTAGATCCCGACTTTCGCACCTTGGCAAAGAGGCTTGTGATAAGCCGAGAATCTCGTGTTTTCGAATTAGTGAATATCGGAAGCCACTCGATATCCAGTCCCTTCTTCTGAGCCTGAATCAACGTGTCGACTGTGTAGGTGTAGTTCGTGAGAACGTTAATCCTAAGCAGCGCCTCGCGGCTGTAGGCTCTAAATCCACTTACTGCATCCTTCACCGCGCCGCCGGTGAGAAATTGAATCACTCCACTGCCAAGCACCTGAAGTTTACGCTTGATCCACGAGAACTCACTTATCTTCCCTGGGCTTCTATCTCCGATAACTATATCAGCGCGCCCGTCGAGGATCGGTCGCACAAGGACCTCTATCAACTCTGAAGGGTACTGATTATCACCATCCGTGTTCACAACGATGTCAGCACCCTGCTGCAATGCATGGTCGACTCCCATGCGAAAGGCGCGCCCCAGCCAGCGACGATTTACCCGTCCTGCTCGCACGATGTGGTGCACCCCTAGAGAGCGTGCGACCTCAATCGTTCGGTCTGTAGAGCCATCATCGATTATCTGATACTCGATCTCATCGATGCCCACTATCTGCCGGGGCATCTTCTCAAATACGAGCGGAAGAGTGCTCTCTTCATTAAAACATGGGATCTGGATGATGAGTTTCACGCGACCGTTCTCGTTCCTACTGATTATTGTGGGCGGCGCTATAACGCCTAACACTTTCCCGCACCGCCGAATGATACGCTACTCTGAGAGCTTAATGTAGTCTAGCTGACATACGTAATTAAAATAGGGGGTTACAAAACCTCAAGGGAACACCCCCCTTACCAAAAAGCGCCTCGCCGTGCAGCGCCTATGAAGTGCTAGGTCTCTTTTCAAAGCAACTTTTACAAAAAAGCCTCGAACATACTCTCGTCAGGGGATTTCCCCCCCTTTAATTCACCCTACAAAATACGGAGGTATACCATGCTAACAGAATACCAACCTGGGACGGTTGTAGAACTCGCAATTGATGCCAATGCCATCCCGGCAGGCACCTATCGATGCGTCGAGAGCTCTGAAGAGGTGTTAGTCTTTGCTATCGGTAGTGATATCACTTTTGCAATCACCCGGCGTTTTTGGAGCCCGTTTCTCAAACCGGTTACAGAGAAGTCTCCACGCCTGACACCCAAGCGAGACTTCGTAAAGCGCTACGCTCGGCTCTTGGAACATGTGCGATGCGTAGGACGGCCATGGAACCCCACTGCTCTAACTTTTTGCTTTGTGAGTCCACGCGTGCAGGGGGAAATAGAAGGGTTATTGATGATGCAGTGAGGGTTTCCTGGGCGCTCCTAGCTACTTTCGATGAGGCACCAACTGGGACCGCGAACTTTCTAGTTCGCCAGACTGCTTCAGCAGTAACCGTAATTTCTAGCGGAGCAGAAGCTCCGCGGTCCAGTATGGGGGCCAGCCGCTGCCTAAATCGGTCACCTACTGGGACCGCGAACTTTCAAGTCCGCTAGACTGCTTCAGCAGTAACCGTAATTTCTAGCGGAGCAGAAGCTCCGCGGTCCAGTAAGGGGAGCCAGTCGCTGCCTAAATCGGTCACCAACTGGGACTGCGGACTTTCTAGTCCGCCAGACTGCTTCAGCGGTAACCGTAATTTCTAGCGGAGCAGAAGCTCCGCGGTCCAGTAAGGGGAGCCAGTCGCTGCCTAAATCGGTCACCAACTGGGACCGCGAACTTTCTAGTTCGCCAGACTGCTTCAGCGGTAACCGTAATTTCTAGCGGAGCAGAAGCTCCGCGGTCCAGTAAGGGGGGCAGCCGCTGCCTAAGTCGGTCACCTACTGGGACTGCGAACTTTCTAGTTCGCCAGACTGCTTCAGCAGTAACCGTAATTTCTAGCGGAGCAGAAGCTCCGCGGTCCAGTAAGGGGGCCAGCCGCTGCCTAAATCGGTCACCAACTGGGACTGCGAACTTTCTAGTCCGCCAGACTGCTTCAGCAGTAACCGTAATTTCTAGCGGAGCAGAAGCTCCGCGAATCCCTTGACCGCAAATACCTTTCGACCCGATGGATTTAATCGCGCGGGGACTTCTCGGCTTGACAAGGTACCAAACTGGAACGAATCTGCGGAATTCTACCGCAGCGCTCTCTTTCAACCCACCGCGAGGCCGGCTGACTTGAGGGCCCGGAAACCCCTGTCAGTCATGACTATCCTGACTTTTTGACTAGCGCACACCTTCTCAATTTGCAGGGCAGATGTACCCCCCCGAGAGAGACGCAGCAAGCAGAGACACCGATGAGACAGCTGAAAGCCAAGGAAAGTGGGAAAGTCATGACTGACAGACATTTTCCATTACAGTTTGCAGGCAAGATACAGCGGTAAGAAGATAGTGTTATCTAACGCCGATACATTTCGCTGAGATAGAACAAAACCTACTTCAGGGTGTAGCTCTTGAATATATAAGTTTAAGCTTCGCAACGTCCCCTTATTACCACTTTTAACTTCAATAGGGGTCGGCGAGTTCTTATACTCTAAAACAAAATCGACTTCCGCTTCTGACCCAACCACAGGACGCTGCCAGTAATGCAATGCATAGTTATCGTATCCTGAACGTGAGGATATGATTTCTTGGGCTACAAACTGTTCGGCAAAGCGCCCATCAGCAACATCCGTTAGATCTTCATCAGCAGAAACAAAGCGCCAGTCAAAACCTATCTGATGGTGTAATAATCCAATATCTAGAAAGGCGATCTTAAAACGTTTATCGATTGCATGCGCCGCTAAAGGTAATTTCGCTGTATGAGTTGGCAATATCTTATGAATAACCAGTGCATGGCATAGTGCAACGAGTGCGCGGCGAACCTGCACTGATTTTGATTGTGCATCGATAGTTGAAAATTTGACCTGCGATCCTCCAGCAATCTCTCCCATCTTAAGAAAGATAGTTTCGAGTAAAAGCCAATCTACTTTTTTTGCATACTTTCTAAAATCGTCAATGTAGCCACGTAGTAGTAGAGCTTGTTCCTGTGAAACTTTACTCATGTCTCTCGTACGTAAGTACGACGCCAAGACTTTTGGCATTCCGCCGATCCGATAATATAATTTGGTCAACGAAAGCAGCTCTTCATGGATGAGCTGCGGAACCGGCGCATGGTCTTCTATTCTGTATGATTGAATAAACTCACTTAGTAAAGGCTTAGACATCGAATCTAAGAACTCAGTAAATGAAATCGGAAAAACAAAGAGGGACTCTACTCTCCCTACTGGCAACCCGCTCTCTTCCAACACAAATTCCACAAGAGATCCTGCAGCAATCACTGCTATTTCTGGAGATCTCTCATAGAAGTATCGTAACGCAGTAATTGCATTTGGCGCTTTCTCTATCTCATCTAAAAACAGCACCACGTTTTTATGTCGTAAAGAAACTCCAAAGGACGCACTGAGTTCATCAATAATCCTATTCACATCAAGATCTTTGTCGAAAAGTGAGATGAAGCGGGGCTGTTCTTCAAAGTTAATCGAAATGAGGTGTGCCTTATTCAGTCGGGCCCACTCCTCTACCGCCCAGGTCTTACCAACCTGTCTTGCGCCGCGAATAAGTAACGGCTTGCGATCTAATTGCCCGTGCCACTGAGAAATCTTTGAAATTAAATTTCTTCTTATTTTTTGCATACTAAATTATTACAGATAGTTACCGCCATTACAAGCTATATCTGCCGGCTGTTTTAGCTTATCTTGGTACAAATAAGACGGTTGTTTTGACTAGAATAGCGATCTGCTCCGCGTTTTGGCGGCAAAACCCTACACCGGCAAACACTCGACCCCTACACAGCAATAGGGGTCGCCAGTCGGAGGATTTCCTCGGATAAACCCTTAGCAAGCAGCGCAAAATTCCGCCTATTATCAACATCCTATACAAATCCGTTCTCTGCTTTTCCCCCTTATGCTACCGTCTGCTCTTGCAGCTACATAAGTATATGGGGCTTACGGGGATGCTATGGCAGGCGCGGGGTTGGGAGCGGGTGTAAATAAAGAAGAAGTAAGGAACGAAACGGGTGCGAATGAAGCCGCTACAACTACTCCTACTCAACGCCAACGCTCCTGGAGTGATGCGTTAGCTACTCCGCTGCGTTCTCTAGTCGCAGCAGCTTCCCTCTTCTCCGCTAGCGAAGAACAGCTTAAGGGCGGGATTATTCCGGATGGGGCTGACGACGCGCTATTTCGGGCGCGTGGTGCTCAGTATGCCGGGCCGATTACTGCTACTGGCGGTGGTGCGGTTGCTCTGAAGATATACTGGCCAGACCCGAACTCACCAACCGGTCGGTCAGGATTTTGGACTTCAGGTGCAATATACGACCAATGGAATGTTATCACTGCAGCTCACAACCTGATGAACCTTCCAGATAATTTTAGCGTTGAGGTTGTCGTTGGACCGAACTTCAGAACTAACGTCATATCCACTCACAAAGTTTCGCGGTGGGTTAAAAACCCAGCCTTTACCGATAAGCAGACTTCACGGAGCACGGAATTCGACCTCGCGGTCTTAAACGTTTCCTTTGACACTCCTATTAAAGACAGCCTACCTGCAAAACTAAGCACAACCCCTCTGCCAGCCGGAGAGCTAGTGATGATGGCAGGCGGCGGCCACACAGGAACACCAAGCACAACTTATACCACCCGACAGGACGGCTTCTTTCGCGCGGGGACTTCTAAACTTGACAACGACCCGATCCCTGGCGACTCTAGCGAATTTTACTGTTCAGCAGTCTTCCAACCCACCATCAGGCTGGGCGACTTACGTGGCGCCGGCGGGGACTCTGGCGGACCAGTTTTTCTTCTTGACGATCAGGGACGGGTCGCTAGCCTCGCGGGACTTATGGTTTCAGCAACTATCCCTGTTACCGGCAGATACACCGGAATACTCGATCTCTCAAATCGGAAGGTGCAAGCCTTCATCAAGGAAAACGTTACATATCCGGAGCCACCGAAACTCTCTATCTCTGGTTCTGACCAGGGAGTTGTTGTTTCTTGGACCAACTCTCCGGGACTGGTACTTCAAACATCACCTGCACCCAACGGACCGTGGACAGATGCCAGCGCAGCAATTACCTCAACCAATGACGTGACTACTGCAACATTTGGTGCAAGCGAACTAGAGAATTTCGGAGTATTTCGACTGATCCGTCGACACTAGCTTAGGCGAGAACACCATCGGCTTGCACGACACTGGGAGACATCAAGAATTGCGACGTGCTAAAATGCCCTGCACCCGATGCGGGTAAAGAGCCCGCATGCGATAACATGCTTGCAACGCCTACCGACTACTTCTTCCCTAATCCATCGGCTCGGGCGGAGGTGGCGGGGGCTGGCTTCCACCAGCAAGGGCCGGATCGATTCCTCCCGCTCCCACAAAACCCTTGTCACACTTACTAAAGGTCTCATCCACCCCGTTCCCAACCGCCCTAACCCCCCCCACCGCCACAACACAAAGCAGCGCTACAAGGAGGGCATATTCAACAAGCGATGCTCCGCGCTCGCTAGCGGTAATGGAGATGGTGTCGGGTCTCGCCGTCGGGCTATGCTCAACTTTCTCTGAAATTCCAGCCATACCTACATCCCCTAAAAAACCTGTTAACCCTTACAACCAGAGTCCCCGGCACAGGATAGGGAGTCGCCAGGGCCGGTTGTTCCCTTAACAAACTGATGCTTTTTTTCGTAGTATTACAAGACTCCTGCTCACCACCCCCGCAAGACCCAATGACATCAATATATTACCAAGAGTGCTCCCCCGGTATTTTAGAAAAAAACAAAACAATTGCTCCAAAAACAATTGCTCCAAGGCAACTTCTCCTAGCTTTAATCCGTTTAAACCTGACGCCCCTAATTCATTGAGAATTCACTATTTCTAATTCCGCGGCCAATCCGGACGGTAGCTGCAAAGCGAGGGTAAGGGATCGCTGACTTTTTTGCTTAAGGCACCGGGGCTATTTTTTTACTGTCTTCAAAAAGCTCAAATTTCCAATTGTAATCAACCACTTACTACACACCACACCCCAAAAACAGCGCCCCACCCCCCTTTGCACTCTAAGCCTTCCCTAAAAAAATCCCGATAAGGGCTACATGAAAGAGAGAGCACCACGCGAAATCTCAAAGTACCCGGTAGACTCACTAATCGTAGACCGCTACCGAGTGGTTGAGCCCCTCGGCTGGGGAAGTATGGGGTTTGTGCTTAAGGTCACAGATACCCTCCTCAACGACGAGGTGGTGGCGCTAAAGGTACTCTTTGCGCGCAACGCTGAGGACACTACTAACCTGGCACGCTTCCGAAGAGAGGTAATCCTTGCGCGCAGGATCGGACACGATAATGTGGTTCGAGTCTTTGATATCGGCAAGACCGGTGAAGGTGACTACTTCATCTCGATGGAGTTTATCCAGGGAGTGACGTTACAAAAGGTACTCGCGAAAGCGGCACTCTCTTTCGATACTGCGTTGCCATGTATTCGTGGAGTCGCAGAAGGGCTGCTGTGTGCGCACCAGCACTCAATTATTCACCGCGACCTGAAGCCAACAAATGTCTTAATCGATCAGGACGGTACCCCAAAGATTGCAGACTTTGGAACAGCGCGCCCCTTCTTCTCGGAAGAGAAGCTTACGCAAGCCGATGAACTGATCGGCACCCCACTCTACATCGCACCTGAGATTATCCGCGGAAAACAAGCAGACGTGCGCACCGATATCTACGCGCTCGGGGCGATAGCCTACACAGCAGTGGAAGCAACTCCGCCGTTTTATTCCCCCAACTGGTCTGTTTTAGCGAATATGCACGTCAGCGCACCGATCCCTGAATGTAAAGCTAACGGTGTGCCATCGTGGTACTCAGAGATGATCGAGCTGTGCATGGCGAAAGACCCGGCGGATCGTTTTCAATCTGCAGAAGAGCTGATCAGATTTATTGACGATCACACCAAGCGCCGTCGTTCGTTTTCTTTCTTACCGTTCTTCAGTAACGCTTGAGGTAAAGCTCTTCGCACATGGACCAGGAAGGTGAATTTAAACTAGGAGAGGTAATCGCTGAGCGGTATCAGGTCATCCGCAGGCTAGGCTTTGGCGGGATGGCTGAGGCGTATGCGGTGTACGACCAAAGCAGGCAACACTCTCTTGCACTCAAAATTGTGCGCGCAGAGTATGTGCATAACACGACGCTCCAGGCCCGCTTTAGGCATGAGTTCTCACTCCTACAGGGGCTCGTACACCCGCGCATTGTTAAGGTCTTTGAATGCTCTGAGACAACCGATGGCAGGACGTACTTTACCCTTGAGTTACTTGAAGGGAAGACCCTTGAATCGTTGATACAAGCCGCCCCACTGTCGGTTGATGAGGCTCGTGGAATCCTTACCCAGGTTGCTGAAGCGCTTTATTTTCTGCATACGAACAAGCTCGTGTACTGCGACCTGAAACCCGCCAACATCATCGTACGCGAGCTACCAGCCAGTCCGCAGGGGCGTGATTTTTCGTGTACCTTCATCGACTTTGGAATTGCTGAGCGGATTGAACGCGAGGCCAACACGCAAGCTGCGCAAAAAAACATCACGGGCACCTCGCACTACCTCTCACCCGAGCAGGTACGAGGAACACCACTCGATCAGCGCTCAGATATCTATGCCTTTGGAGTGCTTGGATATGAACTGCTTGCAGGCAAACCGCCCTTTACTCAGGCAGAGCTCTTTAGCGCCACAGCATCACATCTGATCGGTAAAGTTACGCCGCTGCGCGATTCGCATCCACACGTTCCAAAAGTGCTATCAACACTCCTAGAGATCTGTCTTGCAAAGGATCCAGAGGATCGTTACCACGCTATGACTGAGGTCTTAGAGCGGCTCACGGCGCGAGAAGAACCGGGCTTTCTGCAGAAGCTTCTTGCCCACTGGCAGCGTATCATCACAATTCCCGCTCGCGCTCAAAAGAGAAGGTCTGATCAAGGTAGCGCCGATACGCCTCTGAACGAAGGAAGTAGAACACCGAACTCACACCTGCCGCGACAATAAACACCGCTACCAGATTAGCGACCCCGCCAAGCCAACACTGCCAGAGGGTAAAAGCGAGATAGTCTGCCACGCATACGACTGCCAGAATAAAGGCCGAAACCGCGAGGGTCAGCGGTCGTGGGTAGCGCATCACGAAACTCGTAAGGATAAGAACGCTAATCGCTATAAAAAGAAGTTCATTTTCTAGTGATAGTCGTTTTAACCAACTACGCTCAATCAGATTACCAAGGATGTGTGCGTGAATCTCAACCCCGTACATGCCAGAGCTTGAAACCGGAGTGTACATCTCGTCTTTAGCCTGTAATCCTCGCCCTACGTGCAGGCTGCGATAACCAACTATCACCACCTTGTCGCGCAGCTTCTCTTGAAGGGACGCTGTGTTACCCTGCACCAACTCGTGCAGCGATATCGAATTAATCGTGCCTGGAGAACCGTAGTAGTTTATCAGGTCGCGCACCCCCGGCCCGGCCTCAGGGATCTCAATCCCGGCTATCTCAGTTAGCGGACGCACGTGCCATACCCTCTCGGAGAGGGTCGCTTTGGCGGCAGATGGCGATGGATTGCCGATGTAGACCAACTGGTCAAGCGAGGAGTAGAGCCGCATCGGTAGCTCCATCGTTGCTGCCTTTCGAAAGCGCTCCTCTGATGGCAGCGCTAACTCTTCTTCACCAGCGGCACTCGCCACCCCAACTCCATCCCAAATAGAGACCTTGCCCATCCGCAACGCAGCCTCGATGCGCGCGTCAGCTTGGGGATCGATCAGTCGCTCTTCGGGGATCTTGGCATCGAGGATAGTCACCTTTGGTGTAGCTGCTTGAATCACCTCCAAAGCAGTTGCGATGTAACGACGCGGTAGGGGGAAGTTCGTTGATGCTCCGAGCACCTGGTAGCTACGATCATCGATAGCTACCAGCATTACATCGGATGGCGCAGGGAGCGGTCCGCGCAGCGAAAAAAAGGTGCGTAACAAGATCAATTCCAGGCGTTGCCCGACAGGCGAAGCAAAGACCACAATAGCTAGGAAGGCAAAGACAAAAGCCAAGCCAGCTTGAAAGAGCGGCCCCTGAAAGCGTCGCTTGAGCTGCTTTACAGCGTACTTTAATTCGCGAGAGAGCTTCATCGTGCCACTAGGTATACACTATGCGAGGATCTTTGCGCGCTACCTCTTTTGGTCTGCATCGAGTCCCCCATCAAGCCACAGCACGTTCGATTTTGACTTCAGGTTAGTCATCACTGACTCAGTAAGTTTTTGGAGATCTTGCTCTGTGATAGTGAAACCACGCAAACTAATTCGATGAGATAGAGAGGCCCCAGAGTAAAGCTCCTCAATCCACAGCGCCACAGTCCTGAAGCGGCTAGCCCAGAGGTCTTTGGTAGGACTGATGAAGAGAGGACTAAGTCCCATAAAAAATGCTACTGCGGGAAGATGCCCAAAACCCAACCGCTGCGTCAGCAATGCCATGACCTGTGGGTGCGAGAAGCCCCACTCATCGATCTCGTACCCTACGTCAAATGGAATCTGCATTTGATCCACGTGGCGCCGATACTTGCCATACTCTTGTGGCTTTGCCGCACATATCAACCCGAACGCTAGACCACGCATACCACCGAGTAACATACCCGCAGCAGAGCCAAGCTCAGAGATCTCACGACCGAGGTGGAAACCTATCTCTGCCCGATTATGAGGAGCTTTGGCAAGATTTTTAGTAATCCCTCCGGGAACAATACGCTTCATCCTCCTGTAGCTAAGGAGGAGCCCTAAGATAACAGCGCATACATCAAAACCGAGTAACTCCTTTAAACGCACCGCCGTTGCCGAGTCCGGCTCAAACGTGGACTCGGGAATTATCGACTCACAGAAGCGACAGACAGCGATTCGGAACGATGGAAACTTAAGAGTCCAGGTCAAACACCTCAGTTTCTCCTCATCCTCTATCACATGCGACGTCAAGATCCGCACTGCTGTATGAAATGGGGTAACAACAGGAAGAACCGTGTCAGCTACCTCCCTAGCGCTGCGCCAGCTTTCGGGAGAAAATCCCGGCTCGCAAAACTCTTTGCGCTCTCGTGGGTCCAGCTCACTCTCAAGTTCTATCGCCATCTCAGATGTCATTACTTAGCGCCCCCTATAAAGCTCTTGCTCAGTACAGTGTGTGCCCCGACTTCTCTGTTAAACGGCAGATCTCGCTAGAAAATAAATACGCACCTACACCTACCTCAGTAGAAAATCACAACAGAACCGATCAGCCCATTCATCACTGGCTCTGTCCGTCGATTGCAGCCGTCCGCGCGAGAACATCTTTGACTAGGCGCGCCAGTGCCGTGGCCTGCTTGGCGAGTTGCTCAACCAACTGGGCACGCTCTGCAGCTGCACTATCCAGGCTCAGCGACTCGAGGCGAAGAGCGACACCCGCCGGGCCTTGCGCGCTGACCTCAAGCAGAAGCCCGCGCAACGCGTGGGCAGCATCCTGCACCTCACTGGAACCGCCGGAATTAGAAGCCGCTTGGAGCTGCTGTAGCCCCTCGTCGAAGCAGGCAAGGAACGAGGTCAGCACCAGCCTTACCCTATAGACGGAATCCCCCATGCGCTCGTAAATATCCCTCACATTGAGGACCTCCTCGGCCGAGTCGGCGAGACCACACGCACCTCGTGAGTGCTCTACTATTTGGACTAAATCCTCGATCTCCTGGCGCATAGGAAGAAGGTCGGAACTATCTCTGTTTTCCTTTACTGGGGTCACCCTGTTTGCCCACCACCTCCCAGCACCCGCGTGCACGCTGGGGCGCAAAAAAGCGACCCATCGCACACAAACGGCGGTTTACAAACAGCGCTTTATAGCGGTATAAGGCAAAGGCCGTTAAGTCAGGCAACAAAAGCCGTTTTACGCGATTAAGTTGAGAACAAACCTGTGCACGACGACTTTCCCCCAAACTCCGACAGCCAAACCCTCGTATCCGATGAGGCAGCCGAGATCTCATCTGTGCTCGGTCGGGCGCTTGAGCATCGCTCTGTACTCATCGTTGATGAAGCTCACAAGACTTGTCAGAAACTACGCGAGCTTGTCCAAGCGCTCGGCGTACGGTCCCAAAACATCTCCATCTGTCAAACTCTGCTGCTTGCAAAGAAGAGGCTAGATCTCTCCCCGGTCGACATCGTTATAAGCGACCTGCACCTAAAGGATGGTAAGGGGATTGAGCTATTGAAATGCGGTCAATTTACACGCGACGACGTTGAGTCAGTTTTTGTTCTAATGACAAACGACCCGGTCAGTGATCTCATGCACGAATCGATTCGCGCAGGAGCCTCAACTATTATCGTGAAACCGATAACGTTTAATAGCCTTAAAGACCACTTGCTGTACTCGCTATCGAAGCTCTCTGAGAAATCCAGTACCAGGGAACAGACGGATTCCGACCGTGCAATGCGCGAGTTCTTTAAACGGCTCTCCAAGTACTCTCCACCGAGCCGTTAAGAGCACTCTTCGAGCACCGATTCAACGGCCACCACTACCTTCTGGGCCTCATCGACCAGACTTGGCACGAGGGACACGACGTCCTCGCAAGTGCTGTCGTGACCTGCCGAGTCGCGTGAAAGCTCCTCAAGATGAGCCGCCTTCGCTGAAACGCCCTTAGCACCAACCTCAGCAAAGAGCCCGCGCAGCTTATGCGCTACCCGGCCAAGGTCTTCCACTCGCGCCCCCTGCTCTGCCTCGTGCAGCTCATCAAGCACCGGTTGATAGCACTCCATGAAAGATTTAAGGATAAGCAGCGTTCGACGTGGGCTATCGCCCGAGCGTTCAAAGAGGTCCTGCACATCGAGGAGATTATCCTCATGAGCACCAAGTCGTTTGCGCACTGCCCCCCGAACATCCAGAACAAAAACGTGGACGGGGTCAAGAGTCTCAGGCACTGAGGTAATGCGTGTCGCCGGAGCATCCGCGGTAGTTGGCGAAACCAGCTCAAGGATTCGCTGCAGCTCGTGCGGCCTGAAGGGTTTACTGAGGATCTCGTTTGCTCCAGCAATGATGATGCGCTGTCTCTCATCTTCGAGCGCATGAGCAGTTATAGCTACAAGTGGAAGAGGCTTGGATGAACGAGCCGTCTCAAGCGCCCGTATCTGTTTAATCGCTGAGATACCGTCTAGTCGCGGCATCTGAACATCAGTCAGCACCAGATCAAACTCTTTTGCTTGACCACGCTGCGACACAAGTTCTACCAACTCATCCCCATCAGATACCGCTGTGACTTTGTGTCCTGCTTCCTCAAGAAGCGTGCGCAAGATTATCTGATTCGTCGGAAGATCATCGGCTATTAACACGTGCAGGCAACGCTCGCTGCGGGTAAGACCGGCAGCAAAGCTATCATCTTCACGCTGAGTAAATGTGCCGCTTACGACATCAACGATATCAGTTGACAGTGCAGGTAACGACACCACGCGCGAAAATTGCAACTCATCGCACAGCGTGCGCGTATCAACCGAAGCTGGCGAGAGAAAGAGAGCTACCGAGTTCGTCATCCCCTGATCGATCACTCGGCGTAGCAACTGCTGAGCTCCACCTGCTTGCACTACATCCTCTGAAACAAGGAAAAAATCAGCGTTTTCCGGAGCGATCTGCGGCACATCAAGTGCATCGAATACCGTCACCGTAGCACCGCACTCGCACAAAACCCTCTTTGCTAACTGAGCAAAATGAGCCCCCCGAGAAATAACACTCACGCGTTGCCCGTGCAGTTCGGGCCGATGGTTTGTTTGCAACGCTATCGCTCCACTCCCAGTAGGAAGGGTAAACCAGAAAGTGCTCCCCTTCTTTAGTTCACTTGAAACCCCCACATCTCCGCCAAGAAGATTGACTAGCTGTTTGACAATAGTGAGTCCAAGACCAGTACCCGACGCCTTACGCACTATCGTCATGTCGACCTGACTAAACGGTTCAAAGATCGATCCCAGGTCATGTTCAGGGATTCCAGCTCCGGTGTCAGAGACCTCAAAGAGCAGCGCTGGTGCATGCTGCGGCGCTGTACCATCGAGCGATACTCGCAACTTCACGTAACCGGATGTTGTAAACTTGATAGCATTACCAAGGAGGTTAATAAGTATCTGCCCTACCCTCGTCGCATCGGTATACACATCGCAAGGCACATCAGGGTCAAACTGACACAGCAGCTCAACGTTGCTTTTCTGATAAGCTTGCGGAGCTACCGTGCGGAGTGCGTGTCGAACGACTTCGTCGACATGCACCTCCTTTTTTACAACCGATAACATGCCGGTGTCGGCTTTCGAAAAATCAAGCACGCCGTTTATCGTATTCAGGAGGTGCTGCGAAGCTTCGTGTATAAGCTGTAAGTAGTGGCGCTGAGTCTTATCTTTGTTGTGGTTAGCAACGATGTTCACAAGGCCCATGATGTTGTGAAGAGGTGTGCGAATCTCATGACACACCGTGGCGAGAAATGACGATGTTTCAAAGCGGGTGTTTAGCGATTGAACAACAACGGGCTCTTCAGCACGATGCTTAGAGGAACGGCCGCGTAACTGACCGGTGCGCCAGCGGTATGCTGTGATACACCAGGCGATGCCGGATAGACCGGTCAGGCCGTAGGCTAAAACGATAGGTGGTGCGCCGAAAGCGAGGGCAGCCGCCACTACGCCCCACAGAGCTCCACTCACTACTATCCAGGTTCTTGCACTTGAACGTCCCATCCCGACTATTCTATCGGGGAAAAATGCTTAGTACTTGATGTTAAAAGCGAAAGGTACGGTATCGAAAGGTAAGGAGAGTCAGAGATTTGAGGTGGCCACAGGCAAGGCCAGCTGCAGAATGAGTAAACACGCTCATTTATTAAGGTATTCCTGAGATATACCGATATGAATCTATCGGGCGGACGCTACCACGTTGATGCAACCATACACGACGCCCCACGATGAGCGAGGATGCCATGACCGGTCTACCTGTTGAGCCACCAGAAGTTCTGATAGTCGACGACATGCCGTCAACGCGCGCGATGATCAAGGATATGCTGATCGAGATCGGATATCGCGACATTGTGGAAGCTGGAAGCGGTCAGGAAGCTCTTGAGAAACTGAAGCAGCACGGCGCTAAACTGATCCTGTGCGATAACCGCATGAAGGGGATGTCTGGACTTGAACTTCTGAATCGGCTCCGTAACCATCCGTATCTGGTCGGTATCCCATGCATCATCGTTAGTAGCGATGGAGACGTTCCGATCGTTGACGCTGCCCTCGACCTAGGGGCGGCTGATTTTATCGTGAAACCGATCAGCTTTAAGCTCTTACAGAAGAAGATCGCAGACGTTGTTCGTCGACAGGGTGAACAGCAACGCTAAGGAAGCGCGGCAGAACCTACCCCTACCCCTACCCCCACGCCAACCCAACCGCACTGGCCCCGTAATAACCACTGACACCGGCAGCGCCATGACGGTGTTTGTATTGCATCTAGACTACAGGCAAGCTATCTATACCGTGATTTTTCACACGTTTGGCAGGAGCTATTATGGCATTTGAACTTAAACCACTTCCCTATCCAACTGACGCTCTTGAACCACACATCGATGCTCGCACGATGGAGATTCACCACGACAAGCATCACGCTACGTACGTGACCAACCTAAACAACGCACTCAAAGATCAAGGTGCTCTCACAGAACGTTCGCTGGAAGATATCTTGACTCACCTCGATACAGTGCCGGAGGCTATCCGCACTGCAGTACGCAACAACGGCGGCGGACACTGGAACCATGACCTCTTCTGGAAACTTATGACTCCAGGTGGCGCTTCTACTCCCACAGGTGATCTAGCATTAGCTGTAAACGCTGCCTTCGGTAGCTTTGATGAGTTCAAGGCAAAGTTCAAGGCTGCTGGTCTCGGTCGCTTCGGCTCTGGATGGGCGTGGCTCATTGCAAACAGTGACGGCTCGGTAGCGATCACTTCAACACCAAACCAAGACAATCCCCTGATGGAAGGCAAGCGCGCCATCCTCGGCTGCGACGTCTGGGAGCATGCCTACTACCTAAACTATCAGAATCGGCGCGCAGATTACCTTGATGCGTGGTGGAATGTGGTAAATTGGGACGTAGTTGCTGCTTTGTACAAAAGCTCAAAGTAACGTCACTAGTGGGGCGACGCGCAGGATATCTTCTATATCAGCGCGCGCCCCAATACATCGCGCAGCTTCTGCAGGTCAATATCGACATCCCCTTCGCACGGAGTCTTACTTTCCAAGGCTATATATCGGTGGCTTGGGATGCGAGAAAGCATTTCAAAACAGTCGCACGACTGTTGCCGCTTAAAGGGAAATAGCTCAACAACGAGAGAGTTCTCATCCATAAAGAGCGCGTGACTGAGCCCTGCGCCGTGTGGTGCAACGATAGCTTCAGCACAGACTGCGATCTCTATCTGCTGACGGAAGGAGAGCTCTTCGCAGTAAATCGTCTTAAAGCCGTATTCGGTGAGCACCTGCTCCCCCTGCTCTTGATTGAGCACCCTGCGCACCTTTGTTGATTCGCGACGCGCTATAAAGATGCGCTCCCCTTTCTTGTACTTTCTTCCAGCAACGACAGCTCGCACCCACTCACGATAGAGCTTCATGAAAGCGATGTTGTGATGAGCGTTATATCCTGAGAAATAAGTCGGCACATAAAGCCTACGAACTGCAATATCACACATCTCCTCAAAGACTAGGCGATTATCTGCTATGTTTAGCATTCTCATGCTTTCCGGCGCCCAGGGTGCAAGCGAGCGTGGAGGTAGGAGATAACTACCATCGAACCCGGAACACTCTGCCAGAAAAACTTTAGGGAGTGCTCCAAGGGCCCAGTGGAAAAATCCGGTATGGCAACGAGCTTTGAGGGATATGAGCCGCTCGACCCCTAGCCGATCTAATGACGGTGCGCCGACGTCCTCAAAGCGCGGGCGCAGAAACCTCTCCTTACGCAAAAAATCTGCGTTCTGCTCGACAATCGGAACTCCTTCCTCGGTAAATATATAACCAGCATCCCCTCGAACAACTGCATCCGGTAGAACAAAGAGGCCATATGGGAGGTCTCCGTACATGTCGACACAAGCTACCCCTTCAAACTCAGGCATCGCGATAAAATCAACCCCTGATATATCTCTCAGCGAGCGTGCGGGCTGAAATCCAAGAGCGCTAGTCGATGAGCTTCTATAGGGAGATGATGAGGAGGAGGACATGCTCGCTAATGAGGGGGCGCTAAAACGATTTACCAATACAGTACAGAATGAGTCCAACGGTTCCTCCAACGAGGGTGCCGTTTATTCGAATATACTGTAGGTCACTACCGACATGATCCTCAAGTCGCTTAACCAGGGTTGAAGAATCCCATCTATCGATAGTGCGAGCGATAAGATCTGCAATTCGATTCTCAGACTCGCCAACGATACTTCGCAGGATAACCCGGATAACTCTATTAACTCGGCGCTGCACCTCGGGCGACGATTCCATCTCGCGCACAAAGGCGGTGATCACCGTGTCGACTGCTTGCGCAAGTACCGACGTGTCGCGTCCTGCATCTTCCCGCAGTTCACGCACGAGCGCGTCGCGTAACGAACCAATGTAGGAACGAAAAGCCTCATTTGAGAGTAGCGCATCGCGAAGCTTGCGGCCTTTCGTCTGCATCTCTGGAGAAGTCTCGAGGGACTCGATGAAAGACTCTACGGCGCGCCGCAACCGCACCCTTAATTCATGATTACGATCAGCAACAAAGGCTGTCAGGGTCGCTTCAGTCTTATCAATAAAAGCGAGCGCTATACGGCGATCGACGAAATCCGGTACAAACCACGGACTAGCCTCACGAAGCTGTTGTCGAAACCAATCCTGATTGGTCTTAAAAAAAGCCTTTGATTGAACGGCTACCTCATCAAGGAGGAGATCATGAGCCCCATCAACAGTAAGCGCTCGCAATAGCTTACCTGCTGCCTTAGCAACATCAACTTCACGCAAAACAATCTCAATCTGCTGGTCGAGAAACCGTTTAGCATCCTGCGTCTCAACGAACTCAAGCGACCGGCGAACTACCACACGTAACCGGCGCAGAAACGCGTCCTTGTTTCCTGGCTGAGATAGCCAGCGAGCCATAGCCCCTGACATATTCACCGCCTCGCTCTCAAGGACCTGCTCAGAGAGGAAATTCTTTTGAATAAACAGCCCGAGGCTTCTCCCAATTCGAGCCTTGTTCTGGGGCACTATCGCAGTGTGTGGAATTGGTATTCCTAAGGGATGTCGAAAGAGGGCCGTAACTGCAAACCAGTCAGCCAGCGCTCCCACCATAGCTGCCTCAGCAAATGCGTGTACACCGCCGAGCCAGCCATACTGTCCCTTGAGAAGTCCCGTGATGATAAACAGCACCGTCATGCCGCCGAGCAGGCCGGTGGCTATCCACCATAGGGAAGAGGTGCGCGCACGGGACGGCTGATCTGCGTCTTCCGCTCGGCTGCTGGTGGTCATGCCGGTTGCACTGACAGGACGAGCGGCTGGGTGATGGTGGTCAATTATTCGAGCCGGCTCAGACATGGTCTCTCTCTTCTCCGCCGGTACAGTGTACCCCCCTCTGCCGGTACAGTCTACCGTTGGTGTCGGATCAAAGACGTAACACACCCGAGGTGGATGACAGCTGTTTGCCAGAGTTCGAAATGGATGACATGTCTGCCAGCCGCCCAATAACCAAGCGCCTCGGTATCGTAATTGAACGTGCGATGGCAGATAAATGCTCTCTTTCCCCCTTCAGCGTTCCCTGAAAGGCAAGTTGATAGGCCGCGGCGCATACAGCTGCCAGCTTTTTACATACCCGCATACAAGACTGAAGAGCTAGTCAGGAGTTGGGAAACACAAATCCCGGTGGAAACCACGGCGTAAATGTCCCAGGTGGCCATTCCACACGTACACCGGCCTTAGCTTTGGCGTAATTATCTCGACATACCTTAACAATGTATCGATATCGCGCAAGCTCTTGGGCTCTCAGCACTGAATCACTACAGATTACAACAATCTTTTTGCCTTGCTTAACCGAAACATGATGTCTCATATAAGCTTCTTTCTGAAGCTCCGCCGGCTTGAAAGCCCTCTTGCCGGCTTGTGCTCGTTTTGACCTATATTCTGCTTCTGCTTCGCGAACTCGACGAATAATATCTTGTCGAATGGATTCGATTTTTTCAGGCTTGGTTATGCCAAATACCTCAAGCCATTTGAATGGTTTGACTATTATTGTGTGCTTCTGACGCTTGGCCGACTGCTTCATCTTGATACAAAGCTCTTCATCCTGCCTTCGCGACAACGCCCTACTCCGAGGTATCCGAGGAATGGCTGCCACTGGGTACCAATGCGCTTCTATTTCGACCTGCGCGTCAACTGCTGGCTCTGCCGTAAGAAAGGCCTTCCAAGAATTGACGCCAGGGTAATCATCGATGGTCTCGCAGAGCGCTGCTTTGGAAGGATTACAGTAGAGGTAAACCACTCGTTCAATTGCATCTTTAAGAGTTAAGATCTTCGGAACCCCTACCCTATGCTCCCACAGTGAAAGCGACCTTAGACCGAGTAAGGCCTTAGTAGCGTCAGTGGTCTTCTTATTTAGCTCCATGTAAAAGTTGCAGAGATCCTCCTCCTCCTTTGAAACTACAAGATTATGGCCATGGCTGTTCATGTCAACGAAGTGACATAGTTCAACCTTGCTGTCCCTCTGAGCTCTTCCCAATATTCCCAATCGCAGCTCATTTGAAGTCAGCGTTGGGGGCATCGGCAGATGCTCCTTAGTGCGAGGGACAACCTCGTACATGGAGAATTTGCTAAAATAACGAGATAAACGTGGCATACAAACTAAGTGTTCGCTTGCCGAGAGAAAAAGTTTCCTCAAAAAGTAGGGTGTACCGGCGGGAAAGGGCTAAAGGAGGGGGCGGGAGGCGCCGACAGACACGTATGGCGGCTTTCATCTCCGGGGTCATCTGTGCCTACCTCATCGCGGAACTCCTCGTTCCTGCCCTCAAGGCTGCCCGCGCCAAAGACCTCGAAGAACGCCACGAGCAGCTCTACCTCACAAAACTGCGCATCGTTCGCAAATACTACCCAGAACTCGATCAAAAGACCTACTCTGAAATAGTTGAGCAATACGACGTTGAAACGCTCTGGAACAACATCGGGACCCATCCCCGCAACACAATCGCCTTCATCTCAACGCCTCGAATAAGTTAACCACCCCTCCCTAACTCCTCCGCTCTGATTCAAGCCTCTAACAAGCTCCTCACATTGTCGGCTTCCCCCTCAAACCTTTTCTCGTGATCTCACCCTCGAGTTGTAGTATCGCCCGACCTCAGAACGAGCCCACATCGTAAGACACTCGCAACCGACGCCCTGATTCCAGCTCTGCTCGCCATAATCTACGCGGCACTTCTTGTGATACTGAGACAGCGCAGCTCTGAGCCTAAATTATTTTTACAAAAACCCTCATCAACTATTGCATAAGGATCGCGATGCGTGTTTCATTCCGATTTATTGACACGCCACTATTCTAGAGGCTTTACATTTTTGAGAGGCAAACGATAAGCAAGAGATGACCACGCTTCCCCGCACTACGCTCTCCTCATCTACTCTTCCCTGGACCCCTCGCCCCGTCACAATCGCGCTTGCACAATTTGAAATGTCGAGTAGCCCTCAGCAGAACCTTCAGCGCGCGCTTACTCTGATTGAGAAAGCCGCTACCAGAAAAGCCGACATCGTATGCCTTCCCGAACTCTTTCGTTCGCCCTACTTCTGCACTCAGCAGAAAGCCGATCGCGACTACTCAGAAGAGATACCAGGCGAAGTAGTTCCAGCACTGAGCGAAGTCGCTCGACAGCTTTCGATCAGCATCGTCGGGGGCTCCATCTACGAGAGAGCTGAAAACGGAAAGCTCTACAACACTTCCCTGGTTATCAACCGGTCGGGCGAGCTTGCCGGAACCTACAGAAAGGTTCACATCCCCCACGATGAGGCCTTTTACGAGATGAACTACTTCACTCCAGGCGACACCGGGTTTAAAGTCTTCGACCTTGGAGTGGCCAAAGTCGGGGTACTCATCTGCTACGATCAGTGGTTTCCAGAAGCTGCCCGTACCCTTGCCCTTATGGGCGCGGAAATAATCTTCTATCCAACAGCCATCGGTCGCGTTGCTGAGATCGAAAGCATCGAAGGCGATTGGCAGCATGCGTGGCAAACGGTGCAGTGCGGTCACGCGGTAGCAAACAACGTCGTAGTCGCTGCAGTGAATCGCGTCGGGGTTGAAGGAACATCAACTTTCTGGGGTGGCTCTTTCATCTGCAACGGCTTCGGTCAGGTGCTTGCTCGAGGTACTGAGACATCAGGACTGATAATCGCTGATGTCGATCTCGGACATTCGAAGTACTCACGCGAGACGTGGAGATTTTTTGAAAGCAGGCGCCCATCACAATACAAAGCTTTAACCGATGAGCGGCTTGTCGGAGGGGAGAAATAAGTCATGGAACCATGGACGATTGCAAAAAGCACAGAGCTATATCGAATCGATGGCTGGGGAGTTAATTTCTTCTCGATCAACGAAAACGGCAACGTGTCCGTCAAACCAAATAGCGACCGCCCGGCTATCGATCTACACAAAGTAGTTGAAGACCTCGTGCGTCGTGGCGTTAAGCCACCTCTTCTCATGCGTTTTGACGGGATCATTCGCGAACGTGCGCACACCATCTACGACTCATTCGACAAAGCGATGGCCGAATGTGACTACAAGGGGAAATACGTGTTAACGTACCCCGTAAAGGTGAATCAACAACGCCAAGTAGTCGAGAGCGTTAAACTAGCTGCAAACGGACGCGGCATCGGCCTTGAAGTAGGTAGCAAACCCGAGCTGCTTGCTGTGCTCTCCGTACACAACGCTCAACGCGGTCTGCTCTTGTGCAACGGCTACAAGGACTACCAATTCATTGAGCTAGCGCTCATGTCAAGCAAGCTGGGGCTGCGACCTATCATCACCGTGGAGCAGTTCTACGAGCTGGAAACGATTCTCCGCGCAAGCGAAGCAATTGGTGTCGTCCCAGAGATCGGGCTCCGAATGAACCCGTCGTCACGAGGAGCTGGTCGCTGGGCTGGCTCGGCCGGCGAAAATGCTAAATTTGGTTTAGCGCTATATGAGATCCTTGAGGCCATAAAGCAGCTCAAAGCGCGCGGAATGGAGCACTATGTCAAACTCCTCCATTTCCACATTGGTAGTCAGATAACTTCGATCAACGCCATTAAAAAAGCAATGAAGGAGGCTTCTCGAGTATTCGTTGAGATAGCTCGCCTATGCCCTGCAATTGAGTTCCTCGATGTCGGTGGCGGCCTCGGCGTAGACTATGACGGAAGCTGTACTAACTTCGAATCTTCGATGAACTATACGACCGACCAATACGCGCGCGATGTAGTTTGGGAGATTACAGCAGCCTGTAATGAAGTTGATATACCTCACCCAACTATCATTAGTGAATCAGGCCGCGCGCTCGTGGCCCACCACGCCCTGCTGGTCACCGAAGTTATGGATGTCGCAGAGGTTCCTGAGCCACCGGATAGCCTTGAACCACCACCATCAGAGGATCCGCAGCTCAAAGAGCTTACACATCTCTACCGCGATCTAAGCCTTAAAAATTGTCACGAAGTTTTTAGCGATGCTGCATCGATGCGCGAGGAGTTCCTTCAACGCTTCATGCAAGGCAATATAACGCTAGAGGAACGAGCATACGCGGACCGCTCTCTTAAATACCTCTTCACTAGGATAAACACTCTCAAAAAGAAGCTGAAGCACATCCCGGAGGACTTTGAGCTCCTCGAGGGGATGCTTAAAGACACCTACTTCTGCAACTTCTCGGTATTTCAATCGATCCTTGATCACTGGGCGATTGAGCAACTCTTTCCGATCATGCCGATACACCGCCTAGCTCAGGAGCCTACGAGACGCGCTGTGATAGCCGACCTCACATGCGACAGTGATGGCAAGATCGATAAATTTATCGACCTTCGTGGAGTTCAGCGACACATCGACTTGCACCCCTACCGGGGCGACCAACCGTATTACCTCGGCACATTCCTAATCGGTGCGTATCAGGAGTGCCTTGGAAATCTGCACAACCTCTTTGGAGACACTAATGCGGTACACATCGAGGTCGACGAAGATGGTCTTCCACGCATAACATCGATCGTTGAAGGTGATACGATCCGTGAAGTATTGGGATACGTCCAGTATACCGGTGACGAGTTAATCTACGGCATCAACAACTCGATAGAGCGCGCTGTTCGCAACAACACCATGAGTGCTGAGGAATCTGCCCGCTTTATGCGTTGCTACAAAGAGAGCTTGAGTGGCTACACGTATCTGTTATGGGAGACCCCTGCCTCGCAGTTTAGTGGAATTGCAAACAGTTCCACCGAACCCGCTACCACAACAGCTACAGCGCCCGCCTCTCCTGCCCTAGCACGGACCGCTTAGCCAGGTCATAAGCAGGATGGTGAGCGAAAAACGCCCCTCTGTCGCGCGGTTCGATAGTTGCACTGTCCCCATCCGCCGAGACGGGGACAGTGGCTCTCCAACTCGCTTGTCCTAGACCTCAAGGGGTTCACTAACGCCCTATTTTTGCCACTCCAGTTAGGGTAAATGCCAACTATTTGTATCAATTAAAAAAAGACTGGTGGTATTTTCAACCACCCCCCTTTCAACTACAAGCCGCCCTCAAGAGAACTTCCTTCTAAAGTATTCCCGAGAATATGCCGATGAGTTAGCCATGAGCCCACTGGATGACTCTCTGTCTCTTTTTTACCTCGCTAATGTCCTCCTTGTGCTCGCTGTTGCAGCGGTTGCCGGTTGGCTTGGGCCACGGGTAGCTCTTTCTCAATGGCGCTTAAGTCGCAAGACTTTTAAAAACCAGGTAGAGAGCGCACCGCTTGAATCCCTTGATTCTCCCCCTAGCCTCGACTACGAAGACGCCCTCTGTGCAACTCAAGCAGGTGATATCCATCCTCGCTCTTGGTCGCTCCCAGAGATCTCTGACCCCTTAACGCTGAAGACCCAGCCCGATCCTGATAACGTTGAAACACGGAGAGCTTACCTTAAGCT
This sequence comes from Bdellovibrionota bacterium, assembly GCA_044360195.1. Taxonomy (GTDB): domain Bacteria; phylum Bdellovibrionota_C; class UBA2361; order UBA2361; family OMII01; genus OMII01. The sequence goes on along the minus strand of JBIKKT010000029.1, from coordinate 7,172 downwards.
GCTTCAATCCTATAGCCAGAAACCGCAGCCTTTGGTAACTCAATTGAATGATGAGGAGCTCCCGAGCTTTTTACAAAACACTCACGCTGATTGAGAGCCATCTAGGAAAAAAGTAGTAGTGAAAACGATCTCGACGGAGATTCAGAAAGACACTTCTCAATGCGCACTTACTGGTTTTCATCAGCCTTTCGTCGAAGTACGTCGGTCACCTTTCTACAGAGAACCCGCGAGTTCACTGGTTTAACGATGTAATCTGCAGCTCCCGCTTGCAAGACAGATTTCATAATAGTGGCATCACTTGTTGCACTAACAACAATGAACGGAATCTCAACAAGTTGTGGATCCCGTTGAAGTTCCCTTAAAAGATCAAGACCAGTCATGTCTTTCATCGAATGGTCACACACGATCAGGTCTGCGCTCTCGTTACGCAACACTTCAAGCGCCTCTGCCCCACTGCCGGCCTCTACAATTCGTCCAATCCCGAGATCTGCCAACATATCCTTGATAATTGCCCGAGTAGACGGAATATCGTCTACTACCATTACCTGTAATCCGGCTGTTGCAACCTCCGACATAGCGCCCCTCTGACATAATTCCTACAAGACAGTTGGTTATCGGCAAAAAAATTGAGCGCCTGTAGCTTGACCTTTGAATTTTTAAAGATGTACGATCTTCAAAACAGGCGACCCCAAAGGTTTTTACCGCTGGAGTGTCATGGGAGGTGCCCTTAGCATGGTAAGCAGCTATAGAAAGCTTTTGTTAGCCAAAATTCACGGCGCGACAGTTACCGATGCAAACCTTCAGTACGAGGGGAGTATAACGATTCCAGCCGATTACCTTGAAGTAGCGGGGCTTTTTCCCCATGAAGCTGTGCAGGTGTGGAACGTTACACGGGGCACCAGATTAGAGACCTACATTTTAGAGGGGGAAGCTGGCTCTCGGGAATTTCATATAAACGGAGCTGCAGCCCATCTCGTTCATAAGGGCGACAAGATAATTATCGCTGCGTTCACGTACCTAGAGCCCACAGCAGCCGCGGCTCACAAACCAACCGCACTATTTCTCAATCCTGACAATTCAATCAAAGACATCCATACCGAACGACCCAAGACCGTTGCAGCGTAGTACAACCTAACTAGTCGACACTGGTGATAGAACGGGATAACCTCAGCAGAAATGTTTGATATCCTTCCCCAGCTTCTCGTCAACGCCGTTATAACCGGGAGTATCTACGCTCTAGCCAGCTCCGGTTTAGCTCTTACGGTTGGGCTGCTCAGAATCCTGAATTTCGCCCACGGCCATATTATGATGACCGGCGCTTACATTTTTTTCTTCTTCCATGTTCAGCAGGAATATGCACTTCTGACTGCTGGCGCAGCGTCAATTGTTGTAACCGCACTCCTCGGACTACTCACCCTTACTATTTTCATCACCCCATTTTTGAAATCAAGCACCCTACTCCCCTTTGTAACCACTATTGCCCTAGGTTCAATCTTGGAAGCGGCCGTGTCGCTAGGGTTCGGTGTGAATGTGAGATCTTTTCCCACAGGAAGCGGAGTAGAGAGTCTGCAATTGGGAAGTATCTTTATTACCCCTATCCAGCTACTTATCATAGCGAGCGCCCTTACGATCTTAGGAATTTTGGGTGTTGTGATACACCTTACTCCCTTCGGCAGGAAAGTCCGTGCATTGGCCGAAAATCAACACGCTGCTGAAGGGCTAGGAATCTCGGGCAAGCACATTACGCTGGGCATCTTTATTCTTTCGATGCTACTCGGAGCCTATGCCGGCGTGCTTGTTGGATACGAAACTAATATCCAGCCAACTATGGGCGGTTCTTATACGATGAAGGCGTTCGCTGCCATGATCCTCGGTGGTCTTGGTAATGTGTGGGGCACTATTGCTGGGGCCTATATCTTAGGATTAGTTGAGAACCTCTCAATCGGGCTAGATTTTGGCGGTTACTCGCTTCCTGCTGGATACAAGGACGCTTTCGCGTTCGCAATCATACTCGTTGTCCTGCTGTGTAGACCCCAGGGGCTCTTTGGCGCAAAGGCCCGAATTACATGAAGCTCTTACTGGGAATTACCTTCAATGATTATCATACCCACCTGGCCATCCTCATCGGCATCTATATCATCTTGGCACAGAGCCTTAACCTCACGTTCGGTCTCGGTCGGCTCTTTAACCTCGCTCACATCGCATCGTATGCGATAGGAGCCTACGCCACAGCGCTCCTTTCAACAGAAGTTGGTTCTTCGTTCTTGGTATGTGTAGCGGTGAGCATGCTCCTTAGTGGACTCTTTGCACTCTCGCTAGGAGCTATCGCGCTTAGATTATCAACAGACTATTTTGCCATCGGAACCCTCGCTTTTAGCTCAGTAGTCTCGGCGCTACTTATTAACTGGAAGAGCCTCACGCACGGAGTTCTTGGAATACCTGGAATCCCTCGCCCCGACATATGGGGGATCGACTTTTATGACAATTCAAACTTTCTAGATTTAATCCTCGTGTTTATCATCGCAACTCAAGTCTTCTTCTATATCTTGTCAGCCGGGTCCTTCGGTCGCACGCTGCGAGCCCTAGCGGAATACGAGCAAGCCGCTGCGACCCTTGGCAAAAATACACGACGTACTCGCAACCTAGCCTTCTTCTTCTCTTCAAGCGCTGCGGGACTGGCCGGGAGCTTCTTCGCCTATTATATGCAGTATATCGACCCATCAAGCTTTTCGCTCGCAGAAATGGTCTTTGTACTAACCATCGTCATCGTAGGACGGCCGGGTTCCTTTCTGGGTGTGATAGCAGCTACCGTCTTCTTATTGTTACTCCCAGAGGCGCTACGCCGAGTAGACATAAGCTCGGCATATCTTGGACCGATGCGACAGCTTTTGTACGCGGTGATTCTGTTTGTAGTTGTGTGGTGGAAGCGGGAAACGATATTTCCGCAACAGAGACAGGTATAGGTGTAGACATGTTGACCCTTTCTGACGTGGCGGTTTCATTCTCAGGCAACAAAGTCCTTAACGGAGTCTCATGCTCCATGAAAAGTGATGAGACCGTCGGCATTATTGGCCCAAATGGAAGTGGAAAAACGACTTTATTCAACTGCATTTCAGGATTTGTGCAGATCGACTCCGGGTCGATTACCTTCCGCGATAAACCTATACACGCTCTAGCCCCCTATGAACGTGCCCGACGCGGATTGGGTCGCGTATTTCAGAACTTCGGCATCTTTCGCGAGATGACTCTCTTAGAGAACATGCTTCTCGCTCTGGAATCAACCAAGGGCACAGCCTCGACCATCCTGCCCTGGTCAGCGTCAACAAAAGTGCTCAAAGTCCGAGCTCTTGAACTTTTACGAGAGATAAAGCTTGAAGAGAAGGCAAGTGCCAAGGCGGGGTCCCTCTCTGGCGGTCAGATGCGTCTGCTCGAGATCATGAGAACCCTCGCTACGGGAGCTGAGGTATTCCTTCTTGATGAGCCAACCGCTGGGGTCTCCCCGAGAATGAAGGAAGAAGTGGCCGCAATCATAAAAAAGCTGCAGGGGCTTGGGAAAGCAGTGCTCATTATCGAGCACGACATCAACTTTATTCAAAAGTTCTGCAGTCGGATCATCGTCCTTAATGAAGGACAAATAATTCTCGATAACACGCCAGAGAAAGTTCGCTGCGATGCGAGACTAAAAGAGATCTACTTTGGAAGGGATGCGGCAGCTTGAGTCTGAGACCACATTGCTGCCCGGCACCCTGTAGTTCCATCTTTGCGCACGGCGCCAGCTAATTCCCTTCGAAGCGCTCTTGCAGATCACCTACCCTGGAAAATGCAACCTGATACTTACCTGCCCCACTGGTTCGGGTATACGAAGCGTTGAATGCCTGTAGAGCGCCTTGATTCTGCTGTTCCCAAGCTCCAGTGAGGCTAATTAAAAGCTTTGCCGCTTCATCGGGTGCCTGCTCGAGAAAATGTATAGCTGTACGGAGACTTGCCGGAGAGTACCTATAAGACCACAGCATAGTAGCCGACTGTGTCATAAGTTTCCGAAAAAGTGGGGCGCTAAGCTCCAGGCCGCCTTGCGAACCGCCAGCTTGAATAACTACCGGCTCAGGGGACCCGTATAAAGCAGGGAGATGATCACTAATAGCTTGCGGTGAGTCCACGCAGTTTACAAGCATATCTACCCCTTTGCGCTGTTGAAAGTTGCCGCGCGCGACTTCACGAATAACTTCATGCAACTCGGCACATTTTTTTTCTCGCTCCCGCCCCTCAGTCGTTTTCTCCCAATCAATACACAACCCTCGTATTCCGTCACCGAGACTATTTATCTTCTCTGTTTTAGAGCGATTTCGGTCAAGCACGATCACCTCCTTTGCACCGAGATATTTTGCAACCAGAGCGGTAGTCATGCCAAGCGCTCCTCCCCCGAGGATCAATACTGTATAGTTATAGCTTGTATTTTTCGGTCCCACCGCATCCAGACTCCTGGCTTGGATTCGCTTAGTAATTGCCCCATACCCTTCCAAAGCCTGAAACACACACGCTAGCGGCTCAGCAAGCGCGGCCAGTGCCGGAGATGTTTTATCGGGATTTACTTTGTGAACGAGAGCCGCAGGGTAAAGAAAGAACTCCCGCGCGAATCCGTGCTTCTGAATTGAGGCAAATGTAGCTTCCCCATCACACTGGGGCGCACCTGTCTGAAAGCCAATCCCATCAGGATCAGGGAAAAGCGGGTTAGCAACAACCAGATCCCCTGCGGTCACCTCGTGAACTGCGCTTCCAACCCGCACGACCACAGCAGAAGCTTCATGAAGAAGCGCACGACCTGGCTCATATCCATAACGACACTCTTTCCCAAATGCATTCTTCATATCACTGCCACATATACCCGCGTTCAGCGCACGGAGGATTACCATATCAGGAGCAAGTCCTTGCAAACTGAATTGCTTCAGATCGGCGTCAATCTCTTCCTTCTTCAACTGCCGCTGCTCAACGACACCTCGTGTTTCCTTGGACCGCGTAAGGATTAATGCTGGACCCGTTAATGCGTCTATCAGGTCACGCGGGGGAAGAATCAGCTGCTCTTTAGCTGCAAGAAATAGTTGTCTGTCAGTAGTATGGTTAAATTTCATAGTCTTCCTAAGGATTAGAGATCGCACGGATTACCCGAGCTCAATCTCACAATGATGTACATTGACGGCTACTTTGTTTTGGAACGACGCGAACGAGCAGAAGAGTTCGCGATTGGATGGCGGCTCAACTACAGCCACCCTCCCTACTAAGGACAAACATCACAAATAGTCTATCCATCAACCCATCGCAGTTACTGGTGGGTGAGGTGACAAGGCAGACTTGTATAGAGACTCTGCCGGTTCTCATCAATTAAAATAGGTACTTTAGATGCAATCCTGAAAACATCACTGACGGCTAACACCCATTAGTCGCATACCATCTGGTATTTGATGATTAATTCGGGTGAGGGAATCAGAAAGAGATTCATCAACGGCCTTTACAGTATCAGGCAGGTTGTTTTTTGTTGATGTGAGTGCCGCGGCGACTTACTCTGCCCGAATTGTTTACCGCAGGATTATTATGGCTCTCATAACATCGGACCTGGATAACTGTCTTGTGGCAGGTGACGATGTGGTACTTGGAGTTGACTACCACATTTTACAAAACCTCTCCTCGTCATCGCTACCCTGGGACTACGACTCGTTTGTAGCCCGACACGGAGGCAAGACCTTTGAGCAGATCCTTCGAGACACCAAGAACGAAATTGGAGTGTCTCTGGACGACTCAGCAATTCATCACCTCGTTGCTGATGAGCTGGATCAAGTAATTCAAGAGATTCACCGAGGCGCAGTGCAAGAAGTACCGGGCGCATCAAAAACCATTACTGAACTTGTTAAAAACGGCTCTCCGGTGCATGTGGTTTCAAATAGTCACCGTCGCCGAATAGAGGCCTCTCTCGCGTCCATAGGAGTAAACGACATCATCCCCTCAACGCACATAAAGAGCGCGCAGTCTGACTATACTCCTGCGCGCCCCAAACCTGATCCCTCGTGCTATGCAGACGTAGTTCTTGCCGGGATGGCACATGACCCGAAACATGCGTGGGCGATTGAGGACTCGGTCACAGGGCTCCAAGCGGCTACAGGAGCACGAGAAAGGCTAACGAGCCAGCTCAATCTTACAGGCACAGAGTTTCTTGTCGTATGGCTCACTCATCTTGTATCCCCCAGGCACCATGCACAATGGCAGCAACGGGCACTTGAGCTCAGGGTCGATTTCGAAGTGTCTCGCTGGCATGACATCCCACACCTCTTCGACCTAGTAAAGTCAGGGAAGAAAGCAGAAGCACAAGAACGATATGGATTACGCGATACGTCCGTGGTAGAGCGATAACATCTTTTAGAAGTTTGTCACTCTCATAACTCGCTGTCGTTCTAACACGGTACCTTACCCCACTTACTACTTTGGGGTGATTGTGTACATGAAGAGGTAATATAAAAAGGAATCAGCCATGGAAGCTCTCGTACTTGAGAAAAAAGGCGTACTTGCAATTAGAGAGATCGATATCAAGGAAGATCTCGGCCCCCACGATGTACGTATCGCAATTCACACCGTAGGTGTCTGCGGCAGCGACGTACACTACTATACGCATGGAGAGATCGGACCATTCGTTGTTAAAGAACCGATGGTGCTGGGCCATGAAGCATCGGGAGTGGTTGTTGAGGCTGGTCGTGAGGTTACTAACCTCAAAAAAGGAGACCGGGTCTGCATGGAACCAGGCATACCTGACCCCAATAGCATCGAGACCCGTCTCGGGATCTACAACCTCGATCCGCACGTGCGATTTTGGGCAACCCCTCCCGTTCACGGCGTGCTGCGACCAACAGTAGTTCACCCAGCTGCGTTTACCTTCAAGCTACCTGACAATATCTCTTTCGCTGAAGGGGCAATGGTTGAACCTCTTGCAGTGGGTATGCATGCTGCTAACAAAGCTCAGATTAAGCCCGGTGATGTTGCTGTCGTGTCTGGCGCGGGGCCAATCGGCATGGTCACCGCACTAGCCGCACTCGCAGGGGGATGCAGTCGAGTCATAATATCAGACGTAATCGATGAGAAGCTACAGCTCGCTGCGTCGCTTGGCCCAGTTACGCCGGTGAATATCAAGC
>JBIKKT010000001.1:0-143274 GCA_044360195.1 Bdellovibrionota bacterium | reverse complement strand
CTTATTTCGATTGCCGATACGGAGTGGGATTTTAAAGTGTCCCCGCAGTATCGGGCGAGCGAAATAAGCGGCTGCCGAGATATCGACAACGATTCTCTGTCAGGCGAGCTTAGCTGGTCCCGCGCCCTGCAGTTAGTGGTTATTCTATGCCCACCGAAAAGACCGCATCAGCAGACCTGGATGATTGTTGAATCGAGCGCGTAAACAGCACTGGATACTTACTCAAGGAGAGATGGTTTTTCCGCCTTGTGTAGCCGTCGCGCATAGGCGGTCAGCACTCATGCGTAGTCGGCGAAAATCCTTCAGTCTCGATTAGCATTGGCATGAGAAAGAGTATTTCGAGAAGTCGAACCTCTGATTCCCATGTGATAGAGCTTCTTGCCTTGAGCACGTGCACGTGAGCAGCCGCTATTTATGGGTCAAGACAAATGCTTACGCTTTCTCTATCCTCGTTGCCACCCACTCGATTCCACTAAAAGCTTAAAAGGTCTTAGTACATCATAAGGACCAAGCCAAAAAGTCCGCCTTCACCAAGGGATGGTGAACTTTTTGGCTGGTCGAGAGATTTCGGCAACTTCCCTAATTAGGCACCGATGCACCTACCCCCTGAGCTGAGCCTTTTTCAATCATCTGTCGAAGTTCAAGCGCTTTAGTGTTCGCTGGTTCGAAGAGAAGGATCTTCTCAATCTCCATCCGAGCTTGTTGCATCTTGCCCTGCGCGAAGAGAACTCCAGCGAATGAGTACAACATATCAGTGCTTGCCGGATGAATGTCGAGGTACCGAGCAAGTAATACCTCGATCTCTCCGTACTTTTTCAGAGGGTAACCGACCTGAAGCACTCCGAGCAGAGCCCGCTGATTTTCAGGATTCGCTTGCGCAGCCTTCTTAAACAAGTCGAATGCGGTCTCGTGCTTTTGGCCTATCATTTCACACAAACCAAGTCCCGCTAGCGCCACATCATAGCCAGGTCTAGCTGCAAGAGCTCTATCGAAAAACTGCTTTGCGTCACCCCATCGTTGCGACTCAGCGGCCAAAGCACCCTTGCCGCACAGCGCACGGGCGTTCGCGTTATCTATTTCTAATATCGCCTCGTATGCTCTCTCAGCCTCGGCTAATTTACCATCAACCACTAGAAACTCGGCCTCTAAACATTTGACTCGAGCCTCTTGCTGTGGAGTCATGCCGAAGGCGGTGCGTATCGACTCAAATACCTTACGGGCCTCTTCAACTTTTCTGTCTCGGCGTAGATCCTCTACGGCAGATAGCTTTGAGTCTATATAGCCATTCCCCTGATTCACTCCGCTTCCTGACTGCATCGGTGGCACCGGATTAATCCGCTTGGTTACATGCTCCACTTCTTCCTTAGACATCGTTGGCACTACTTCTGCGACTTTTGCTTGAGTAGGCGCTTCCGATGCACCCACTTTCCACTCAGCTATCTTTTGGGAAAGCGCTGCCAAGGAATCATTGAGACTGTCCCCAACCCCCAATCCAAGCGATGGAGTTTTTACGACTGGCTGCGCTGTCGTTGCAGGTGTAGTGGCCTGAGCCAGCTTTGTCTGCTGAGATAGCGCTTCCTGGATAAGCTGTTTAAGCTGCTGTGCTGACTCGTTAGAAGGCTCAGCAGCGATGACTTTCTCTACCTCCGCAAGAGCCTGAGCTTGCTTACCCAGCTTAAAGAGGCAGCCTGCTAAACAGAAGCGCATGGATACATCCCCTGGCTTAGCGGCAAGATAACGGGTAATAGCAATCTCTGACGACGCCATCTCGCCGGTCTCGAACCCACACCGCAGCAACTGATTGATACTAACCAAGTGAGTTGGGTCAGTAACAACAGCCTTCTCGAAATAGGGCATGGCCGTCTTATATTGGCCATTGAGTAGGTCGCACATACCTCGACCAGTCACAACTTTAACGTCATTCGGAGCCAGCTTGATAGCTCTCTCAAAATACCCGAGAGCCTTCGGTACGTCGCTCTTGGCAAGATATACCGCGCCGAGTGCCTTCAGCGTGCGTGGCGAGGTCGGATGTATGGCTTCAGCTTTCTCAAGCAGTGAAATTGCTGTATCGAAGTCCCCTTCGGTTGCCGCAAGCTCTCCACGTTCGACTGAATCCGCTAAATCGGTGGGGTCTGACGAGAGGTCATACACCGGCATAGCAGCTGCGGTCGAAGCACTAGCTTCGAATGACGCGCTACGCGCTCCCTCTAGTCCCAGGACGCTCTCATACGCAGCTAGAGTCTGGTCTATCGTTACATTCCAAGTGAAACGACCTGCGATATCGCCAACTCCTGACTTAACCGGAGCGTAATACGCTGCCGAAACCGCCGCCTCGATAGAATCCTCATCCCATGGTAGGCAGTAGAATGCACTCGGCCCAAGGTAGTCGGCCGTCGTGCCAGTCCGGGTCGCGACAACATTCTTGCCGTGCGCAGCTGCCTCCAAGGAGACAAGGCCAGGCAGCTCAAACCAGCTCGCTAGGACATGCACCCGGCACGCAGCGTAAGCAGACGACAGCATCTCTGGCGAGAGTCGGTCAAGCACTATCGTGCGTCCCTTTCTCTTGAAGGAGCGAATCGCTTCCGTGTAGTCGGGCTGATACGTAAAACCTCCGCTGGCAAATACAACGGTAAGTTCAGAATTCTCAAGTGCCTTAAGGAGCATCAACTGATTCTTTCTGCTCTCAAAGCGCCCCACACACAGTACGAAGTCACTTACGCCGTACTCTTTTACGAAGGCTTCAGGCCCTACGAGAGCACCAACCTCATGTCCAAGGGGAATGACCGTGGGAGTCTTAGCTTTAGGATAATCGCGCTCGATCGCCTTCTTCTCGCTCTCTCCGTTTGCAAAGAGAGCTGCAGCATGAGACGCAACCCAGTCATTATCAAAGCGAGCGGCTCTCGGTACAAGGGCGAGGTTTATTTTATACTTCTCCCAAAATTCTTTATCTTGACGGCGAGCAACGTACTCCTTGAGACGTGTTGCAACTGCTTGGGACTGATTGTGAAACTCAGGAACCTCTTCGTACAGCGTAGTCACCACGAAGGGCACACCGGCTTTTACTGCGGCCTCTGCGCGCGCCCGAGTAACATCAGGAGTAGCGAAGTTAAAGAGGTGCACAAGGTCATAATTGCCAGGATCAGCATGCCCGGTTGTATCAATAGTGACATTGCACCCTCGGGCTATTAAGCCATCTCGCAGGTGCTCGAGCACCACAGTATCGCCGCCGCGAGCCGAAAACGTCGCCGTCCTATTCTGCATCAAGATGCGGAGGGGCTTCACTGCTTTCTTAGGTGTGTACGTAGTAGTCACGGGACTCTCCTTTTTTGTGTCTGTTCCCCGCAGATGCCTTGGCATAAACGAAAAACCGATTGAACTGTATATCTGTGATAATAAAACTGAGATCGCTCTCCACGAGTGCTTGTCAGCGTATGCCTTCGCGTTCTTCCTCAACTCTTTTTGTAGAGTCTCGTCCGTAAGAAGAAGCTCTGCTGATATCGCTGGCTTGTAACCATCCGTCATGTGCCAAACGGCATCCCCGAACGCGAGCATCGCTGGAGCGAGAGATGCTGCTACGAGAGCACCAGCTCCGATAGCAAGAGAACACGCCCCTGAACTCTCGATATACCGCGAGCGATAATCGAGCATCACGAGGTCTGCCGCTGCTAAATATTCCTGAACCTGCTCGTCCGGAACAAAGGAGGTAACGAAGGTTACGTGATTTCCATCTCCAACCGTAGCGGCATAATCTTTTAGCTTTCGGAGGTAGTCCACCCCGCGTGGCGAATCAGATCTCGTCTGACCAACAATTACTCCATGCGCCGGAATGCTCCGCTTTCTGAGATGGCTCACTGCCTCCATTACAGAGTCAAGACCCTTATGCGGCTGAATAAATCCAAGTGAGACAATCAAAGTATCGTTCTGCGGCAATCCTAACTTTTCTCGAAGTGATGCCTTCGTTTCGCTCGTTTGAGGTTCACGAATGGTAACTCCGTGCGGCATGACAACGACAGTCTCAGGAGCCGCCCCGCATGCAATCGCTTCAATGCGATTTTCTGGCGAGTGCACTATGACTTTATCGGCATTGACTAGGAGGGAGTGGCCGCCGCTATTTAAGGAATAGATGCAGTGCAGCTCAACAATTACCTTTATCCCCTGCGCTCTGATGCGACTTAAGAATCTACTGAAGTTTGGCTCACTGAAAAACTCAGCCTGTCCGTTTATATGCAGTACCCCTATCCCTGCCTTTTGCACTGCAGCCTCAAGCTGCGCATAGTCACGGGGTGGCTGGTTATCCTCACTGCGCACCCAACAGCGCGTCACAAAAGGCTCATCAGGGCTGGTTAACGGCCGCTCCAACTCGGAGAACACTACAAACTCGCTCTCGTCGAATTGTGATACGAGGAACTTTGCATACGTGGCTAAACCACAGGGCTGATTCCAGGTCGTAAGAAACCCAACTCGCGAAGCGAGAGTATCAGGGCGAGCTGCCTGCGCGTTTCCGCTGCTATGTCGTACCTGTTGAGTCACTGTTATTCCTACCTACCGAACCGATCGCATCGAGCCCAGGTTTATCCCTAGATTCTGGTCATTAGTGCTTATGATGCGAGGGATGCGCTTTTGGCAGCGGAAAAGTGGAATAACGCCAGAAACTCCTCTACGTGCACTGTTAGCACACGGAGCACTCAAACACTGGCCCGGTAGAGGGGCTCGCGGGAATGGGGCATCGCCCCGTAGTAATAGTAAATTCAGAATGAGATATGGTTATATCAAGCTGTACAGCACTAATGGCTTGGGAAGAAGCGGTGTGTCCCTCCCCTTCCCTCACGCGTACCTCCGGCACCTGGAGCTCCTTACTAATGCCTCATGCACTAATACTTCTCGTGCGAGATCAAAGAATACTCCGTTCTGTAAACTACGAGCTCAATACTTATTTTTTTACGAGGCGCGGCCTACCTTAAGCTACGCCGTGGCTGAGGATTGGACCTCACGAGCTGCCTTTCTGCAAGCATCCTCGAGCTTGTCGAGCTTAGGCTCAAGCTCTTTCTCTAGGCTCTCTCCGAGTGCCCACCAAGATTGATAGAGCTGCTGTTGGCAAATCCTCTTGCAGGTATCTGAGATATCATTCACCTGCGGTGTGATATCAAGCTTAGCTCTCTTGGCGTCTGAAACAAGCTGGCTAAGCGTTCCGTACCACTCAAAGAAGGCTCTTAAGGTCTCAACAGCAACCTTCAAGCGCTTATTGCCTGTCTGCATGTCACCATCTTGAAATCCTTTGCGCGCATCGCGAAACTCGAAGTAGCACGACCTCACTACGCGAGACGCATCCTGAAGACGGTCTGCGACATAATCCTCAGGATGTCCAGTTTCTATCGCAAGCACGCCACCCTCAATCTGGCTCACGTTCATGGACCACTCTTCATCACTAAGATCTCGGTCATCGAGCAGGATCTGAGTGATCATATGCTCTGGATCAATCGAGGCCTTAATCAGTTCGACGAGCTCAGTAAAACGTTGAACACTTGTCGTATCGAAGTCGGTGAATTGGCCATTTATGCGAACGCGAAACATAGAACCCCCAATAACGTACTCTTTTTCCCCTCTGCGCTTAACAACCCCTCACTGCCTGCGGACTTTAACCAAATCCGTCTTTCAACAACCAGTGCCTCGTTTTACGAGTTAGAATAGAAAGTCTGATACTTTTCAGCTCTTCTTTCTAGGTCTCGATAAATGCTCTTCATTTGAGATGCAAGGTCCAACGGATCGGATCCCAGTAAATTCTCTTTTGCGAAAACAAACATACGCGTCAACGGTGCCATAGGAGCGTGATGGAAGCCTAACTGTTCGATTTCTCTATCTAATTCAGCTATCTCTTTATTAACTGTGCCCAGTTTTGCCGCCGGTGCCGAGGAATCCTTCACATACTCAACGAGCTCTGTCAGCAGCTTTTGCCCCTTAACCGCGCATGCTTTGACGTCCTGCAGGCCGTCTACCGGGTCAGGCTGCAGCGCGAGCAAGGACCTTCCCTTTTCCTTTGGAAGTGTAAACTCCCCGAGATCATCCAGCCACAGCTTCCGATATGTGCGGCGGTGACGCTCAAGCGGGTCTTTATTTTCTGAGTTGATCGCCACGAGGTCACAAAAACCGTTCTCGTCAAATAGTGACCGGTAGATCGTTACAACGCGTGGATCTGCCACCTGGGGATCCACGGAAAGGACATGCCCTTCCACTCGTTGCATCGTTAAGGTAGCCATTAACTCAGGTGAAATTTGATCGTGACAATCGGGCCGACCACAGGCCTTATTGGGATTACACGGACCGCATCCGATCACAGGCTGGAGGATGAGATTACCTTCACTGTAAGGGCCCGTCTCAAATCCGAACGCAGATGCCAAAAACATCGCTACAACGGGAGTTCCAACAGCAACAGCTATGTGCATCGGCCCCGTATCACCTGTTACAAGCACCTTGCTAAGCTTAAGCATCGCTGATAGCTGAGGCACCGTTGTCCTACCTGCTACCGATATAACATTCGGTGAGTCACATCCTCGAACGATGGGATCTATTATATTTCGCTCCTTACTCGCACCAGTTAGAACGACTCGAGCGTTATATTTCGTAACGAGGAGAGATATCATTTTTATAAATCTCTCAGGAGCCCACTGCCTTTTGCCCTGACTTGCTCCAGCCTGAACTGCTATGAGCGGGCCAGTATTGGTAAAAGAAGCCTCTGCTAAGAGCTTTTCACAATAGGCGATAGACGAATCCTCTACATTAATAAGCAACTGGTGCGGATGAATCTCCACATCTGCGGAACAGCGAAATACATCAACAAGGTTCAACGAATTGAACTGACGATTTTGGTGAAATACCGACGTGGCGAAGAGACGAGCCCAATCAGACTCAATAACTCGATTTCCCTCTTCATCGGCTGTCCATCCACCGTTGTTTGAAACACCTATCAACCTGAGCAACAACGCGGTATAGGCTGACGACGACATATTGAGACAGTAATCAAACTGTTCGACTCGAAGCATGTCGACAAATTCTGAGATATACTCGTACGCGTCGATTATTCCCTCGCGTTCTCTATCAAGCGAGCGGCACACCATCGCGAGGTCAAGCCCTACAATCCGATCAATGTGCGGAATGACGGTACATACCTCTTCAAATTGCTTCTCGACTAAGACCGTAATGTGGCAACCAGGATTCTCTTCCTTCAGCCCAGCTATCGTGGGTGTCGCCTGAAGCATATCACCCAGTCGGGTAATATTTACCAACAAAATCTTTTTCTTGCTCGGATATCGCTTCTTCATAGTATCTACTTGTTAAGCCCTGCTTCTTCTCGGGTCATGCGAAGTATCTGCTTTCGCACATGATAGAGAAAAAGTAGCTTTTGCTCAGTTTCCGTCAGTTTGCCATTTCCAGCGACAACATCAGATATCAAGCCGTCTAGATTTGGCTCCTCTCCTCGATCCCGAGACACCTCACAGCGCTGCAAGAGCTCAGGATATCCTTTCGAACGCTTAACCATAGTTGTCCACGGGCTTTCCTGCTCGCGCTTTTTGAGCTCTTCGTACTTGCTCGCGTAGATAATTGAGAGCATCTGCTCAACGCGTTTGTCGTAGGTATGATCGCGCAAAACTCGTTCGCGCGCTCTCTGTGCGATCGCAGCTCGCTCCTCAGGATGCGCCGAGTAATGCTCAATTTTATCACGTAAGTCTGAAAGACTACTAAACGTGACCACCTCGGTACCTACCTCAAACAACTCAGGTAGTAAGGTTCGCTCATCGACCAACTGAAAGGCTCCGCAACTTGCCAGCTCAAAGGTTCGCGGGTTAATAAAATCTCCATTTGGCTCTACTCCGTCGCGCTCGCTGCTAGAGTGAAGGTTGAGATTAATATCAGTTGCGTTAAATATCTTTATATACTCTTCTGGAGCTATACGTCGCGCCTGCTCCTGCACCATGCGGTCGAATGGTCGACAGGTCGGCCACTCACTTCCCCATATTCGGAAGTCTTGATTTGCCAGAGAAGCAAACATCTGTTGCCGATTATGGTACCCCGCACCCACAAATGAGAGATGAGACCCCCACTTCTTCTTCTCCTCCTCCGAAAGCTCCATCGGTCTATGAAAGAATGGATCGCATGCAGTCGGGATATAGTGGACCTCACCCGCACCTGCTTGCTTTATCGCTGAGATGCACTCACCTTTCTGAATAGTGAAAATGAAGTCATAACTGGATGCCATCTGCTTCCAGTAGGTAAATCGCAAATAGTCCTCAACGAACCACAATACTGTGATCACACCCCGTCGGCGCAGTTCAGCCAGAGCCTTCATCGTGATCGGCGCTTGCGCCATACATATCAATATATCGATCGGCTTTTCCGCTATACTTTCTAGAATAACACTCGACAACATCTCGCAGTAGTTCGCGCGCATCATAGCTCTGCGATTTTCGTCAAACGCAAAGCCATCCATTAACTGAAACCCACCGTTAAAGCCGCTCATGTCCATACCACGAACATGCTGCTTCATCCGATTTAGTGCTCCGTAGGTATACTGGCCTGTTGGAATAGTTCCACCCTGAATCGGACCGAGTACAGCGATCCGGGGACGCAATGTGGTTGCTCCGCGGCGACTATAGAACGAGCTCTTTACCTTTTCTACATAATCACGACTGACTGTCATCGTCTGCGGACGCACAACCAATTGCGAGTTAGCTTCGAGCGCAGTGGACTCATATCCATCGCCGACCTGAAGGTCTTTTAGATTGAGCAAAACAGTGCGTAGGTCACGAACATCCATGGCCGCTCGCAGCACGTCGATACTTGGCTCCAGGCAGCTAACGGAGCTCACACGCCCATTAAGCGCCTCAAGGTGATATCCACCTCCAAATCCAACAACGACGAGGTGCGCCTCTGAGGTTATCTTGCGCTCGTAAATGGTGCGATTAGCAAACGCTTCAGCCCCGGCTAAGGGCTTTTCAGGGTGATCAAGGCAGGTAATCCCTTGCCAGAGTGAGGCACCCTGCGACGTGGGCTTACACGTTACTGTGCGCTCTCCTGTGGAGAGGTGCGCCCGTAACTTTTCATAGACAACCGGGAACCTGTCTGCAAGAACGCGCATGTTCTGTTCGAATGTGAGGCTGGACGGATGATGCGAATTGACTGCCCCTTGCTCGGGCACATCGTCGACACTTTTCGAAACTACACGATCAAGAATATCACGAACATCTATCGAAGCTGTGCGACAGTGTACCTCGACATACTCAAGTGCCTTACGAGCCTTCTCAAGGTCTCCCTCTGCAACAAGCTGCTCAGCGTAATTGGCTGTCATCCACGCTTCAAGATCTACCGGTGCAAGGTCTCCAGACCTGTCATCCTCACCGCCTGGACATAGGGCCCGCGCTATCTCATCCACACCGGCCGGGGCACGGCCTGTAGGGTCAAGCTTGACTATGATGGCCTCAAGACCGTGGTCTTTAAAGGATACCTGAACATTTGGGAGCACCAGCTCCTCTTCCCGACTAACCACAAATCCGGCCAGATTCATGGCAGCCGTAAAATTCTCGCGCGTGTAACAGCGCAGGTGAAGCGTATCAGACTCACGAACAGCTATCTGGTTTCCAAGGTACACCTGAAGCCCTACGGACCCAGATGGCTTCAATACCCTTCGCATCTCTACTAGGTAAGCAGCGATGACCTTCGTTGGCATACTCGTGAGAGACGCAAAACTCCACACGAAATCAACTGATTGTGACTCGACAGGTTGCAGATCGAGACCTGAACCCACAACGAGTTCAATTCGAGCGTTAGGACCGAGTAATTCTCGGGCTTTATCGATCGCTCGCTGAGAAACATCGAAACCTATAACTTTACCGAACTTCTGTGAAGCCGCACGCAACATGCGCCCAACTCCGCACCCTACCTCAAGTGCTGTAAACTCCTGACCAACTGGAATATCCTTACTGATGATTGCAAAATCACGCTCGCCCGTA
The DNA here is from genome assembly GCA_044360195.1 of Bdellovibrionota bacterium. Taxonomy (GTDB): domain Bacteria; phylum Bdellovibrionota_C; class UBA2361; order UBA2361; family OMII01; genus OMII01. Next base: position 133,273 of record JBIKKT010000001.1, on the reverse strand, counting down.
CGCCACATCTCGGCATCGTCTTTGTGGCCGTCGCTCATCCAGAACCGATAATCGTGTCCAACACGACGGTCCCAGTCCTTTCTCATTAGCTCTGCAAGCTTTGGTAGTGTGGTCATTGATTGTAAATCCCTAATCCTGTGAATCCCTTACAAGAGTTGGCGCAGGACTCCGTTCTATAGGATGCAGCTGTGGCTAGCGCGGCTGCAGAAATGTCGCCGCAAATAAAACAAGGGGCCCCCGGGGCCCCTCTCTTTCAACCTATAACTCGCTTATACTAAAGGGATATCTGTACTCGCTTAAGAGCCTCACCAACCTTCTGAGCTTCTTCTGGAGCCGATAGAGGCTTATCGGACTTGTTGCCCTCTATGATCTCTTTGTAGGCCGAGTAAATGGTATCGACGAGACCTATAACCTTGGTGATGCGGTTTGCATCACGGTAGAGGTTTGCCTCAGTCAGATAGAAGAGCATGAAGTCATACAGGCGGTCTAGGTCACGCGCTATGTTCCCGCCCTTTTCAAAATCGAGCGTATTCATGAGCTCAGCAATGATCGCTTGACCCTTGCTTAAGAAGCGGCAGAACTTTGCAATATCGTCCTCTTCGAGACCAGCGCGGGCCTGCTTGAGAAATTTAATCGCACCCTCATACATCATGAGGAGCAATCGACCGCGGTCGGTGGTGGTAACTTGAACGGTTTGATACGCTGCGTGGGGGTTCTTCCCGTACATAAGGTCTAATCCTCTTCCTTTGATTCTCCCTTCCTGGACCGCTTTTCCCGCATCCCTGCGTAGAATCCGCTGTACCGCTTTAGCAAATCCGTCAGCGCCGAAAACCACATAACGCCGATAAGAGAGCTATCGGTAGAGCTGCATTTTTGCTTAAGCTGAAAATGAAAAAGCGTAGGGGAAGATGCCGGCAACCAGCTAACACATTGTTAGCATTATACTTTTCTGGTTACTTATCGTCACCCAATTCGCGGGCACGCCGCAAAGCTGCCCTGACGGCCTCTTTGACTACAACGTCGGCCTCGTGTTGCTGCAGGAGTGATATGGCTGCATGCGTGGTTCCTTTGTGCGAAGTCACACGTTGCCGCAGCACGGAAAAAGGAGTAGCCGAGCACTTCAAATAAGCTGCAGTGCCATGCAGTGTCTGTACAAGGATTTGGTGAGCATCCTCTGCGGAGAATCCTGATTCAACAGCTACCGCTTCAATCTGCTCTGCCAGCCAGCAGAAATACGCAGGCCCACTCCCTGCTACCGCGGTCGCAACATCTATCAGCTCCTCTCGGGCCACACGCCAACATCTACCGAATGTAGAGAGAATCTTCTCCACGGCCCCGCAATCGTCGCTAGATAGAGTGTCGCTGCAGAAGAAAGTAGTCGCACTCTCACTGACCATAGCGCCAAGCGTTGGCATTGCGCGAGCAATCTTGGCATGGCCGAGAAGGTCTGCAAGCCGGGCTACAGTAATACCTGCCATCACCGAAAGAACAACGGTGCTCCCACTAACAAAGGGCCGAATATCTGTGCAAGCCTCTTCTGCATCCTGGGGCTTTACAGCGATTAAAACGAGGTCAAAGGTGGCAGACGACCCGAGGTGAGTCAGCGAACTAACAATACGACAACCAAAGCGCGTCCCTAAATCATCGTGCTGCACCGATTTGCGATGAACCAGCACGAGGTCCTTCGGCGTGGCTCCCGCACCGATTATTTTTTCAACGAGAACCGAGCCGAGATTACCGACGCCTACAACGGCTATCTTCATTGACGACGTCCACGGTCAGCGTTTTCAACTTCTGCTACTCCCCCCTCCTCGAGCCCTAGGAAACGCAGCATCTGCTCAACCAGCACCTTGTAATCACGCGGGTCAGCCATGTTCAGCCGATACTCGTTCAGCACCTTAATCTGAACATCCTTATTCCACTGATCCCATGCTTCTTGAGAAACCGTGTCAAAGATGCGCTTTGCAAGCTCGCCCGCAAATGGCGGTTTTTCTAGTCCCGGAAGCTCTTTCTTAAACTTTGAACACAAAACTATTCTGGCCATGTATATCCCTTGTTTCGTAAAGAAGACGCCGATTCCGGCCCATTTTGTCACGGGAGGGGTAGAAAGGTCAAAACCTCTATCTCAAAACGCGAGTGGATCTTCCCAGCGAATAACGTTGCGTGTGCTACCCTTTTTTCCTGCCACTATAACCTCGAGTTGGCCATCCCCGTCCGTATCAGCTACAGCCGCGCTACCACTTACCGCGCTTGCTATCTTTAGTAGGGGCTTCGCACACGGCGACTCAGCGCCACAAGTCAATTGCTCACCAGTCAAACCATCAAGAACGGCTACGCCGAGCGATAAAGTTATCACTACCTCAGGGCGACCATCTCCTGTGAGGTCTACCAGCACTGGCTGGCGACGATGATGCCCTAGATAAGAATCTTTAGCTGCTCCCAGAGTTGGAGTAATTTTCCAAAGTATAGTGTTGGTAGACGGAGTCCACGCGATTATATAGCTATTTCCATCACCTCCAAATCCTTTATTACCGCTTACCGATACAACTACATCGGGGAGATTATCACCGTTAACATCCCCGATCGCCGCTGCTGAAGAAGAGCATGCAGACACCGGTAACGTTTTAAGCACCCGGCCAGTTTTCGCACTTACAACCTTAAACCACTTTCCGCGCTTCGCAGCGCTGCCCTCCGGGAAGTAACATCCAGCGCCGATAACCACCTCTTGCCCGGCTGAATTCGGCAACACATCACCCACCACGGGATCGGTCTGAATGACCTGAGTAAATTGAGAGCGCCAGATCTGAAGCTTACGATCTCGAAATCGGTACAATGTCCCATTGGGACCCGAACGGGAAGCATCCAGCGCGTACAGATAACCACCATCTGGGGTCGGCGGTTTTATCGCTGTATTCCTGCTTATATCTGTGCCAATTATCATCTCCTTCTTGCTGTCGCCATTTATGTCAACGAAGACCGGTGAATCAAAGACAGTATCTGCAGCCTGATAGTACCAGCGAACTGTGCCATTAGCATTTAGGAGATATATGTGCCGATCAAAGGCCCCAAAACCGATCTCTAGCTCTCCATCGTTATCAACATCAGCTAGTCGAGGTGTGCCGTACACAGCAGCTCTAAATGAAAAAAACTTCTTCTTTTTAGACCAATTCTTCAGGCTAAAAACCCACGCCTGCGCACCGGTATCTCCACGATACGCAACCACACCACCATCGCATGCTCGCGCAGTGAATCCCCCATATCCGACAACAACATAAGGGACTCCATCACCAAAAAGTTCGCCAATAACTGCAGAGGAATACGAACGATCACTTTTTTGACCCTCTGCACATGAGACATTCGGCAATGCTGCAGACCACAGCCTAGAGCCGTCCACCCGTACAACAGAGACATCACCTTCCTTTGAGACAACCACAACCTCCTTGCCATTTGCGACGTCTCCGTCCAATTCGCCCACCGCCGGCACTGTCAGCGCAAAGGATTTCCCCGCTACCGGCAGTAGGTCCTGGGCTTCCACACTATGCAGAAAGGTGCTGGTAAAAACTGCGCAAGCTACTGAAACAACAATCTTAATCATATTAGTCATAAGACTCCTGCAATCCTCATTCCGACTATCCATGCTAGGACATTACACCCACGACCAAAACGTCCAGGTCTCTAAACTTGAATTCTAGACTCCACTTTTTACAAATCCGTGACAACTCCCACTGATCAATCTGGCAACGTGACAAGCATCACTCACCGTTTAATGGAGGGACCTATGACCACACGCAAAACCGACATTGAACTTGTTAAAGGCGTTACTGTCCGAGAAGAGAGCTGCTTTGAAGAGCTCGTTGAACGTTATGGATCGAAGGTTTTGAATCTTGCACTCCGCATTACTCGAAGCCAAGAAGATGCGGAGGAGATCCTCCAGGATGTATTCATCACGGTGTTCACGAAGGTTGGGAAGTTCGAATATAAATCCCAATTTTCGAGCTGGTTGTACCGTGTCACGATGAATGCCGCTTTCATGAAGATTAGAGCGCGAAACAGACGCCGCACTGTTTCGCTTGAAGATGTCGAGCCCGCTGTCACGCAGAACTGGGTCGGCAATCGAACTGAGATGTATGATGTTGACGTAATGTCATCTCGCCACGAGATACGCGCCGCGATTGAGGCTGCTATCGATAATTTACCAGAAGATTACAAAGCGATCTTTGTACTTCGTGATATCGATGGGCTCTCAAATGACGCCGTAGCAAGTGTTCTCGGCCTTTCGGTACCAGCAGTGAAGAGCCGTCTTCACCGCTCACGACTGATGATGCGAGAGCAGCTCCGTAAGTACTACAACGGGTACAACAATGGCGACAACTCAACTGAGATAGAGCCGCTTCATGTAGTGTAACGCTTCATGGGACAGCGCACCCCCTTGAACTGCTAAAGCAGCCTCAGGGGGTGCGTTGAGGGCTAACGGGACCATTTCTATCCCTGAAAGGACTGAAAAACCGGCTCGAAACAACCGAATACCCTTACCTTTCCAGAGCTACGCAGGTAAACTGCCAAAGACCTATGTCTTTTGCAGCGGCTTTTTACAACTTTACCGTAGAGCTCAATAACTCCGACCGCGAGGTCTATACACGTTTTCGCGTAAAAACTGCGCGCCATCCGAACGAGTCTCTTGAGCATCTCTATGCGCGCATGATTGCGCACGGCCACTGCTTCCAAGAGGGTCAAAGCTTTACGCAGGGGATGTTTGAACCCAAAGAGCCAGCTATCTGGATGAAGGATGTCATCGGCACAACTCTGCTGTGGGTGGAAGTAGGCCCAGTAGACAAACGCAAACTTGAGCTTACCCTACGCTCCTCGCCTGAGGCGGAGCACCGTATCTATTTTTACCTACCCGAGCACGTCAACAATTTCTGCCATATGCTCAAAGGGAGTAAAACGAACTGGGTAAAAGATATCCGCTTTTATCACATTCCTTTAGAGCTACTTGAGAAGCTCACCCCTTTCGAACGCAGCAGCCCACTCTGGACGATGACCTTTATCGACAACCGCCTCTACCTCACCTGCGATGGCTCGGAGTTTGAGTGCGAGCTTAACGAAGTTGATATCTGGGCTGAGTATCAGCAGTATCTTATTAGAGACGTTGCGCGCGATACTGGTGAATGAGTTACGCCTATCACCTGCGCAAACTCTGCGCTCCATTCACCAGCTCAACGAACTCCCGACGAGCGCCATCTGCATCTTCACCAAGCGCCCCGTCTGCTATTTGAGCAACAGTAGAGTAGTCATACCCCTTTGCGTAGGTGCTACCCTGTAGAAGCTCTGCGAAACCAGACACTGCGGCGGCCCATCGGAAATCCTCACTGGCCGAGCTGAAAGAATCCTTAATAGTAGCTCTCTCGATTGGGAACTCAAGCAACTCGGACTCAGTTCCGCCAGGTTCCTTAAAGCGCACCTTTAGGAATCCAAGCTCTTCCTGGTGAACAGCTCCCTGAGTTGCGATATCGGCCTCTTTTCGAGGACTATAACGACTCTCGCTTTCTAGCTTCTTCGCAAGGGGTGAACCAGCAAGTACGACCTCGTAGAGCGCTGTCACGGTGTGGTCCGGGCCTATTTCTCCTGCATCAACAGCATCGTCGTTAAAATCCTCTTTTTTGAGGATGCGATTGTTGTATCCGATCAATCGATACTCGTAGATGGTTGCGGAATTAAACTCGACCTGAAGCTTAACATCTTTAGCGACCACCTCGACTGTACTAGCGAGCTTAGTGCTTAATACTCTGCGCGCCTCACGGAAGGAGTCGATGTAGAAGTAGTTGCCATTTCCCTTATCGGCGAGCTGCTCCATTACATCATCTCTAATATTACCCGTGCCGTACCCTAACGTTGTAAGAGTAACCCCACCCTCGCGCTTCTTCTCGATCAACGAAATCAACTCTTCGCGCGAGGAGATACCCACGTTAAAGTCCCCATCGGTCGCTAAAATAACGCGATTTACGCCGTCCTTAATCATATTTTTAGCGGCAACATCATAGGCAGCACGGATTCCACCCTCGCCGTACGTTCCGCCTCCTGCAGATAGTCCCTTAATCGCAGCTCGAATTTTCTCTTTCTCGGCACCAGCTGTGGAATCTAAGAGAACCTGCGAGGTCCCGGCGTATGTTACTAACGCGATGCGGTCATCTGGACGCATCGAATCAAGCACCACTGAGAGCGAGCTCTGAACCAAGGGCAGCTTATTTGGCTCGTTCATCGACCCAGAGACATCAACTAAAAATACCAGGTTCCACGGTCGGCGCTCTTTGAGAGGAGCACGGGCCTTTATTCCCAGCGACAGCAGGTAGCGCCCCTCGCTTAAGGGAGATGGAGCAATCTCATACGAGAGTGAAAATGGTTTCTCTCTCTGCGATGGATAGTTGTAGGTAAAGTAGTTGATAAACTCCTCTATGCGGACTGCTTCCTTCGGCGGTAGTTGCCCAAGCGAGAGGAATCGACGCGCATTTGAGTAGCTTGCTGTATCTACATCTATACTAAACGTGGAAACCGCAGAATCAGATGCGACAATTCTTTTGGCTAATTCGACAGCTGAGTACGTTTCTTGGTCAACAGGAGCGAATACCCCCTCCATGGTTTGCTCCTCTGGAAGCGCCAAACCTCCGATTATGCTCTGACCAAAGGGCGCTATCCTGACATCATTATACGTTGTCTGAATTCCTGACTGGCCAGGCTTATGAGAGCCTTCAGCGACTTTTCCTTCAGGAGGTGTTACGGGAATGCCCGCTTTAATGTCAACATCATTGAAATAGACGGTTTGTAAATTTCTTAAGCAAAAGAGAGCACAAGCCATCGTTGCAAATGCCAGAGCAGCTCTTGAGCGGCGGGTGGCTACAGTCACAAGCGCAATACAACCTGCAAGCAACATCAGAATGGCGCCAAGACTTCCTTCTAAAACCGTCAATGCCGAGTTTAGTACGGACTCCTCATCAGGAATAAAAAGCAATCCAGCAATAACCGTCAGTGCTACAAGCAGCACTAATCCGGCAGCTGAGCTTCCAATAATCGTGAAAATTATTCGTGCCACTTTCTTTAACGCCATATACACCCCCACGGCAAAACCGGAGCTCTCTCTGCGTACACCGTGCTCAGAGATTCGCTCCATAACCTTAACTTCCAAGCTACTATGTGGCTCAGCAAACTCCTGAGCTACCACCCTCTCAGTGGCAACGATCGCCTTAAAGACTGCAAATGACTGAGCCAAGGCGGGATCTGCGGCGATCTCTTTTTCTAGATTTAGTCTCTCACCCTCTGAAAGCGAGCCGTCTACTAGCTCAGTAAATCGGTTCTCAATAGATGAACGCTTCATCATGCAACCTCCTTCGCCGCTGCGGCGAGTAGCAGATCCTTCACCAGCAATCGAGCTTTGTTCAGGCGCGAGCGGACTGTTCCGACGGGGATCTGTAAGATCGCCGCCACCTCTTCATACGGGCGCCCCTCGAGACCACATAGGACTATCACCTCACGCAGCGCGGGCTTTAGCTTTTCAAGGGCCATGCGGAGTTGCTCAACGTGTACTTGAAAGGTTAGTTCGTCACCGGGCTGCATACCGGAGTCCTTAGCATCGTGTTTGTCATGGGCGAATGAGTCGGAGAGGCGGGACTGTCGGTAGCGCTTCGAGGCGAAGTAGTTGTTGGCTTGATTAAGTGCGATCCGAATCAGCCAGGTGCCCAACGAAGCGTCTCCACGAAATGATCTCAGTCCGGCATAGGCTCGCAGGAAGGTGTCTTGGGTGAGATCCTCCGCGATAGCGGGATCTCCCACCTGCCGTTTCATCAGAGCGTAGATACGTGCGTGATATTCCTTAACCACGGCGGCAAAATCCCCCGAACTACCGGCGAGCACCCGCTCAACAATCGCCTTCTCTTCGTCTCGCTGCACAACCCCTCAAAGCAATCAGTCACCGGTCGACCATGAGCAAAGCATAGCTTTGGCTCAACACTACATTAGACAAGTAAATTCAGCCCAAGTTCACACGCCATCCCGCTTTTTTACCCCCGCGTTTTCACCCCGCGTTTTCTCAGAGACCGCGCGGTAAAAAACGCATTAAATGCGTTTTTAAAACACACAAATAAAACTCATCGATTCCAGCACTTACGCTTCTAAAAAAGACGCAACAAAATCCCCAAAATTGCGATTAATATGTTTTAAAAACTTTTAGCAGGAGACCTTTATGTTTCGCATCGACCAGATCCTGACTGCAACGACCTTTATTCGTCACTTTCAACAGGTGGCCAAGGTACTCTTTGAAAACCAGGAGCCGCTTCTATTAACTCAACGAAATGGGCGCTTTCTCGTCGTTATGGACGCAGATTTCTTTCAGGGTTTAATGGATGCGCACCACCGAGTCCATAACACCGCCCATGCCTATGAGAGCAGCGTTGGATATGATTTGAAAGCAGAAAAGCCTGGCGGATGAACCGCGCGCTCTCTGAGAAAACGTGGAACGGAAAAACGAGAGATGGGCTCAGCGCATGCCGAAAATAGCCCTCTGAAGGCTACCAGACGATAGGCTTCGGTGTCAGACCCTCAGCCAATCATCTCTACCCCATGCTTCTCCCTAAGAGCAGCAAGGAGCCCAGTCATGGCAGCATCAACCTCTTCACCTTTCAAGGTGCGGTCTAGTCGTTGAAAGATAACGCGGTAAGTGACTCGACGAAAATCCTCACCGGCTTTCCTAAAATCATCCACTATAGAAACCGTGGTGAGCGAATCGATGTTCATCTCGTTAACGAACCGCACCACTCTACCTGCTTGCTCGCGCGCACCGACCTGCAGAGTCACGTCACGCCAAACAGCCGGAAAATCACTCACCTCCGGCGCCTGTGGGCGCGTTAGCAACTTAAACATCTGCGGTACACTCAACTCGCCGTAAAAAACCGGCTCACTAACGTCGAGCGCCTCTCTGACACTCGGATGCACCACACCCAAGAAGCCAACTACCGAGCGGCCACATTTGATTGAGGCCTGCATACCCGGATGCAGAAACGGAGACTCACTTTTCCCAACAGAGAAATCACCTCCGATACTCTTAACAATAGAGCCTACAACAGCCGTAAAAAGTCGCGCCTTCTCCTCTACTGACTCCTCTTTACGCCACTCGCCTTCATACCAGCGGCCCACGCTTGCGAAGGTGAGCACATCAGTTTCGTAGTTATAAACCATCTGCTCAGCCTGACGCGGCTCATCAGAAGGCAACTGGTCGGGCTTTGTAAAGAGACGGCAGTATTCATACACCTTACCGGAACTTACTCCCCGCCGACGATTCGCCGCCAAGAGCTTACACAGGTGCACGATGTTGGTGATCTTCATGTGAGAGTGGTTCTGCTCCAGCGCATTCTTCATGCCGATATGCTTAGCAGCGCTTCCGTGCTGAACACTCTCAAGTAGCGCGACATCAGTGGCTGAGTAGAACCCCTTGGTAATCACCTCAACAAACCCCGAACCGCGCAACGCCGGTCGAACAGCTGAGACAACCACTTCAACTGGATTACGCTCTGCTGCGATATAATCGAGCGGAGGCAGCTCGCCTTTGACGCGATTAAGCCCTATGGAACGTGCGGCTTCCTCAACCACATCATCCGCAGTACGCACATCCCATAGTCGCCACGAGGGAATAGTAAGGGTCAATGCACGATCTTTGCCCACACTGGCAACTTCAATCACAAAACCTAAGTTCTTAAGTCGCGCCGTCACCTCAACTTCATCGAGTCGCGGCAGATTCATATGCCGGCGAATAGCGCTCAAGGTGACTGAGACCTTACGCTTCTCAAGGGGAGCCGACTCAACATAGGTAAGCCCGATGGCGTGTGCAGCTTCGGTATCCTTAGCCGTACCCGATGACCCACCAGCAAGGTACAGAACGCGCTTTAATGCAGGAACAACGCCCTCAGAATCACTTCCTCGCTCAAAGGCGTACGACGCGTCCGTTGAAAGACCCATGGCACGCGCGGTAACGCGTACACTGACAGGATCAAACGTAGCTGACTCGATCAAGACCTTGCGAGTCGAATCGGTAACCATGCTGTTAGCGCATCCTATAACTCCAGCTACCGCTACTATCTTTTTGCGGTCTCTGATAAGGATGGAACCAACTGGAACGTCATACGAATTACCATCGAGGGCTTCGATCTTCTCGGGCTGCGACGCTACATCGATTACGATCTCACCCTCAATCTTATCAAAATCGAACGCGTGCATCGGTTGTCCAATTTCAAGCTGCACGAAGTTAAGGATATCAACGAGTGCGTGTCGCTTACCGGGCTCATCGATGAAGGTTGCTATATCATTTCTTAGCTCAAGGTGCGCGGGAAGGCTCATTTCGAGCACGGCATAACGGGAACATTTATCAGTAACCCGCCGGACCGAAACAGAGGCCTTCTTTTCAGGAAGCTCACCGATCACTGCTGGAACTTTAACCTGTGCCAAAGTGCGAGCAGATATCTCGCGCGCAATACCAACAACCGAGAGGTGATCTCCTCGATTGGCAAGGGTCTCGATGGTGTAAATTACCCCTCGCTCAGGATGCACCTCAACACCCTTCACCTCCAATCCAATATCATCAAGCAAGTGACGCAATTCACTGCGGTCGGCATTCTCGCTGCGACACTCAGGTGTCTCAATGACCTTCTCTAACAAGCGTACCGGTAACTTCATACGATCTCCTTGAGAACACGCAGGTCGTTTTCATAGAGCGCTCGCAAGTGCGGGAAGTTGTAGAGCTGCGCTGCAAGACGCGATGTACCAAGACCAAAAGCAAACCCCGATACTTTTTCGGGATCAAACCCGAACTCTTTAAGCACGTTCCCATGGATCATCCCTGCACCAGCGACGGTGACCCACCCAGCGCCACCGCACGCGCCACACCCTGCCCCCCTACACACAGAGCAATCGATCTGTGGGCCTATGCTTGGCTCAGTATACGGATAGAACTTCTGCGCAAAGCGCACTTTTCGGCGCTTGCCATAAAGCTCTTTGAGGATATGGGTGATAAGCCCGATCAGATGAGAGAGCGTCAGACCCTCTTCAACCCACACCAACTCGTATTGATGGAACATCGCTTGATGTGAGGCATCCTCTGTTTCATTTCGGTACGTGCGACCGAATGAGGCTACCTTTATAGGAAGTTTACCACTATCGAAGAGCTGTCGCTGTTGTAAAGTGCGAGCTTGCACTGATGTCGTGTGCGTACGCAGAACGTGTCCCGTCTCGGTATAAAACGTATCCTGCATATCTCGAGCTGGATGGTGCTTGGGGATATTGAGAGAATCGAAGCAGTAGTACTCTGTCTCAATCTCTGGGCCCATCACACTTTCAAAACCAAAGGGCCGCAATATCTCAGAGATTCTTTCCTCAACTATAGTAATTGGATGAACAGAACCGAGCCCGGCACCAGCTTCGGGGAGAGAGAAATCAATAAACTGCTCGCCAAGCTGCCGCTTGAGTGCCTGCGCCTTCAGCGCAGCTTCACGGGCCGCTATACCCTCCTCAACGAGGCTCTTAAGCTCGTTCAGCGATGACGCCACCGCAGGCTTATCCGCTGGAGCGACATCCCGTAGCCCCTTAAAGAGCTCCTTAACCGTGCCGTCCTTCGACAACCAGTCACGCCTTACGATCTCAAGGTCAGCCGAGCACTGAACTGCGGCGAGCTGTACCGAAAACGCTGCTCGCAACTCCTTTATTCGCGCCTCTGATAAATCAGTAGTCATCCCACGTTACCCTTTCTTACACCTGCTCCAATTTAGGCCAAACCCCGAGATGGGTAAAGGCTCGCAAAACTGGAGAATCCAGAGAATTTGGAGTATGACTCCGGATTGCGCCCCCACCACGCGCGGGGTAGAACAGACCGTTAACCGATTCTGCACAGTCTAGCCAGCGATGAATACCCCCCAAGCATCCTCAATAAAGTCAGCCGTTTTCCTGATAGTCCTTTTGGACGTAATGGGATTAGGTCTGATTATCCCATCCCTCCCCTTTATAGGAAGACACTTCGGTGCCAGCCCACAGACGGTAACGCTGCTTGGAACAACGTATGCTCTCTTCCAGTTTACCCTCTCGCCGTTTTGGGGGGGTCTATCGGATAGGTTCGGGCGAAAGCCCATACTGCTAATCACCTTAGCAATTACGACGTGTGGACACCTGGCATTCGCTTCAGCCTCCACGCTCACCGCGCTATTTATAGCGCGAGCTCTAGCTGGCGCCGGAGCTGCCAACATCTCCACTGCCCAAGCAGTGCTTTCGGACACACACCCTGTAGGAGAGCGAAGTCGCGCGATGGCGCTTATTGGGGCTGCGTTTGGACTAGGGTTTGTGCTTGGACCACTGTGCGGAGGGCTCCTCTTCCAATACGTCAACCCAGCTGCACCGGCCCTCTTTTCGTCTATGTTGGCCGTCGGTAATCTAGCCTTTGTGACACTTTCAATCCCTGAGACTAGGCACCTTGCAACGGCACAGCAACGCGAGAGGTTCTCGTTAACTGCTTTCTTACGCCTTGAACCTCAGATGCAGAAGCTCGTTTTCATCACCCTTCTAACGATGACCGCGTTTGCACTCATGGAGCAGAGCATAGGGCTCTACATTCAACAGACCTGGTGCCACACCTCAGGCGTGCAACTGATGCATGATGGAACGCGACTTACCAGCATGTTTCTAGTTGTGGTTGGGATCTCTGCGATCTTTGTTCAGGGCTACTTTGTGCGCAAATGGTTAAAATCCACCGCTGAGGAGACAATATTCAAACGCGGACTCTTCACTCTAGCTTTTAGCCTATTATTGATCCCCTTCCTTGGATGGTTTGGGAATTTCAACCTCTTCCTCGCTATCGGAGCACTAATAGCATTGGGTAGTGGGATGTTTAATCCAGCCATCGCTGGTCTGGTTTCCCGCTATTGCGGCGAGGAGAAACAGGGATACGGTCTTGCAATAAACCAATCTTCGGCAGCGATGGGTCGCATCTTAGGACCTACTCTGGCCGGCGCGCTGTTCAGTGTAGCCGCGCCGGCTCCGTTCGTAGCAGGCGCATTTCTAGCAGTTGCTGCTCTCTTATTTTCGCGGCGAGTCACGCCGCCTTAGCTGCAGCACCCTCGGGCGCCTGCGGCTTATCAAGTAGAGATAAAAACAGACGGAGCTTTACTTCAGCGAGGGAGAAGTCGCGCCCCTTACTATCCCGCTCTTGACGGAGCTGCTGGTAACAGTGTGAGACAAAATCTCTGTAGTGCTCTGCTGCTTTCTCGTCGTGCGGTCGCTGACTCTTCATATGATGGGCTCTCCCTCATGTTTACTTTAAGTAACCTAAAGCAAACGGGAGAGCCCTCATATGAGTAGGATCACTACGCCGTCTCATCAACAGCGAGAAGGGTTGGGCCTTCGCCAAGATCCCCTTCGTGGCTGTTGTGCTCAGCTTCGTGGTGACCATTATCACCATGGGAGTCGGAGCTCTCTTCCTGCCCAGCACCTTCGCGCGGGATAGCGAGAGTCACAGCCCTCTTCACAAAGTACTTGTCACCTTCACTTAGCTTTTCAACGACTTGGTCAGCCACAGCCTCAGGGACATCTACAAACGAGTACACACCTCGAACACTCACGCGGTGAACGTCCGATGCGTTAACGCCTGCAAGGGTAATGACATCATTTGCAAGTGCTTCTCCAGAAACGCCCTGCTGCGAGCCTGATCCGACGTACAAGCGCGCCTCCTTGTCGACCGCCATCTGACGACGCGGTTGACGAGGTTGTCGCGGCTCACGCCCTTCATCCGATCGCTCACCATCTCTGCGGTCTCGGTCTCTGAAGTCACGGTCGCGTCCACGACCACGCCCACGACGAGGCTGCTCATCATCGCCCTCTTCTGAGAAGCGCGGCTGACCCTCATCATGTTCCTCAAAATTACCCTGCTGGAAATCACGTCGACCACGGTCACCGCCGCGACTACCGCGATTATCTCGGCCACCACGATCACGACCACCGCGTCCACCGCGATCGCCACGTCCATCACGTCCATCGCGACCTTGCCCTTGGCCCTGTCCCTGACGGCGATCATCTTCCCGGTCCTCACCCTCAAACTCTTCGCCATCACCTTCGTACTCGTCTCCTTGCTCACGAGCTGGAGGAGCTGCCTTGAGTGACGGGATTACTGAAAGCGTGTTGTGAAGCAAGAGCGCTAGGATGTCGCGTGCATTTGCATCACCCAGCACGTTATCAACAAGGGTAGCTAAGCTAGGGTCAGCAATAAGCCCTTTCTCTATGGACTGCGCACGGAGAGCGTCAAACTTCTTAACAAAGAGGCTTTCTGGAGTTGGAAGAGCCGCCTGCACGAACTCAAGCTTTCCGAGCTTCTTGAGGTAGTGGAAATTTGAGATATCAAGCGCAGCTACGAGACTTACAACTTTCTGCGTCTTAAGTGCCTCTGACTCCGAGGCATAGCGGTGAAAATAGATCTCAGGGTCAGTTGGCACTGAGTAGTTAATAACAATCTCGAACTCCTCAAGAGGTAATCCGCGAGCTGCAACGTCGGTCAGGACGAGAACCTGAATCTCTTTCTTTTGCAGCTGCTGAATAGCCTTGCTCAATTTGATTTGAGGTACGTATCCGATCAGCTTAAGAGAGGAGACGCCGCGCTTCTTCAAAATAACATCGGCAAAATCTGCGTCAGACGGCGAGTTGCAATAAACAAGGCATGAATGCCCTGTCTCAAGCTCTACCAGATCACACAAAGCCTGAGGCTTCGCGAGCAGAGAGGTTCCTACTTCGTAATAGATGTGCTCCATAATTTGCACTAATGCTCCTAATAATTGAACTCGCCTCACGATCCTGGAAAACGCGACTGCACAACGCATCGACCTTCAGGAATGGGTCTGTTCCTTTTGAAAAACTCACCCGCCAGAAACTGCTCTCTCTAAATCCGTTCTATTCACCACCTTAACAAAAATATAGGTAGGGCCGGATTAGGCAGGTCACTATCGCTGACGAATATGACTGATGAACTGAGGACGTTTCGAAGAAACGCGGGGCCGATCCGTAACTCTCCAGGAGGCGTAGTGGCGCGATAGACACCTGCTCTCGAGAAAATATAAGTTGCGGCCATTCTCAATTCTAAGTGGGTATTCTATACCATACATTGAAAATATCGGAAATTTACAGATTAGCTTTTTATTCTAGTGCGCCAAAAATGGCTCAACCCACTGAAACAAAAGGGTTTATTTTACTAGCCCTATTCACAATAGCCCTAACAACCGGCTGCAAGCTCCTCCCTTTTCCACCAAATACTCCCTCAAACACCTTTTCCAGCGCCGCCCCAGCTAGCTCGCTAGAGGGAGTACCCGCGCTATCATCACTTGGGGCCAAGGGCAATCAGATCATAAGCAACCACACAGGGAGCGTACTCGACATCCGCGAAATAGCTACCGACCCTTTTCGAGTACTCTCAGTCGGCAGCTCGGGAGAAGTGATAGTCTGGGACGTACAAACGGGGGCAGCGCGCCTCGTGTACAACCTTCCGTCGAATCCAATCACTGCAACCTTTGCCCAACACAAGGCGCTAATCGCTTATAGCAGCGGAAATACAATCACCGTTACGTGCTTACAGGATTGCTCCTCAGAGTGGAAACTCACATCAATTAAGGCGCGCGTGGCTTCTCTTGCGTTCCACGATAGCGATGAGTCGCTCATTATAGGTGGCACCGATGGTCGCATCTATCGCTGGCGGTACATCTTTGAAACCACCGCCTCTGACGCGCGCGAACGAGAAAAAGCCGTAGAGCGTTACCTCGGCCATCAAACTCTTATTAGCACAGTAGCATCGCTCCCCGTCGGTCGCGCATTCTTCTCCGCCGATTGGGACGGCAACCTTCTGGGGTGGCTCCCGTACACTGCGGACGACTACGGAGGCGAGTACGATAAGAATATTTTTGGAGGAAAGTTCTTTGGACAGGCGGCATCCATGATGAGAGCCGCTCGCAAACAAGACCGTGGAATATCGAGTCTA
The DNA here is from genome assembly GCA_044360195.1 of Bdellovibrionota bacterium. GTDB lineage: Bacteria > Bdellovibrionota_C > UBA2361 > UBA2361 > OMII01 > OMII01. Next base: position 117,234 of record JBIKKT010000001.1, on the reverse strand, counting down.
TCGATTACGCCGGACGCTTCGCGCGTAATCGTTGGCACAGAAGATGGGGCGATAGAGGTGTGGAACGTACGGGGATTTAACCTTGCGGCCCGCTCTCGTATTCACTCCGGAAGAGTAGTGTCTGTGACTTCAAATCGAGACGGCTCTCTAATCGCCTCAGTGGGACGAGATGGGTTTGTCGATGTACAAACCCCCGAGCCAGATCCCCTCTACCGGATCGGCGCAGAAGCTCTCACACACACCCTGCGCTCGATAGCACATGAAAAGGTTGATGGAGTAAAGAGCGCACTCCTTCTCTCCAACGAAACACTCTTGATCACAACCGCCAAGGGGGGTATCGGTGAGTTAAACTTCGCTCGGAGTGCCCCGCGACCAGCTGCGGCCCCGACCATGCCACCAACAACCGTCCTTGAACGTATCGAAAAGGATTCAGACTATTAGCCTACATATTACGACTATGAACGACCATAAATCAGATAACGCTGAAGCAAAACCAAAGCCACACTATCTGCTCGTTACTCTCGTATCTGTGTTGATTATCGCGGCCGACCAGCTATCCAAATTCTATATCCTACGCACATTTACTCCCGGCGAAGTGCGCGTTGTAATTCCCAATCTGTTTAACTTAACCCTGACCTTCAATCCAGGAGCAGCTTTTGGCTTGTGGGGCCAGTTGGGTGACGGGTGGCGACAGCTCATATTGGGTGGCACAACCTGCTTAGCGCTCGGCGTTGTGTTCTACTTTCTGAAACAACCGGCCTACAGGAACAAACTGACCCAAACAGCTTTGGCCAGCATCCTGGGTGGGGCCATAGGTAATATCATCGATCGACTCTGCCACAATGGGACGGTAGTGGACTTTCTAGACTTTTATTGGGGCAACGCGCACTGGCCGGCGTTTAATGTTGCCGATAGCGCGATCTGCGTCGGAGTAACTCTCCTAATCCTAGCTCCGCAACGACCCTAGGAAAGGGTGGTGAAAAAAGATCCCCTGTAGCGCGTTCTTCTCAGTTGCCGGATTGAGTAGCTGACTCTACAATTACATTGTTTGACCCCTCAAACCTGGCAAGGATTAAAAGATGTTGAAAAGAATCTGTCTCTTTCCGTTTACCCTAACAGCGATAGCAACCCTTGTAGCCTGCACCCCCCGCGCTGAAAACACTGTCGCTGGAACTGCCGTTGGAGCTGGACTTGGTGCTGGCGCAGGTGCTGCGGTGGGGGCAATCGCAGGCGATACCGGCACTGGAGCTGCAGTTGGGGCAGTTACCGGAGCAGCAATCGGTGCGATCGCTGGAAGCACTACCGATGACTCAGAGTCCAAGGTCAAAGAGTACAATGAGTTCATTCAGCGTCAGAAGCTTGAGAAGGAGAAGCAGGACAAGGAGCTTCAAGATCTACGGCGTCAACAGTTCCATGATGGTTACTACCAGCAGCGGTACCAAGGCAAGTAGCGCTGCTGTGCCACTTTATTTGCAACACTAACGACTAGCTAGGGAGACCCTCAGACCATGATTCGCACCCCGCTCACCCTCATATCTCTCCTCTCCATTGCAGCATGTGTAGGATGCACGCAACCGAAACAGACGACTGCTGTCGGAGCGGCTGCAGGAGGCGCTATCGGCGCCGGACTAGGGGCAATTATTGGCAACCAGACGGGGAATGCCGGAAGTGGCGTTGCGATTGGGGCAGTAGCCGGCGCTGCAACTGGAGCACTTGTAGCGAATGCGCTTCAAGCTCAGCAAGAATCTCTACAATCTCAAAATGAGGCGCTCGAACGACAAGAGCGGCTGCTTAAGGTACAGCGCTCAGAGATGACTGAGCTGCGCAACTTAAATCCCGATATCGTCGAACAGAAGCGCATAGCTCTGCAACGCAGAGGACCTGAACCAACTCCGTACCGTTCAGCAGCGCTTCGTTCATCAAATACCTTTTCACGCACAGATGTAACCCGTGCACGCTTAAACCCCAAAACGCTTTCGGCACCCAGTATGCGAAAGAACACGTCCCTGGTTAAGCCATCAGTAGCAAAGCTCACTGAGCCTTCAAAGGTCAAGGCGCTGCGAAATGAGCCTACATCTGAACAAAAGATCTCCGCCAAACCACCAGTAAAACCGCAGCTTATCGAACCTCTACTCGAGGAGCAGTCAGTAGAGGCTGATGAGACTACTCGTGTGGTCGATCAAGAATCTCAATCGTCATGCGAGGACACCACAGCGGAACAACGATCAGCACGCACTGCAACCGATCCGTCCGATAAACTCCTCCATTTAAGGAAGGCCTTACGCCTGTGCCCAAACAACGCCACACTGCACCACGAACTCGGCAAGGTGTACTCATCGATGAACCGATCAGCGGATGCTACTGATGAATTCTTGGAGGCCTTAAAGGTCGATCCAACATTCTCGGCAGCCAAGGTAGCTCTTAACGAGCTAAAGACCGCTGAGGTCGATCAGCGCTTTTAGTCGTTTTGAACACCCACGGGATTACTTATGAAACAACCTTTAAAAAATTCTCTGATCTCGTTCTCAATCCTGCTCGCTGCCAGCGCCTGCCAAGATATGAACATAGGAGCCACCGGCGCTGGAGCACTTGGTGGCGCCGCTGCTGGCGCAGGATTGGGTGCTATTATCGGCAATCAAACCGGAAATGCTGGTGCTGGTGTGGCGATCGGTTCAGCCGTAGGAGCTCTTGGTGGAGCGTTGGTTGGTCGACAGATAGAGAATCAAGACAAGGCCCTTGATGCTCGCCAACGTCAGATCGATGAGCAAGATCGCACCATTCAAGAGAACCGACGGATGATAGAAGAGCTGCGCCGCTCGGGAGTTGACGCGCGTGGCTCTGAGCGTGGAGTAATTGTTAACCTGCCTGATGTTCTCTTTCAATTCGGCAGATCAGAACTTACTTCTGCCGCTCGAAACACAGCGGTCGATATTGCACGTACCCTACAACGCACTCCGACTCGACACATATCGGTTGAAGGACACACAGATTCAATAGGCTCGATAGAGTACAACCAACGACTCTCAGATTCGCGCGCTCAGAACGTTGCTCAGGAGCTTGAGCGCAATGGGGTCCCAGCTCGACGCATCTCCACACGAGCACTCGGCGAGAGCGAGCCCATTGCCTCAAACCGCACTGAGCAGGGTCGCCGCCTTAATCGACGAGTAGAAGTTATCATTGAGAATCCTCGGTCGTAGCCTGCTCCTGCCCCAGCTCCCCTTGAATAGCAACGGCGTATACGATAGCGTGATCGAAGGGCGGCGAAAGAGTATCCCACAGACTCATATGAGAAAAACCCAGGCGCGCGAAGCTATAATTGATACCTTAAAGAAGGCCAAACGCCCCGTAACGGCGCGTGAGATAATCGAAGCCGTGGCAGATTCTCGCCCTGATATTAACAAATCAACCGTATACCGTTTCATCAAAAGCTTGCTCGCTAGCGAGCAGATCGTTGCCATCGCCCTACCGGGTAAAGGCTCCCTCTATGAACTTCGTGGCGCCGGCTCTCACCACCACTTCACCTGCGAAAAGTGTCAAAAGGTAGTTTGCCTTGGGAATTCACAACTAGAATTAAAGCGCATGGTGCCCAAGGGATTTGCCATATCTCCTCAACACTTGGTGCTCTCAGGGCTCTGTTCGCGGTGTTCTTAAACCGCCCGCCACGTCAGCGACCGTAACCATTGTCCATTAACTCATCATCAGAACCGTTATCGTCGTCACACTTAGCTTGGAAGATATCAAGTGACTTGGATGGTCCACTATTATTAGCACTCACCACCTTGGTTGGCGCGGCCTTGGCAGATGGGCCAAGCTTTGAAGCAGTCGCTGCCATCATTTCTATACCCTTCCGAGCGACTTCCCCGCGCCGATCTCTCTGCTTCTGGCGCTCTTTTTTGCGGTCGCTCTCTGATACTGCCCGTGCAGACCGCGAGCGAAGCCGAGACCGCCTTCCCCCAATCGGATATCTAAATCTCCGTGCACCCCTTACTCCTGAGCTGGATACCCCCTCTTCATCTCGCTCCTCATCGACCAGAAGCTCTAGCATCTTTGTTGCTAAATCAAGGTAACGGTATCGTGCATCGTCTGCCGTAGCACCCTTTGCTCCTGTTTGTGCCTTATTCACTATCCGCGCAATTCGTTCAAACAGTATCTGGCGCTGGTCGCCCAAGCGCTGAGCCAACTTATTCTGACCACGAAGAACCGCACGCGCAGCTACCTGCTCAACAACAGCGCTCTTTTCTGCTCGCTCACGCCGCACGGCGATCTCCGCACGAGGGGAGCTCCGCTGAGCCTCAGGGCGAGCACGCTCAGATGCCCACCCCTTGAAGCCTCCGGCTCGGTCTATGTGCGGAGCGGCTTCTGGAGCGTTCGGTGTTCTCGTGTTTCGGATCCCTTGAGGGCCCAATTCCGACTGCACCTTTGGGACCGAAACCCCGAGCTGTGCTGCCCGAGGCGCTGATGCTTGAAGCCCAACTGACTGCTGTGTTACTGGTCGCCCAACAGCTACTGGCATCCCCTCTACAGCGACCGCGGGCATACGACGCGCTACAACGGGCTCCCCACCTAACCGGGTACCGGTATTGAACGCCCCGGATCCAGTTAATCGACTGAGCTCTACTCGTGCTGTCTGAGGCGGGCTCCCTATACCCTCACTGACTACTCGCCGGTAGCCTACGTTCTGAGTTGGCGTCAGTACTGACGAAAGAACTTGGGGCCTAACTGCGACTTGTTGTACACGCGCTTGGTAGCCAGTAGCCACCCCTGCCGAATAAGCAACACGCTGCTCTACAGGAGGCGGCGCGCTGTAGTATGCCCTGGTTGATTGAATTGGAGGCTCTACCCGGGATACGGCGTTGGCCTGCGCGTAAGTTGCACTCCGCGAAGGTTCAACCGGTTTTACAAACTCACTCCGTGGCTCAGTCGACGTCGGTGGTTGCGCAGCCGCTTGGTAGCCACTGGTTACCCCCACCGAATAAGCAAAGCGCTGCTCTACGGGCTGCGGCGCGCCATAGTATGCCCTGGTTGGTTGAATTGCAGACTCTACCCGCGAAGCAGCGTCCGTCTGCGCGTAAGTTGCACCCCTTGCTGGTTCTACCGGTTTTGCAAAATCACTTGTTGGCTGAGTCGATGTTGGTAGTTGCACAGCCGCTTGGTGGCCATTGGTTACCCCTGCCGAATAAGCAAAGCGCTGCTCTACGGGCTGCGGCGCGCCATAGTATGCCCTGGTTGGTTGAATTGCAGACTCTACCCGCGAAGCAGCGTCCGTCTGCGCGTACGTTGCACCCCTTGCTGGCTCTACCGGCCTTGCTGCGCTAGCTGCTGCGCCAGGATCACCTTTAACTTGAGTCCATGCAGACTCGTGAACGCTCGTTGCAAGAGAAGCAACCTCAGGTTGATTCCCTCGCACTGCATCTTGCGGTGCATACCTACCACCTGCTGCAGGCAGGGCACCCTCGAAATTACTCAGATCAAATGACTGAGCAATCTCAATCCCTGCAATCGGAGAGCTTTGCCCATGACTACAACCACCGCCGCATTCATGCAGCACCTCGAGAGAGCTACTCCTAGTGTCTACACTCGATGACAGCTCACTTCCCTCTCCCATCAGAAGCGACAAATCGACCCCATCTGCAGCAGCAATCCCTGCCGTTGGATCCCCGTGTCCAGCACACCCCGGACCACAGAGATGTTCAAAGGAATCATTTGTTTCTAGGGACTGGGCTACGGAGACGGTCATACCGATATCAGGTTCTTATTGTGTAATGCACACGTCGGTCCACAGACATGGTCGTCACCTCTACTGCTCACTGCTGAGGGCGATACATTTCTTGGCGCTGCAGCGCCTGTCACGACACCACTACCCAACAGAGCACCATGCGACGCACTCCGGCCACCACCAACAGCATCTCTTAAAGTAGTTACGGTTCTCTCAACTTGACTGCGCGTTGCAGCGGTCTTAGTTGAGTTATCCTTGTTTGGGGGAATAAGGAACTCAACGCCTGGAACCTCAAGCGCGAACTCGAGGGCATCAATCCACTGCCGTGCCCAATCGATAATACTATCTGGTAAAAGTTTACCTTGTCTTTGAAATGCAGCCTTAATTGCTGGCACCTGTGCTGCGTGCAGCAACGCTGCACCACGCTCTTCAGCCGATCCGTACTTAATCGCTGGTCCATAAAAATCGAACAACTGCGGCATACACAGACTAGGAGCTGCAACGATTACTACGTACCTAAGCTGGGAGGGCCTCTTGCTCAACAACTCGTTTCGCAGCGAAGAATCTCCTACTATTGATTTTAAAAGCTCCACTCCTGCTTGTGGCCGTGTAGATATTCTCAACGCAGCTAGCGTTGTTCCCACCATCCAACTTCTGAAATTCCCATCGTTGAGAACGCGCTCTGAGCCGAGGGCTCTTTGGTACACGTCAATAATTAACGCCTCTGCAACCGCTTGACCTGCCTGCTGACCCACTCGAGCAGTCTGATACTGTACCCCTGCAACGAGACTACCAAATTCAGCTACTTCTAAAGTGCCGTTCTTTAGTGCGCTTGCTACATCACGCAGGTTCTCTCGATGCTGGGGGAGAGTAGGCACTAATGCCTGGGTAGCATGACCTGCGATAGAGTGTAGGGCATTTCGGATCTGGTCTGGTTCTCCAGCCTTAAACTGCCTTAGCACCGCCTGAGCATCATCCTCATTTACAGGATTATGGCCACACCCCTGAAATTGCCTCTTGAATCCTTCACCGAGCAAGTCTGTGCTCATACTACCCCCCTCTGGACACTACGACTGACGGTTATAGCTCAAGAGATCTACATATGCAACTGGGTTGCATTAGTATATCGCCATGCGCTTGACATCTTGCACTTGTTTAGCAACACTACCCGCAACTTAGTTGCAAAACCACTCGCATCTCTTTCCATGAAAAACAACCCTCTCCCTCACCGACTACCAGTAACCGTACTCTCTGGGTTTTTAGGCGCCGGAAAGACAACCCTCCTCAACCACATCCTCACCAATCGCGACTCATTGAAAGTCGCTGTCATAGTTAATGATATGAGTGAGATTAATATCGATGCGCAGCTCGTCGAACGGGGAGAGGCTCGACTAGACAGAGCACAGGAGAAGCTCGTTGAGATGTCTAACGGCTGCATCTGTTGTACGCTCAGAGAGGATCTCCTTGAGCAAGTGCGGCAATTAGCGGTAGACAATCGGTATGATTACTTGATCATAGAATCAACCGGAATTGGTGAGCCAATGCCGGTAGCGGCAACCTTTGCTCACACGGATGAAACCGGGCAGAGCCTCTCTCAGGTCGCGCGTCTCGACACCATGGTAACAGTCGTGGATGCGGCAAACTTTCTTGCGCACATAGAGTCGAGCGAGGACCTGCAACAGCGGGGACTTGGCGCAAATGAATCAGATGATCGGACTATCGTCGATCTACTGATAGACCAGGTAGAGTTTGCAAATGTCCTAATCCTCAACAAAACCGATCTCATCTCATCCGAACAGCTCGCAATCGTTGAAGCCCTTCTCAGGAAGCTCAACACAGGCGCCACGCTACTACGCTCTCAATTCGGTGTTGTACAACCATCGCAGATACTCGATACAGAGCTCTTTGATTTTGAAAAAGCATCACAGAGCCCTGGCTGGTTACAGGAGCTATCCGGCAACCATACTCCGGAAACCGAAGAGTACGGGATCACAAGCTTTACCTACAAACGCGATAGACCCTTACACCCTGAACGTTTCTCGGCCTGCATTCAAGAAGACTGGCCAGGGGTTGTTCGGTCGAAAGGATTTTTCTGGCTGGCCTCCCGGTCGATGCTTGCAGGAGCGTGGTCGCAAGCGGGCGGCTCGTGCCGAACTGAACCTGCCGGTTTCTGGACTGAACACGAAGGTGATGGCGGTGAAGAGACACTACAACCTACTCCACGCGTTCAAGGAAAGCAGGAGCTAGTGCTTATCGGGGTCAACATGGATCAGTCCAAGTTAACCGCTATGCTCGATACATGCTTACTGACCGACGAAGAGATGGCCCTCGGAGAAGAGAACTGGCGTCAGTTCCCTGACCCGTTTTCGCCCTGGGTAGTTAGTGGCAGTGAGGAAGAGACCAACAGCCTAGGAGCTCAATCTGAACTCGCTCACTCGGCCACTTAATCGACAGGCGGACCAAAAAAGAGCTTCTCAATAGCTAGTCCAACACCACCATCATCAACATGAGAAGTGACAAATGTGGCCGCATTCTTTGCCACTTCTACCGCATTTCCGGTAGCGACACCGAAACGAGCCGCCCGCAAAAAAGCGCAGTCTGCTTCTGAATCACCGAAGGTAGCAACATGTTCGGCAGAACACTGCGTCAGTCGCAGAAGCTCCTCGAAGGCAGCCTCCCGAGTAGCTCGCGCGTCAACGATATTGGCAAATACGATGTCGGCATGCACCGCTCCGTAGCTATACGTGACAACAACTCCATCAATCTTCTCAAGCTCGGCGCGCAGCAGCGCCTCGCCAGCACCCACGGTTGTCATCATAACCGCCTTCAGGAGCGGCGTATGAGCTGCAAGTTCTTGCAGCGGGGTAACAACCGCTGGTCTACTGCAGTACTGTTGATGAATCACCAACTCCGGCGTTACTCGCTCTACAAAGAAGTCTGAGTCCGTATAGAATTCAAGGTGATAGTTGCGGCGAGCCGAAAGCGCAAGCAGCTGTCCAATCGACTCCCTACTCATTTCCACCCGATACAGCACCTCACCCGTTGATACATTCTGTATAAGCGAACCGGCGAAGAACATTGAAGCTCCATCGATACCAGTAGCTAGCCCAACCTCTCGTGCGGCGAAGCTCGCTCGACCTGTAGCAAAACCTACAATCACTCCCCGACTCTTCAAGGCCGCAATGCCATGCTTGGTTCGCTCGGACGTAGCGTGATTTGCTCCTACAATAGTTCCGTCGATATCGAAGAAACATGCGCCAACAGGAAAGGGGGCTCCAACGATGGCGGTTTCTTCTGCAATGATATGCTTGTTTGGGGTGCGGAGAGTCGGATTTTCCTCAACCCTCTTCTGATTAATAAGTTGGTCCACCATTTCTTCCCCCACTTTAAACTCCATACTACCTTCAAACAGGTCGGCAAGCACTCCCCTGAAGGAAATATAAGATTTCCGGGCAGCGTAAAGAAGCGCGCTAGCACCCTCGCTTACAGAGAATGTGAAGATGTGGGTGATATTTTATTTTTAGGGCAGAAGAGAACTCCTGTTGTATCCGCCCTGATATATTAAGGATTTTCCCCGCTGTGAAAATCCAATTACTACTCACCATTAGGTTTTGCGGGAAACAGCGGCGTTTACTCACTTCCTTAAGAAAGACATAGTCGTGTTGAATTGGGGTTTTGTCTCTGGTATACACACTCTTCATGGCTATCACTCCTTCCTCGGTGCCCGTTTTTATCCTCGCAGGTGGGCTTGGCACGCGCTTAGCAGAAGAGACAGGTCTGCGACCAAAACCGATGGTTGAGATTGGTGGAATCCCTATACTCGTCCACCTCATGCGCTACTACTACAGCTTCGGCTTCAATGACTTCGTAATTTGCGCAGGCCACCTGTCGCATATGATAAAGGACTATTTCCATCGTTACGAAATGATAACGAATCATATCGAAGTGGACCACCGCACCAACCGCTCAAATCAACCGCGAGTCTTCGGACACTCGACCGCACAGGAGCGTTGGCGCGTTCGAGTGATAGAGACAGGTAGCGATGCGATGACCGGCGCACGCGTGGCTAGAGCCTTGGATACCGTGGCTTCAGCAGACGGTAAACTACCAGAGTGCTTCGGACTCACCTATGGCGATGGACTGTGCAACACCGACTTACACGAGGAACTAGAGTTCCATCAACAGCATGGCAAAATTGGAACCGTGCTTGGAGTGAAGCCGGTTGCTCGCTTCGGTGAATTGGCATTGGGCAGCAACAACTGCGTTGCAGGCTTTGTTGAAAAACCTGCCAGCAAGCACAGTTTTATGAACGGTGGCTTCTTTTTCTTTACGAGCGAATTTAGAAGATACCTCTCGTCCGAGACAGGCTGTATACTTGAGAAGTCCCCCCTGGAGCAGCTTGCAGCAGACGGCGAAATGAAGATGTGGCCGAATAAGGACTTCTGGCAGTGCATGGATACCTTGAGAGACAAGATGTACCTTCAAGAGCTATGGGAATCTGCCACTTGCCCTTGGAAGCGAACCCGAGCGACCGAAGAAGAAGAAGAAGGCGCACGTGATGACACCACAACAATCCAACGAATTGCAAACGCTGACTAACCAGCCACAACCGAAGTAAGAGGCGCATCGATTATGGGGACCTCACCGATCCTTGGAAATGTATTCGTAACGGGCGGCACCGGGCTCCTGGGGTCAGAGCTAGTGCATCAACTCCTCTCAAGCGGCGAGTGCCAAAAGTTGGTATGCCTCGTACGCGACCATCTTCCACAGAGTAGGTTCTTCTCAGAGGAGATGAATAAGGGATCCGTAGTTATTCACGGGGACATCACAGACCAAGCTCTTATCACTCGCATCCTCGCCGACTACGAGATCAATACGATTTTTCACCTCGCGGCACAGACGTTAGTCGGACAGGCCTCTCGGTGGCCCACGGATACTTTCGAATCTAACATCAAGGGCACCTGGACTGTGCTCGAGGCTGCCCGCCTCCTAAATATCCAACGAGTTCTCGTTGCGTCATCAGATAAAGCCTACGGAAACCTGCACGGGAATAGCTACGATGAACAGCACCCGCTCGCTGGCAAATATCCTTATGACGTCTCCAAGAGCTGCTCTGACCTCATAGCTCAAAGCTATGCGCACTCCTTTGGACTAAACGTCACTATTACTCGCTGCGGCAACTTCTTTGGTCCAGGCGACCTTAACCGGAGTCGCCTGTTTCCTGGAACAATCCTCAGCCTGATGAACAACGAGCGTCCTGTTGTTCGAAGCGATGGGAAATTTATTCGGGACTACATATATGTCTCTGATGGGGCGGCTGCGTACCGACTACTCGCTAAAGCCATGATAAGTCAGAACCTTGCTGGACAAGCGTTCAATTTCTCATATGGCCTACGTATGACAGTTCTCGATGTGATAGATCAAATCCAGAAGCAGATGGGGACCGATCTCGCTCCGCTCATTCTTAATGAGGCAAGAAATGAGATTCCAGTCCAATGCCTCGATGCAAAGAAAGCAAAGGAGCAACTCAACTGGAAGCCCGCTTTTGGTTTTGAAGCAGGGGTAGATAAATCAATCGCGTGGTATAAAGAGACTCAGCCAAAAATTTAGTCACTAGGCTGTTAAGCATTGCACTGCAATAGTCTCAAGGTTTCTGCACCTTGCGAACGATAGCTGCCTCGCCAACAAAAGTCGGATTATCAAGGTCAAAACCGAACGCCCGTGCCCGCTCCTTTAGACACGCCTCTTGCGCCTCTCTATCAGCTTTTCCGAGGTGACTAAACGCTGCGAAAAGCCCAATAGTCCCATCAGACTGCGGTGATGCCTGGTAGACGATGTAGTCACTATCCCGCATGCCCACCGGATAGAGGTGAACCTCGTGTCCGTCGAATAGCGCAGGCATAAACATCTCAGGAGTGGTTACCCTACTACCCCGGGGGATTGCCTGATTCAAGGCATTCAATTGTTGTCGTCGGAGCGCTAGAGGACCGTCGTAGGAAGATACCAGATCTCGCCAGATCTGAAACAACGGGTTTGTCTCGACGTACTTTTTCTTCCACGAGAGCTCCGCTCCTGGCTTCCACATACCGCAATTGAGAAGCACTCCGCATGCAAGCAGCATCGGCACTACAAATGCAAACCCCCTTGATGTGCGCGCCCACTTCGCCACACCCATAGCAATCGCCATAGCCATCAAAGGGAAATACATGCTGTGATAATGGGTGGAGAAACCAGTCTTCTCTGCTCCACCTATGCTGCCCATCAAATTTGGGAGCAATAAACCTGCCCCGAGCAGGTAGAACCTCCACGCCCTGCAGGCAAACACTCCGACCACGACAAAATTAAGGAGAAGAAAAACCTTCATCTCGTGATTAGGCGAGAGCACCTTCTCGATCGTATCACTGAGCGTAATACGCTTGATAAAGCCATCGGTGAGCACGTATTCAACATAAAACGCGATTGAGCACACAGTGAAAAGAACCCCGAAGATAGCTACTCCTATCCACCGCAGATCACGCGGGTATCTAAAAGCCCTCGGATGAAGTACAAAATATCCACACGTCAGGGCTCCCACCATGAACCCGTATCTATCCGAGATAGAGATTGTGCATAGCGCTAAAAACCAACCGAGCCACTCGGTCTCTCGTTTGTAATGAAGCCAGTACATGAACCAGATTCCAAGGCCAAGAACAAACCGATCTACGTACTGCTGTCCCTGAATCCCGTAGCTCCACACCGGCAATGAGGCAACAAAAATAGTCGCTAAAACTGTAGTTACTATCCCCCCTCCCTCTCTCCTGCTAATGCAATAAACCGCCAAAAGCAGCGAGGAGAAAGATAATGCGGTCGCTACGCTGAGCGCTCCAAGGGGAGCTATCAGCCAACTAAGGGGCGCAAGAACATACAGCACCAGGTACGGATGCCACTTGAAGTAGTTAAAGAGAGGAGTTGCCGGACTGCTGAGCGGTAAAGCGCACACCTCAGGTGCGGGCTTAAACAGGATACTACCGAACCATTCAGCGATCGTAGCTGATATTTGACTGAGTGGTTTTCCGGTTCGGGCGATATTACCGAGGAGATCAACAATAAAGGTATTATCGCCGAATCCAAATATCCACGTATTCGATTTAAACAAGAACAGAATCAGAGTGATGACTACGAACACAAAGCCTACGAGGCACTTTTCGAGGGTCCCTTTCATACACTACACCGAGATCCCCTCGGACCTCGCTACTATCCACGATGGACGCGCTTTCGTTTCTATCTGCACCTGCGCTAAGTACTCGCCCAAAATCCCCAAGAAGAGGCACTGAACACCTCCGAAAAAAAGCACCAGCAAGACAAGCGTTGTCCAACCTGCAGGGGGTGGAACGACCCCATAATTCCACCCCCAACTGGTAAGAATGAGGTGAAGCACATACATTCCACACCCAAGGAGGCTTAAAAGAGTCGCCAATACCCCGACCAAACTTGCCACACGAAGTGGTTTCGAGGAGAAAGACAGAATCGCATTAAACGCATATCTTATGCAGAATAGAAGCCCCGCATTAGATCGCCCATGCCTCCGAGGCGCTCGCTCAAAAGTGAAAGATGTCTGGGAAAACCCAGCCCAATGAGTAATGCCTCGCATGTAACGAGTTCGCTCTTTGCAGTTTTTAAGTACCTCGATCACTCGCCGCGAAAGAAGCCTAAAGTCAGTAGCGTTGACGGGTATCTCATACTCACTAAGTAGGAATATAAGTCGATATGCCAAGAATGCTCCCCACGATTTGAACAGCTGATTATCCTGCCTCTTCGTCAGCACTCCATATACGACGTCGTAACCCTGCTCCCACTGCTCAATCATCTCGGGAATCTTTTCGGGCGGATCCTGGAGATCGCTGAAGAGATATATCAACGCATCTCCATCTGCGTAGGTTGCTCCGGCAAAGAAGGAGGCTTCGATGCCGAAGTTCCGACTAAATCGAACATACTTCCAGCGCGGATCGGTTTTGCAAAACTCAATGCACTTATCGCCAGAACCGTCCAGGCTCCCGTTATCGATTTGCAGTATAGTGAAATCATGCTGCGGCAGTCCTGCAACCACTGCGGAAACTCGCCTATATACCTCGGGGAGATTCGCTTCCTCGTTGTACACTGGGATCACCACAGTGACTCGCTTCTTAACACTCGATTGCTCGGCTGGGGCAGACGAAATCATAAGAAGCTCTCCTCTCTTTTCGGTTCGTCGTGTCTCAGCAAACCTGCGAAAGTTCCTCGACTTTCGTCAGCATATATTCAATCATCTCGTCTGTGAGCACAGGATGAACAGCCAACCAAAACAGCTTGTTCATAATGGTGTCAGTGGCTCTCAGATCACCGAAGACTCTGTACTCCACTCCCTTATAGGCAGGCTGCTTTGTAAGGTTTCCGGCAAAAAATAACCTTGTGCCTATCTTGGCCTTCTCTAACTCACTTACAAGGCGATCTCGGTTAATCGAATCGGAACAATACACTGGGAACCCGAACCAGCTCGGCAAAGTACCCTCGGTGGGCGTAATTGGCGTTAGGTTGCGCTGAAGTATCGGCGACTGCGAAAAACCTGCAGCCAACTTGTGCCAATTATTGCGACGCTTCTCGATGAAATCCGGTAACTTCTTGAGCTGGGCGATACCTATCGCCGCTTGCATGTCAGTTACCTTCAAGTTGTATCCAAGATGCGAGTATGTGTACTTGTGATCGTACCCCTCTGGTAGATCTCCAAGCTTCCAGCAATACCTCTTGCCGCACGTGTTATCTTTACCCGGCTCACACCAGCAATCCCGACCCCAGTCTCGAATACTCTCAGCTATCTTTCGGACCTTTGCGTCTTTAGGAATGACGGCTCCTCCCTCACCCATCGTAATATGATGTGCTGGATAGAAACTCGAAGTCGCAAACGTTCCAAACGATCCAACCGGCTTCCCATGAATGGTCGCCCCTAACGCGTCACAACAATCCTCTATCAGAAACATGTTCTCGCGCTCGCACCATTCCGCAATCTCATCCGCGCGATAAGGATTCCCGAGTGCATGCGCAAGAACCACGGCTCTGGTTTTGTTGGTCTTGGCCGCTTGTAGTTTCTCAAGCGTCGTATTGAGGGTTGAACCGTCAACATCAACGAATACCGGAATCCAACCATTCTGCACAATCGGATTAACCGTCGTAGGAAACCCTGCCGCTACAGTCAAAACTTCATCACCTTTTACGAGTGGCTCGTACCCAAATTTCTTGAGTTGCGGGGAGCCAAGACTTGAAATCGCGACTAGATTTGCGCTTGAACCACTATTAACCAATAACGTCTTGGCGTTTCGGCCGAAATACTGAGAAAACTCCTGCTCGAACTGTTGCGAGTAACGGCCCGCGGTCAACCACATATCGAGAGAGGCGTCTATGAGAAGAGACAACTCCTCTTGTCCCACTGACTTTACGGTAACAGGAATATAGGTCTCTCCAGGCACAAACTTCTTGGGCACGCTAACGCTAGAATGGTACCTACAAGCTGCTTGGATGACCTCCTCTCGGAGCTTAGCCTCTGACATACCCTTAACCTATGACACTGCTGTCAGAATTGCAATTCATCTAACCACCGCAAGGTTGCTCTCTGCGCCCACAAAACCCTTGAATCATCGACAAATCGTCTAATACCAGCCTCCCAGGGCGTGGAGGGTGTCCACCCAATCTGTTGCAACGCTCGGAGGTCCGCCTTACTCTCCAACGGCTCTCCTTCTCGCATGGCAACCGCCCCGAACCTAAGCTCAGTTTCGTGGGGACCACACAGCGCCGACAACTCCTCTACCACCTCGCGAATGCTACGCGCAGAACCGGTACCCAGGCCAACTTCGGCCGGCACGGCCCGCCTGAAGAGGTGCTCAAGCACGACCACTATCCCATCAACCGCATCATCAACCCAGATAAAATCCCGCCTCTGCGTTCCGGCGGTTAAAGGAAGAATCGGCTGCTTACTGAAGAATGCGGTCAGTACGGCGCTCAGGAAATGTCCATCACCTGCACCATAAAAGTGCTCCAACCGCACATTACAGCTTCTCGAACCCTGCTGTTCAAGAAGAAAACGACGAAGCCTACCCTTTTCTGTTGCGTACGGACTCACACCGTCCGGTAAAGCCGTATCAATGTGCAGAAACACACCACTCTCTGCCAGACTTGAGGCTAGCTGAGCTGGCCACTCATAGTTAACCCAACTTATATCCGCTAGACTTGCCCCGTTTCGCCCGTAATTGGTCGCGCAATGAACAACTGCGTCGTGTGCTCCAACAACGTTCTTATCAACCAAGCCTGAGGGCGGGATTACGAGCTCAGAGACTTGCGCTGAAGCAACGTTAAGCTGCTTTCGCACCAGCAGAGTAAGCTCGTACCCCTGCTGAACAAATCGTTGCACCAACTTTCTGCCTAGATACCCGGAGGCACCCGTCATTAAGATCTTCATTCTTCCGGAAGTTTACTATAGACGACAGAACTCGTCGACCCAATCAAAAGAGCCAATTGAAAGGGCCCAATCAATTTTCCTACCAGAAGATTCTGGCAACGCGTCAGCATGATGAACTCTCTGGCCTACCCCTTAGATTGGAGTGAAAGCCCACAGATTCGCGACATTCGAAAGCGGTTCTTATTGACGAGCCTGTAGAAGGCATCCATGAGAAACTTCAATCCAGGCACTTCAAACAAATAGCCAAACGGCGCACTCCACCAAATCTTCCTCATTAAATAGCGGTAACTAGCTGCACCGCTTACCACTTGACCATCTGCGAGTAGCAGCCGGATATCATCTGAGAGCCTCTCCGGAGGAATTGTAGTTCTCTCGGTAACCCAAGGGGATTGAAGAGGCACACTCTCAAAACCTACCTTCTCCAGCATGGGCTTTAAGGCCGCTATCCACCAACTACACAGTCCACATTGTCCATCATACAGCACCCACCCTCGGGGCGGATCATAAAGTTTTCTTCCCCACTGAACAGCAACATCAGAACCCTTGGCAACAAATACAGAATACGGCCTACAACTAAGTGCTTGAACGAACGCTCCTCCATAGAACGAGCCTAAGTTTTCCGACACGCAAAAATCACGAACTTGCCAATAACGCCACCGCGGATGAGCGATGCGATACTCAGAGAGACCGTAGGATTGCTTGGTATACCCCCAATAGTGTTCGAGGATGAACTCTTCAGCCGAACCGGGCTCTAACTCTCGAAGCGCTCCCTCGGTCATTGCTGAAACTACATACCGCTCCCCTCCACCCTCAAACTGATACGAGATAGAGCCTCCATCAACTGGGTCAAAATCTTTATCGCTACGAGAAGTGCGCCAGCGCTCATAAGGCTCGTTGTACACAAAGCGCGCAGTCCACGCGATAATTCGCGAAGGAACTACCTCCTTGATAAACACCACGCCGCGCTTCAGAGTATCACCTTCCCGCCTTCTGACGTAGAAGCGGAGATTTACTTCCTCAAATGCGATAGCTGGATAAGTGGGGATTTTCCCAAGAAATTTATTTCTCTCGAAATAGAAGGCTACAATGCTTACAAGAGACTTACCCTCAAAGGTGTCAAGCTCTAGACCGTACGGCAGATAAGGCGCAAGGATCGAAGCATCCACTTCGTAATTGACGCAGATCAAATTCATCCATGTGGCCGAGAGAAACGGAAAACCCATTCCTCTCGTATTACCACGACGAGGGGTCTATGCGCTAACTAGCAACTGCTTCTTTGTGATACACCTTGATAGGAGCCTGCTGCTCGTTGATAACTTCAGGAGTTATAATAACCTCCTTTACGCTGGAATTGCTCGGTATATCATACATAACATCGAGCATAGACGATTCGATGATTGACCGAAGTCCACGAGCACCGGTTTTCTTCTCGAGCGCTTTTTGAGCAATCGCCTCAAGCGCTTCTGTGGTGAAGGTGAGATCAACACCTTCCATCGATAGAAGCGTCTGGTATTGCTTGATGAGCGCATTCTTTGGACGCGTTAGGATCTCCATCAACGCTGGCTTATCAAGCGGATCAAGACATGATACGACCGGCAAGCGACCAATAAACTCTGGAATCATACCGAACTTGAGAAGGTCTTCTGTCTCAAGCGCAGAGAGCGGGTTATCCTTGTTAACGATCCCTACCGCTGGCTTAACAACAGACCCGAAACCGAGGCTCTTCTTACCAGTTCGTTGACCGATAATTCGTTCTACTCCATCGAAGGCACCCCCCACGATGAAGAGGATATTACTCGTATCGACTTGGATAAAATCCTGCTGCGGATGCTTACGCCCACCCTTTGGAGGAACGTTTGCTTTGGTGCCCTCAATTATCTTGAGCAGCGCCTGCTGTACACCCTCACCAGATACATCGCGAGTTACCGATGGCGTGTCGCTCTTACGAGCTATCTTATCGATCTCGTCGATGTAGACGATTCCACGTTGCGTCTTTTCAATATCGTAGTCTGCTGCTTGAAGGAGATTAACGATGATGTTTTCAACATCTTCTCCCACGTACCCAGCCTCTGTAAGGCTAGTAGCATCAGCTATCGTAAATGGCACATCGAGGACCTTAGCCAACGTTTGCGCAAGCAAGGTCTTTCCTGAACCTGTTGGCCCGATCAAGAGTATATTTGACTTCTGGAGCTCTACTGCACTCTTGGTGGTTTGATTATTTT
Organism: Bdellovibrionota bacterium; assembly: GCA_044360195.1. Taxonomy (GTDB): domain Bacteria; phylum Bdellovibrionota_C; class UBA2361; order UBA2361; family OMII01; genus OMII01. The sequence goes on along the minus strand of JBIKKT010000001.1, from coordinate 98,831 downwards.
GGATACGCTTGTAGTGGTTGTGAACTGCAACCGAGAGCACTTTCTTGGCGTGGTCCTGCCCAATGATATAGTCATCAAGGGATGCTTTGATATCTTTTGGGGTAGGCACCGCGAGCCGCTTGGTATGAGATGCGGTCTCGTCCAGCTCCTCAGTTAAAATGTCGTTACAGAGGTCTACGCATTCATCGCAGATATACACCGATGGTCCAGCCACCAATTTTCGGACCTCGTCCTGCGTTTTGCCGCAAAATGAACAAATCAGGTGTCCGCCGCTTTTTCCTGAATCCTTGGCCATGGTCGTATCCCCCAAAAAAACCTTAGAGAAAATCCCCTCTTACTTGAGATGCTCAAACTGCCCAAGAAGATTGCAACTTCTCGCCTTGGGAAGAACGGCACACGGAAGTCAGGTAAGCCTATGGGGGTTATCGACGGATACCGAGAAAAGCTTGAATGAAAAGATGGCCATAGACGATATCGGCTGCATCTTGAAATAACTTGACTTTAGAAGAGAACTTTCTGTTTTTATTAAGTAACTATACGCCGACGTTTGCAGCAAAGGCTCCGCTGAGGAAGCGTGGCAACCGGTGGACCTCCAGCTACCTCTTGAAGCACGCAATTCTGCTACCACACTCTGATAACCTGCACGTGCATCGTAAACAACCAAGCTAGAATCATAAGTGGTATTGAGGTACCATCCCGAAACACTAGCGTAGCGATTTTACGCGAGGGGGACACCCGCGGGGAAAAATACAATATTTAGTCAGGGCAACTACTATATGAAAAAGTTTCAAGTAAACGACCGTGTACGAAAAGTTCCTTACACAATAACTATTGTGAAAGATGGGAACAGAGCAGCTCTTCCAGATGGTGGTGAGTCTGCTAAAACGGTCATATCTCCCGAAGGTTGCCTCGGCACAATTAAAGCCCTTCGCGAAGAAACAACAAACTCACATCGTGAGAGCCGCGAACGCTCTATAATGGTTCATGTTTTGTGGGATAATGGCACCCTCTCCTACCACGGACCAGAAGCGCTGGAGCAGGCTTAGTTTTTAACCAGCGCTCAGCTACCCTTGGACTTGAGGGTAAAAGCCGGCTCTGACCCATCTATAAGACGTTTGATGTTCGCTTCGTGGCGCGCCACTAGCGTAAGGCCAACCACGACGAGAGCCATAGCAATCGTGTCGGCATAGCCGAACATGAGCGCTACAGCAGGAACTATCAGAGCGGCTGCCACCGATGCCAAGGATACGATCTTCCAGATTGCAAACACGGCGCCGAAGACGCCGATTGCTACCAGGGCCAGCACCGGCTCAAGCCCAAGGATAACACCAAGCGCTGTAGCAACCCCTTTCCCCCCCTTCAAGAAGGGGGGAATTGAAAAACAGTGTCCTAAGACCAACGCCACCGCAACCGCTGCTAAAAAAAGGTCTGTTGCGCCGCACAGCCGAGCGAAAAGCATACCTAAAGATCCCTTGAGCAGATCTCCGACGAGGGTAAAGATGCCGAATTTTTTACCCATCACTCGCGCCACATTTGTAGCACCTACGTTTCCACTACCCTGCTGAGTGATATCGATCCCACGAAGCTTTGCGAGCAAGAAGCCCGTTGGAAAAGCACCGAAAAGGTAGAATGGAAGGATGCTCAGTACTACCAACCACGCACTCATGGTCGCAAACTCCTAATAGCAGCAGCACGATCCGCTGCTCCAAATACGTACGATCCCGCTACTAGCACCGAAGCCCCTGCCTCACGGCACCTTAAAGCTGTATCCTTGTTGATACCACCATCTACTTCAATCACTGTACTACTGGCTAAGGCATCAATCCGGCTCTTTACCTGACGAATTTTTCCTAGGCAGCCTGGAATGAAGGGCTGCCCACCCCATCCCGGATTGACCGTCATTATTAGGACGAGATCGCATACTTCAAGCACATCGTATATGACTTCAACTGGAGTGCCCGGGTTGATCGCTACTCCGTTCTTCATCCCTAATTCGCGGATCTCTGACAGTGAGCGGTAGAGATGCGGGCAGGTCTCTTGGTGAACAATAAGCCTATCTGCACCGGCTTCTTTGAAAGCCTCAAAGTGCCTCTCGGGTTGCACAATCATCAGGTGCACATCGAGAAACAACTGGCTACTTTTTTTGAGCACTTGAACCACGTTAGCACCAAACGTGATGGGGGGAACAAAGGTTCCATCCATAACATCAACGTGCAACCAATCGGCTCCTGCTTTCACCACACTTGCAACTTCTTGGCTAAGGCTACCTAGGTCAGCCGCCAGAATGGAGGGAGCTACCACAATCGATGAGTGTTTTACTGCTTCAGCCATAAATTTGAACCTAAAAAGAGCACTTAAGGAGACTGGAAATGGCGCAGGTACTCAAAAGCCAAAGTGATTTTGGGCAGATGCGCTATTTTCAGGGCCCGCAACTGCTTTTTTTAGGTCGAATAGTACAAGAGTGGGCTTTTGATCGGAAGGGTTCAAATTGCACTCAGACAAAAATCAAACCTTTGTTTGGAACAGTTCCTGCTTATACCTTGGCATTGCTTGGCTTCAACGGATGAAGGCCCTCAAGGTTTTATACACAGGTGAGCATATGGAAATTACCCAAGACATAAAGAAAGAACAGTTAAATCCGATAGTTAAAACAGATAACAAGGCTTCGGATAAAACGTCGCAGTCTACCGACTTCGACAAAACCCTCAAGGCATTCATCACCCCTGATGGGGCAAATAAAGTAAGTGAAGAGGATCTTTTTTCCGCTCTGGTGCAGGAGCGCATCAAGAAAGAAAAGGGTGACGATGCCCTAAAAGGGTTTCAGGAGATATTAAAGACGAGCAAGGACTCAATGCGCAAACCGGACGGTTTTGTCCCAATGGAGGATGCCACAAAGGATGCCCTGCTCAAGTTCCAAGCCGCTGGGAAGCTCACCGTCGAGGAAGCAAATAAGATATACTCTCAGGCATTTGACGGCGCTCAACTGGACGCAAACACCGAGGCTCTCTACGACGGTCGCGGTGGCAAGAACGATCCTACGATCGCGGTTGCCACGATGGAACAAGCGCTTATGGGTAGCCGGGTAAAGATCGGAAAATTCGACTCTGGCGAGACTAAGGTTAAGATGCGCAACCTGTTGGAACCGAGCAATGGCAAAGGCTCGGCACCTGCTGGAGGAGCTGGAGATACGGGGTTCCTCTTTAAGCCTGAGAGCGAAAAAGACAAGAAGCTCGTTGTACTCCTTCCGCCTAAACTCGCTGGACTCATTTCGAGCGTCCGATTAATGAGCCCATCGGGAGACCTGCTTGAAGCCGGCAATTTCTCTGGAAATGGTAACGGCGGACGTGACCACTACCGTTTCTCAAAAGCCGGTGGTGAATACCCGGATGGATTGACTGTTGAGGCGACCCTTAAGTCAGGCGAGGTTGTTCGGTACAAGATCGCCGAGACATCCGAGCGGTTCGAGGATGGCACAACAACGCCTTCTCCCACCTCGCCGGCTTCTCCCTCGTCAGGGGGAACGACTAGTGGGTCACCGAGCAACTCCTCGGGCGGATCTTCGGGGACCTCGTCTGGAGACACATCTCAAAGCGCCAACGTACCCCTATAGGAACAGCGTTTCCAATTATTCGATCAAGGCGCCCCTCCTAAGTTCCGACTAACCAAGAGAATAGTCACGGAGGGGTAGCCTAAGATGCTCGTAATCGTAGGTTTCATAGGAGTTATAGCAAGCGTTTTGATCGGATTCGTCGGTCCGGGCGGACCGATCCCTGTTCTATTCCAACCGTTCGAAGTGATAACTATTGCGGGCGGTATCGGATTTACCATCCTTATTTCATCCCCCGCGTCAGTGCTCAAATCGCTCATGCCTGGCATCCTCGGTGCCATAAAAGGAAGCGGCATAGACGGTGCCGTATACAAAGACCTCCTCGGACTTCTCGCAAGTATATTCGACACCATGCGACGTGAAGGAGTGCTCGGTATTGAAGGAGATATCTCGAATCCTCACGAAAGTGCGCGCTTCAATAAGTACCCTATGGCGTCGCACAATCACCACTTAATGGAAACTTTGTGCGGTGCACTGCGACTCTTTGTCGACGGTGTGGTAAATGCCTTCGATCTTGAACGGCTACTCGATAGCGAAATAGAAACCCACCACGAAGAGGCACTCCTCGCTCCAGCAACGGTAAAAGGTATGGCGGACGCGTTTCCAGCGATGGGAATCGTGGCAGCGGTACTCGGAATTATCATCACGATGCAATACCTCGACGGTCCTCCGTCTGAGATCGGACACCACGTAGCTGCAGCTCTCGTAGGAACGATGTTGGGAATTCTCCTTTCATACGGATTTGTGGGACCACTGGGAACCAAGATGGAACACAACGCCCGCGAACAGACTAGCATTTTGAAGACTATCCAAGCCGGGTTGGTGTCGTTCGCAGGCGGTGCGCCTCCTGCAGTTGCTCTTGAGTTTGCCCGTAAAACTATTCCGAGCTGCTATCGGCCCACTTCCGAAGAGCTAGAGGAGATCATTAAGGAAGCTAAGAAGGCTTAATCGCCCAATAGCAACAGAGGGCTATGGCAGATGACAAGCCAATTATCGTCGTTAAAAAGAAAGGTGGCCACGGAGGTCATCACGGCGGAGCCTGGAAGATCGCTTACGCCGACTTCGTAACAGCGATGATGTGTTTCTTCATGGTGATGTGGCTCGTAAACTCATCCTCTGCCTCCACTAAAGTGAGCATAGCATCGTACTTCAGAAAGCCTGGTATCTTTAATGAAGGCTCAGGAACTCCGTTGCTTCTCGGAGGAAGCGGTATCCTTGAAGACGCCTTCATCCCCCCGCGACCTGAAGATAAACGAAAGATAAAAGATCCAACCGACGATCCAGCGCAGAAACCGCGTGGAGAGACAGATCGCGATCTCGACAAGTTTTATTTACAAGAGGGTCGCTTGGAGCCTCAACGTGACAAGGGACCTGACCAAATAACGGGACTCAACACCGACAAAAAAGAGGTGAAAGAAATCAAGCGAGAGGTCAAATTAAAGCTCATAGCAGAGAAGGCAAAAAGTCAGATAGCAAAGCAGCTACAAGCGTACCCAGATATGGCGAAGTTGCTTGGACAGCTCGACATGAAGGTCGAGTCAGATGGCCTCAAGATTGAGATCATGGATACAGACAAGGTGTCCATGTTCGATAGTGGCAGTGCGCGCATCAGAAAGGAGGCAGAAGGAGCCTTCCAGAAGGTCACTGAAGTTCTTAAGCAATACCCGAATACTCTTGAAATATCAGGTCACACAGACTCAATTCCATTTCCTAATAGAGCCGGCAGTTACACAAACTGGGAGCTATCTGCCGATCGTGCTAACGCTGCCCGTCGCCTCATCGAGAACCAAGGCTTTCCAGCGCCACAAGTTGGCCGTGTCGTGGGTCAGTCATCCACCGATCCCAAAGTTCCTGAAGATCCTAAGGCTCCACAGAACAGACGCATCACTCTCAAACTTAAATTTGACGTAGATAAGCTAGAGGTTACAGCGACTCCCGACCCATCTCTCAAAGGACTTGAAACCCTGCTTGGTGTACAGACACCGAATGGAACTCCGCCTGCTGCAATCATGAACCCCAACGAGACGCCAGTACCTACGCCAACGCCGACGCCAACTCCAACTCCGACCCCACGGCCTACCGAGACTCCGGTGGTCAAGAAAGGAACGAGCGCACGGTCACCTAGTAACCGCCTAAAATTACCGGAAGGCACGCCGATTGCGGAGAATCCAGGATTTATGCCCGAAGATAAGATATTCGGCGATAGCCCCGTGATAGGATCACGGGAGCTTTTTTCGGGGCGGTAGGTTTTACTACCTCTTCCCGTAAAGCTTCTGCTCCACCCAAGCATGCAGCACGCCGTTCCCTGAGGGCTTCTGGGAGTAATTCTTAAGTGCTGCTGTGCCGTAATCTTCGTACAGCGCTGCTGCGGTTAACCTGCGCCTAAAGGGAACGCACGGCACCTGGTCAAGAGTCATGCGACGGTTCTCGAGCTCTGCGTTTTCTCCCCCATACGGTAGCAACCGCACTTTGGGTCCATACACCTCGCTCGTATCGAGCGGCACAAGATCCTGACTAAGATAGATCTTTTCGTGGATCAGCGTCGAATCATCTAATTCAGGATATCGAAGCGTTCTATTTGTAAAATTCTTTTCACAACGCGAGGGTCGTTCGTACTTCACGGGCGTCGACTCCCAGCGCGCAGGCTCACTTGCGCTCATGTACGATGCAACGTCTCCCTCCGGGAATGGCGGAAGAACAACACTTTCCGCAGGAGGGAAAACCACCCCACTCTGAACTCGCAGATGAGCAGTCACTCGCAGCGGTGGGCTCTCTGATTCTTCGTCACCACTGGCTGTACTCTCTTCCTGGTCTGCAGGCTGGATTTCGTTGAGCGATTCCTTTACAGCGGCAAAGCCATCTCCCCTCTTAGCGACGGGTGCTGGCTTTTCTTTGCGAGGTTGCCTTTGTGCTTCGAGCTTTCTGTCTAACTCTTCAATACTGCGCTCGAGATCGCCTCGTCTGTCGTCAGCGCTTACCGTTGTCGCAACAACACACAAGAGCGATACGATAGTAAAAACGGTGCTTATTTCCCAACGCATACTATTTTTTCAACTCAGATGGCTCAGCGGGCGCCTGTTTGACAATAAAGTTTTCTGGCTCCTTGAAGTTACCGTCGCCATCGTGAAACTGTTCAATATCCACAGCACCTTCAACGATCTGAACCCCCTCTTTATTTTGAAAAACCCAGGCCGGGGATTGAGTGAAACCTAAATCTTCTGGTGGCGCCGGCATCGGGACAACGGCAACCCCATACAGATCTAATGTAGCGGCAAGCTCCTCAGGAATATTTCGATAGTCACCAATGTGAAACACTGTGGTTAGAAAGGCTTCATCTTTTTTGACTACCTCAATCGCCTTTTTAAGAACACTGCGAACGTGCTGTTTATCCAGGGAGCTAACGAAGAGCAACAGCGTCGTTGCAGAAGAACCGTCACGCTGTTTTCGCTGCCCAAGCCCGCCCTGTGCCTGCATGGCTGCAATTACCTTCTGCTCAGCATCATCCGCGGCCACCGGCTCCTTGATGCCATCCAGATCTTTCTCGTTGCGTTGCTCAGCATCTGCGGCTTTCGCAGATTGCGACGACTTATGAACCTCCTCGCCCTGTAGAGGCGCGTTTGACACCCGCGGCGCAGACGCAAAATCCTTACCGTAAAATTCCCGCGGTCCTGGATCTGCCCCCGCTATGCTTGCAGACGCCGTGATTGCGATCACGATACCGATCAACAAAAAACAGCGATTAAATCGACAGTCGCCTACAACACGAGTGGCTACCAAAGCTTCTCCTGTCCACATACTCGACGCGCATCACCAGAGTGACGTCCCTTCCACGGCTTATACCCCAACGGACACGTTGCAAAGAGCCGGAAAGCTGCCCCGTAGTTCTGAGACATTTTATCCATCCCGCGCTGAGGAGTCTTCTTGTCCTTTGTCCACTCAGTATAAAATTTGTTCCAGTCGTGAATTGGCTCCTGAACAAAGCCTCCCGCCTCAGTAAATTTATTCGTTTGGTCACTTATGTAAAGCTGATCGGGCATGTTCTTGCCCCTGTAGTCTGCCCCCTTAATACTCCGGTTGCACATGCGCAACCACGGCAACGGCCGTTCGGTGATGCCAGTCCCGCCCTTAAACGGCTTCCCCGAAAACATCTTAGCCTGCTGTGAGTACGGCATTGGGTCGAACCGTTTATAGTAAGACCTTTTCGAAAGCTGCGTATCCGGCTCATGGAGACCAGCAGCTGCGAGGAAAGCGAGGGCATGCTCCGGCGCGCGCCGCTCTATCTGTGCGGTACGGTAGAGAGTGACTGGACTTAAGCCCACCCAACCCTGGTCACTGTTGCGGCAGCTGTACCCAACAGCCTTCTCATCGAGAACCGCTGTACCACTCTTCAGAATAGCTTGTCTCTGCTCTGGCGAGTACCGACTATCCTTAGCCGCTGCACGCATGGCCTGACAGTACAACGGGCCCGCAGAGATATAGCCGGCAAGAAATCCCTTAGCTAAATCGGTTGGAGTTCCATCAACCGGCTTTAGTAGCGCTGACTCAAACGGGTCTGTCATCAGATTAACCCCGTTCGCGCAGTAGTTGGCAAAGACCGGAAGCTTCTCCAGTAGTCCACCTGGATTTAACCCCTCCAAAGGAATCTTTTGGTATGGGTCCTCAACAGGGTGCATAATCTTCATAAATTGATCTGGATGCATGCAAAGCGACGCTGCCAGGCGCTGACGCTCATTAAAAAAGAGCCCTGTTTGATCAGTTACTGGAAGGACATCCGTTCCCATCGTGGCGAAATTTACGCGCACGGTTAAACCCTCTCCCTCCAATCCATCTGCAAATCGCAGAGACTTATCGTTTGGCCTCACCTGTTTAATCACTTCCCTTACATTACGGGTGATTTCATCTTTATTTGGCGCCCCACCTACTGCTCTCGCGTTTGCATCAATCGCTCCAGCTACCCAATCAACAGCCTGGGTGCCCTCCATGAGCGGATCAGCGCCGTCTACACACTTTTGCACCTTCTCTTTCTCTACTATCATGGTTGTGGTGCGGTCGTTCTCCCATCCGATCACAGTTGCAGGATAGTAATACTCGAATAGCCCTGCCCAGCCGTCACCAAGCGGATGATTACAGGCAATCTTCTCCTCACTCCAATTTTCCTCACCATTTCGAACGCAACAAGTCTTCCAGCCCTGGTCTAGCACCAGCGATCCGTACATGACATTTTTTCCACGGCAACAAGCGCCATCAAAATCCAAATCAATCCACCCACAACCCCAACAAGCCCCGAAACAGGAACCCCAAAACTTACGCTTTGTTCCGGCGTTCACCCGAATCCAGGCGTGCCAATATCGCGTCCACGTACCTAGCACAATGTCTCTCAAGTGCGGGCTGTAGTACTTATCTACCTCCGATCCCGACTTCGACATAAGCTTTACGAACAGCTCCTCCATATTCTTTTTCACTTCGGAGAAGTTCTCTACACCCCCACGATACTTGTTTGGCTTGAGTTGTTGCAGACGGGCCGGATCGTAGACGGGGGCATCCTGAGCGAAGGATTGGTAAGAAGGAATCACGGTGGCTGCAAGGATCAGCGCCACAAAACAAAGTCGGATTACTGGGTGAGACCTCCGGGAAACCTCTGTCAAAAGGTTGAATCGGAGGTATCCCGGTCGCCCGGAAGTCGACCGCAGGCACGGAGGTGCCTGGAGCGACGCGTAATCGCGCGCCCGTTTGCGCGCGATGAAGCTTGGAGCGAGCTGGGAAACCCCCATGGACGGTGGTTTCCCGGCGGTCTTTGGGTGGACGAACAGGCGACTTAAACCCGTTACATAGTTCCTAAAACTGGCCCCAAACCCCATAGCAACGATAGCTCCCTCGTGATTACCGTACCCTCGACATCCCATCGGCACAACCCTGGATAAAGCTTCGCTTTTCGAGCTGTTATCCTTCTTATGCGAGATTCTCTTAGTTATGTGCGATAAGCAAAGCGGCAGCGCTTATGCGCACCTAAAACGTAGCAGCGATATTTTACCTCCCTGCTATCTCCAAAACAACCCAACGCATTAGGAGTTGATTATTCATCGCGTCCTCTATATTCAACGGTTGCCCGTCCGCGCTCACAAACTCGAGATACAACGAGTTTGTTCGGCCCAACACCGACCCTGGAGGCAACGAAAAGACATACTCCTGCGGCCTCTCTCGAAATCTATCAAGGAGTGCAACCCTGTGGTTATTAACCCAGACTCCTAAAGAGATGCCTCCGGACTTATCACCCGATGCCCTTCGACCGACATTAAGGCGCAGAGTCGTAGCGTTGGCGCTAAGAACTGGGTCTCCTAAGAACTCACAGCGCACCGGCCTGCCCTTTTCTGAAGCATTCCACCATGAACCCGAAGGACTACCCGCAGGTGCGACCTCCTCGCAGGTCTTACCGTCCGGTGTGAGCTTCATAATAAGCTTGGTGGAGCGAATCCCCAACTGGCTGAAATTTACCGCTTGCCTTGAGCCATAGAGCACCACTGCATCATCCGCTCTGTAAACCGCCTGTGGCCCCTGAGGGAAGGTAACGGGCGGCAGATACCTATACCCTACGATAGGCAAATCTTTCATTATCGATTGCACATGCTTCTGTTGAGTCACCACCATGAAGGGGTCCGCCCCTTCAGCGGCGTGCCCTACTTCAACCTCGGAGTAGGCACTCTTAACCGGACGATCGAGCATATTCCAGAAGATGCGCTCCCGAGTCGCTGGACTAGGGGCGTCATATGAAATCACAGTCAATTTTTTATTGTGCTTCTTGACCGAGTGTAAAAGCTCGTCGACAGCGAGCCTCGGGGACCCTTCAAGAACCCTGCGTACATTTACAAATAGGTACGTGTTTGTCTCCCAAAGAGAAGCACCCAAAACCAGCAGGGAGACCAGCGAGAGACTTACTCCCTTAAGCGGTGACTTTGAATCTGCTAAAGCAGCGACTCCGCGATCAATTAATAGACCGAGAAAACCTCCACACAGGATCGCCGCAGGAAAGTAACAAAGCGCTACATACCATACCAATCGAGAGGAGAGGGCCGAAAAGGTAAAAAAGGGCACAACTGCCCAAATAATAAAAAAGGCTAGTGACCTATCCTTCAGTACGATTGTACGGATTACACAAAATGCGAGAGCTGCAAAAAATCCGCAGAAAGGGAGGTAACGCCCCGCCTTGAACGCATCCCAGTAGAGCCACGTATTCGATGAATTGTGCAACCCATTTCCGAATCGAGATACAAGCTCATACCCGACCATCCTGTCGAGAGCACCAGGAGTTAGTATCGCGTGAGGAACAAACCACAACGCGGGTAGGCACACTGAAAGCACAAGTGCTACCCCAAAGAACCAGCGCAGCTCGATAGCGCGCCGGAAGGGATTCCCGAGAAACAGCATCCATAAGCTGAGAATACCGTACACGTAGTACCCCAACACGCTCTTCGTCAGAACTGCCGCTGCAAGCAATCCACCCACGACTGCTCCGCGAATAAGTTGGGAACGCCGATTAAGTTCCGAACCTCGCCGGACACACTCAAACATTACGATCAACGCGAGCGCTGAATAGAACGTGACCGGCACATCGAGCGTTGCAAACCGCACCCCGTTAATGAAAAGAAACCCGCGCACTGACAACAAGGTGAGCGCAGCAAAAAACCCCGCGTTTAATGATGCAAATTGAGTCGCAGCTACAACGTATACAAGAGCCACGAAAAGCACGCCAAAAGAAGCGCCCACATAACGGAACGATGCAATAGTGTCGCCAAAAAGCGCAGAGGACAAAGCCGTCAGCCAGAAATTAAGCGGTGGCTTAAAGAAGAACGGCTCCCCTTCTCGAGTTGGCAACCACCACCTGCCACTCTGTTTTAATTCCTGAGCTACCTGAATGTACCAACTCTCATCTATACCGGTTCCAGTTCCGAGATTTGCACCGGCATCAAGTTGGTAGAAGCACAGAAAGAGCGTGAGCGGGATCAAAAAGAGTGCGTGGATGGCAATGAGCCCGACTTGAGATGCCGAGAGACGCTTACTAGAACACCCCATACCGCCTTCCCTGACCAAAAAACACCATCGGGATAACTACGACTCTAACGCCGTACAAGAGCAGAAGAGATTGCGGTCGCCGTACACACCATCGATGCGCCCCACTGCTGGCCAAAACTTACTTTCCCTCGTCCATGGAGCTGGAAATGCGGCCACCTGACGGCTATACGGCCTATCCCAAGAATCAGCAGTGACAACCAGCGCCGTATGAGGGGCCGCCTTGAGTGGATTATTCACCGCATCAAACTCACCCCGTGCAATCGCCCGCACCTCCGCTCTAATCATCTGGAGAGCAGCACAGAAACGGTCCATCTCTGCCTTTGATTCACTCTCTGTGGGCTCAACCATGAGCGTCCCCGCAACGGGCCACGAAACCGTAGGTGCGTGGAATCCGTAATCCATGAGGCGCTTTGCTACATCTTCAACCTCTACCCCAGCCTCACTCTTGAGAGCTGAAAGATTGAGAATACACTCATGCGCTACAAATCCCTTAGACCCCTTGTAGAGCACCGGATAGTCAGCTTCGAGTAGTGCGGCCATATAGTTTGCAGAGAGGATGGCGATCTTAGTCGCTTGGGTTAACCCCTCTCCACCCATCATCGCGAGGTACATCCACGAAATAGGCAAGATGCTCGCCGAACCCCAAGGAGCTGCTGATATTGGCCCAACGCCTTGAGCGTGCCCGATATCGACAACTGGATGGTTCGGCAGGAACGGCGCCAAGTGCTTTCCGCAGCAGATAGGACCCATACCTGGCCCACCACCACCGTGCGGGATACAGAAGGTCTTATGGAGATTGATGTGACACACATCAGCGCCAAACTCGCCGGGTCGAACGACACCAACCAACGCATTGAGGTTAGCACCATCCATATACACCTGTCCGCCGCGCGCGTGGATGATCTCACACGCCTTACGGATACCCTCTTCGAATACTCCGTGAGTCGACGGGTACGTTACCATTAGAGCTGCAAGCTTATCCTTGTGCTGCTCTGCTTTTGCTTCAAGGTCTACGAGATCAACGTTTCCTTCTTGATCACACGCAACAACAACAACCTCCATCCCTGCCATGGCTGCGCTCGCAGGGTTAGTCCCGTGCGCTGATTTTGGAATGAGGCAGATGGTGCGATGAGAGTCTCCTCGGCTTGCATGATATGCGCGAATTACAACTAGACCTGCATACTCCCCCTGCGAGCCGGCATTTGGCTGGAGAGAGCATCCATCAAATCCGGTAATCTCCCTAAGTGACACTTCAAGATCTGTGAAGAGCTGCTCGTATCCTGCACGATGGCTCTTTGGTGCAAATGGATGAAGTGCTCCAAATTCAGGCCACGTAACTGGCAGCATCTCTGAAGTAGCGTTTAACTTCATCGTACATGACCCAAGCGGAATCATTGAGAATCCAAGCGAAAGGTCGCGAGACTCAAGCTTTCGCACGTAGCGAAGGAACTCGGTCTCAGAGTGATAGCTGTTAAAGACAGACGGTTTTAAGTAATCAACGCTCCGCGCTAGTTCAGCCGGGATTGCGGGGGCAGCTGCTGCAAGCGCTTTTTCTACGTCACCGCGAGCAACAACCACTCCGAGGGCTGCGCACACTGCCGCTATGTCACTAACTCCCTTGGCTTCATCAAGACTTACGCCGATTGTAGAATCTGAGATTACCCGTACCAAAACTCCGGCTTTTTCAGCTTGCGCTGCGATCGTCTTCGCCTTGGTAGCACCAACGTCAACCGATAGCGTATCAAAGAAAGCACTATGCGTTATCTTACATCCCTCCTTGGCAAGGAGTGCCGCCGTCGCAGCGGTCAAACGCGCCACACGCTCAGCAATCGCACGCAATCCTTTTGGCCCGTGATACACGGCGTACATACTCGCCATAACTGCAAGCAGAACCTGGGCTGTACAGATATTACTTGTCGCCTTCTCACGACGGATATGTTGCTCGCGAGTTTGCAACGAAAGACGCAGCGCAGGCTTACCGCTAGAATCTTTTGATACTCCGACCAATCTGCCCGGCATCGATCGTTTATATTCATCACGGGTTGCGAAGAACGCCGCGTGCGGTCCACCAAACCCCATCGGCACACCGAAGCGTTGCGCTGAGCCAACAACGATATCAGCTCCCAGCTTACCTGGGGGCGTCAGAACACAAAGCGCCAAGAGATCAGATGCTGCACACACCAGTGCTCCGGCAGCATGAGCAGCTTTGCATACGTCCGAGATATCACTAATATCTCCACCGGTATTTGGGTACTGAACCAAACACCCAAAGGTTTTCTCTGCAAAAGCAAACTGAGAAACCGGCGCAACCTTAACCGTCACTCCAAGCGCCTCAGCACGTGTTGCAACAACTGCAATGGTCTGCGGATGCACTCCATCAGAGATAAGATACTCCTTGAGGTCACCATCTGCTTTCGCCTTTGCAGAGACCGCCAGCGACATAGCCATGGCCTCTGCCGCCGCTGTGCCCTCATCAAGGAGCGATGCGTTTGCAATCGCTAGCCCGGTAAGATCCATAACTAGCGTCTGAAAATTAAGGAGAGCTTCGAGACGACCCTGAGCAATCTCTGCTTGGTAAGGGGTGTACTGCGTGTACCAACCAGGATTTTCAAGGATATTTCGCTGAATCACGGGTGGAGTGATGCAATCGTAATACCCCATGCCGATGAAGGAGCGCGCAATGACATTCTTTGAAGCAACCCCTTTCAAACGCTCAAGGGCCTCATACTCTGAAAGCGCGCCCGGAAATCGGGAGAGCATTAGCGGCTTCTTTGTCCTCACTGCTCCAGGCACAACGTCGTCAATCAGCGCATCAAGAGAGCTCTTGCCGAGACGCGCAAGCATCTCTTGCACATCACCCTCGCTGGGGCCAATGTGGCGTGCGGGAAACTGCGATGGGCCAAATCCACTTCTTGTATCGCTGCCTTTGCTCTCTTGTTCAATGCCGCTCATGATCTTCTCTGCCAACATAGTGTGCACATCCTCCCAATCTACGAGAGGACTCAGTTACTACTTCCCTAAAAGCTTGCGGTACTCCTCCGCTGACATCAAGGCGCCAAGCTCAGCCTGAGAAACTCCTGATAACTTTACCATCCAGCCATCACTGTAAGGCGTTCTATTGATAAGCCCAGGATCGCTCGAAAGCGTCTCGTTTACCGCTGAAACCGTGCCAGTCAGAGGGGAATACACGTCAGAGGCCGCCTTAGTAGACTCTACCACGCACAACGTGTTGCGCTGCGCCACCGATTTGCCAACTGCCGGAAGATCTACAAAAACGAGATCACCAAGCTCAGATTGCGCAAACTCTGTGATACCAACAACTGCAAGATCTCCCTCCATCTGAACCCACTCGTGGTCCTTGGTGTATTTTCTATCCTGTGGAAACTCCATAACGCTCCCTCCCTAATAAAAACTTCTCTTATCCGTTCTTACTGCGCTTATAAAACGGCAAGGGAACAATATGTCCCTTAATACTGCGACCACGGACCACACATTCTATCGATGCACCACTCACTGCAACAGCACTATCAACGAGCGCCATACCCAGCGCCTTCCCCACTGTAGGGGTCTTTGTGCCACTAGTGACTACACCACAGTCGCTATCACTTCCGGGGACACGCACGGTATCGCCCTGCCGAGAAATACCAGCTTCATCGAGCACAAAACCGATGAGCGTTCGCGCAATACCTGCTTCTTTTTCAGCAAGCAGAGCTGCTCGTCCGATAAAGTCACCCTTATCGAGCTTTACTATCCAACCGAGCCCACTCTGTAGTGCTGAGATCTCTTCGCTTAACTCGTGCCCATGCAGGGGCAGAGCAGCCTCTAATCGCAGCGAATCACGCGCACCTAAACCACACGGAACAACGCCGAGGCCCGCACCGTGCTCAAGCAGCAAGCGCCACAACTCAACCGTTTTGGCACTCTTCACAAACACCTCAACACCATCCTCTCCGGTGTAGCCTGTGCGAGCAATTATTACTGAATCGCCAAGCAGATCTGCCTCCACAAAGTGAAAGGGCTTAAGCGCTACTAGGTCAGCAGACTTAACTACGAGCGCAAGCAGCTCTATCGCTCGAGGTCCCTGAACTGCAATCTGACCGTAGTCGGCGCTGGCATTCGTAATAATCGCACCCGTTGGATTGTTGGCGCACAACCAGTCGTAATCTTTGTCAGCGTTCGATGCGTTTACACACAGCAGGAAGCGCTCTTTGCTGAAGCGGTAGACGATTATGTCATCAACTACACCGCCTGTCTTATTGAGGATAGCGCTGTAATGCGCCTTGCCGTCATAGAGCGCTGATACTTTGTTACAGGTAAGATAGTCGAGAGCTCGTTCGGCCTCGGGGCCACTGACCCAGATCTCACCCATGTGACTGACATCAAAAAGCCCTACTTTCTCTCGCACGGCGACGTGCTCAGCGATAACGCCAGCATACTGCACCGGCATCTCCCACCCAGCAAATTCGACCATCTTAGCGCCTAGCCTAACGTGCTCCTCGTACAGTGGGGTTCTTTTCATAGATCTACTCCGTGACTACGCGCGCAGTTTTCGACGGTGTTGGATATCAACATCGCTACCGTCATCGGCCCGACCCCGCCTGGAACAGGAGTGATAGCAGAAGCATTCGGTAGAACATCATCGTAGTCCACATCTCCGACAAGCTTTCCGTCTGGCAGTCGGTTAATGCCAACATCAAGAACGATGGCACCCGACTTAACCCAATCCCTCTTAACGAGGCGCGGCACACCAACTGCCGCAACAACTATATCTGCCGCACTACACACAGCAGGGAGATCTTTGGTCTTAGAGTGAGCGAAGGTAACTGTTGCGTTCCGCTCAAGCAAAAGAAACCCCATCGGCTTACCAACGAGCTGTGAGCGCCCGATCACCACTGCGCTCTTACCAACAAGCGACGCCTTTGGAATCTCTTCAAGGGTTGTCTCTTCACGCAGCTCAACTGACGAGAGAGCGAGATCGAGCATCGTCATCACTCCAAGCGGAGTGCACGGCCTGGGGGCTGCGCCCCCTTGCAGAAGCATACCCTGATTGTACGGATGCAATCCGTCGGCGTCCTTCTCTGGAGCAATCAAACGCACGAACTCAGCCCCATCGAGGGGTGCTGGCAAGGGAAGCTGTAGCAAGATCCCATCAACCTGAGGATCCTTATTGTATTTCTCTATGAGGTCTTTCAGCTCAACAGCTGTAATAGTTGCGGGGACGTGCGCGTCAAACGTGCTAACACCACACTCCTTGGCAAAGCGATGTTTAGCAGCAACATAGGTCTTCGAAGCAGGATTATCGCCCACAAGGATAACAGCCAACCCCGGCGCTCGGCCGACTCGCTGTGCCAGATTATGAACCCTACGCGCCAAGGTGCGACCGACCGCTTTTGAAAGCGATTTTCCGTCAAGGATTTTGGGAGCGTGCGCGGCCACGACCACGCACCCCGAAGAGGAGCATTTTGGATCAGAGGAAGAATCAGACGAAGCGCCCGAAGACGCATGGGTAGTCATACGGTAACCCCCCGAGATGAAGCACAAAAGCGCCATCAGGTTATAGTCGAGGGGCTCATGGAAGTAAACCTCTGAGCGATTTTTGACATGCAAATCTCCCCTTTTTGCCGTAGCATATAAGAGGCAGCCTTCGCTGCTGCGCGCTTTGTCTAGATTGGGAGTACTCTTCACATGCAGATCGGAGTTCCTCGAGAGCGAAAGACCTTAGAGCAAAGAGTTGCGCTAACACCGGACGGAGCCCAGGAGCTCATCAAACACGGACACTCAGTTATCATCGAGACAGGCGCTGGCGTAGGCTCATCGTTGCCGGACGAGGCCTACCGCGCCGTCGGCTGTACAATAGCAAAGTCCCTTGAGGAGACATGGAAAAGCGCCGAGCTGCTCGTAAAGGTTAAGGAACCTGACGAATCAGAATTTAAATTCTTCCGCTCAGATCTTGTCCTGTTCGACTTTTTGCACCTAGCAAGCTTACCTGCCATTGCCAAAGCTCTCCTTGACGCCAAAGTGACGGCGTTTGCATACGAAACACTTAAAACCTCAGATGGAAGACTCCCACTCCTTGAGCCGATGAGTGAAGTAGCTGGAAAGCTCTCTGTGCTCAACGGCGCTTACTTCCTCCTATCCCAGAATGGTGGTCGCGGCACTCTACTCGGCGGGGCCGTGGGCTGCCCTCCGGCGCGCGTGGTAGTTGTTGGAGCAGGAATCGCCGGACGCGCTGCATGCGCTACCGCTATCGGAATGGGAGCTCAAGTAACTGTTCTCGATGTTAGTCAGCAGAAGCTTGAGGCGATAGCAAGCCGCTTCGGAGCGGCAGTAAGAACTGTGTTCTCCACCCGTGCATCGCTGCAACGCGAGTGTGCAGGAGCCGACCTCCTGATCGGAGCAGTTCTCATTCCTGGAGCAGCTACGCCACGTATTATCACTCAAGACATGATACGTTCGATGGGGCCAAAAGGAGTCTTCGTTGATATCAGTATCGACCAAGGAGGCTGCTCAGAAACGAGCAAACCAACCTCACTCGATGCGCCAGTGTATGAAGTAGACGGGGTGATCCACTACGGCGTGTGCAACATGCCAGCGCAAACTCCACGTACCTCAACTTTTGCGCTCACTGCAGCGACGCTCCCCTATATCATCAAATTGGCAGACGCGGGAGCCGAGCAGGCAGTGGCAACCTCGCAGGAGATGCGCAGCGCCTTAACGTGTCTTAATGGCACTATCACAAACGAGCCAACGGCAGCCGCTCTGGCTAGGCGCTAGATTACACTCACCTATTTTTTCCTACGCCTTGGTAAAAATCACCGGGGATACCGATCCCCGTGGATCGGCCATAACAGAGTATGGGTCTCGAACTGGACACACAATCCCTGCTGAACAGCCTCCGCGCAGAGCGTCAAGCGCTCTGGCAGGACACTGCCCTGACCCCGCCTAACGGGGGCGTTCAACTGGCCCTTGAACACCTCACTAAGGAGATTCAAGGAGGGAATACTGATGGCTTCAGAGCTCTTCTGCAGGGGTGCCTCGAAACCGACAACCCCAAGGGCGCTGCTGGGGCCTTAATAGACAGACTGATGCCGCCAAAACCATCGTGCACCGCAAACTCTGTGGACACAGATGCGGGATACGTGGGCTACTACAGGACTCCCCCTCTTGAAACGCTTGAGGTCTCCAACGCACTACAACTCACACCAAGAGATACCCTCTTTGATATTGGAGGCGGCAATGGAACAACTGCGGCTATCTTTGCGCTTCTTAATCCAAAAGCAACTATCGTGTCCCTTGAGCTTCAAGAAGATCTAAACCAGCAAGCTGCGGCGCTCAAAGCGCGCTTCAATCTCAACAACCTCACCGTAATCCAGGGAGATGCACTCAGAGTAGATCTTTCTTCAGCCTCAGCGCTTTACCTTTATTTTCCTTTTGATGACAGGCACTTCTCAAGACTCCTTGAAAGGTTCGACCCAGAAAAGGTTCCTGACTTTGTACTCAGGGGAAACAACTCTGAAATCCTGACAAAAAAATTTGATTCTCTGAGAGACAGTGGCGTTACATTCTTCAGCGAAGAACTCTCATGGTGGCAAGGTAGCATTAGAAATCGGCAGCAATAGCCGCGCGCAGAGCCAGAATAAAATCAAGCAGCAGTTGACTACTTCTCTACTTCACCATCTCAAGCCGCCCTGCCCGCATCCACAAGCTCTCGATATCGTAATGCTCACGCACCGGCTCATAGAACACGTGAACTACTATGTCACCGCAATCGATAACAACCCACTGACCATCTTCATAACCCTCAACTGCAAGGGGCCTTGCACCTGCATGATAGAGCTCTTCAACGACACGGTTTGTTATCCCCTGAACCTGCCTATCGGAACGACCCGACACGATTACGAAATAATCAGCTACGTCCGACAACGAACGTACATCAAGCACAGACGTCTCCCTTCCCTTGACGTCTTCACAGGCACCCACTACTCGCTTCACTATCCCTAATGACTCAGCATTATCCTTCACTGCATACGCGAGGTTATTCTTCATACTGTGGGTGGTTCTCCATCTAGGCGGTTGCTAAACGACAATCCAAAACTCCCGTCAACGCGCCGCGCTGACGAAGGTTTCGGAGCGATACATCTCTGATGAACTGGAGTCTGACGAACTGGACAAGGGGATTTAAAAAACAAAGAGAGGAGGGCGCAAGAAACTGAGAGTTCTGCGAGCGATAGTAAAATAACTTGTAGAGACGGGTTGAAAACCGTGGGGCCTCCTTAAAGTCCTATTACTCTTCAAGAATATCATGCAACTAATGAATCGACAATCAAAATTAAGAATACCGATTGGATTTTCAATGGTTTACATAACCAACTTCCTTCCTCGCCAAAAATCCCATAGGACGTGACAATCTTGCTACAACCATAGCTTTCGCCTATTCTAACCGGCTTGAATTGTTAAAAGTTATCCCGACAAAGGCAGCGTCGCACAAATGACAACCCTGGGGACTATCGTAAAAGAGATGGGCGGGCCTCTAGGGCCCCAGGCTAGCTTTAGCTCCGTCTTCAGAAATCTACCCCTTATATCTCGACTCGTTCGCCGCGAGGTTGAGGCACGATACAGAGGCTCCCTTCTCGGCATCCTCTGGGCCTTCCTGGTTCCGATGATACTGCTGGCCGTTTACACCTTTGTATTTTCGGTCGTCTTCTCAGTTCGCTGGGAAGCAACACTTGAATCACGAACTCATTTTGCTCTTGTCCTTTTCAGCGGACTGCTAATCTACAACATCTGCAACGAGTGTTTAAGCAGAGCCCCTAGTTTGATGTTGGCGCACTCAACCTACATCAAGAAAGTTATCTTTCCTCTCGAAATACTGCCCTGGGTTACTCTATTTGCAGCGGTTGTAAATGCATTAATCGGTTTCGCCATTTTACTCTTGGGTTATCTCTTTGTTGTGGGCATCCCCCCGTGGACAATTGTGATGATACCGATTATCTGCATCCCGCTGCTCTGTCTTACGGTGGCATTATCGCTTTTCTTGTCATCGATAGGAGTTTTTGTACGCGATACACAACAGTTCGTGGGCATCCTCATGATGGTCGTGCTCTTTATGACACCAATTTTTTACCCACTATCGGCCATCCCGCGCGAGTACCAGTGGGTAGCAGCTCTCAATCCACTAGCTATCACAATAGAGCAATGTAGAGATGCCATTTTTCGAGGCCTTCTACCCGACGCGTCTGTGTTTGCGGTCCTTTTCTTCCTCTCTGTAACAGCCTTGTGGTTTGGTCATTTCTGGTTCATGAAGACCAAAAAGGGATTTGCTGATGTTATCTGAAGTCGTTATCCGCGCTGAAAAACTAAGTAAGGCCTACAGCATCTACCGCAACCCTTCCGATCGGCTGAAGCAATTTCTATTCGGAAAGTGGAAGAGTTTTTGCGACAACTACTGGGCACTTCAAGACGTCTCAGTAGAGATCTACCGAGGTGAGACCGTTGGTATAATCGGTCGCAACGGCTCGGGCAAATCGACTTTCTTGCAGCTCGTTTACGGAACTCTTTCCCCCTCTAGCGGCACCCGAGAGATTAGAGGTCGCGTTGCAGCACTGCTCGAATTAGGCGCTGGATTCAACCCTGAATTTACTGGGCGAGAGAATGTATTCCTAGCTGCTTCCATTCTTGGGCTCACAACCGAGGATATTGAGTCGCGCCTCCATACAATCATTGACTTTGCAGGTATTGGTGACTTCATCGATCAGCCGGTAAAGCTGTATTCGAGCGGAATGTATGCTCGACTTGCCTTTGCAGTGGCTGCCCATGTGGACGCAGACGTTCTCATCATCGATGAGATTCTAGCCGTCGGCGATGCTGCGTTTACTCAGAAATGCATGCGCTTTATCCGTTCGTTTAAGGAGCACGGAACGATCATCTTCGTCTCGCACGATACTGCTGCGGTGGTAAACCTCTGCGATCGCTGCGTGTGGCTCGATGCTGGCAAGCTGCGCCGAGTAGGCCCTACACGCGAAGTGTGCGAGGAGTACCTAGCTGCGCTCGCCGGTGAAGCTGAAAACGGAGACGCATTTAAAATAGGTGGTGTTCGCAAATCCCCTCCAGCCACTCCGCCGTCTGATATCCGCCACGAGACTCTTAAAGAATCACCCCTCAGCAACCACATGGAGATCTTTGATTTCGACCCAAACGCTCCGTGGTTTGGAACTAAAGACGCCACAATTAAGGCAGTGTCGCTTTGTAATCGCGATGGAGAGCGGCTGCCGTCCCTACAAGGAACCGAGGAGGTCGTGCTGAAGGTTGAGGTCGACGCTCACCGAGATCTCTTGAGACCGATCGTAGGCTTCTACGTAAAAGACCGCCTTGGCCAACGTGTTTTTGGAGACAACACCTTCATCACGTATCGGCATGCTGTTAATGCTGTGGGCAGCGGATCTGCATTCGCAGCGTCGTTTCGGTTTACGATGCCTTTCCTTCCATCCGGAGACTACTCAATCTCATGCGCCTTGGCCGAGGGATCTCAGGACGAGCACATACAGCTTCATTGGATCGAAGATGCATTATTCTTCAAAGTACTCTCCAGTCATATAGTACACGGCCTCATTGGAGTTCCGATGCACGATATTAACATTACCGTGAATGCGAGGAGCGAGAGAGCGCATGTCGAAGGGGTGTGAGGTACAACCTGCCGGTGTGGCGGAAGCTAACCCAGTTAGCGCAAATAAAAATGACGAAATTCTCAGCGACGAGGCTCGAGAGGCAGATGTTGCCTTAGAACAGTTCGCTCAGTTTACGGGTGTAGCAGCAATCGATCCCGTTACGATGGCGCCTGAGCAAGGCCCACACCTAACCCAACACATCTTTCAGCGGCACGCCAAGCGAAGATACTTCAAATCACGGAGACCGTTCGGCAGGATCGTTAGACTTATAGAGAAAGTTATGCGGCGGCTTCGGCGGAATCCGCTTCGTCTTTTGGAGCGACAGAAGTTTGATGAACAGTTCTTCCTCGCCTGGAATCCTTCCGCAGCCACATGCCCCGGCGGTGCCTTTCAGGAGTATCTCTCGAATTGGTACCCAACTCCGCGCAAGGAGTTTAAGCCGGGCGAACTCGTTGAAAACCTCCTCGCCCTGAAAGCACTAGCTGCCAATAGCTCTCAATTACGGCTTGAGGCCGATACCCCACCAAAGGTGTCTATTGTTATTCCAGTCTACAATCAGCTACGCATCACCTTGAGGTGCCTCCGTTCTGTTTTGGCTGCTGGAGCCAAGGAATCGTTTGAGGTGATCGTTGTCGATGACTGCTCAGCAGGCCACGTAAGCAAGGTGCTTTCTCAAGCCCCAGGAATTCGCTACGTCTGCCAACCTAAAAATGGTGGCTTCATTTCATCGTGCAATCTTGGCGCATCTGTTGCCCGGGGCGAGTACCTCGTATTCCTGAACAATGACACTCACACTCTCTCTGGCTGGTTGGACGAGCTTCTGGCCACGTTTACCATTCGCCCGCAAGCAGGGCTCGTTGGGTCGCAGTTAATTTACCCAAACGGCATACTACAAGAAGCAGGGGCAATAATGTGGCGCGATGGCTCGGGGTGGAACTACGGCCGAAGCGAACAGCGATATCTTCCTCAGTTTAACTACCTAAGGCCGGTTGATTGGTGCTCCGGTGCCTCAATTATGGTACCTCGCACGCTATTTAACGAGCTAGGCCAATTTGATGCACACTATTCGCCTGCATACGCAGAAGATGTTGACCTTGCATTCAAGATTCGAAAAGCAGGATACGAAGTTCTCTACCAACCGTGCTCCAAAGTGGTCCACTTTGAGGGAGTGTCCTCTGGAACAGACACCTCGTCCGGCATCAAAGCGTACCAGGTTATAAACCTCAAGAAATTCTACGAACGATGGAAGCCAACCCTTGCAGGCCATGGTGCCGCAGGAGTGAGACCCGACATCGAGCGAGATCGAGGAATCACCAAGCGCGTACTTATCATTGACTCCGTCACCCCTACCCCAGATTGCGATGCTGGTTCGCTTGTCGCCTATCAATTCATGAAGATCTTCTTAAAGCTTGGGTATGGCGTAACGTTTATTCCCGCGCACAACCTACAGCCTGACGGAAAATACACGCAAGACCTTCAACGTATCGGAGTTGAATGTTGGCACTATCCCTTTATTTCCTCGGTTGACGAATACTTGCAAGAGCACGGGGATAAGTTCGATGTGGTATTCCTGTATCGAGTAACTGAAGCAACACGACATCTAGCAGCAGTGCGTGCTTATGCTCCGCAAGCGAAAGTAATCTTCAATACAGTTGACCTTCATTTTCTCAGAGCTGAGCGGCAGGCCAAGATCGAACAATCACTCCTACGCCGAATACGAGCTGCTCAGGTAAAGGTCAAAGAGCTTCGCGTGATGAAAAAGACCGAAGCCACCATTCTTCTCAATCGATCGGAAGTCGAACTAATTTCAAAGATTGCTCCTTCAGTTAAGACCTTCATGTTGCCCTTGACTCAGGAGGTTACGGGGTCCCAAACAAGCTTTAGCGAACGAAAAGATATAGTGTTTATCGGTGGCTTCCGCCACCTACCGAACGTTGATGCAGTCAAGTATTTCTGTTCCGAAATAATGCCGCTTGTCCGCGAGAAGTTACCGGGCGTGCGTTTTATCGTCGTCGGTAGCATGGTACCGGATGAACTAAAGCGGTATGCCTGTGACGACGT
Organism: Bdellovibrionota bacterium; assembly: GCA_044360195.1. Classification (GTDB taxonomy): domain Bacteria; phylum Bdellovibrionota_C; class UBA2361; order UBA2361; family OMII01; genus OMII01. The sequence goes on along the minus strand of JBIKKT010000001.1, from coordinate 74,432 downwards.
TGAGATTCGAGGATTCGTCGAGAACCTCGGTGACATTTTCGACCACTGTCGAATGTCGGTTGCACCGTTGCGATACGGGGCCGGCATGAAAGGCAAGATCGTCACTAGTCTGAGCTACGGCGTTCCCTGCGTGACCACGACAATAGGAACGGAGGGAATGGGTCTCAGCGCCGGAGAGAATATTACTATCGCTAATGATCCAAGCTCATACGCGCAAGCCATAGTTGACATTTACACGTCAGAGCCTACGTGGACTAAACTATCTGAGGCCAGCGTCTCATTCGCTAAGCAGAACTTCTCTGTGGAAGTCGTAGAGCAGCAGATCCGCCAGATGATGGCAGAGATAGGAGTCTAGGGAAGCGCGGAAAAACCTACTATCGCTGCGCAAGCAGAATTACGCGGTGACGACGAACGAACTGTTCGTAGTCCGTTGGAGCTGGCTGATAGAATTCAATGGAAGAAAACCCGCTCTGAGAGAGCAAAAACTTTAGCGCGCCAACCGACGGAACAAGCGCTAAGTTCGTCATCCCCCCTTCCGGCCGGTCGGAATAATCAACCGCTAGCCCAAACGTCCCCTGAAGGTCACGCTGCCAAAGGTAGCTACCATCCTCGATCGGTCCGTTCATTTCAAAGGGCAAAACTTGCGTTTCTATACAAAGCGCTTTCTTCGTCACCCGCGAAAGGCTGCGGAGAATCTCAACCGGGTTCTCTACGTGATACAGCAATCCGTAGCATAGAACAAAATCCGCGGCATCCTTCTCGGTCAGCGACTCAAGCGGGGAATTCTGGTAGATGATATTCTTCTTATCTAACAGGGTTGTAATCAACCTGGCCTTTTCAAGAGAGGGCTCGTTCTTATCAACACCGGTCACCGTCTTGAAGTGATCGGCCAAGAGGATTGAAAAGAACCCCTCATGACAAGAAATATCAAGTGCGGTGGCACACGAGCCAGCAAGCTGCTCTACATAATCCCGTAACGCTTTCTCACGGGTAGTGTGCACAGGCAGAGCATGCTCCGGCAGGTAACTCGTGGTTTTGGAACCATCGGGCAGATCGAACTGGTAGAACCACTCTTGGCTTTTAACTGATTTAAGGATGTCGCTCATGGTCAGCTCACAATCGTACGTTCGGGTTCATCGTCGCCTGAGCGCGACCGAAAATCAAGCTTGTATGGCGATCAAGACGATCTGCTTGATGAGACCATAGGTAGTGTGGAAGACTAGACCGACGATGTAGCCTGACAGGCGCGCAGGCCGCGGAGAAGCTTTCGATCCTCAGATTAGCAGACAGTTGATTCCTTTTAAGCGGATCCTTCATGGTATTTAGCTCAACTCTATTTCTATTTGTTTTTCTCCCTCTCGTTCTCACGCTGCACTCTTTGAGCCCACGCGGATTACGCAACTTGTTTCTTCTGGTTGCAAGTATAGCTTTTTACTCCTGGGGCTCCGGGCCAATGGTCCTGCTCCTACTGTGTTCGATTACGGCAAATTTTTTTGCTGGGCGTGCCCTAGTAACGTGGGAGAAGTGGCGCAAGCACATCTTCCTCGGAACAACCGTATTAAACCTAGCAATACTGCTTTACTACAAATACTTCGCTTTTTTATATCACGAGATGGCTCGGTGCCTATCACTGGTCGGAGTTGAACTTTCCCCTCTGGGAGACATCCCGCTGCCGATAGGAATCTCATTCTTCACGTTCCAAGCAATATCATACCTGGGAGAGGTTTATAGACGCGAGCACGCACCCGCCAAGAGCATTATCGATTACGGAATGTACATAACCCTCTTCCCGCACCTCATTGCGGGTCCGATCGTGCGTTTCTCTGAGATTAGCGATGAGATTCAAAATCGGACGGTGAACGTGCGGGAGATGTACGAGGGACTGTGGCGATTCTCCCTCGGCCTGGGCAAGAAGGTGATAATCGCTAACTGCATAGGCAGTGTTGCCGACAAGATATTCGCCCTTCCGCTACACGAGCTCTCAACCGCAACAGCATGGACCGGAGCTATCTGCTACACGTTTCAGATCTATTTTGACTTCTCAGGCTACTCAGACATGGCAATCGGTCTTGCTCGCATGTTTGGTTTTTACTTTCCCGAGAACTTTAATCAGCCCTATCGAGCCACAACCGTCACAGAGTTTTGGCGCCGGTGGCACATGAGTCTTTCCCGATGGTTTCGTGACTTCGTCTACATCCCCCTTGGAGGTAATAGATACGGGAGCACCCGAACGGCGCTTAATCTGTGGGTGGTCTTCTTCTTATGCGGACTGTGGCACGGAGCCGCGTGGACCTTTGTGTTGTGGGGCGTCTATCACGGCGTCCTTCTTGTGGTAGAGCGAGTCCTACGAAACACTTTTGGGTTTGAAAGTCGAGGCCCCCTTGGAAACCTTCTAACAATGTTCTTTGTGATTATTGGTTGGGTGTTATTCAGAGCCGAGGGAGTGCCTCAGGCGTGGGCATTTCTCAGTCACATGTTTGCTCTCAATACGCCTTCTGATACGGTCAGAGCTGGAGTAGGTTTCTATCTTCAAAGCGCTCCCCTTTTCATGCTGGTGGTCGCAGCTTTTTTTTCCTGGCTTCCTGTAGAGAAGGGTGTCTCAATTAATACGGATAGCCTTACGTGGACAGCTGTACGATCGCTGCTCATTTTTCTCTTGTTGCTGCTGAGCAGCGCAATATTAGCTACATCTGCTTTCAACCCCTTCATATATTTTCGATTTTAGCTTTCTCTCCAAAGAGCAACCACCCGTAACCACTCGAAAATATGGGATCTACAGTTTGATAAATCCCCCACGCCATGTTAGCGTTCGCACATGCAGGCGGCGGTATCCCCATCTGAAAAGCCAAGCGAGCGCGCATCTCTGACGATGTCAGTAGCGGTGGTCATCCCAAGTTTCCGGGTAAAAGATCACATCTTATCTGTGATAAGTCGAATAGGGCCAAGAGTCACTCGGATTTATGTAGTAGACGATCGGTGCCCCGTACAAAGCGGAGAGTTCGTTGAAAAAAACTGCTCCGACCCCCGAGTCCAGGTAGTGTTCAACAAAACAAACTTGGGTGTTGGCGGTGCGACCATGGCAGGCTACCAGAGGGCCCTTAGTGATGGCATGGAGATCGTCGTAAAGATAGACGGCGATGGTCAAATGGACCCTGCGCTCATTCCTGCTTTTATCAAACCTATCGAGCAAGGCATAGCAGACTACACTAAGGGAAATAGATTCTTCTCGCTCGAAAACCTTGAGGGCATGCCTGCCCTTCGAGTATTCGGTAACACTGCTCTGTCTTTCATTAATAAAGTGTCGAGTGGTTATTGGAATGTTATGGACCCCACCAACGGGTACACTGCTATTCATTCCGCAGCATTATCTGCTCTGTCCATACACAAAATCGACAATGGCTACTTCTTCGAATCTGATATGCTTTTCAGACTGAACACCATTCGGGCCGTAGTGCACGAGGTTCCAATGAAGGCAGTCTACGGCGACGAAAAGAGCAGCCTGAGCGTTCTGAAGGTCTTAAGGCAGTTCCCCAAGCGTTATCTCTTGAGATTCTTCAAACGGATCGGATACAGCTACTTTTTAAGAGATTTTAATGCTTGCTCTGTTGAGTTAGTTGCAGGGTTTGGAATGTTACTTTTTGGTGTCGTCTATGGTGCGTACCACTGGTATCATGCCGCTATCACCAGCACTACCACGCCAACAGGAACGATTATGCTGGCGGTGCTCCCCATTATAGTGGGAGTACAGATGCTCCTTGAAGCCATAACCCTCGATATTGTAAATGTGCCTCGAACTCCCCTGCAAAAGTTGATGATAAGTAGCCTGGCACATAGTCCCGCCGTAGGGGCGTCGGCATCCATGACACCTGCGCACAACTCTCACGATCTAGCTCACCCCTAGCAAGGCAGTAAAGGGGCACTCCCTGCAGGTGTAGTAGCGGCTCTCGGTCTAGTTATCCAGCTATCCCAACTCCCAACTCTTCCATCATTTTTACGATCCCTTTCTCGACTACCTCTGGCGTAAAGGTCTGCTTTGCAAACTCAACCCCACCTTTGGAAATCTCGTTCCATCGCTCCTCAGAGCAATACAACTCGACAACTGCATCAGCGATCGATGCTGCATCATCACGAATTGTTATCGTTGATCCATCTACTAGCCCCATGCCCTCACTGCCTATCGAAGTGGTGATGCATGGAACACCATAACTAAGACTTGTAACTACCTTCCCCTTCATTCCGGCACCGTATCGCAGTGGCGCCACCGACAAACGGCAGTGATCGAATATCTCATCCAGGTTCTCGACAAAACCTCGGATCTCAATATCAGAACTAGCTAGCTGTAGGATGCTAGGGGGAGGATTGCTACCGACCACGATAAACCTTACTCCCGGCAAACGCGTTCTTACGAGCGGCAGGATATCACTACAGAAGAACAGCACCGCATCAGCATTTGGGGGATGCGCGAACCCTCCCAAGAAGACAATATCCTGTCGCTCTGAAAATGCCTTTCGCAACCCAGGCACCTCTTGAATGAGAGGAAGCATGTACGTCCTTACCTGAGGCGCTAAATCCCTGATTAACTCCACCTCATTTTTGTTGAGCAAAATCGTGGCATCGGTATCTTTCATAACAGCAAGCTCTTGCTGTTTCATGAGCTCGGAAAGTTGCAGCTTCTCTTCCGATTGCTCAATACGAGCCTCCCTCTCTTGGCGAACAAAGTGCAAATCAACGGTATTGAGAACAACCTTTGCCTGGGGCGCGAACCGACGCACTGCATCAAGACGCCGTGCCGCATGCGGCGCTCGGTAGAGAAAAACAACATCAAACTTTTTGCCATGTTCCTCCAGAAAAGTCTCAAGAGAGGAAATGAAAGGATAATGCCAACACTCGACCCCCATGCGTTGCAACCGTTCGGTGTACCCCTTTACTGGCAGCAGATTATCCTCTGGAACAAAGGCTACGCCGTATCCAAGCTTTAGGAAGATCTTCATAAAGGCCCAAATTACCTGCGAGCCCGCATCGCGATCAGGAGTTGGCGTTAAAGCATCAAGAAACAACACCCGCTTCTTCACTCCACGTTCTCGATCCAATTCAGGGTGAATACCACTCTGTTGGTGGGTGAGAAGAACGTGACACCAGCGATCATAGAGCTTGAGCAGATTAACTTTCTGGTACGCCTTCACACCCTTGGTTGCATCAGTCCCCGATGAGATACCTTCGCAGTGAACAACCCTTGACGCTGGCTGATACAGAACCTGATATCCCCCTTCACGGATCTTCAGCCCTAAATCAGCATCCTCTGCATATGCTGGAGAATAGTAACTATCGAAACACCCAACCTCAAAAAAGAGTGTGCGTGGCACCATTATCGATGCCCCGGAACAATAATCTACTGGCCGCAGATAATTGAACTGAGGGAGCAATCGATTGTGACCCCTTCCGTAATTCCAGACCGAGCCATCCCGCCAAACAATCCCCGCAGCCTCTTGCAGCTGGCCATTTGGATAGATCAACTGCGAGCCTACTAATCCGACCGCCGTACGGGCCTTAAAGGTCTCGTACAGGTGGTCCATCCAATCGGGAAGAAGCTGGGTATCGTTGTTTAGGAAAACTATATACTCGCCACGAGACTCGTTAGCACCACGATTACACGAGGCAATAAACCCTCCGTTCTCGGGTTGGCGCACGTAACGTACACCTGCCAATCCTGCTAAAACTTTTGCTGTACTCTCTTCTGAGCAGTCATCAACTAGTATAACTTCGAACGAGACTCGCGCTCCTATCCGCAGCAGGGAGCGAATACACAACAAGGTAATACGAAGGTGGTTATATATTGGGATTACTACTGAAACGGTGGGCCGATCGCTTTCGCTAGCAACTAATGATTTACATGAAGCTGCAACATCTGATATCTCGGCCTGGAGCGCCTCTAACTCCCCTTCGATGAAGTGTGGTCGCGGCAGTGGATACCAATTTTTCAGATAGTGAACTGCTGGCTTCTCTGAGGAATTCTGCGTGTCCTGGTTCCATTCCAAGAAGAACTGTTCATCAAAGAAGAGGCCTGCTGGCAAATCTTCAACGGGAGGACGATAAATGCCCAGTGCCTTCTTTGTAATACGCACTAACTTTGCTGGAACTCGCTTCACCTTGCGTATCACTCTCCTGGCGATTCGCTCTAATTGAACGTGCGTGAAGTATAGCAACGGGCGACTGCCTACCTCTGAGTCAACGGCTGCCTTAGCGACTCCCCACTCCCAAAACAGATATTCCGTCTTAGCATCAAGATCAGCTACCCGCTGACGATATGCGATCAGTTTTTGAGACTTTTTGACAAGCTCAACCTGAGTCCGATGAAGCTCCCTAAAAAGGTACTCTGCCTTCGCTTCTACGGCAGCTATCTCTTGCTCGAGCATTGGAGTCAGGTCTTCCCCTCTACTCTGAGCTTCCTTCATAACCTCCAGACGCTGTCTCAGTTGAATAATTTCTCGATCTCGCTCCTCGAGACCTCCGACCAATGAGCTGACGATATAGGGGCTCGCGCCGCCATCAAAAACCGACGGTACCAGCTCAGGCAGTGGACAATCGCTCGCAAAAGCTATCAGGTATGGAGAGCTAGGAAGTTCGCTTACCCTCTTAACTTTATCCGCCTCTTTACTGAAAATGGCGTTAGCACCCGAAAAGTCCTCCCCGCTAATAACGGAACCGAACACGTTGCGCTGAGCCCCCACAGAAACGTGGGCAAAGTTGGAACTAAGCACTTGGTGCAGCTCTTGCCTCGACAACTCCCTTACGTGGAACTCGTTATGTCCGTGGCGATAGCTGTGGTACGTATCTCGCTCAGGCGACGAAATAATTAACAAACCACCTATCCGAAGAACTCTTTTTATTTCGCGTAAAAACAGCTCGTGCTCAGTTATATGCTCGATAGTTTCAAAGCTGACGACAACATCGATCGTTCGGTCTTCTATAGGCAGCTTCTCGCAACTACCCTGCTGATACTGCAAGTTAGGTAGTTGATACTTTTTGATCGCCGCAGCAACGCTGGCATGATCGATATCTACGCCAATTACCTTTTGGGCTACCTGAGCAAGCATGAAACTTCCATACCCCTCACCGCTTGCTATATCGAGCACCACCTTCTGCTTTACATAGTGTGTTGCCGATATGTAACGATGGAGATGCTCTAGCTCTATCTCCATGGACAGGCCAGGAAGGAATCGCTCGCCTGTGAAATCCCGGTCACCAGATGCGGTGGGAATCTGAATAACAGCGGGCGAAGCAGACACATCCTGCGGTGACAAAAGAGCTGCAGACTCCTGATCGACCTCTTCAGTCATCGCCTCTTTAAGGTAATTTCGGGTATTACTCATGCGCCCCTTAGCACCTGCAATCTCTAGTAAAGCTCCTGTGCTTAGCTCACTCTCGTCTCACCATCAATACCTTAGAGAGCTGCTGTTTGTCCTTGATCAAATACCCTCTTGGCTAAAGCCTCTATCAGCTCATCCACTCCTGAACCAACAACGCTTGAGATAACGATCACTTCGTACCCCCGATCTATAAATACCTTCTTATAATGTTCAACGCGCTCCGTGGAGGCCACCGCATCAACCTTGGTCAGCACCACAATCTGCGGTCGCGTGGAGAGGTCTTCTGAAAACGCGGATAGTTCGGTGTTGATGGTGTCAAAAAGATCCTCCAGGTCCGCCTCGACCCCATCCTCAGTAAGCTGGGTGAGATTTAACAGGTGTGCAATTATCTTGGTGCGCTCGACGTGCTTAAGAAAACGGATACCTAGCCCGCGGCCCTCACTAGCTCCCGGAATCAACCCTGGGATATCAGCAACAACGAAGCTGCGCCCTCCCTTGGCCTGCACTACACCTAAGTTGGGGACCAGCGTGGTAAAGGGATAGTCAGCGATCTTGGGACGCGCAGCTGAGATACGCGAAATAAGCGTCGATTTACCAGCATTTGGAAAGCCAACCAGCCCTACATCTGCAACGAGCTTAAGTGAGAGCATGTAAGAACCACCCTCTCCCGCCTCACCCGGTTGTGCATGCTCAGGAGCCTGGTTCGTTGAAGTTTTGAAAAAAGAGTTACCCTTTCCTCCTCGACCGCCTTTGGCCAGCACAACTTCTCGATCGACGACATCAAGATCTACAACCAGATCACCCACCTCTTCGGTCTGGGGATTAAAGGCAAACACCTGTGTTCCCACAGGGAGCTTAATCACGATGTCATCTCCCGCGCGACCATCTTTGCGACTACCACCACCTGCCTGTCCGGCTGGGGCTTCCCACCGCGCCTGAAACTTAAAATCCAGCAGCGTGTGCACGTTCTGGTCGGCTCGCAGGATTACGGAGCCACCACGACCACCGTTTCCACCGTCGGGTCCACCAAGGGGAACAAATTTCTCGCGCCTAAAATGCCGCGAGCCAGGGCCACCCTTTCCGGCCTGAACTTCTATGGCTGCTTCGTCGATAAACTTCATATGGATAAATAAAAAAGGAGTGTGGGCAAAACTGCACCGCACTCCCTCTTGATTGCTTGCGAGTTACAACCGCCCTGCTACTTTACGCAGCCTGAAGCGGCTTCACACACACGTACTGACGGAGACCTTGTTTAAACTCAACTATCCCGTCTACGAGGGCGAACAAGGTAAAGTCGCGGCCTCTTCCAACGTTTGGTCCAGCATGAAATGTACTACCACGCTGTCGAACGAGGATGCTTCCCGCGCTCACTACCTGCCCACCGCATCGCTTAACTCCGAGCCGCTTTCCACGGCTATCTCGTCCGTTCCTGGTACTTCCTACCGCTTTTTTATGAGCCATTGTGTCACCTTTAGAAAATTATTCTCAGACAAATCCGGCAATCGTTACTATAGGGCCACGCTGTCAATTACGATCTCGCTGCGATCGTGACGATGTCCCTGCTTCTTCGTGTAGCCACCCTTAAGACGCTTCTTGAAGATTATGACTTTCTTGTCCCTCTTGTGAGCAACGATCCGGCCAGTAACCGTAACGCCGAGTGACTTTATATCACCAGCAAGGATCTTCACCTCAGCTCCACCAACGTTTCCAGCCATGAGTACGTCTGGGAATGTGATAGTATCGCCGGGGTTACCTTCAACCTGGTCGATAGAAATTCGAGCTCCGGGGCTCACTTTGTATTGCTTGCCTGCTGTCCGAACAACGGCAAATACCTTTGGCTCTGCTTCCGCAACTGCGCTTGATGTCTCTTTATTTTTAGCCATACCAACTACTTTCACCCTTTCTGGCGCCCCTACTCGTAAAAATTCAGGCGCCAACCGTCTCTAGCAAAAACCCCATGGCGATAACTGCCTGAAAGTACTAGAGTCGTAACCACAGAGCGGTAAAGATACCTATCTGGCCGCTGAAAAGCAAGGCGATGAGGTATATCATACAGCCTTTAATTCTTGCTATACTCGGGAAGCCAACGATTTTAACCAGGAAGGTTCAACGGGTCACGGAAAGATGCGGGGAGACGGGTTCGTAATAGCAGTCATAGAGGATGAGGATCTTATTCGCAAGAGCCTCGTCATGAACCTAGAGCTTGAAGGGTTCAGGGTTATCACAGCCAGCGATGGTGAAGAGGGCGTTGCCCTTGTAAACAAAGAAAAACCCGACCTGATAATCATGGATGTTATGATGCCCCGAAAGGACGGGCTCCAAGCCTGCCGAGAGATTCGCATGGCCGGTATATCAACCCCCCTCATACTTCTTACGGCCAGAAGCAGTGAAGTCGACAAAGTGCTGGGCCTTGACCTTGGAGCGGACGACTACCTCGCCAAACCATTTGGAATGCTTGAACTTATAGCACGAGTTAAGGCTATCCTGCGTCGCATCCAGCGCATGACCTCGATAGATGAGGTGCGTTTTTCAGATGTCGTGATAGATTTCAAGGCCTATAAGGCCGAGAGAGCTCAAGAGGAGCTTGAGCTCTCTGCCCGCGAATACCGACTGCTACGCTACTTGGTAGCTAAGCAAGGATCTGTAGTTTCACGTGACGAGCTACTCGATGAAGTGTGGGGATACAATTCCTACCCCACTACCAGAACTGTGGATAATCACATCGCGAGACTGCGCCAGAAGGTAGAATCTAACATAGACGAACCACGCCATATTCTGACCGTACATGGGGTGGGGTATAAGTTTGTTGCGTAATCGGCTAACAGCCCAGAGCAACCTACCTTTGAATAATTACCATACCGTCGCCTAAAACTGGGATGGGTATGGCCTTCTTAGGCGGCTTACCCCCGTTAGCAACTCACCAGTGACTATTGCCTCTGCTCTCGGTATTAACGTGCCCCTGTTAAATTCAAATACTTAGCAATTTACGCGCGCTCCCTGAGAAAACGCGGGAATATTAATAATCTAACAATATCAGGCAATTACAAAACAGCCCGGATGAATGTCACATATTCTTAAAAATTTTGTAACAAATTTGCACCGATTTCCTACCAAGTGAATCTTAATGCAGGAAGACGATGCAGTTGTCTTCCGGTTACGAGGTTCTACGACGGTTTTAGAAAGTGGGTGCCAGGAAGGTCCCATGACAGTGAAGGGTTTTAAGGAAGCCGGAAGCTTTTACTTTTACAAGCCGTATTTTCTGAATTAGTTAAGGACCCTCACTATGAACGATAAAAACTTCATAACTCCATCCAACCTCCAATTCGAAATCCTTGAGTGCCGCGACGTATCTGCCCGCCTGGGAGACTATATCGACAACGACCTCCCACCTGTCGAGCGCAAATCAATCGAAGGGCACCTCGACAATTGCACTGAGTGTGCAGCTTTCTTCGCCTCCTACAATCACGTTATCCAGAGTGCTGCCGAGCTACGCGAGCCAGAACAGCCCCTGGCTATTGATGTCCAGAACCGCTTGCGCAAAGCGCTCAATGATAGGCTGGGAATTAATCTCCCCTTTATCGCATAGTCAAGCCGAACTGGGCCCGCGTGCAGCCACTGGCTCCGCTGGCCCTGACAAAATACCCGCAACTTTTTCCCCTAAGGCCTGATTACGAAGTATCGCTAACACCCCACTGTTGACGCGCCCCCCGCCCCTTCGTAACCTGCGCCAATGACAGCACAGCACCCAAACACCTACCTCATCGACGGCTCAGGCTACATATTTCGCGCCTTCTACGCGGTGCAACACCTGTCCACCAAAGATGGCTTCCCAACCAATGCGCTCTTCGGATTTCTGCGGATGCTACTTAAGACGATGAATCAGGCGTCCTCAGCTCACGTGGTTATGGTGTTTGACGCAGGCAAGAAGACCTTCCGTAACGACCTTTACCCTGAATACAAAGCGAACAGAACTGAGTGCCCACCCGAGCTGCTCCAGCAGATGCCGTATTTCCGCGAGCTCTCGGCTGCACTTGGGCTTCCAGTGCTTGAGCGCCCCGGTTACGAAGCAGACGACATCATCGCCACGCTGACAGAGGAGCTCAACAAGCAAGGCAAACCAGTTGTTATCGTATCTGGCGACAAAGATCTAATGCAGCTCGTTACTGATAACGTACAGATCTGGGATACGATGAAGGAGAAGCGCTACGGAATCCCCGGCGTAGTCGAGAAGTTTGGTGTGAGTCCAGACAAAGTGGTTGAATTCCTCGCTCTAACCGGAGACACATCCGACAACGTACCTGGCGTTGATGGCGTTGGCCCAAAAACAGCCACTCAACTCGTGCAGAAATACGGCACCGTAGAAGAGATAATCTCGCGCATAGAAGAGATTAAGAACGACTCCGAGATTCGCAATCGCAAAAAGATCGCTGAAACGATTGAACAGAATCTCGAACAGCTACGGCTATCACGAAAGCTCGTTGAAGTTGATCGCAAAGTTCCACTCTCTGTAATAGCCGAGCAAGAGACCGATATCGAGGCGCTCCTCGCGCGTAAAGAAGTGGAGCCTGAACATCTCTCCGCTCTCTTCGAAAAATTTGAATTCTCATCTCTTCTCAAGGAATTTTCGCGCCACCTTGGGCCCGCAAAAAACTCAAAGCGAACGGATGATTTCTCTTACAGAACTATCCTTGCCCCTGAGTTTTCAGAATGGAGCAAAGAGCTCCTCTCTCAGAAAAGCTTCTCATTCGATCTTGAAACTTCGTCTCTTAACATACATGAAGCAAAGATCATCGGCGCATCGTTCTGTTGGGATAACTCAACAGCCTACTACGTCCCGCTCAACCACAACACCATAACGGGGCAGGTGGCGTGGGACACATTCAAGACGATAGCTTCAAAGGCTTTTGCCGACCCGCAGCTACACAAGTATGGTCAAAACATCAAGTACGACATGAGCGTACTTGAACTAAACGGAATTCCAGTAGAAGGGATCTCTTTTGATTCGATGGTTGCAGCGTATCTTCTAAACCCAGATAGCCGTAGCTTTAATCTAACAGCACTTGCAAGCGATTTTCTTAACCTCCCCACTATTGAATTCGAAGAGGTCACAGAGGGCAGCGCTGATTTTGCCGGAGTTGCTGCCGAGCCAGCCACTCGTTACGCCTGCCAGGATGCTCACTACGCGTGGCTTCTGAAGGAGATCCTCTCTGAACGTATAGAGCAGCAAGGCTTGAGCAAAGTACTCTCTCAACTTGAGGTTCCGCTTATTCCTGTGCTCGCTCGCATGGAGCAAGCCGGCATCAAAGTAAATGCTGAGATGCTGGCTAAGATGTCTGACGAGTTTGCAACTCAACTAGCAGAGCTTGAACGACAGATTTACAACACAGCTGGCTCAGAGTTTAACATCAATTCGCCGAAGCAGCTCTCAGAGATCCTTTTCGTAAAACTTGCCATTCCAACTAAGGGGGTTAAGAAAACAAAGACTGGTCTCTCAACCGACTCATCAGTTCTTGAGAAACTCTCAGAGATTCATCCACTACCTGCCTTGCTGCTTGAGTACCGGGGACTCCATAAACTTAAGTCAACCTACACCGATGCACTGGCATCTCAGATCTCACCTATGACTGGTCGTGTCCACACGCGCCTCAATCAAACAATCACCAGCACTGGTCGGCTCTCAAGCTCGGATCCCAATTTGCAGAACATCCCAGTTCAAAGCGCTGCCGGGCGACGCATTCGCTCAGCGTTTATCCCTGAAAAGGACAAATTCTTCATCGCGGCAGACTATTCGCAGATCGAGCTTAGACTTCTTGCTCACCTGAGTGGTGACGCGAATATGATTAAAGCGTTTCAAGATGGCACTGATATTCACGCTAACACCGCGCGGGAGATTATGGGACTTGGAGCCCATGAGGAAGTGCCAGATGATATCCGGCGCATCGGAAAAACTATCAATTTTGGTATCGTTTACGGCATGGGAGCCTTTCGTTTGAGTAAAGAGCTTGGAATCCCAGTGCACCAGGCGAGTGCCTACATCACCAACTACTTCTCTCGCTACCCAAGAGTAAAGGAATACTTCGCGGCTCTTGAAGATGCTGCTATGTCGCGCGGTGAAGTGGAAACGATCTTCGGCCGCAAGCGAGTCATCAGCGCAATCGACACCAGTGGTCGCGACCAAGGGTTTGCGATGCGCGCTGCCATTAACGCTCCTCTTCAAGGGTCGGCTGCAGATATCATCAAACTAGCGATGATTCAGGTCGATAAAGAGCTACGCTCATCTGCTATCGATGCACGATTAATCTTACAGATTCACGATGAATTGCTGATCGAAGCAGCTGACCGATCTCCGCGCGAAAACGAGGAGCTTAAGGCCCTTGTACAGAGAGCGATGGAAGGCGTTATGACGCTCAGCGTTCCGCTTAAGGTTGATGTTGGGTCAGGGCATAGCTGGACTGAGGCGCAGTCGTAGCCGCATGGCAGGAACATTGGACCGTGAAGGTTTAGCTTTGCCACATTGTGCGACAGCACATGGAACAGCAAAGCGGACCTGGAAGGTCCGCGCTCCGGATGAAGAACAAGGAGACACTTTCCTCTTTTTGCAGTATGGTTGGAGAGATAGTCCCCGCTCCGGAGAAAACCTATGCGCTGCCTCTTTAGCTTCCTCTCTAGCACAATCTTACTTGGCCTACTGTGTGGATGTGCTGTTTCGATTGACCAGTACAAAGACGAGAAACCTACCCTAATCGTTGAGGACTTCTTCTCCGGAGACCTAGAAGCCTTTGGTGTTGTTGCTGAGCGCGGCGGCAAAGTCATAAAGCGCTTCTCATGTAACATGCACGGAAAATGGGATGGACACACGCTAGTGCTAGAAGAGGATTTCGTCTGGTCTGATGGTTCACGACAAACAAGGGTATGGCGGCTTTCACGCAAAGAAGACGGCACCTATTCGGGGACGGCAGATGATGTTGTCGGAATTGCTTTCGGAGAAGTAGCAGGAAACACACTGCATCTCGTTTACGATCTGTCGGTTCCAGTCGACGGCTCAAACAAAGTCCTTCATGTCGATGACTGGCTCTACCTGGTAACTGACTCCGTTCTCATGAACCATTCTAAGCTTACGAAGTTTGGGCTCGACGCTGCGGAGGTGTTTTTAACTATTCAGAAAAAAGGAAAGCGCCCGCTTACTTGATTGGACCGCGACGGTTCAGCTTCGCCAAAAAGTGCAGTAGCAAATGAAACATGAAGGCGGACCTGGAAGGTCCGCGGTCCATGGTCCGTGGTCCATTAGGTGCCACAGAACGTCCGGTATCGCTGGTCATAGTCGTCAGCAGGTGGACTAATAAACTCTCGGTGTGATGTATAGGGATTACGGAGCGCCTCGACCAAGCGATGCATCGGCGAGAAATTTTGATTCTCTACACCCTCTCGCAAAGCATCCTCAACAATGTGATTACGCGCGATGATGGCCGGGTTAACTCTGTGTAACTCAGCGAAGAGCTCCTCGTGTAGGCGACCATTGCGAGAAGGTTCAATACGCGCCTGCCACGCAACACACCACTCCTGGAGAGCCTCTGGAATGGGAAACTCTGGGTCCCCACTAAGCGCTCGAAATGTGTTGGTATAATCAAGCTTTGTCGCGTGCATCTGTTCGAGCAGTCGCTTGATTAAATCTTCATCCCCTGCCTCGTTACTCGACAGCCCGAGTTTTCTACGCATGCCATCATGCCAAGCCTGATTGAAGAGCGCAGAAAAAGAATGTACCAAATCTTGTGCTCGCTCCACTGCGCGTTTCTCATCACTATCAAGAAGCGGCACAAAAGCCTCAGCAAGCCGCGCGAGATTCCACTGCATAATCACCGGCTGCATGCTGTACGCGTAGCGCCCATCTCTATCGATCGAACTGAAAACAGTATCTGGGTCGTACCTATTCATAAAGGCACATGGGCCAAAGTCGATGCTTTCGCCGGACACTGCTACGTTATCGGTGTTCATAACACCATGAATGAAGCCGATATTCATCCATTGAGCAACCAACCTTGCCTGACGAGTTACGATAGCATGCGCGAGCTTGAAGTAGCGGTCTTCTACTTCTTTAAGATTAGGATAGTGACGCTGAATGACATAATCAGCGAGCGCAGACAGTGCTGCACTATCACCCCTCCTAGCCGCATACTCGAAGGTGCCGATACGCACATGACTCTGCGCGATGCGGCTCTGTACGCCTCCCGGAAGCGTACGATCTCGCATAACCATTTCGCCAGTTGCTACGACAGCGAGCGTTCGAGTTGCAGGCACACCCAGGTGATGCAACGTTTCGCCTATGATGTACTCGCGAAGCATCGGCCCCAAAGCTGCCCGACCATCACCACGACGAGAGAATGGTGTAATGCCGGAACCTTTTAACTGCAAGTCATAGACACGGCCGTGTGGAGTCGTCACTTCACCGAGCAAAACTGCGCGCCCATCTCCAAGGAGCGGAACAAAATGTCCGAATTGATGCCCCGAATACGCAAGCGCTATCGATTGCACCCCATGTGGTACTCTACAACCAGAGAGAAGCGAGAGCCAATCCGCTGAGTGCGCCACATCGCCACCGAGTCCCAATTCAGCAGCTAGTGGCTCATTGAACGCTACAAGTGTAGGAGCACTAACTGGGGTAGGAAGCACCCGTTCGTAGAAAAGAGAGGGTAGAGTTAGATAGGAATTTGAGAGTTGCATACTATTGCCCAGAAGAGCTAACGAGCTCCCTGCCCTGCCCCTTTACAAACCACTCTACCTGCCCCCAGCGGCGCTCGACCCGCTTCGACGGCGGCCCGCGCAGCACTAAGAATTTAACATATGCTTCACCATCGGTAGCAGAGGGCGTTCGAATCGCTGCTCCACGAACATACTTAATGGGCGCTAGAGTTCGCGGATCAAATATGTGTGCGTAGGATACGCCTGCCACTACGAAGGGCTCCCCGCGCGCACGAGACACGGTAAGCGCCTCATCACGCAGAGACAGCTCCCTGTCTGGTCGCCCCTCTTCAAGTTCCAACGTAACCGACCACCCTAATTCTCCCGGAGGGGTGCCGATTGCGGCCATACTGCTACGGCCAAAATTGACAAACGCTGCCGTCACTCCGCGCGCTTTGAGGGCTGCTACTATCTCATCAACAGCCATGCCCTTAGCGATTCCTCCGCTCTCTATCTGCACCCCGCCTGAACTCTTACCAAGCAACCAAGGGGCCTTGAAGGAGAGCTTCCGATATCCCACTTTTTCTTTAACGGCTGCTCGCTCCTTTTCAGTCGGGGGATATCCGCGTTGCGCCGCCCTCTTCCACATCTCAACAAGGGGTCGCACTGTAACATCAAATGCTCCCTCGGTTTGCAGCGAGAGATTTTGGGCGTGTTCAACGAGGCGATAGAGGTCTTCATCGACTGGTCGCATCGAGGTAGGGCTATCAGCATTAAACACACTAAGCGCACTCGCGGGCTTATAGGTACTGAGAGAATCGTTAAGTCGCTCTGCTATCTTAAAAGCCTCCTCAAGCATCACTCGACCATCGCCATGCTCTGGAGGATAGAGAGTGATATCAAGCAAGGTTCCCATAACGTAGCGAACCTCGCGCAATGGTGACGGAGCTACTGAGACAAAATCCCCACGTGGCGCGAGAGTATGTGCACACCCCCACACAGTCGCAGCTAGCGCTAGAGACAGTAGGTGCGTGAGAACGCGCGACCACATCATAGCCTATGACGGCCGCGAACGAACATTTGAATCGGTGTAGGCGCTTGGCTTCATCGCAAAAACCGCCCACGCCGCGAGCACGATATTTATAATTAGTGAAAGCTGCAAAATGAAAAACGATCCGATCTTGAGATAAGCGAAGAGTGGGCTGACAAATCGCACCAACCACGACGAGGCTTCATCACACAATGCGCTCATGAAGGAGGCAACGATAAGAGTCAGCTTAACCGGAATACTAATCGGGACGAAGAGCAAAAGGTGCGTTAGCATGACCAGAAATATTCCCATCGCAAAGAGATGAAAATGACTAACCTCCATCAATCCCAAGAGGCTCTTGGGTTGAGTGAATTTTTGGGTTGAGCCCTGGTAGTAATCCACAACAGACTCGTAGGTGAACCCCATCTTAAAAAAGTATAGCCCGAAGTTTGTTATCCAAAAGAGGAATGAGTAGAAGAGAAAAAAGAGGACGATAACCCTTAAAAGAGTATTTTTATTCCACTCCCCTGTAATAACGAATCGCATCTATCCCTGTCCCCCTTTGACAACATCAAACGACGCCTTAACGGCGCGTACGCCATCCGACACTCCGTTAACAGACAGGGTAGATCCTGCTATCGCTGGAAGCCCCTGTCCAGGGACTAAATCTGAGTACGTCTTATTTCCCTCAAGGTGAGCATACCAGGCGTCCGCTGGCATGTACTCCATCGGCTCGTTAAATGCCAACATGACCACCTTTTGCACCACGAGGTCCTTAGAGAGCACAACCATAAATACAGCCTGATTGCTGCGCATTATGCGCGCGTCAATCACTGCGTATCCGGCCACCTCACCATTCACTCGACCTTCATAGAAGTGGAACAGGGAGCTAGAGATCTTCGTTTGCGCGAGCTCCTCGATCTTTGCTTGCTGCGCAGCGGTCAAAACGACTGAGCGCTCAACCACCTCAATACCAACCGGAAATGCAAGGGTGAGAGCCTCATCTTTAGCTAGAAACACGTTGGCATGCGCGCTACACACCGTAACAAGCACAGCGCTTGCAACCGCTATGATTATGAACAACCGCTTCGTAAGCTTTATCGATGAGACTCTTTCCATTGTTGCAACTACGCCTAGTATACAAACCCAAAACCAACAGCCACTTCATCCGCTGTTGGAGTAGGTCCGTCGGTGCGGAAGTTTCGGTAGTCGGCCTTTAACACCACTTTATCTACCGGCTTGTACGAAAGACCAACTGTGTAGATCTGCTTATCCAACGAGGCGTTTCTAGTAAAACCAGAAGGCACACTCGCTTGGGTATCCAGATGCTCAAACCGAACGAATGGTGAGAGCGACTGCCGAGTTCCAGATACGAGGTGCGGAAGCACATCGTACCCACCCTCAACGTACCAGCCGTCGATGCGATCTGCGATCGTCTCTCCCGCTGCCGCACTGAGAATATCAGCGTCCTCTATCCGAGTCCATGAACCGAGCGCTCGTAGAGACAGGTTGCGGTAACGGTACTGAGCATGAGTCTCCCAAATAGTAGTTAAAACATTCGGACTACTTCCAGCAAAATCCTCATTTTGCCCCGAGTTGCCAACCCACATCGCTCCACCTACTAAAAGACCAGGCACGACGTCTGGGCTATAATCGAGCCGCCCAGTCCACGCTACATCCTCCACGAGCGCACGACTGCTTACCTGACGACTATCCCTAATACCAGAGTCCTCAAAGCGGGACGCCCGTAGCCCGTTAACAAGGTAAGTTCGGTAGTCTATTGTTCCGGCGGCCTCCGCTTGACCAAAAAACCCAACGCCCATTTCGTTCCAGGTCGAAGGAATTATGACTCGCTCAACTTCAGGACGAACTACTCCATAGAAATATGGTGGCTCATGTATTTCATTGATGAATCCCATCGGGATTAGCACTGATCCGGCACGAACGTTAAACCCCTTCTCCATTAAGAAATCGAGATATGCAAACTCAACAGCCACCTTTCCAGTCTCCTCACCGGAGGGACCACCAAGGCCATCTGTGGTTCCATGCTCAAGCTCAATCTCGGAGTTAAAAAGGATATTATCATTGAACTTATAGCCCACGTAAGTTACCAGCCTCAGCAGGTCTGCCTGATTAGGTTTACCGTTTGCATTATCGACAAAAGACCTAAAATTGGCTTCGCCGTAACCACCGATCGATAGTCCGCCGGAGACATTATAGACCCCGGAAGCAGCTGGTCCCAATCCCCACTGACTCTTCAGCTCGGCCTTCTCAGGAATCAGCGAGCCGATGCGAGTCTTGTTTATCTCGGTAGCGAGCGAGGCGGTCTTCTCTTCAACAACTTTCTCTTGGGTATTGAGCTTAGCCTCCAACGCCTGGAGACGCTCCTTGAGGAGCCTTATCTCCGCTGCATCGTCTGCGAGAGCTGACACAAACGGAAAAACGCTAACAAGCGCACCGAGAAAACCCCTCTTCAACACATTCATGATTCTACCTCTTCGAAGTTGTTTGGCTTAACCAAGCGATTTAGGCTGGATCATAGGCAGCTAATATATGGGCCAGCTAAGCGCTATAATTATTAACCCGGCAATACATATCAGCGAGGTGTTTGACATGTCAACATGGCGCAGTGATTATATTACACACTTTCTCAGAGACCGCGCGGGAACCCACTTATACCAAGCTATCTATCTGATTTATAACCACAAAATTGGTACACCCTACTTTTAGCAGCGCGGCCGCTCTGTTAATTGGCCAAAAAATGCCGTCGGCCCACGCGCAAACTGCTCCGTTGAACACAACACCGGTCCCACATCACACGTTTTCTCAGAGACCGCGCGGAAAGCTCCGCGTTACTCCCCTTTACATCTCCTCCCCCAGACCTGTACAAATCCAGGAGCTATGAACACCGCCCCCCGGGCTGCCAACCCACCCCTATCATCGTCCCCAGCCGACGACGAACTGGTCGAACTCACCCGTAGAGGTGACCGCGACGCCTATCGCCAACTAGTTGAGCGCCATCAGGGCCGGCTGCTTAGGGTGGCGCTGGACATCGTTAAAAACCGCGAAGACGCCGAGGACGTAGTTCAGGAAACCTTTGTTAAGGCATTCCTCTCACTACATAATTTCAAGGGAGATTCATCATTTTACGGCTGGATCTACCGCATTTGCACCAATATGGCGATCGACATACGGCGCAAAGCCAGCCGTCGCGGAGGCACACACGTTGAATACAAAGAGAGCTATTCCGTCAAAGAGAGGTCCGGTTCAGACGCGAGCGACGGGGGGCCATTAACAATCCCCGGTCAGCACCTACAAACGGTAGAGGGTCCTCACGACGCTCTCGTTCGAAAGGAGACGGGTAAAAAGTTACAGGACGTGCTCACTGAGCTTTCAGAGGAGCACAGAGAGATTATCGTACTTCGAGAGATAGACGGTCTGGATTACGAGGAGATAGCCAGCGTTCTCGGATTACCGAAAGGAACAGTGATGAGTCGACTCTTCTATGCGCGCAAAGCTATGCAGAAGGCCTTAAAGGACTTGGCACCAGCAAACGGAGGCGCATCTGATAAGAAAGGCGAAGGCACCGACGGGGCAGCTTAGCAATATCGAATGTAGGGTGATGTGATGACGGAACACAACGCAAGGAAACTAAGCGAACAGCAAGAGATGCTGCTCTCCAAATTTTATGACGGAGAGGTTTCACTATTAGAAAAACTCCGCGCTCGCCTGCTTCTCAAAAGAAACTCCGCTGCCTCTGAATTCCTCGCCTCACTTGAGCAACTAACCTCTACAGCTTACTCCTCGACTTTCTCTGCAACAGAGTCGTGCGACCTCTGGGACCGAATCTCGACTCGCATCGACGCCGAAGAGAGAGCCGCCGTGTACCTTGGAAAGCGTTCAGGTACTACAACAGCAGCGCAGGAGGGGTTTGTATCTCGCTTACTTTCTTCGCATGCACTGTTTGGTGGACTCTCTGGAGCTGCCGTTGCCGCAGCGATTCTTATCGCCGTCTATCCTGCCTCTAATCAAAGCGAACTTGCCGTCATCAACGCTGAGACTTCAACCCTAGCCCGCGCACCGCAAGGCTTCCACACCGTTACGCTACCGAGCGGCAAGGACCAACCTGGAATGCTCACTACACAGCGCGGGGTACGCTCGCTTAGCGCAATGGAGATGGATTGGATGCGCGGCAGTGGCCCACTCAAGATCATCCAGAATCCGGGAAGCTCCTCTGGTGTTATATGGATTAAACGTCAGCGCAACGCCCGCTCTTCTGCATCGCCGATCCCTACCCCGCTGCTTCGCAAGTCTTCCGTTCCTCGGAAGGGGGTTGACGAAAAAGCCTCCCCTCGGTCTGAATAGAGATTATGTACGTTCATCCCCTGACAGCTCTTTTCACTTTCTTAAGACGCTCCCTGCTTACATGTTTATGCGGCTGTTCGCTGGTTAGCGTCGGCTCAGCAGATGCCGAAACCAAGAGCTTTACAAGCTCCCCACAACGAATGACATCTGAAAGAGTGACGGTGTTGGTTAGAACGATTCAGGCAACAAAACCATTTCAGGAAGAGAGCTCTTCAACGACGGAGGTATCGACAGACGTTGAGCAATCACTTGCGGATTTGCAAGCCAAACTTACCCAACTCCCTTTTCGCTCCTTCAAACTTGTGGCGTCCAAGGAGGGCTATTTTGAAGTCGCCAAGAAGGGAACTCTTCACTTGCCTAACGGCCAATCGGTTGGATTGCGACCGATATACGCAGATAACCACCGAATGGGGATGTGGCTCAATTGGCTCGATAGCGACGGGACTGAGATCCTTAATACGCGCGTTCATTTTGACTCGGAAGATACGATCGTAACTGGCACCGATAGCGCCAACGACGAAGGGCTACTACTTGCCATCACGGCAACTCGCAAGAGCGTGCCGTAATTTCGCCACTCGGTCGGCAAAATGTGCCAACTTATCGACTCTAAGGCCCCCCAAGCCACGTAGTAACCCATTGCTATTACACGATATTAAAGATTTACCTCAAGAAAATAGTCTGCTCTACCGATGTCTAATCTTGGAACGGTTTGTGCTCTGTATCTCAAGCACCCCCTTTTTACGGAGAGACGCGATGGCAAAGTTCGAGAAGGACCTCCCTGAGTTGACCGACGAAGAGCTTGCTTTTGAGATGATTGAGATCACATGCGATGAAATGGATTCTCTCACCCGCGCGTTCACAATGATAAACGACCTCTGCAAAGAACTCGCTGAAGAGATAGCAGCGAATCCCGTTACACCTAACGAGAGCGAGATACACTAAAAAGAACTGGCCAGCGGCGGACTACTGATGTCGAAACGGCTGAGTATCTCCCTGCACTCAGAGGTTTCCACCTGAGTAAAGTCCTCATACCACTGACCAACGCTCGAGAATCTTCCAGGAGCTATCTTCTGCAAACACTCCACCCGCACGTGCTCTTCATCTTCTAGCTCTTGAACTGTATCCTTTGGTGCGACAGGAACCGCAACGATTATCTGCCGTGGTGATTGGACTTTAACAGCCTGAATTGCGGCACGCATAGAAGCTCCTGTTGCAAGGCCGTCATCAACTAATAGTACCGTTTTGCGGCCCAAGCTAAGCGGCGACGCAGAAGGTTCACGGATCTCTCTCTCACGCTCGCGTACAATTCTTCGCTCTTCTTGAAGCGACGACTCAAAATCTTTCTCAATCAGCGCAAGCTGATTCAACAGCTCTCGATTCCACACCGTAACATCACCCGATGCCACAGCTCCACAAGCGAGTTCGGGATTATGCGGAGCACCGATCTTTCGCACCACAAGAACATCGAGAGGCGCGTGCAGGCTAAGCGCAACCTCGTTGGCAACTGGTACCCCTCCACGCGGCAAACCAAGAACGATAACATCCCCCGGTATGTGCAGTGCTGCGAGGGCTTTTCCAAGTTTCCTTCCTGCTTCGGTTCGCGTTGAGTACCCGACAAACATATACGGCCTCCGCTGCATATCCGCCCTCCCTATACTCAAACACATACCGAAACGACGACATGAGGGGTCTCAGAGTGCTTTTTTGTTACCCTTGCGGACTAACTGAACAACGCCTGGCGAGAGGCCATACAGCTCTCGCCCCTCCTCATTCTTCGTGATCACTAAAGCTCCAACTTGAACTCCTTGTTGCAACACCTCATCCACAAAGCCCCTTACGGTATGGTAAAAGCGTTCAACGCCCGTTGGATAGAGAGCATCAGACCTGTATATATCAGTGGCAGTGTAGGGCCCTTCACGAAAGAACTCGAAGAGTGCGTCAGTAGTTAACGATGAGCCATCTTGAAAACCGTGTCGCTTAGCACAAGCGTCGAAAGAAAAAGAGGAGAGCTGTTGTACGGCGTCATGCCCCGTAGGAGGAGCAGCAGCGGCTGCTTCCACATTGCTTTCACACATGATTTCAGTGAGCAGCCACGAAGGCTCAAGAAGGAAGTACTCGTGCGTGCCTTCTGGGGTGTTATCCAGAAGCCGGACGACTATCCCCGCATCAACGGCCCTATCAAGCGCACTACGTATCTCAGACATGGTAGCGTGCCGCTCTCCACCATAGCTCCAATGATATAGCTGTGAAACCTGGGCGCCGACTTGACCATTTGCCACAGCCTTGTGAAAGAGCGAAAAAAAATCGCGCCATGTTCCGCCCCAAGCGGTTGGCTCCTTCCACGACTCCAAAAACTGTTGCCGCTGCTCTAAGGACACCAATTCAAGGGCGACTGGGCTACGAGGTGGGCTGTAACAAAGCATTCCTCTAACGATAAAGCCCCGAACAGCAATAAGCCAGAAAATTGAGCAGAAATCAAAAAGGGGTTGTTCGTATGGGACGGTAAAGGTAGGCACTAGGACTCTTTACAGCTGAGGATGACGGGATAATGTGAGGGGTATCTTCGCTATCTATACACCCAGTAAGCCGTCACTGCGTATGCAGCGAAGTTCTGTGACCCTCCTGTTATGACCATCAGCCATCAGGCAGCCTCTTTCTCCCCCCGAACGCCTCGGCCCCTGATTAAGGATTATTTCGCCGAAGCAGATTTGAATTACTACGCCCCTGCACCCGAACAATTGGGGTTTCATTTCGAGCGATACGACTCATTTATTCTAACTCCTCTTCTGAGACCAGAGATCCGCAACGCCTCGCCCTCAAATCGCGGTCACGTGACAGTCTACCTTCCAGGATTTAACCAGAGACTAGCTCTGCTTAGAGCCGATAAAAATGTAGTACGGTACGCGCAGTCCGAACAGGTACGGCACACGAGCTGTACATTCCTCAAAATGCACTGTCTTAAATCTTCTGCGCAGAAGCTGTAAGTGACCTGGATTTAGGAATACGTTGCTATGAGAAAACCATGCAGGCCATAAGAAGCGGGCTAGAGAAGAATGACGAACAAGTCCTTCCTCCGGCCACTTTGGCGATACATAGAAATCAGTCACACCGATAATTCCACCGGGGGTCAAGAGAGAATGGGCGTGCTCAATTGCATCAACCCAGTTTGGAATCATGGTGAGAGAATATGAAAATGTCATCGCATCAATCGAGCCTTTGGCAGAAGGGTACGTTGTTACGTCCTGGCACTCAGCGCGTACGTTGCTCCAACCGTTATCCCTGATTCGTCGCCGTGCTACCTCGAGTAGGTCGGGACAGAGATCAACTATTGTGACTGACCGTAATGAGCTCAGCCGCGGCTCAAGCCACTCGACATTGCGACCAGTGCCCCCGCCGCAATCAACCAAGCAGCCATCAGGCGCTATCGGGAGTGCCTCCATGAGCTCCTTCCTGCCTTGGAGCAGTCGCTCTCGGAAGAGGTCGTAGCTATAGCTTTGTTTGGAATAAAACGATTGCATCCGGTCAGCGTGGTCACCGAGACGTGGCTGAGAAGCCAGAAGATGCCATAGCGTCTGAAGATCCGATACTACGCTCATGCAGGTTTGATATCCGCTATGTAGAAGCTCGCATACGTATGCACTCGATCTTGCATGTGCAGTTGAGCCGCAAGCTCGCTGTTTTGGATGAGTACATCGCCCAGTCGTCTGTTGCCTAGTTTGGTTTTAATAGATATATCGTCGAGATACGTTACGTTAAGAGCAGCGCTGCGGTAGATAGCCCGGGCTCCCTCGGTGGCACGGCTAAAGATAGCGTTCCACTCCCTTTCGAGTTCTTGCTTTTGGTTAAGACTTAACCAATCCATGTGGTCAAGAAGGACATACCTCGAGAACGATAGATTCGTAGCTTCAAGAAAGTGAGCCACAGAGCCCGTATGAATGTAGAGGTGATTGATTCTATTTTTAAGATTCTCAAAGTTCTCCTCCCTTAGGTATTCGGGCCGGCAATCTCGCGGATAGCGGCCCTCAATGTAGACCCGATAAAAATAGTTCTCTCGGA
This sequence comes from Bdellovibrionota bacterium, assembly GCA_044360195.1. GTDB lineage: Bacteria > Bdellovibrionota_C > UBA2361 > UBA2361 > OMII01 > OMII01. The sequence goes on along the minus strand of JBIKKT010000001.1, from coordinate 48,938 downwards.
ACGGTAGCTGAGTAAGCACAGCCTCAAGGCTTTGCTCAAAGTAGCCCTGAATTCCACCGGGGAATTGCGTTGCCATATGCTTCTTCTGGTCTGGAGGTACTCCCATTAGACTCATCGTCACATCACGACTAAGAATCCAATGCATCCATTTGCTCCAGAGGCGTGGTTTGATTTCAGCTTCGTATAGCTCTTTTTGTTCGTCGAGTGTACGAGCATTGATAAGGTCTTCAAGGCGCGGTCGTAGGCTCTTTACGTGAAACAGGTGCAAGGTCAGAAACTTAGCCAGTAAGCCCGCTGTTCCACGATAGTAAAATGATTCGCGCCATCCTTTTCCACAGAAATAAGATATATTCCTATCCCAGAAGGCTTTCGACATATCAGATATCTCATCTCGTAGACGAGTCTGATAGATGTCACGTGCATCGCGGTGATAGCCGTCGCCAAAAAAGCGGTCAAAATCCTGGTAATCGAGGGATTTTATTCCGGCCACTTTAAGTTCAAGTAGCGCGTTCTGAATCGGATTGAGATCAACAGCATGCACCTCGCCACATCCAGCAATCAGGTAATCTAATGCGTTACATCCAGCACTACTGATCACGAGCAGCCTATCGTTCGGGGACAAGCTCAAGGCGACTCGATCGAGTGCTGGATCTTCCCAGCATGTATTGTAAATTAGATTAAATTTATGAACCCAATTAAAAACTCTATTTGATAGGTGGGTCTTTAATGCTAGAGCTGCAGTCATACGTTATCCTCACGAACGTTAAGCCTTATGCGATTTCAATGTGTGGATTGCGATCCCTGGAGGGACACGCAGTGTTCTGAACGGTACGTAGTATCGCGCAAGTCCAGGATGGACATACGACAGACTCCGCGCCGTCAGCATCTCCCAGCCTTTGGTATGAGCGTTTATATTATCGCAGTAACCCCAAAGTCCCATGAGCTTCGAGCCGTCAAGAAACCGAACTTCGCCCCAGTGAGTGTGACCAGACAGAATAAGATCTATATGCGGCGTGCATCGTCGACGAACCGCATCTAAATTATGAGTGAGAATTACATTAGTCTCTTCTTTAGGAGCATCATGGGGCAGAACGGGCGCGCCAAAATACGCATCGTCTACTCCATATACATTTAAGGGGGCATTCCCGACTCGGAGGGCAATGTGGTGGTTGTTAATATCGTGAAATCCAACGTCAGCAAGCTGTGAACTGATCAGAGCAGGGAGATGTCCATGATAGTCGTGATTGCCATGGACCATGAATGCCCAGGGGCATAAGTTGGCAATGCGCTCCAGGGCTCTTAAGCTATTAGAACAGAGGTCCTGTGGCCCCTTGGTTATCACATCCCCAGAGAGCAGTATCGCGCCGATCTTTTCTCTGCGACGGGCAAGAGCATCGGCTATTGTGTGAAGTTCCCTCCATGGACGATCACAGCCCTTCAAGAGATGAATGTCCGAGAGGTGGACTATCGTGAATCCATCCAGGTCGTGGTGTAGATCTCTTATTGATACATCGTAAGAGTAAATAGTAGTCCAGGAACTTATCGGTGTACGTTTCTCGGTACCTCTGACACGGTCCCTAAGAGACCTACGCTCCTTGCTGTCCTGTAAATTACAAGGGGCTGTGCGGTATGAATTATTAAAAGGATCTTTGGAGCACAAAGCCCTTTTTATTGGTAAATCGAGCGCCTCAGGGGCCCAAGGTCCCTCAATCAGATTGAGGATTCTTTCTCCCAGCGAAGGCGGTCTCAGCACCCTCTTCTTGAGGCTGTTTGCTTTCCTTACTTGTTCCTGGAGAATTTGGGTGAAATCGATGCGCGGAAGAGACAGGTGTGCGAGGGGCTGGCGTATGTCGGGTAGACCGAACGGAGCCCCCGCCCCAATGTGCTGCTGCGAAACCGAGATTGTCGTATCCATGCCGGCATGGTGCCGACCTGATCTGTTTCCTTCCAGTTAAAGTTGGTTAGTATGCGGTTAAATTCTGGTTAGTGAGTAGAGCTTCAGGGCTAGGAATATCTGGGCGCTGACAATCTAATTACTACACAGGCGTCCGTTGAAACATCTGGCTTCGGTCTGGAGCCAGAGATTCACGCCAATCCGGTTGCGACTCGTTGTTGTCGTCACGCGCTTATGAATTACAAAAGTCCTTACTTACACTCGCCCAAAACTACTCTCCTGCCATCTCTGACAGGAGTCGCCCAACCTCTGTAGTCTCCATCAGCCCGGTAAACTTCTCACTGCCGGGCCCCTTCGCAAAAACCAGCACTGGTGTACTTGTGTGAGTACCCGTCCCCCAGACCACATTGATATCCGCAGCTACTAAGCGACTAAGAAGTGCTGAAGCAGCGTATTCATCGTAAGGATAAAAATCTGAGAGTTCACACGTGGCTCGGTCTACCGTCACGGAGTTACCGTCAAACGAAACGCACCCCATAAATCTCTTCCCGCTCGCTTCGGAAAGCGGGAGGCCAGTCAGACGAAGAACCTCGGCACGAAACTCTTCATGGTCTTGGGGGCTCATTCCTCGTGCGAAAAAATCAGTTATGATTTTATGGAGCGGTTTTCGCGCTAATGCTATTTTTTTCACATCCTCGGCAGAGCCGTAATCCAGATTAAGCCCCTTATAAGCAATACTACCAACCGAATTTGCACTGTCACGCTTGTAACTGAACCCGAATCCCCCAGTCTCATGATCTCCGGTAACAACTACGAGGGTATCAGGGGAATTCTTGGCAAAAGAGGAAACGACCTCCATAACCCGGTCGAGTCTTCGCATCTCGGCAAGCAACCATCCGACGTCATTTGCATGCCCAGCCCAATCAATCTGACCAGCCTCAACCATCAATACGAAACCCCGAGAATTATCCGCTAATTCAAGGGCTCTTTGAGTCATCTCAGCGAGCGAAGGCTCTTCGTTTTCGCCCTCAGCGAATGCATCCGCCATTTTGTCAGCAGCAAAGAGCCCAACGGCTGGGAGCTTTACGGCCTCCTTAAGCTCCCTGTCAGCACATAGAATTGAGCGCCCCCGTTTCTGAAAAACCTCAAGCAGAGAGCGCCCATCACTTCTCTTACCCACTAAGTCAGGTGGCATGCCCGAACACGGCAACTTCACCTGAATACCCTTCGGAAGGAAGTAGTTCAAACCTCCAGAGAATATGATGTCAAGATTGGAGCTCGCAAGTTTGTCAGCTATCGCCAATTCCGAACCTCTATCATCCTCATGAACACCGAAGCTTGCGGGCGTGGCGTGGGTAGCCCGGCTATCGGAAACAATCCCGGTGATTTTTCCATTTTGATGCGCTATCTCCATCAAGCTCTGACATTCCTTACCCCGAAAGTCTTTTCCAACCTGTTGGGGAATACAGGAGCAACCCGCCGATAGCTGGGTCGCGGAGCATGCCGAATCGTTCACCGGCGTCTTATGAGAGAAGGGCGTATGCGCGCTAAGCCCTGCCGAACGAACAAAGGCAAGGAGTCCCCGGTCAGAGGCTGAGGCTTCTGGATCAAACCGTTCACTAGCAGCAAGCAAGCCAATCTGTTGTGGCCCCATCCCATCGCCGATCACGATTACGATATTTTTGGGCGACTCACTTTTTTGCTTGTACTCGCGGAGTGGCGCGCAGCCGGTCATTAGAGAGCCGAGAAGAATCGCTACAAGTGCCTTGTTGGTATAGATGCTAAACACTACCGTAACGTGCCACGAAACCTTCCTTCTGAGAACCCCGAAGACGACACCGCGTCATGGAGTGCTGCTTATACGGGCGTTGTATTTCTGTAGGCCCTACAAATCTCCGCTAGACGCATTGAGTGAGTCGGGGGATGCGGCAAGTTAAAATAGATGCTTCGATAGCGGACATGAAACCAGAACCTCCTCGAACACTGTATGCTAAACTCCGTAGAGTCCTGATGGCAGCACACTATTCGCAGTGTGGCTTCCGGTCCGTGTACCGTACAGAGGCTGCTTTTCGCGATGAAGTGTGGCTATCAGTTTTCTCGATGGTGCTAGCTGCCTGCTTTGCACCTAATGTGACTATATTCTTGGTGGTAGTGGCAGCACATCTGATTGTTTTTACCGCGGAGCTTTTAAATAGCGGTATGGAAGCGGTGGTCGACTTGGTCTCTCCTGACCATCATGAATTGGCTGGTCAAGCAAAAGATGCTGGCTCTGCAGCAGTCTTTTGTTCCCTAGTGCTTCTTGCGGTGGCTTGGATAGTACTTATTATCCATCTATAACTCGCTGGGTGGTGCAAAAGCTTCCGTTACGCACGGTAGAATACGTCGTGCGTGGGCAATTCCCCGAAACTTACCTGCCCCCCACAACCTCTATGCGCAGATAATCCCCCCCTGGATCGACCGCGGATATCAGAAGCTCAACCCGATCCCCAAGCTTCAATCCCTTCGGGCCGCGCACAAACACTGTGGTGTATATCTCATCTAACTCAACCAAGGGTGACTTAAGGTCGAGCCGCACAACTGTACCCATAATGGGCTTATTCTTGGGCCGCTGCTCTAGATAACGGAAAAGCCAGTATCGTCTAGTTTCGCGACTAGCAACCTGCGCTGACTGCAGATGGTTTTCAACCTCAGCAGCGATCGGCTCAAACTCCTCCTGATTGATCCACGGGGCTCCAGATTTCAGGAACGCGATGAACTGCCGCTGATGACAAAGGTCAAGATAACGGCGAATAGGTGACGTAGCCTGGATGTACGCATTGAGGCCAAGCCCTGAGTGGTAACGCGGCTCAAATGAGACGGTTGATTTCTTGAGTTTAGTGCGCGCGGAGAAATCTTTAGCTGGGCCCTCGGGAGTATCGGCACTCTTAACTGAAGTGTGGTGCACCTCTTCAGGTCTCTCCTGACCTCGAAACAGCACTGGAAGGTGGTGCTCAGCAGCAAACGTCGCCATGACCGAATTCGCTAATACCATCATCTCAGCTATAAGCGAGCGCGCCGGACTCTCCTCATCTATCTCCAGCAGACGAATGGATCCATCACTTTCAAGAAACGGAACAACTTCCCGTCTATGCACCCGATTCGCTCCGTGCTGAATTCGCTGCGCTTCACACGCCGACGCAATCTCGTGCAGCGTCAGTAGGGTTGAGTCTCCCTCCTCTAAATCACGATCAACATCATCATATGAGTATCGCTTCGCCACCTTGATAAAGGTTGGTACGACCTCACTCCGTTCAATCTCGTACTGCGGGGAAAGTAAAATGATGACGGAGAGACAGGGCCGAACAGCCCCTGCGCGCAGGCTCAATGCGCTCTCGGATATAGCCTCCGGAAGCATATTAACGATTTGATCGGCGCAGTAAATCGAAGTAGCTCTACGCCTGGCAGACGAATCAAGCGAGGAACCTGGTGTAACCAACCATGAGGCATCCGTAATATGGATCCCCAACTCCCATCCCGACACAGTCTGCTCAAGAGAGATCGCATCGTCCATATCTTGGGTTGAAATATCATCAATCGTGAAGCTTCGCTTAGTAGTAAGATCTCTTCGAAAGGATTGTTCAGCCTCAGAGAAGGATGCTAGCTCATCGGGGACATTAACTGAGGCCACCTCCTGCAGCGCCTGCGCCGTATGCCCCACGGGGATATCGTGCCGAATGAAAGAGAGGTTGGTGTCCCGGTGAAAGTGTCCGATCATCGAGAGCAGTTGAAATGCTTGTCTCTCCTGCGGCATGTTCTCTGGTAGCCCAAGCTTCTCAACGCACAGGTGCAACAACTCTTTAGCTTCCTTCTGGCGAGCAGGGTCTGAGATCTGAACGCCAGCGGCCACCTCGGACAGCAGCACAACATTATCGTGAGAAGCGAGAGGAATCGGTATCGATGGATCACTCAAGCGTTGACGAAAGAACTCCATCGTCTCTTCTCGCTGCGCGCTTTTGCGTCGTTTAACTTCCTCTGCTCTTCTAAGATCCTCAACTACATGAATAGGTCGGGGCTCAAAGCCGTCCTTGTCTCGTTTGAAATGAATCTTCTCTTCAACTAGTGCGATTCTAGCACCCGCATGCTTCTCTAGGGTGTTGCTTCCAAAATAGCTCTTACACAACTCCTCTACAGTAAACAACCGGACATCCTCATGAACGAACGACCACAGCTCTGCTACGTTGAGCGCTTTAGCCTCTGCCTCTATTGAGGCCAAAGCCTTATTCAAAAGATCAGCCCGCGCGGTTTGTGTCGAGGTGGTGGTTACCGCGTCACCTGGCAACAGGTACAAGCGCACCTTCGGAAGCTCGATTTCGCGGCCTCGAGAATTAACAACCAGATACTTATCTTTCTTGGTCGCCACAACGAGCCCGAGCTGCACCTCGCCACTATCATCGTAATGTACGAAGCGGTTTAAAAACGGATCAGCCGGTGGCTGCGCTTTGGTGGATGGAGGCTTTGCAGACCCCTTAGGGAACATCGACATGCACCAAGACTGTGCGTTAGGAACGAGGGAATGTCAAATTACTTGAGCCAAAAGCTACCACGACAATACCGCTACGCCTGTTATCTCGACGGATCAACAAAAAATAGCGCTTTAGCGGACCTCTAAATAGACCGATCAGAAAAGTATAGAGATGTTGGCGGCACTACCTATCACGGGTCGGTGTGCTATGAGCTACCGCGGGTAGACGCCGCATCTATACCAGCCGTTGGAGAAGGATGTAGTAGTGGCGATCACAATAGGTGCAAACATAGCGGCGCTACAGTCTCAGCGTCGCCTTGATATGGCTACCGAGCAACTTGGGAATGTGTTTTCCAAGTTAAGTTCGGGGCTGCGCATAACCTCCGCTGCCGATGACGCAGCCGGGATATCTGTGTCCGACACACTCCGCGCACAAGGGGCTATGGCGCGCACTGCTCAGCGCAACGCGAACGATGCGGTCTCGCTAATAGCAGTAGCAGACGGTGGCCTAAACGCTATCTCAGACATCATTACGAGAATGTTCGAGGTGGCGACTCAATCAGCAAACGGCACCCTCTCTAGCAGTCAGCGTGGCTCTCTCTCTGCAGAGTTTGAGGCTCTCTGGAAAGAATGGGACCGAACGGCCAACACGACAAACTTCAACTCCATCGGCCTACTGGCAAGCGGTGGCAATGTGTCAATCCAGGTTGGAATAGACAACTCATCGAACTCAACTATCAACGTCGCAAAGGCTTTTGCAATCCCCTACTCCGTTCTGGGTGCAATTGATACTAACGGAGTTTCCTCCACAGCGAATGCCCTAGACACGATCTCTCGCCTTAAAGCCGCACAATCGACAATCGCTTCAATGCGAGGCTCTTTCGGCGCGGTTGAGTCCCGCATGCGAAGCGCCATTAGCAACTTACAAATCTCAGGGGAGAATTTTTTGGCTGCAGCAAGCCGGATACGCGACGTTGATGTCGCAGATGCAGCGGCCAATCTCGCTCGCCTATCAATCCTTCAACGATCAGGCGCCTCAGTTCTCGCACAGGCAAACCAATCACCAGCAATAGCGCTTTCTCTGCTTGGATAGTCAACTATGGATAGCACCTCACCAACATCACCAACCAGAGCTGCCAGCAAAGGAAAGATACGCGAGGCTTCCTATAGTGTGAAACTAACTGTCGTCATCCCTCATCGACTTCGCGACGATAACCTAAGACACTGCCTCTTCTCTATCGCAACCCAAACGAGACTTCCTCACGAAGTGGTGGTGGTCGACTATGACTCGCTTGATTCCCACACAGGGCGCCGACGTGCTCTGGAAGAGCTCGCACTGACCGAGGGACTACGATTGCGAATCGTTTATGGCGGGCCCCCAGAAGAGTTCCGACTCACCACTGCTCGCAATAAGGGAACCAGGGAGGCCTCCACGCAGTATATTGCATCACTCGATGCTGACTGCACGCTCTCTGCACCCTCGCTTATAGACGCTGAGATGTGGCTTGATAGGGACAACGTTTCGATGGTTGGCGCTCCGGTGCTCTACTGCATGGAAGAAGGGTTCAGCTATCGACCACCCTGGTACGGCACTTATCCAAGCGGTGGATTTCAGGCGTTTCGGGCCTGTGACTTTGAACGCATCGGCGGATTCAACGAGCTTATGCATGCATGGGGATATGAAGACCGCGATTTTATGACTCGCCTCCTTGCACTCGACGAATCTCGGCAGATAATGATGCTTGCCTACCCCTATTTCCATAACTGGCACCCGCAGGAGCTTAGCGAGGCAAAGCTTCTCGAAGGTGAGAACCTTAACAGAGAACTTTCGCAAAAGAGCTGTTGGAACGGCAGCGAGTGGAAAATACTTTCGGGACCATCAGCCGCATGAAAAACCGCTTTGTCATATTCTCGACAGGACGCGATTGCTCGCCATTTGTAGGGCTACACTTTGAGAGCATCTTATCGCAGAACTACAATCGCTTTCGAGCAATCACCGTCGTAGACGGGGACCAGAGTTTGACTAGTGAAATTACGAAGCGATACGTAGCTCCGATCGCGAATGAAACAGTGATAGGGTCTCTGGCCTCGCTCGCACAACACCTAACGGTGAACGATGACGAAATTCTAGTTTTTCTTGACCTTGATGATTGGTTCTTCCGTCCGGATACACTCGCGTTACTAAATGAGGTGTATAGCGACCCAAGCGTGTGGATAACCTACGGGAACTACATCTGCTCCACAGGCGAGCCAGGACACTGTACGCTGTGGGCTGGGGATACAAGCCCCCGCACGTGTCCCTGGATATTCTCACACCTCAAGACGATGCGGGGCTTTGTGTGGAATCGGATAAACAAAGAAGACTTTAAAGGCCCTGACGGCGAATATGCACGCGCATGCGCGGACCGAGCTATTATGTACCCAGCTCTTGAAATGGCTGGCCCCGAGCACACGTTCTTTATCGACACACCCCTCGTGGTTTACAATCGACACGTGAACAATAACATCGATAAGGCTGATACCAACTACGCCCACGAAATGCGCGTGTGGTTTGAGTCACGACCCTCATATTCTCGGCTGGTTGTAGGCGACAAACGCCTTGCGTTTCATGGAGCATGAGAAAGAACTCTCACGTGAACTCGCACCAAGCACTTGCTCTATAGAACCGCTCGTAGCTGCGCATTAAAACCATCAGCATTTGCAGCAATCAACTGCTCAAGTTCACTTAAATTGGCAGCCTTACCTTCAAGCAACCCCCGCGACACGTTCACCAGTCCACCACCTCGCTTACCGTCCTGCTCGCCAAAACCCGCCACGGAGTCCGCAGCTCCCGCCCCCTGTGCTCCAAGCCCAGGAATTAAGAAGTAGTTGTTCGTGAGGATGCGGCGGAGATTTTTCGCTTCCTCCGGATATGATGCGCCAACCACCGCTCCGAGCCCAGACCAACCACTACTGCCCTGGAGCCGGTGCGCCTGCTCAGCGAGCCAGTGAGCGACATGCTCACTAACCGTTCTTCCACTACTCTCTAGCCCCTGAAGCGCCTTTGCACCGGGATTTGAGGTCTGAACCAATACAAAAATCCCTTTTCCATACTTTTCACAATCAGCCAGGAACGGCTCAATGGTGTCAAAACCAAGAAACGGATTAACGGTTAACGCGTCCCCTTCAAATGCTGATATCTCTCTACCCTTAACCACCGTACGACCGAGGAATGCCGCGCTGTAGGCCGCAGCGGTGCTACCGATATCTCCTCGCTTGGCATCAATAATAACGGGGATCTCTGCCGCCTTGAGCTTCTCGCACAGACGCTTAAAAGACGCGAGTCCAGCAAGGCCGTACTGCTCAAAAAACGCCGTATTAGGCTTGGATGCTGCGACTCTGCCGCGAATAGCAGACACAAACACGTCACTAAACGAGTCGAGCACGCGTGACACAAACTCTTCACTCGTCTTAGACGAGCTATCTGCCTCTGCGAGTAAAAACGCGGGCAGCTTTTCTATCACCGGGTCGCATCCGGCGACCAATACACTCTTGGACCTCTCAATCGATTGCTCTAATCGATCAACAAAGACAGCTGTCATAATGATGCTCCACTCTTCGCTCGTAGTAAAACAAATGGGTCTATAGTCTGATCGTCATCCACTGCAGCAGCGATGGAGCGTATCTCGTTCAAAAACACCTCCCAATTTCCCGCGCACCTACTAAAGAGCGCACGAAAGGAATCCAGCGCTGTGTTGTAAAGCATCAGTTGCACAATCTCTGCGTTATGCACCGTCTTTAAAACAGTTAGTCCGGGATACTTAGCCCGCAGCGGCCCAACCACCTCAGCAAACACGTCACCCCTCCTTGCAATTTTCTGCTCTGAGGTAAGCGCTGTGTTCTTATAGAGCGCATCCAGGGCGGTATAAATTTTTGTGATGGCCCCTGCAAGCTCAAACACCCGCTCTCGTTCGAGAGTCACTGCGTTTACAAGAGCTTTCGCACCTTCACACTCTTTCTCAGCACCTGCACACCCGGCTGCTCTCTTGGTAAAAAACTCTGCCGTCGCTTGAGTGCCAACAAAGTGCGCAAGGCTCTCGTTAAAGGCCACATTATTCTTGATCCACACGGTTGAGTGCACGCTTTCATGTATGACGGTGTTGGCGATACGGGCCTGTGAGCCTTTAAGCGTAGTTGAAAGAACGGGGTCATCAAACCATCCCAGTGTGCTAAAAGCATCTGTGTCTCGCACCCATGCTTCATACCCAGCAACTTCGAGCTCGCGTGCCTCTTCCTCTGCGTCAGATTTCTCAAAGAATCCTTTATATGGGACACGGCCTACTATCGGAAACCACCAGGTGTGCAAACTAAACGAATCACGCCGCGCTCCAACAACTACCCATGCAAGCGAATCCTTTCCAACGTCTGAGTACGACGTGAAGGAATTGCCCGGGTCGAGCCCTATCTCGCCTGCGAAGCCGCGAGCCGCAAGGACGATAGACAGCTTTTGACGATCTGCTTCTGAGGTCTCAACGTCATCGATAACCTTCTGGATATCGCGCCTTCCCGCTAGAATCTTGCCCTGCTCATACGCAGCGCGCATAACGTATACCGGTGAGCATGCAGTCATCAAACCGAGGGCGCACAGCACCACTACTCTCCCGACAACAACTACGCGACGCTTTGCTACTTCACCAAGCGCACTCCCCATCACAGCACCGCTCTCATAACGCTAAAAGCTAGCAGTCCGGCCACTAGGTCATCCGCCATAATTCCCGTTGCACCAGGGAGCCGCTCGGCCCAGCGAACTGGCCCAGGCTTAATAATGTCAAACACTCGAAACAGGACGAAACCAATAAGCAGTTGGATAAAATTATTCGGCGCAACGCACATCAGGGTTATAAAGATACCGGCCCACTCGTCTATCACTATCCACTGAGGGTCTCGCTCTGTTTTCTCTTCATCCCGACACGCAAACGCTGTGGCGGCCCACCCTACTAGCGCAACTATCACAGCAGCTTGCACCTGGAAGAGAATTCGCGGTTCCGTCTCTCCCATCTGGAGAATCCACCATAGCAAGACACTGGCAGCAGAACCCCATGTACCAGGTGCAACGACAGCACGTCCGCTACCGAAGCCACTTGCAATCCAACGAGAAAGAGCTGTCAGCATGCTTGTTTTGGATACCACATTCATTACGATGCGACCGACGGGGATGTACTTTACAATCTTAAACCGCTCTGAGAGCACTCAACCAACACGGTTCTTATACCTTCATCACACACCGCGGCTCAATCGTTACACCAAAGAAAGCTCGTTCCGTTGCCAAGGAAATAATCTGCCGCAAAGGGAGATTATCAAAACTTGTTTGTTGACCTTCGATCCCTGCTTTTGCTATAAGCCACTTAAAGTAAGTTGGTGGCGGAAAAGATTTCGACTATCCCGGATTTTATCCTGGATTTTTGCACTACGGCCTCCTACAATGCGCCAGCCCTAAGTTCGGAGAAGTATGAATACGCCCTTTAACGGAGATGACGAGGGATTTTTGGGAGCAGATCCTCTCGCTGGCGTTGCTACTACGCCAACCTCGTCGCAACCCCTCTCAGGCTCAACGCCTTCGTACACCACTACAGAAGACCGCGGCACTGTCATCACCGCTCGTGGCACCGCAGAGGGTCTCGTCCTTCGCATTGACGGCCGCGTTGACTATAAAGATCTCTTGATTGCTTGCAGAGAATTCCTTGAGTCTCGCCGGTCTTTTCTGTCTGGACACGACGTAGCCTTTGAGTGGGTGGGAAAGAAGCCAGAGGATATGATCGTTCAAGAGCTCACCTCTATTCTATCTCAGGACTTTCAAGTATCGGTCCGAAGCTCTCGCCTGAAGACCACAACCACCCCCCGCCAACCTGAAGCAGATAGCACGATTGAGCAAGCAGCACCGGGGTTGTCAGTTGTAGGTAGCGCTCGAGCGGTCACGGCTTCCAAAGGAGCTACCCCTCCGCCCCTAGCTTCAGATAAGACTGTTAGTCTCTTCGACGGCATTGAGGGGTTTGACTCGCGCGCGTCAGGCTCTAATTCGATGCTATGGGATGACCCAGACGCACGGATCATTTACGGAACCCTCCGTTCAGGTCAAAAAGTAGAGACCGAGCACTCAATAGTCGTTTTTGGTGACGTAAACTCAGGGGCAGAGGTTATTGCTGGAGGCGATATCGTTATCCTTGGAACTCTGCGCGGAATCGCTCACGCCGGTGCATACGACGAGAGCGGCGGTGGTCGCGTGATCTTCAGCCTCAACCTCCAGCCTACTCAGCTTAGAATAGGGCTCGTTATTTCCCGCGGTGCCGGGAGCGAGCGGGTCAGCGGCGAACGCCCTGATTTGGTCGCCAAGTCAGTGGGTTCTGAGGTTGCGCGCGTTGATAACAATATGATCGTAGTAGAACCATACCAGTCTCGAACCGTTTGGGTACGTAGGAGGGAGTAACGTTAATGAATACAAGAAGCTCTGGAATCGCAGGCAAGAAGGACCTAGGAGAGGTAATCGTTGTTACCTCTGGTAAGGGCGGCGTTGGTAAAACAACCACCACCGCAAGCCTTGGAGCCGCACTCGCTCTCCGCGGAAACCGCGTACTGGTCGTTGATGCCGATATCGGCCTGAGAAATCTAGACGTTATTCTCGGTCTCGAGAACCGCATCGTGTTCAACATCGTGGATGTTGCAAAGAAGATCTGCAAGCCATCGCAGGCTATCATCAAGTCCAAGAAGTCAAACAACCTCTACCTTCTCCCTGCATCGCAGACCGATGACAAGGACGTAGTAGACGAGGCTGAGGTTCGGTTCGTGCTTGAGCAGTTCCGACGCGAATTTCACTACATCCTAGTTGATTCTCCAGCAGGGATCGAGCAGGGCTTCCGCAACGCGTGCGCTGGTGCTGAATCAGCTATCGTTGTAACAACCCCTGAGGTATCAGCCATCCGCGATGCCGACCGCGTCGTAGGACTCCTTGCGTCCAAGGGAATAGAGTCTCGTTTAATCATCAACCGCATCGACTTTGAGATGGTTCGTCGTGGCGACATGCTCTCGGTTAAGGATGTTCAAGATATTCTTGGGGTAGATATCCTAGGGGTTATCGAGCGAGATGAGCAGATTATCGTAGCCGCCAACTGCGGTGAGCCAGTCGTATACAACCCAAAATCAAAGGCCGGGCAGGCATTTACTCGCATCGCAGCACGCGTATGCGGCGAGCAGATAGCCATTCCGAACTTTGACGGCGGGTCGCTCTGGAGCCGTATTGGTCGCAGGCTCGGGGTTAGTCAGTAGGTTTAGGATACGTTTTTATCTGTACGGATTTTGGCAATAAGGCTAAAGTCAGGATTATTGGAAGTAATAGTTCGCTGAAGGGAGTTCACAACGTGTTTAGCGCACTCAAAACATGGCTCTTTGGAGAGAGCAACGAAAGCAAGGATCTCGCCAAGAGCAGGCTTCACTTTGTTTTGGTTCAAGACCGAACAGGTCTTACCAACGACGAGATGGCCAGGTTCCGCGAGGAGATGGTTAAAGTGATCGAGAAGTTCTTTGTCATCGACAAAGAGGGCTTCGACATCAAGTACCACCGCGTAGCAGAGACAACAACGCTACTCATCAACTCGCCGGTCATAGTTCGCCGCGCTGGGTCGTTGAGCAGGGCCCAGGCCCCCGCAGAGCCGACCCCAGAGTCAGCTACTGAGGCTGTAGCGTCCAACGTGTAGCTCAAGCAGCTATTCGGTCCCTTAAAAAACCGCCACCTGGGTTCGCCTCAGGTGGCGGTTTTCTGTTTCTGCTTCGCCAAAGGCTACGCAGAACAGGAAATTGGAGCCGATATAAGGTAAGGCACGGCTCAGTTGCTAGTTATTCCCTTCGCTCCGCAGGGCATTCGATAGTATACAGTGCTACATAACAAATTACCGAGGTCCCATGCTTCGACAATTCAACAGATTCCTCGTTGTGGCGCTCGTCAGCGCCGTGGTTCTCTACATAACCCTCACAAATTCCGAACGCGCCACAATCAAGCTCGGCCCCAACATCTCCCTTACAACGTACGCGGGCGTTATTTACATCGGAGTTTTTGCTCTTGGATGCATAGCGGCGTCTCTGTGCGCCCTTTTCTTTGGTCTCAAGAGCTACCTGCGTGAAAGGAAGCTGCGTGCTCAGGAAAAGAGTCGCCAACTCTTTTTCGATCTCTTTATAAAAGCGCGTGGTCTCATGGCTGCTCAGGAGTGGGGAGCAGCGCGCGAAATCTGGGAGAAGGTCCTGCGCCACGACCATGCAAACGTCATTGCGCGAGTGGAGCTAGCTCAGTGTCTCGACAGCCTCGGAGACCCTAAGGAGGCTCTACGCATCCTAAATGAGACCCGCGCGGAGTCAAAGCAGAGCCCTGAAGTTCTCTTCAAAGCAGCCGAGCTCAATCGCAAGCTCGGTAACAACACCGCCGCAAGCGATAACATCTCCCTCCTTCTCGTTACAACCCCTTCCAAAGCTGCTCTTGAGATGGCCAGAGAGAGTGCCTCTGAAGTTGGCAACCTAGAGGCTGCCATCGAGTACCACAAACAGATTGAGCAAATGGGGTACTCTGAACCAGAGACTGAAAACGCTAGACTTAGCTTGCTTCTCAAGCGATTACAGAGAGAGCATCCATCAAAAGAGGAGCTGGCTACAACCCTGGCTCAGTTCGTCAGAAAGCATCCTACCTATGTTCCCGCACTGGAAGCCCAGGCCGATGTGCTACTGAGTCTAGGGAACCTTGAGCAAGGGGCCGAGGCCTTGGTTAAAGCCGCCAAGCACTCTAATGGTGATCTCTCAAAGTGGGAGCGGGTAGTGGAGCTGTGGTTAGCGGAAGCACCCGGCGACTTCATTACGCGGGCAAACAGAGCGATTTCAGCCGCCAAGAGCGCTACTCAGGACGTAAAGGGATTGCGCCGCCTTGAGGCTGAGCTTTTAGTTGCAAGCACACTCCTACGCGCTAACCGTCCAGAAGAGGCTCAGAAGGTAGCCAACGGGCTTCAAACCCTAGCTGATAAGGAGGGAGTTCGCCTTTCTGCCGAAATTGTGCAACGATCCACTGCAATACTGGGGCTAAGCCTGGCCCGATTGGGCAAGGCAAGCGAGTCAGCAGGTCTGTGGCAACAGTTAGTGTTCCCTGATGAGGGTAGCGCTAGCGAAGCGCACTCTAAAGGCTCACCACTTCTCGCCTCCAGAGCAGAACCTTCGCCGGCGCTCTCAACGCCGTGACGAGACCGTGAATAACGGCTATAAATAGCTCGACTAACTTCTTTAGCTGTACCTTTATGCAAAAGACAACCTTACTCTGCGTCCTCGATGGCTTCGGTCTTAACCCAAACATAGAGGGCAACGCCGTTGCTCAAGCCAAAAAGCCCGTAATCGACAACCTCCTTGCAACTTGCCCAAACTCAACCCTTACCACCTTTGGGGAAGAGGTTGGTCTCCCAGCAGGGCAGATGGGTAACTCTGAGGTAGGGCACCTCAATATCGGCGCAGGCCGTGTTGTTGAGCAATGGCTTCTCAAAATTAGCCGTGCCCTTACTGGACCTTTCCTCTCAGAATCAAAAGAGTACGCAAACTTTCTAAGTGCAACGAGCGCATCAAAAAAGATCCACATCGTTGGCCTCTACAGCACAGGCGGTGTGCATTCACACCTCGAACACTTAAAACTTCTCCTGGCCCGATTGACCCGCGACGCAAAGAACTCGCAGATTGCGCTGCACCTTATCAGCGACGGTCGTGATGTTTCCCCGACCTCCTTTAAGAACGACCTCTCGGAGCTTCTCTCACACTGCAAGCAGTACCCGTCAGTATCGATCGCTTCGATTTGCGGCCGCTTTCACGCAATGGATCGCGACAAGCGCTGGGAGCGGGTTCAAACTGCCTACGAGGCGATAACGCAAGGTAAGGGAGTAGTAACATCAGATCTCGTCAATTACGTCGTGGAGTCCTACACCAAGGGAGTAACCGATGAGTTCTTAGAGCCAGCGGTTACATCTCAGGAACCTTTTGCGGAAAACGATGGGCTTATCTTCTTTAACTTTCGCGAAGATCGCATGCGGGAGATCGTTGCTGCCTTGTGCGCCAAGGAGTTCACTGGCTTCACACGCGCCGGTGCTATCCCTGCACCTGAGCGTGTACTGTGCTTCACTGACTACGATCACACGTTGCGTTTGCCGTATCTCTTTGAGCAGGGTGAGATCAAAAATCATCTCGGGGAAGTAATATCCAAAGCAGGAATCCCCCAGCTCCGGGTCGCAGAGACAGAGAAGTATCCGCACGTTACTTACTTCTTTAATGGTGGCATTGAGAAAGAGTACGCTGGCGAAGAGCGTCAGATGGTTCCATCTCCACGCGATGTAAAAACGTATGATCTCAAGCCCCAGATGAGCGCCCCAGGCGTGGCTGAACTTGTTATTAACGGCATCCGCTCGCAGAAGTACGGCTTTATCGCTGTAAACTTTGCAAACTGCGACATGGTGGGACACACCGGTGTAGTCGAGGCCGGAATTAAAGCTGTTGAAACCGTTGATACTTGCCTCGGTGAGATTCTGCAGGCACTACGCCAAGTCGGTGGCCAGGCAATCATCCTCGCAGATCACGGAAATGCCGAGCAGATGATAAGCTACGAAGACGGCTCACCACACACAGCGCACACAACTTTCCCAGTGCCAGTGATTTTAGTTGACTATGCAGAGAAGGTGACTCTACGAAACGACGGCGCACTCGCTGATGTCGCCCCAACAGTGCTCAAGATGATGGGTATTGCTCAGCCGAGTGAGATGACGGGTCGGGCGCTGTTTTAGGTACGTCGCCCAAACGCTAGCAGGGTGGTGAAAAAAGATTCCGTCGTGAGCCTTGTGAGAGTTTAGGGGCAATCTGCGGAAAATGGGTTTTCCATTTTAATTAAAACGTTAAAATAAGTATAATACGCAATAATCACAAATAGTTATGGTATTGCCCAAATATGGGCAATGCACTGCCCATATTTGGGCTGCAATCAGCCCATCTAAAGTGCTATAGTGTCTTACATGGATTATTTTTGGGAACATGAAGGATGGGAGCAGCAGGACAAGCATCTGAAGCAGCTTGCGCAAAGTCCTTTCAAAAGAGCTTTCCCATTTATACCAAACGAGCGCGGGCTCTATATCATTAGAGGGCCCAGACAAGTCGGTAAAAGCACTTGGATAAAATATATCCTCCAGCACTACACTTCTCAGCCTAGCTGGAAAAATCGTTGCCTGTTTATAAATTGCGATCCGATTAAAGACTACAGAGAGCTTCTGGAAATACTTAGATCTGCAAAGGATCGAGAATTAATAATTCTCGATGAAATAACTTTTGTTGATGAGTGGGATCGCGCAATCAAAGATATCATCGATGCTGGACATGAGCATACTTTTGTCATCACCGGCTCTAACGCCGCCGATCTCAGGCGAGGAATGGATAGAATGCCAGGAAGGTTTGGTAGTGGCGGCGAGTATATTCTCATGCCCATGGATTTTGATGAATTCTCAGAGGTGCGACTGCAGGCTGGATGGCGATGCAACGATCGACTTGAAGAGCTAAAGGCATTCATGAATATTGGGGGATTTCCTAGTGCAGTATTAGGAGCCGGTAACAGCAACAAAGCACCCGAGGCTTTAAGGGAAGAGTATAAAAGATGGCTCGTTGGTGATGTTCGGCGGTTAGGAAAACAGGAGATATTTCTCAGAGAAACTATGGGTGTCGTAGCCATGACAATGACTACCTCAGTAAGCTTACAAAAGCTCGCTCAGAAGACTCAAATGGGATCTCATCATACAGCACAAGACTATATACAGGTATTAGAGGATTGCTTTGCGCTCAGAACTCTCTATGCAATTGATGAGCACGATTTCTCGTTGCGATTTAGAAAAGAGAAGAAATTCTATTTTACCGATCCGGGGATATTCTGGATGGCGCTGGATTGGTACGGCATACAACCATCCGAATCTGATTTCGATAAGGTAGCAGAGGGAATTGCCCACGAACATCTGGCTCGAAGAGAAAAACGAATGGGATACCTATCTTCGAAAAAAGGAGAAGTAGACTTCTTTATCCCTCCACAAAAGTTAATCGAAGTTAAATGGAGTCCTATAGTGAGAAATTTATCGAGAGCATATCTAGAACACCCCTCTCCCGATAAGAAGGTCTGGTATCAGGGGAACTTTTTAAATCACTCGTAGTGCCCGCCATACATTCCCTGGCGGACCGCCCATGGACCGCGAAGGTTTATGGTTCGACATGCTCACCACATGGGCTTCGCCAAAAAATTACAGGTGCCACCGTAAGCCTCTAGCGGACCTGGAAGGTCCGCAGTCCATTACAAATCCCTGCTAACCCACACAACTTTCGTGCTGCCGGGACGATTATCCCTACTATGCTATCTCAAACCCTCTCACTCTTTAACGACGCAGCAGAGGTGCTCTTTCCCAAGGAGTGCCTCGTGTGCAAGCGACCATTACGTCGAAGAAGCCTCTGCTTCCGCTGCACTCCTGCCTTACCCGAACTGCGCGGCGCTCTCTCAACGAGCTGCCAGCGCTGCTTTGGTCCCGTAACGACAGCTAGCAAAAACATCTGCGACACCTGCATCTCCTATCCACCAGCAAGCGGCCAGATGCGTTTTATCTGGGACTACTCAGGCTTGGCGCGCGACTTCATCCGCACTATGAAGTATCGGCCAAGCGTTTTACTGGCGCGAATGGGAGGAGGGTATCTTGCAGAGCTCATCCCACACATCTTTGATTCATACATGAGCCGGTGGGACGTGATGATACCGATACCCTCTTCGTATGAAACCTACAAAGCGCGCCTCTTTAACCCATGCGATGAGATAGCGCTGCAGCTATCAAGTGACCTTTTGCATATCCCAGTAGTGCGCGCACTGGTCCATGAAAAACGGCGCAAACCTCAAGCGCGAAGCTCTCATGATGAGCGTATCCGCGGGCTACGGAAGCTCTTTTCGGTTCGCAGGTCAGCACGTAGAACGCTTTCAGGAATGCGCGTGCTCCTCGTTGAGGATGTAATTACAACCGGGGCCACCATCACCGCTGCTGCGCATACTCTGCAAAAACTCGACGTAGCGTCGGTGGATGTTTTAGCTCTCGCACGCACCCGGGTGTGGTCGCGGTTTCGACGCAGGTTGTGCGAGTTGTAGCTAATGACAGAGGTTCGTAGCGAATTCAGAAGTCTATCCTTCGCCAGTTTTGTTCCCGCTGTGACGTCAGCCAGGCGAGGACCTAAAGCTTAGCCCCCTCAATTCGTCATAATGATAGATGCCCCTGGTACCATCATCATGTTTCACGGCCCATAATTCGTTCCCGTGCGGCCCCTCTGTATTGTCAACAGTTCCGACCTCACCTGGTCGTCGGTTAGCTAACAGATCTTGCGGTATATCTGTTCCGACAATCGCTCCCCTTTCAACAGTGGGGAGCGTCCTCACGGGTATGCCTCTCTTAATGAATGCGGGATCCATAACAAAGCCTCCTTAAGGCATTTACGACGGATAATACCGACCAAATCTGCTATAGGAAAGTGGTTCTGTGCCTCTTCCCCGATCTCAATCGAACAGAAAAGCACACAAGTGATCCGCTACCTAAATGACAACTAGATTTGCCACGCTAAAACGTGAAGATTAGCTAGTTTTGGGTTAACGTTTAAGTACACCGCGCTGGGCTAACTCACCCCTTCATCGGGAGATCGCCTTAGGAATTATAAAAGCGAATATTCTTTTCCTTCCGTATGCTGTACAGGTGACGCAGTTTCAGAACTGGCTCTATAAAAATCCTGGACACTCTATCGAAGCCCGTGAGCGACAGTGGGCGCTGCTCGACGAGCAGTATGGTCCGCCAATCGACTGGAGCTTACATGAGCACATTCGAAGCATGCAGTGGCAACAGCAGCCTCACGTATTTATTTACCCCTTTTACTATCCCCAGTACGCGATCGCGATCTGTGGAGCTATCGATCTGTTCAATCGATACGTGAAAGCTAGCTCAGCTGAGGACAAAAAAGAGGTGGTAGACCGATTCCTTGGCGCCCTTAGCCTCGGTTGCTCTGTGTCGGGTAGAGAGGTGTTTACCCGAGCGGGAGCGTCCTTTATGCCTGAGGCGGCTGTTTTGCGAGAGAGCGTCTCGAGTTTGATGACATACCTCCGCTAGCGAGTAGTCTGAGCAAGTCTCTGAGCTTTACCCAATTCAAGGACGATCCGTTACATTTAAAGGAATTGACCTCTTTTTATAATCAATCAATCCCCCTAGAATCCCAGTGACACAAATTCTCGGAGAAAACTTCATGATCCCAACCAAAGCCTACGCGGCTCTTACCGCTAAGTCTCCCCTCGCCCCCTTTGAGTTTAATCGTCGTGAAGTTGGAGAGCGCGAGATCTTAATTGAGCTCCAATACTGCGGTGTGTGTCACTCAGATGTGCATCAGGCTCGCGGCGAATGGGGTGGAGAAACCTTTCCGATGGTACCAGGCCACGAGATGGTTGGCCGCGTGGCACGCGTTGGAGCAAAGGTCTCAAGCTTTAAGGTAAACGACCTGGCTGGCGTAGGATGCTTTGTTGATTCCTGCCGCACGTGCTCTTCATGTCAGGCTGGCGAAGAGCAATACTGCCAGAAGCACGTTTCTTTCTCGTACAACGGTACTGAACAGGATCAGAAAACGCCTACGTATGGCGGATACTCCTCCCAGGTCGTTGTTGATGAAAAGTATGCGCTGAAGATATCTCCCTCGCTTGACCTTAAAGCAGTAGCACCTCTTCTCTGCGCTGGAATCACAACCTACTCACCGCTTAAACATTGGAACATCGGCCGTGGGAGTAAAGTCGCCATCCTGGGCCTTGGTGGATTGGGACACATGGGAGTAAAATTCGCCAACGCATTCGGCGCAGAGGTAACTGTTATTAGTACATCGAAGTCCAAAGAAGCGGACGCACGACGACTCGGCGCGCACCACTTCTTACTTTCAACTGATGCTGATGCAGTTACCAAGGCGACAAATAGTTTCGATTTTATCCTCGATACCGTTTCTGCTGAACACGACCTCAACTCGATCCTTTCGATGATAAAGCTCGATGGGACACTGGTTCTTGTTGGCGTACCTCCTCAGGCTCCTCAGATCCACCCCTTCTCGCTTATCCCACGACGCCGCTCCGTCGCTGGCTCGATGATTGGCGGAATCCGCGAAACCCAAGAGATGCTGGATTTCTGCGCCGAGAAAGGGATCGTTTCAGACATCGAAGTTATCGCAGCTAACGAGATAAACGAGGCTTATACGCGCATGATTAAGGGTGACGTACGGTACCGGTTCGTCATCGATCTCAAGACTCTTTAAATCATATGTCACAGCTATCACAAGACGAAGCAGCGCGAGAACTTCAGGAGCTCTTGCGAATAATCGCGAAATTACGAGATCCACAAGGCGGCTGTCCGTGGGATATCAAGCAGACCTTCGCCTCACTCAAGCCTCTCTTAATTGAGGAGGCTTATGAGGTAGCAGACGCTGTTGAATCAGGAGACGCTGGAGTCTGTGAAGAGCTGGGCGACCTCTTATCGCTGGTCGCTCTGTTTGCACAGATAGCACAGGAGCGCTCTGCCTTCTCGTTTGCCTCAATCCTTCAAGGCATCTCCTCTAAGCTTGTTCGCCGACACCCGCACGTTTTTGGTGATGTTAAAGCGGAAACAGAGGAAGAGGTATTAAGAAATTGGGAAGCTATCAAACAGCAGGAGAGGAAAGACGCAGTAAAGGACTCCGCTAAAGAAAAGGGACTCCTTGATGGGTTACCTCGCTCACTCCCTGGGCTACAGCGCGCCCACCAGATCGGCACACGGTGCGCACGGGTCGGTTTTGATTGGAGCTCTAGTGCTGATGTCGCCGAGAAGGTGCGCGAGGAGTTAAACGAATTTTTAGATGAGTGTGCAAAAAAAGGCACTTCTACGCCCGTCACAACCTCCCCGCCCCCTGACGCTCTCGTGGAGGAGTTCGGCGACTTGCTCTTTTCACTTGCGCAATACAGCAGACACCTGGGCTTTAACGCTGAAGAGGCCCTCGCGGCGGCGAACAATAAGTTCCTTAAGCGCTACAGAATCGTTGAGGACTTGGCAAAAACAGAGACCGGCAACCGCTCAGTGGCGGGCTTGAGCGCCGAGAAGATGCAGGAACTGTGGGTTAAAGCTAAGGCCCTGTAACAAAAGGCTTACATGCCGCATTTAGGCCACTTTAACAGCCAGTTTGAGCTCTTGCTTTGCTTGAACCGTGCCGAATACTAGGCTAGAGTTTCTCCGGGCAGTGCGGATTCTCCCGAACTGCTAGCAGTATCTTTTAACCACACTTTTTCGTGAGTTCTATGTTGGCACCTAAGACATCAACCTTCACCGATTACAAAGTAGCAGATATCGCCCTCGCTGATTGGGGACGAAAAGAGATTGAGATTGCCGAGAAGGAGATGCCAGGTCTCATGGCGCTTCGCGAAGAGTACGGCAAGAGCAAGCCCCTCAAGGGCGCTCGCATCGCTGGATGTCTCCACATGACAATTCAGACTGCCGTGCTGATCGAAACTTTGACCGAGCTTGGCGCTGATGTTCGCTGGTCAAGCTGCAACATCTACTCGACGCAAGACCACGCCGCTGCAGCGATTGCAGTAGCCGGAATCCCGGTTTTTGCTTGGAAAGGTGAGACACTTGAGGAATACGACTGGTGTATCGAGCAGACGATTCACTTCGACGGCAAGCCACTTAACATGATCCTCGATGACGGTGGCGACCTAACCGGACTCCTCCATAACAAGTATCCCGAGTTGCTAAAAGATCTAGTTGGCATCTCAGAGGAGACCACCACTGGTGTACACCGCCTGTACGAGATGATGAAGGCAGGCAAGCTCAAGGTTCCAGCCTTCAACGTTAACGATTGCGTTACTAAGTCAAAGTTTGACAACCTCTACGGTTGCCGTGAGTCGCTTGCTGACGGTATCAAGCGCGCAACTGATGTTATGGTTGCTGGCAAGGTAGCTGTCGTTGCTGGATACGGTGACGTAGGTAAAGGAAGCGCTCATTCGCTTCGCGGCCTTGGCGCTCGCGTTCTCATCACTGAGATCGATCCTATCTGCGCTCTGCAGGCTTCGATGGAAGGTTACCAGGTTGTTACGATGGAAGAGGCTGCTCCGCTTGCCGATATCTTCGTAACCGCTACAGGAAACATCAACATCATCAACGAGAAGCACTTCAAGGCCATGAAAGATGAGGCGATTCTTTGCAACATCGGTCACTTCGATAACGAGATCGATATCTCGTGGCTTGAGAAGAACACCAAAGAGGTGAACATCAAGCCTCAGGTTGATAAGTTTGTATTCGCTGATGGGCGCGCTCTGATCGTTCTTGCTCGTGGACGGCTCGTAAACCTTGGATGCGCCACTGGCCACCCAAGTTTCGTTATGTCGACTTCGTTTACTAACCAGACTTTGGCTCAGATCGAACTCTGGACCAAGAAGGGTCAGTACCCAGTTGGCGTACACGTACTTCCAAAGGTGCTAGACGAGAAGGTTGCTCGCTTACACCTCAAGAAGCTCGGTGTTAACCTCACTGAGCTTACTGAAGAGCAGGCTAAGTACCTGAGCATCAGTAAGGAAGGTCCGTTCAAGCCGGAGCACTATCGGTACTAAGTATCTAAGTATAAACCGAAAGAGCTCGCCTCACGAAGGCGGGCTCTTTCGGGCACTATTGATACTTTCCCCCCTATCAAATCCGGTTAATTCTTCGATATCACCAAACTAGGCGAACCAGCGCACATTAGCCTCGGCTGGGGGGTCGAACTTCAGCCCTCTTGAATCATTAATCACAGCATCAACAAACTCATTGCATAGCTGGTCCGCTGTAGGCGGCACAAATCCAGGCTTCAGCTTAGCGGTCACTCCCACGGAATTTACTAATCGTAGCGGGCTAGCATGCCCTTGGTGGTCGAATACAAAACCAGCAGTATCGCCTGAAGCATTCTGTATATTGAGCCCTATCGCATACTGGTAGTCATCGCTCGATGATAATCGATACCGAACAAGTGCAACCACACCGTGAGCCTCCGTACGAACATACAAGCTCTGCATAGCACTGTTAATGTGCGGGTGATTTTGAAAAAACGACTCTAAGAGCTCAAGTCGCCGCAGAGCCTGACTATTGGTAAGTTCTTTTTCAGCTGGATTAACTATCTCAGCGGGGCTGGATAGCAGCGAAAGATTGTCTGTTGCTAGGGTAAGAAAATCAGGATTCTGCAAGAAACCATACATCAACAGCTCGGTCGTTCGACCCGCGAGATCGCTCTTCCACCGCTCTGCATGTTCCCGAGCCTCAGGGGTATCATGAAAATGATGAGCTGCTACCGTAGTGAGCACAGAATCGAGACTTTGATCGAACAGGCTCTGCCAATAAGCCCGCAGGTCTGCCCGTTGTTGGTCTTCAGGCAGTCCTTCATATTGGCTCTCCTTCAGCGCACGATCTATGCGCCCCGCAACCGTGGCGACCTCAGATACGATACCGCGCGCTTCAAGTGGAGACATCGCATGGCCATAGAGAGTCGCCATTCGAGAATTTTTCTGCTCGTACATATACAATCTTTAAGACAACAGAGTTCCCAACTGAATACTACCACTGCTTAAAAGCCTAGTCCTACTTACCCTCTTAAAGAGACTAAAAGAGGCTAATAAAATCTAATTCAAAATCTCCGAGAACAAAATCGAGGAGCCTGTCGTATCACTAAAAACCACAATAGGTCCGGCTTCTTCCGTCGCTTATCTCTCCGAGCTGCAGACCAGGGAGTACTTTGCACATAAAAGGCGCTTTATCTCCTTAAGAAGTTCCGAGTCTGCGCCGACGATGACAGGATGAAATCGGCAATTGGTACAATACTAGTTTTATTTGCCAGTGCTCTCTCGTCAGCTACGCTTCATGCACAGAGCCCTATCCCAAGTCCTTCGCCTATACCAACTACTGCTTGTGTAGTCTGTGAATATAGGGAAATTGCTAAAGAATCGACGAGGACTTACATGACTTCTGAACAAAAGACGCTGTTTTCATATGAGGAGGAATCAGTCGATTTGGTTGAACGACTATTCGGAATTTCGTATCAGGCTTGCAAAGACCAAGATACGAACGGAGAGCAAGTCGTATACGATGGACTTTCTGAATCGAGCGACCTTAAACGTGTTAAGCAAACATACCAATCGGAAATATCAGTAGTTAGCGTTGTGAGTGATGCTTACTGTCAAACACTAACCCGATTTCCGCCCCAAATGTGGAAGACCTGTCTCTGCTTTGAAGAAGAGACTTTTCAAAGAACGGGTGGGTCTTGGGAAGGAACGGACGGTAGAATTGAAGTGGTAACACCTCGTCGTTTGATCGAGGGTGCCGAGACCCGTTATAATATCACTAATTGTTCCCATCTAAACAAGACTACCACCGTCATCAAAAAGCTTGGGTATGGGATTGTAGTTCGGGCCAGGCGGCGAGATAGGTACGGCAATATGCCAGAAGAAGAGGTTCGAACAAGCCGCTACAGTCGAACCTGTCAAGAGAAATAACAGACGCAAGCTCTAACTCCCGCCGCGGAACAGAGGGCTTGAGCCGGGCAACACACCACTGCCCCACCGAATTTCAAGTGGATCTATGAGGTCCGATGTAACCGACACGGCTATTTGATTGAGCAACTCCATAGGCTAACATCCAGGCAAGATGACTTTGGAGCGACAATCAAGGAACCGTAGTGTCACCTAAATCTACAGTGTATCATTTCTCTATTGAACTCTCTGATATAGATCGCGGAGTTTACGAGGCATTCAAGCTACCAACCGCTCTTCATCCATCTGAGAGCCTTGAGTTTATGATGGCGAGAGTCGTTGCCTTTGCGCTTGAATACGGAGAGGGGATCGCGTTTTCACCGGGCATTGGTGCCACAGACGACCCGGCAATATCTATCAAGGGATACGACGGAACGTACAAGGCGTGGATCGATGTGGGAGCTCCGAGCACCGAACGGCTCCATCGAGCGGCGAAGTTAGCTCAAAGAGTCGCAGTATACTGCCATCGGTCGGCCGATGTCGTATACGAGCGACTCACACAGACTCCGATATTTCGGGGAGAAGAGGTCGCGTTCTACTCATTCGAAGATGATTTCATCTCTAACCTTGTTAGAACCCTAGATCGACGCAATGAGATGACCATCTCTCGCAGCGATAGCACCTTGTACGTGCAAAGTAATGGTCGAAGTCACTCGTCTCCTCTTGTGGAGCGTCACCTTATTTAAGTTCTATACAGCTCCCCGGGAGAGCGGGCTTTAGCCCGCCCAAATAACAGTGGCCCATGGAAACTTTAGGCGGACCTGAAAGGTCCTCAGCCCCAGGGGAACTACTCCCCCTCAACATCCCGCTGCAACAAATCATTCAATCCATCAAATGACCCGTTAGACATCACAACGATGACATCAGAGACCTGACTTGCACCGGTCTTTCGCTCGAGATGCCCCCACAGATACCCACGAATCGCTGATACATCTGGTAGACAAACACACGGAGTGCCTGACGCAGCAACATCGTTGCTTAACGCCGAGACCTCAATTAGCTCTACACCTGAGTCAATGGCGCGAGCCGTAACGTCTTTGAAAATGGCTACATCTGCGCCCTTAAACGCATCGATGTACTCCTGCTGAAAGACTTTTCTACGACTGGTATTTGAGCGCGGCTCAAAAATGGCCCACAGCTTTGCGTGCGGAAATGAGTCTCGTACGGCTGCGATAGTTTGCGCCACGGCTGTTGGGTGATGTGCGAAATCTTCTATCAGGGCGATACCATCTTTTACAACACGAAGCTCTTGCCGCCGCTTTACTGTCTTAAACACCTTGAGCGCTTCGAGTGTTTCTACTCTCGACAACCCGACTATCTCAGAAACAATAAGCGCCGCGGTGGCATTTCGCGCATTGTACTCGCCTATGATGGGGATAAAGAATGGAACACTTTCACCCTGCGGCGTGCGTACGGTTACTACCTGAGACATTCCCTCCATCGAGCGAGCAGTGATCACGTAATCAGCGTCCTTATCGGCTCCAAATGTTACAATCGTGCACTGCGCTGAGGAGCGCCACACATCAACGAGTTTCTTAACGCGTGGGAAATCTACACAGCACACGGCTGTGCCAGTTTTGGGGAGTCCGCACACAAGCTTTGTGAACTCACTCTCGATGGCTTCGACATTTGCATAAATGTCAGCGTGGTCATACTCAATCGCATTAACGATCGCTGTGTCAGGCGTATAAAAAGAGAATTTAGGCACTTTGGCAAAGAAGGCGCTATCGTATTCATCGCCCTCAACAACTGAGAACGGGCCTGTACCTACAGCAAGGCTCTGTGGCAATCCTTGAGCCACACCACCCACAAAGTACGAAGGGCTTTGCTCGAGATGCAGGAGCATCGAGGCAATAATTGCAGTCGTCGTCGACTTTCCGTGCGTTCCGGTCACTACAATTGAGTGACGTCCGGCGATTGCAACTTCTTGGAGAATCTTTGGGAAGCATGTGTAGGGGAGATTATGCTCTTCAACGATGGTGAGCTCTGGATTCCCGTAGCTTATCGAGTTTCCAATCACGACAAGAGCAGCATCAGTTGGAACGTTCTCCGCTGCATAGCCAACACAGAGCTTAACTGCAGAACCCCCAAGCAGCGACTTCATCGGCTCGTAGAACTCCTTATCGCTACCCGAAACCACAAAGCCGCGCTGCGTGAGCGCTATAGCTATCTGTGCCATCGCAACGCCACACACACCTATGACGTGAATCTTTTCGCCCGGTTTTAAGGTATGGAGGCTCGTTGTTCCGGCAACCGAGAAAAACTCTTTTGGCATCAGCTGACCTAGTTAAAGAGACTCGGATAGAGGAGCCGAAAACGGGGAATCTGTACCGTAAAGAAGCCACCTGAGATGCGCTTAAAAATATAAGAGCCCCGCATTGAGCCGACAGGATCTTTAATCACACAGCTACTGGTGTATTCAAAGCGCTGCCCGGGCTCTAAGATCGGCTGAAGGCCTACAACTCCTTCGCCTGTCACCTCCCCTATCTGCTCATCGGCAGAATCAATCAGCCAGTGACGCTCAAGGAGCTGAACCGTATCACTCGATTGGTTATGGATCTGAATGGTATAGGCGAAAGCAAAAACCCCTTTTGCTGGATTTGACTCATCCTCAAGGGGTGCTGGTTCAACTGAGATAACGATATTGGCGGTCGTCTCGGTGAATGTTGACATACCCCCACTTTACACCCCTCATAGACGGATGAACAAGGGATCAAGAGAGGCATTTCTACCACTGCTGTTAATTCTTTCAGGTACGTGATACCAGAAGGGGATGTCGTCTCGATTATCCTTTACGTCAGCGCTTCAGCTTCTACGGCCCTACCGCGACGATATCGACGCACGCACCGTCGTGAGTCGCGTACGAGAAGCGTGGCGGCAGCTGCGAATCGACCAAACCTGGAGGCGTTCTCAGCCGTTCTTTGGCTCAGGGCTTTCACGCCCCTTTAGGAGTAATTCGTTCGATCTTAGCGGAGACACCCTGACGGCAAATCTTCTTGATCCAGACGCTCGCGAACAACTCGAGCAGCTCGTTTGTAGCATGCTCCCGTGGCGCATCGGGCCGTATAATCTCGGCGGCTACACCATCGATAGCGAGTGGCGCTCAGAAAAGAAGTGGCACCGAATACTGCCCCTACTCCCGCAACAACCTGGCTTAAAGATCGCTGATGTCGGATGTAGCAACGGCTACTTCCTCTTTCGAATGGCACACGCCCTTAAACCTGAGCTTGCTCTGGGGTTTGACCCAATAAATAGATGTTGGCTGCAGAGTACGCTCCTACTCTCTATGTTTCGCCTTGGAAATACAGGGACGCTTCCACTTGGGCTTGATGCGCTTACGCTGTTCCGGAATTTCTTCGACCTCACGATTTGCATGGGGGTTATTTACCACCAACGAGACCCATATGAGGCAGTGCGAACCTTAGTAGGCGCAACGAAGCCAGGGGGCACCATCTTGCTTGAAAGCTTGGCGATAGACTCAGAACAACCAGTGATGCTTATCCCGCAAGAACGATACGCTAAGATGCGAAATGCGTGGATGATCCCATCACCGAGCGCATTAGCCAACCTACTGGAGCGTGCTGGATGCTCAGACGTATCAATTCACCGATTTGGCCCTATCACCACCGGCGAGCAGCGTCGCACGCTTTTAGCGCCTTTTGAAAGCCTAGAAGATTTCCTTGACCCTAAGGACCACTCGCGCACCGTTGAAGGGTATCCTGCGCCACACAGTGCTGCAGTGGTTGCGGTGCGATCGAGGTGATTTGCCGGAAGAAGGCAACCTTCTTAGTAATCGCTACCTATCAGCAACTCTTCAATCGACACCTCGAGTGCCTTAGCTAGCTTTGATATCGCACCGATACTTATGTTCTGCTTTCCGTGCTCAACAGCGCTTATGTAAGCTCGGTCTAGATCGGATGAACTTGCCAACTCCTGCTGACTCATCCCACGCAGCTTTCTGTACTCATGCACGGAATGCCCAAGCTTTCTTAAGAAAAGCGCGAGAGCGTTCTCAGGATTAAGCAGCCCACACAACTCGCGCGCGCACGTCACTCCCCGCTGGGGGTCAATCACAACCGCATCTGCTTTAATTTCATCCGCATGCTTAGGATTCATCACAAGGGCAGCTCCGCCGACCATCACCTTTGGACCTGCAGGGATCTTACGAAGCTCAGCCACTAGCTTTGCCGCAACTGGAACTAATCGATCGAGTGAACATGAAACACAGACAAGATTTGCACCGCGAGCTTTCACGAATGGAATGAGGTGATCGGTTGGAACATCTGCACCCAGGAAGTCTACCTCCCAACCATCGACCATAAGAAAATCTGATACTGCTTGAGCGCCAATAAAGTGTTGGTCACCTTCAACTGAGCACACAACGGCTTTAAGTCCAAGTTTGAGTCTTGTCTTGAGCATAGAACGCAGACGCGCCATCTGCCGAAGCGTTATCTGCGTTGCCTGGTGCTCTTGCGGGATAGTGACCTCACCTCGGTGCCACCGTGCTCCGATATCGATCTGCACAGGCATCAAAACATCCAGGTAGAGCTTAGATGGGATAATGCCCGATAGAAGCCCCTGGTCGATAACCTGTTGGGCACCATCAGCGTTCCCCGCGAGTATCGCTTCGCCGTATGAAGCACGGACCTTTTCGATTAGTTCAGTAGCCACTGTTACCCCCTGTTAGCCACCCATTCATAAAGACGCGATCTCTATGTTTGGTTAACCTAACACCCAGTGTACTTGGTGTTGCATTAATTAACCAGCATATGATGAATATTTTTATATATACAACACAGGAGGTGTTTGTGAGGCAGTATCTCATCAGCGCCGCAGCAATAGAGGCAACGAGAATAGTAACAGTGTCATAACGTTAGCATGGCTTTGGCTGTCTCCTACCATGCGGCTCTTAAGGTGCTTGATCTCTTGCCGAGCGCATCCAGCGCTGACGCTGAGGCTGCCTATCGCGACCTAATAAAGGTGTGGCATCCAGACCGTTTCCCAACCGACGAGCGTCTCAGGGCGAGAGCTGAGGAGAAAACCAAGCAGCTTAATGAGGCGATGGCAATCATCAGAGCCCTCAGTAAAATCGAACGTGTCACCCCAGACCACACATCAAGCCCACCGCAGCCCGACGCTTCTAGCCCACGTCGCCACGAGCAATCACAGCCGCGCAGCTCTGGGAGCTCTGAACACCGCACCGCCCCATTAAACGTTCATCGGCGCCTTCGCTCGTCACTACTCTACTTGCTGGCCTCTGCTGCGCTGTTTGCCGTCTGCTTTACAACCTTACTGCGACCGGGACTCTCTGCACACACCGGAGCGTTTGCAGTCTCAGTTGCTTTCTGGGCGATGCGTGAAATGATTAAACAGTGCTTCGTCGGGATTCTCAACGTTCCCATTCTCTTCATGAATCGCAACGGCATCTACATATTCAGTCACGGCTGGTTTGCGTGGAGCGAGCTTCAAGAGATTGAGTCGCGCCTACAACAGGGGGCCGAAGTGATTGCGGTCAGACTCTCAAAAAACGGGCTTGCCGCAATCACCCTACTCCGCCGGCTCGTTCTAAAACTACGAAGCCCTATACTTCGCGCCCATTACATCGTGCCGTTCTCAGACCTCACAGTCTCACCGAGCGCGGTCGTTATGCTCGCGCGGGAGCACTTTGCTCACAGCACTACCAGCAGCACTCCGACTGGACGACGCGGCAGCATGTTTTGGTTCAGCGCCGTTGAGTATACAGCTATAACTTTAGCCATCGGGTTATACCTCTTCGGGCGAGAACCGCACCCACTTGAAGCCCTCCCCTATTTTGCGATCGCAGCGGGCTGTCAAACAGTTAGGCTCGCTTGCGAGCGACCCAAGAGGAGTTGATTCCGACCGTATTTCGCGATACCGTTTTTCAGTCAATGAATCGCTTTTCTGCCGCCCTAGCTCAGTTGGTAGAGCATCTCATTCGTAAGTTCTTGCTCGTCAAGAGTTTATGAAAAATATTATCCGATTTCGGGTAGTTATGAGGGTAGCAGAGGTGATGATCCTAAACTGACCCAAGACTGACACAAGGTCATTTGAAACAGGGTCAGAAAGTGCGGTTCTAGTGGTTTTGTTTGTGTCAGTTTTTGAATCTTACTTTTCTCTCTTCAACTTTGAAGTGAGATTCGAAATGTTGAAGTGAAGTTGAAGAAGAAGTAATTTGATCGCGCGCCGTCGTAGCTCAGTTGGCAGAGCATTTCATTCGTAATGAAAGGGTCGGAGGTTCGATTCCTCTCGACGGCTCCAGATAATTCCTCAAGAAGTTTTTGCAGTCTTGTTCTGTATCATTAGCTACTTGCGTGAATCAACTATTTTCAAAAGATGACTCGCCAACATTATCATTTCAGTCGCCTGCTCCGCATCAAGTTCAACCCTTCTATGGCTAGAAGGGTTCTTGTAAGAGCCTATCGCACCTGCAAATAGATGTGAAAGAGCTTCGCGCTCTGACTCATGCTGTGCGGGATCACTTAATGCCCCATTCTTCGAATCGAATGCTTTGCGCATTAGAGGCACACCAATATCGGTATCCGCGAGATGCGCCGCCTCACGAACAACAATCTCAACTTCTCTAAATGCCTTGAATACTGCGCCCGAATAATCCCCTCGGATGAAGTCTGAAAAAGATTGTTGAATGATACTAGGATGAAGTTGCCCTCTTGGTAGCTGCTTTGCCTTGATAAAGCTATCTATGTCAGCTTTCGTATGAATACTTTGTGCGCGTCGAGCTGGAACAAACCATCCTGCTTGATGACCTGGTTGTTGAACCAATAAGCCCTCACGAATAAGCCATGAAAGAGCTTCAGACATTGCTAGTAGTGATACCTGTGGCAGTTCATTCCCAAGTGTAAGATTATAAAAACAAAAAGACCTTCCTTCGGTTTTCCATCTCCGCATAAGCTCAGGAAGAATCATCGCTGCTAGGTCAGCTGCCTCTGTATGCTCAAGTGCCTCTACGGGCGGAAGAAAATTAAAAAGAGTGTCACCCATATTCAATTACCTAATTCTTCAATCAGTTCAAAAACAATTTGCGTTAAGCAAAATCCGAAGCTATAAGCCGCCCACTCACCTTGATTGAAAAAATCACCTATTGCTCTTTTTGAGCACATTATCTCGAAGTTAAGAGACTCACGATTAGCGTGTGCAAGCGAGTTTCGGAGCTTATATAACTGTCCAAGTGCGCTCCTCACATTATTTGTTTTTCTGATGGGGCTATTATCTGACGCCGTTTCTAAATGCTTATTCCAAATACGCTCCCAAAAGTTCTTGAATCGAGTGGAGTTCTCCTCCTCTGATGAATCTAACGCTCCACCGATTCCCTCCATCCCACAGAGGACCAAGTGAAGTCCTCGCAAAGCTATCGTATTTTGGCGAAAAACTGGTTCTGTCATGGATTGCAGAATAAGAAATGCACCATCCATGACTATACTCAGTCCAAACTGGCATTCTTGATTTGCTTTTAGATACTTGTACCATTTACTTTGCTGCGCGATGTGAGACTCTTGAACCCCGTCCCAGAAAGTAGGTACCGCACCGTTGTTTTCTCTACCAACCGATGCCCAAAATTGAACATTGGAAGAAACGTCAGGTGTTCGATTCGAGCCGGGTACATGCCAGCTAAAATTTGGTCGTTTCCCAGGTGCATTTTCCCAGTAAGATGGACGAATAGTTGCACTTACAACCTCGACTGGCTGCTTGCAGGAAAGACAAACTGATAGTCGAAACTCTTCAATTTGATTAGCAACCTCAACATCGACGATTCGACCTGCCAAAGGCAACACAAACGTATCTTCATGGAATACTTTTGAGAACTCAGAACCCTCAAACTTAAATATGCGATGCGGTTGCAATGCGGCATCGATGAACGAGATAGATTTTGATTTCCAATCAGCCATTTCAGTGTCAGCTGGAAATCCAATTCGTGGTGAAATACCAATTGTTAATTCTTCCGGTTTAGTTTCGACCAACAACCATCTTTCAACTCGTTCAGCTAGTTGTTTAACTTCCACCTCAAGGATTTGTTTAACCGGAATTACTTGATTTGAGACGGCTTCAACGTGACGCGAAATGACATGTGCTCGTCTCCATAATGACGAACAAGAGTCACAAACAGCTTCAATAAACGACACCTGAAATGGGTCGCGATCAATGCGGTGAAAAATGAGCTCGCTTAAGCCTATTCCAGAATCAAATACAAGCTTAAGCTCTTTTTCGTACTTTGCGTGGATACCGCTGGGCTCTATTGTAACTTGCGGAATCGTTACCTCAACGGAATCAAAATGACCTGGTCCCACTTGATAAGGCACTTTTAATACTTCTGGGCGGGAAGTGCTTGGAGAAGCAGTCTGAATTATTGAATTAAAGATCTCAGAAATTAAGGTGGTAATCGAAACCTGAACGGAAGTATTCGTCATTTTCCATTCTTCTCGTCGAGCTTTAACCAAGCCACTAATTCGTTGAATTGCTCAGCAGACTGAACCTTAATACTAAGACCATCACGCCAACTTCCAATCTCAACAGGTGTAGTAAACTTCTTTTCAAGCAGCTCACGATCACCTTCGAACTGACCTCGCAAATAAACATTTACGTAGTTGCGACGGAAGTTAATAGTTATCCAATCGAAGCCATCAAAGTGCTTTCTAAGCATTCCAAAGCGTCGTCGATCTGGTTCGCCATCACGTATTTTCTGACAAAGACGAACACCTCTCTCTGCAAATGGGTATTTGAGTGTCGGAATAATTTCGTCCCAATCAATGTTCGAAGTAGCCCTACTTGCACTCCTACTTCGACCTCGTGATTCATACGCTTCGTCGAGCTCTCGAAGCGGAAATCGCTGATCAACAGTTATGAAAAGCTGGCTCTCGATCTCATGGAGTCCAACTGCAAAAGCAGCAATATTGACATCGTACTTTGTACTGAGCCAGTTGGAGGTGATGATCACTTCTGGGTCAAATGATTCGGCAACTAGCACGACGCGCACTTCACCAGAAAAGGAACTTGAAGAAATCAGA
The DNA here is from genome assembly GCA_044360195.1 of Bdellovibrionota bacterium. GTDB lineage: Bacteria > Bdellovibrionota_C > UBA2361 > UBA2361 > OMII01 > OMII01. Next base: position 13,860 of record JBIKKT010000001.1, on the reverse strand, counting down.
TCAATTAGTTCCTCGTGGTCTGTCGAAATATCACGCTGAACTTTTGAAATAATGACCTCAGCATTCCATCTGCTAACCATCGCGGCATACGATAACGCTTGAAGCAGCTGTAATTTGTTCCGATCGCGTTTCAGTTCAATGACGATAAGAGATGAGGTGTCACCATCGTAGGCTAAAAGATCCAGAGTATTCTGAGTACTCGTGTCGGGGTTTATTTCTTGACCAACTAGAAAGGCTGAGGGCAACCCGATTTCATTCTTGAATACTTCCCACGAGGATACGATGGCTTTTTGAAGGTCATATCGTTCAAGCAGCTGTTTGTCTTTGAGCGCGGTCTCTTCGACCTGCTCGAACCGTCCTGTAGAAGTATTTAATCTGAGCATTGGCTATTGTTCCCTTGGTTAATACTAGGAAAACATAGCACATTTTGAGATAGATTATAAGCACGCAGATTAGACGTAAATCATCGTTGTTACTTTACGCTGAGCATCCATTTCTTGATCTAGATACTTTTCAGTTGTCGAGATCCACCGATGACCAAGAAGTGCTTGAACATCTCTCAATGAACCCCCAGCTTGTGAAATTTTTCGAGCTGCTCGTGTAGCAAACGAACGTCTGCCAGAGTGTGAACTGAGACCAACAAACCCAAGCTTGCGGTAGAGACGCGCAAAGAACACCACAACCGCATGAGCACTGAATCTTTCACTTCGCTCTGTAACAATCACATACTTACTTGAGATACTGCGTCGCTGATCAAGATACTCGATCAACGCTTCTTTTAGTGCTGGGCTCATAAATACAACCCTACCCGAATGACCCTTCGTAGCTTTATCTTGAAGCGCGATACTATCAGCGAGATTACCCTCAGCATCGGTAATCATTGAAAGCTCAAGCGCAGCAACCTCTTTAGCGCGTAACCCATTCAGCGAGAGCAAGAACATGACCTTATTACGAAGTCCGTTCCTAGACCCATCAAGCGCACCTAGCACCGCTTTAATCTGCATATCTGAGAGAATCTTCGCTTGTCGACCTAACATATAACCCCCTGTTTCATTGTCTTAAGGGGACTATCGTAATGTCATCAGTTTTAGATAAGCTCCTCCACTGGAATACTGGAACTCCGAGTGGAATAGATTACTTAGCGATCATTGATGATATTTTGTATGTAAGATCATCAGTTTTTCGACTGATGAAAGTTCCAGGTGAGATCAGCTACTTAGTCTTTGCGCGTTAAAATGCGTCTAATACCCTCATGTGAGATTGAAAGCTTACCACGATACTTCTTCTGAATTGCTTCGCTGATCGCTCTGTATGACTGACCCTCTTTTCGTAAAGTGTGCATCAGCTTCAGCGCTTCTTGAGCATCAGGTTCTTCAGAAAGCGTACCGTCAGAGTTGAGCTTAAACCCGAACTCGACTTTACCACCTTGAAACTTACCTTCATCGCGCAATCGAGCTTTCATCTCTCGAATTCGATTACCCAAAAGAGCAGCTTCGGTTGCAGCAAATGCTTGAACGAGCTCCATCACCAAATCGAAATTCCTACCTTCAGTTATCTCGAGACCTAGCTTCGCTAACCAAATTTCAACACCTTTCTTCTTTAGCTTCGTAAGTTGATTACGAGCATCCATAGGACTTCGAAACAGGCGATCAAGCGATGAGACAACGACACGATCACCGTCTTTGAGTCGACTAAGCATCTGCTTACCGACGGGTCTTAGGTCGAGCGACAGATCGCCACTCACAGCTCTTTCAGCCCAGTTTCTTCCGAGCTCCCATTTCATGCTTCTACAGAAGCCCTCAATCGCTTCTGCTTGGGTTTCGTGAGAATCACGAGGGGTAGTTATTGATTTTGAGCTTCTAGAGTAGCTATAGGTCGTCATAAGGGAAATTATACCCTAAAATTATATACTAGTCAATGTGACATTCTTATAACTAGCTGTTATTCCACTATTATACGTCATATAATAATACTTGACAAACAAGGTTCTAGTATGCCATAATAGAAGAATGGAAGTAAGGCATCCATGTTTTTGGTCTCAGGGTGTCACAGTGCTCATATTGTGACGCAATGAGAGGAGAACTCGACTCTCTATTTTTTTAATGATGTATGTCAAGGCGCTCGAGACTTGACGGTTTTATGATGATGTAAAGGAAAATATGAAACAGTTAAGAAATTATAAGCGTTTTCTTGGAAAACGTAACGCGATTCGCGCAAAGGTAAAGAATGATGAAATCGCGCAAGCGTTTGCTGAGATTACTAGAATGGTATCCCAAGCAGAGTCACTCGATTCTGAATATGCACGACAAACGCGAGGCAAACAAATAATTCACCAAAGTCTCTGCAATAGGTTGCCTCAATATTCGGTTGAGTCGCTCTATGCTGCATTCGAGCGATTCAATTTGGAAACACAATACTCTTGGATCCTGATTCCAAGACTTATCAGTGATCAAAATGGAGCGCAGCTTGGTCTTGCGGTGAAGTACGTGCCTGACCGCAACGAGCGAGCAGAGATAGTCAAGGAGGTCTATGCCCAGTTGGGAGAAGTATTAGAGGACTTTCGACGCCAGAAATCGTTGGATTCAAATTGGGTGCATTGATGAGAGGACATTTAACACTGATTCAAAAATAAAGAAGGAAATAAAAATGAAAACAATTAAGTCGAACAATAATAACAAACCCGCAATACTAGAAACGCAAGGCTCGCAGCCCAAGGAGTGCGACTTCAAGCAAAGAGAGCAGTTCGTAGTGAATGTTCTCAAGCCAGTCACACTGACTTTTGACACGATTCCATGGGATTCACTGCCTGATGATGCATTAGTACAAGCAACCAGTTCATATCTTGACGGTATCACCGAAGGAATGAATTTAATTATCCAACTCTATCTTGGTAGCGGAATGCGAGTTGAAAAGCGGACTGCTGGCGGGAATGCTGGATTGAGACACTACGCAGCAAATGAGCTATTTGCGAATTGCCGCGACAACCTTGACGCAGAAAGAATCGCTAGTGAGTTTGTGGCTGAGCATGCATTAGAATGTGAAGCGTTTTTTGACTCCTACGGTGATGTTTGGTGCGGTGCTTTTCCACTAGCTGTGGAGGAAGAGGTAGAGTTACGACGGCTATTTGGAAAACAACTAACTGGGTCTTTGAATATGAGTATTATAGCAAAAGCGCTAGTTAAGCAGCGTCTAATGTCACAAAAATCTGATTCCAAACATTGATGATATTTCAGCGCCAAGGACGGCGCTACTACTTAGCCACTCAGGTAGATAGGTAGAAGATGTATATATATAAATAGCTTTAGAGAGCATATCCGTTATGGAGTTTGCTCGATTCTTAAATACGCGACTCTGTTCGGTGCCAAAAGGTGCCTCCAAGGGTCTAGCTTGCAACTAGACTCACCTCGGGTGAAAACAAGAGAAAGGACGTCGCAAAATGCATGGCTGCAAAGTTGGAAACGCAGCCTTAGTACCTCTAACCATGTACACGGAGTTCAACAGCTCAATCAAAATTTCCAGCACGATGTGGTACCCAACCCACCAAGCCTACGGTAGATCTCTTTGTCGTAGGATCAACTTGCCGCTGGTGTCGAAAGACATGAATCGGTGCAGTAAAAGTGAGACCGGCTAGCCGCCACTTTCCTCGAAAGAGGTTGCGCTCAAGAGATTGTGCATACGGGACCCATACGTAAAACAATTCACTCAGAAATGGGTGAAATTGTGACTGCTTCCCACCGTAAAACTAAGACCTATAAAATATAACAATCAGCAATACGCACGAAGTGCGATTGAACCGAACGAAGAGAGGTTCAATGTACTAGTAAACACTTGATCCAAACTTGACCCTGCAAGCTCAACTTGATCCACATCGGCAATGGATTTTCCTGACCCTATTACGCCTCTCCATATAAATAAGTACAGATCAGATACATGTTGAACGGAGATTAAAAGCCCATGACTAAACCAAAATCTAAGACTGCTCAGTTACGATTACTATTACCCGAAGACTGGATACCTGAACTTGATAGCTTGGCAGCTTCAAGGTTTTTAACACGTCTCGGTCTGATTCGGTTCTTTCTGCGAGCCCAGATGAATGAGGAGCTCTCACGACTTTCTGATCACTTCAGAGAGACCGAAGGTCTCCGCAAGACTTATCGTCGACTACAATCACACCTTGACGATCGTGATAGGTAATTATGGCTAAATCAGTTTCAAAGTCAGAGGCGATAAAAACCATTAACACAACAGATGCTCTAGAGGTTCTCCTGGAGACCATTGATCGCAATGAAAGCAGTGCATCCAAGCAAGCCAAGGTAACGAGATTTATTAGTGACATCCAAAAGCAGATCAAAGATGAACGTGATCTCGTACTGGTGGCAGTGAAGGTTAAGTAATGAAAAGATTCTCGCACTATGTAAAAGATGATCTAAATGAAAGTTCGCTACTCTCCAAGGGGTTTGCTCTGGGGCAGAATAATCGATTTGATTCTACTAAAAGACAGCTCGATTCTCTTGTTCAGCAAGTTGATTCGTTGTGTAACAAAGCCAAGCTTGAAAGCGACACAGAGAAGAAATTTGACATACTGCTTGATTCCATTTCCAGGCTAGCGCACTGCCTGAAACTATCTGGAGACCTGTCAAAGAATACTATCAATGTGGCAGTGGCATCTAACCTGCTTGAAGTTGATCTCGAGCGATTATTGCGCTTAAAATAGTAACTCTAAGACATTAGAATAACGCCGAGCTTATTCTAATGTTCGGCTTACGATTAGAACAAGCACCATTCTTAAAGTCGGTGCCGACCAATTTACAGGTGACAGATAGTCAAAATTAACAAATTAAATTCGTTCGCTCACAGCGAATGTTATTGACACACAGCGAACCATGCTGTATGCTCATCTTGTCTTTTTAGAATACGGGGAGAGCTCCTTTGTTGTACATGAGGCTCAGCACTTTGTGCGGGAGTCTTGCGGTGGAATCGTAAGATTCTACTAACATTTGCCCAGACACTTCTTTGCTTTTGCTCTCTTGCACTTGCTTTGATTTATCTTGGTACTAGGTCTCTTTAGTTTATGTGTAGTTAGCATAAGGTAAAGAGGAGTTAATGTCGTAATCAGAAGAATAGGTCTGCCGACCACCCGTTCCATAAAACTGAGAGGAGAGCTTGCGATAAAGTAAGCTGTTTTATGGAGATATGTATGGAAACTGAAACTAGAAAGACACGGCAGACCTCGTTACGCAGGATACGAAAGCTCTTAAAGAGACCAATCGTAATCCAGCTGCTAATAGCATTCTTTCGTCTGGTAGCAATACTGGTCGACAAGTTTGGAAACAATAGCAAGTGACACTTCTGATTACTTTTTTCTTTTTGGCTGTTTATGCTTGGTGAAGCCTTAAAATTAATTCGAGAGTTTCACGACCTCAATCAAGCTGAGCTTGCTGAGAAGCTGGAGGTTTCACGCTCATTCTTATCGGAGCTGGAAGCTGACAAGAAGACACCCTCACTCGAGATCTTGGAGCGATACGCATCGACCTTCAAGATTCCTAAATCATCCCTTTTTCTATTTGCTGAAGCACTTGAACAGCGACCTCTTGGCAATAACCCGAAAGCGAAGGTTGCCGATAAGATACTCCGTATAATGAAATGGATTGCTGCTAAGGAAGAGGAGTAAGGCGTGACTCGACCAAGGCGATCTGGCGCCTATCAGATCAATCAATCTCCACTCTATAAACTCGAGGCAAGAAGAAAGCTCGCCACACTTCTTGAGATGACCACCAATGAACTCTCTACTCTTGCCGCAAGAACAGATAACTTCGATATCTTTACACTCGTGCAAGATGACAAGCCTCGAGTTGTAGAATCCCCGAAGTATGTGCTTAGAAAGCTCCATTCAAAACTTTTTGATTTTCTCCAGCGCATAGAGACACCTTCCTATCTGCATTCAGGGGTCAAAGGCAGGTCTTATATTTCAAATGCGAGAGAACATCTTGAAATAACTCACTTCTCAAAGTTGATATCTCAAAGTTTTATCCATCAGTAAAACGAGCTGCGATTAAGCGCATGTTTCGTGAGCAGTTCCTTTGCTCTGATGATGTCTCGGCGTTTCTAGCTGATCTATGCACAGTCAATACCGATGGTGGGCACGGTAGAGCCGATGGACATGTTCCGACGGGAAGCCCTCTCAGTCAGATGCTTGCTTATTACACTCACAAGAAGCTTTTCGACCGTCTTCAAGAGCATGCCCTGAGTCGGTCTATAAAAATGACCTGCTATGTTGATGACTTAGTTTTTTCGGGAGAAAAGATTGTTGTAGCTGATCGCGAGGCGATCTGTTCGCTTATTCGCAAAGCAGGTCTAAAGCCAAACACGAAGAAAACTCGCCTCTATCGCCCAAATCAAGCGAAAAAAGTCACGGGAGTTATTCTTCTAGACGGAAAAGAGAAAGTTCCAAACTCACTTAGAAGAGACATCGACAATCAATTTCGCCTATTGAATTGCGGCGATAACGAGGTGAGCTATATCAAGAATCTTCAAAAGTTAGTGGGTCAACTTCGTGCTGCTGGTCAGATCGAACCTTATTTCAGCAACCTCGGCAGTGCCTTACAACCTATATTGAGTGCAGCTCAGAGATCAGAAGCTCTTGAGAAGAGAGGTGCTGCATGATCTCAATATTCTACGATCTTGAGACAACAGACCTAGAACGTGTTGGGCAGATTCTAAACTTTGCGTTTATCGCTGTAGACGATGACCTTGCACCAATCGAATCAATCGCAGCGAACGTAAAGATCTCACGTCTTCAGCTTCCTCGTGTAGGTGCAATACTCACCAATCGCACCAATGTAATAGAGCACCAGAAGATAGCAACCCTTACTGAGCATGAAGCAGTTCTAAAGATTAATGAGTTCCTCAACAGAACCATAGCTCGAGCAGGCGGTTCTTCGATTGCAATGATTGGCTATAACTCAGCTTCCTTCGATCTAGATTTCCTGAGAACTGTCTTTATTCGTAATGGAATCAACCCATACAACAGCAGGGTTCAACACAAAGATCTGCTTCTCGTCTCACGATATTTGATGGCTTTTAACGATAATTACAGAGAGAAGCTCTTCGCAAATGCAGGCGATGACAAAGTCAGATTAAAACTTGAAGGTCTATGTAAACTGTTTGGTCTATTAGAAGGCGCTCAAGATCACGAGAGCTTATCAGATGTTCTACTGACAATAGAGCTTGCCAAAGTTTACAAGAATACATTTCAGGTTGATGTGCGACAGTTCGAACCGTACCAGGTCAAAGAGTTGCACAATAAAACTCAGAGTGAATTACATATACTTGCTGAACCGCTGAGCAGCAATTTCAAACCTGATAAGCGATGTAGAACCTACCCAGCAACGCTGCTTGATGCGAATGAGCGCTATGCCCTGTGGATTGACCTTGCAAAATACAACACCCTTAAGAAAAAGAGCTTAGACCCGAAAGGCGCGATTAAGTGGAAGAAGTTTGTTGAACATATTGTTATTAAGCACGATGAACCAAGTGAGGAAGATTTCACTTCAGCTATATGTGAAGCTCTAGAAGAGCTGAAAGGAATTAACCTAGGAAACTACTTTACAGAGACCACCTGTGACATAGAACAATTCATCTACCGCATTCGACCAAATGAGATCGATCTATTACGTAATGCGATGAATGCTGGAAGCTCTACTCCAAACTTCACAACAGACATGAATCAGTTACTAAAACGGTTTTGGCTTGAGAACTACGCTCAAGAGCCCACAGCTGAGTTCTATACTGCTTTAGAGCGTTATGCAGCCTATCGTTACGGTGGTAAACTTCAACTAACAAACTCATCAGAAGATGGGGCAAAGATACATGCAACTCTTCCCATGTTGATAAGCGAGATAGAGAAAGCAGCAACTACAGCTACTAGTGACGAAGATAAGACGCTTATCGACTCACTACGTAAGCACTATCTGAAATCTGATATCTATCGAGTAGCTGGAGCCAAACTCATGACTTTGGAAGAGCAGAATGTTTGAACGACCATTTTCTTGACGTCAGGAAAATGGTCAGACCTCATTCGCTTCGGCAACAACAGCAAAATCAACACCGAGCTCCTCAAAGTGTCGTCGACCACAGCGAATCTTTTCAGCTTCAGAAGTTCTTAGCTTTTCAAAATTTTTAGTGCTCTTGGTCTCTCTTACAAGATATAGGACTTTCTTATCGTGTTTTAGAATCGCCCAATCTGGGTTATAGGTTCCAAGTGGCGTTTCAATCTTGAACCAATAAGGCAGTTTTACGAACAGTTTGATGGTCTCTGTTCTATCAAGCTCCTCTGCGAAGCGTCTTTCTACTTCTGAGTCGTAGACTATAGCGTCGTATATTGAATTGTTCACCTCGAGGCGATTTGAAAGATATGCTTCGATCTCCTTTGATTCGAAGAGTCTCATGTCCCACTCAGAATCAGGTTCAGTTCCTGGAAGCTTTTCGTATTTGATGCCATCGATCATGAGCTTATGGAGTTCTGCTCGAACGATTTGGGCAACCTGATCCATAAACGCCTGGGGGTTAATGAAGAACTCCTTCAAGCGCCTTGACTGGGTGAGTATCTGACAGAGGGTAGAGCGGGTGAGCTCGGTCTCATTCTGTAGATATGCTAGAATATCGGGTATCGCCCCTGTATGAATCACCTCAGAGGTGTTCTGTCTCATGACAGTGCCAGAAACACCCTTATTCTCTATCTCAAGATTAGCTTCAACGTAGGCAACACGAATCGGTTGTATTTTCTCCATCTCGTCGATTGCCTTAACAGAGTTGCGAATAAGATCTTCAGTCTTAAACTCAACCGAGTATGTCGTCTTAACAGAAATCGTTTTCCAAAGTTTCTGAAACTCCTCATCAAGCAAGACCTGCTTCTTAAGTTTGAGCTGGTATCGTTCTTCGTCTCGTTTGATATGGCGTTCAAGCTGATACGAACGGAGGGTATCAATCACCTCGTCACTCAGCTCTTGAACCTCTGGGGGAAGCTCAAGCTTAAATCCTGCTTTTTGTGGGTCGAAAGCTTCGAGTATCTTGCCATCTTGATTGAGAATGCCCTGGGACTTAAGCGCTTCTATGATCGACTTTGAGGTTTCTAGACCAAGAGCTTTACCACCTGCGCCATCATCGACAACTATTTTAGAGAATGCGTGAAGTGGAACTTTACCAAAGGTGACACCGCATTCTTCTTCGTATTCATTTTGAAGATTCCGTGCGAACTCCTCATAGCTTTCATTTGCCACAATCAAGAGCTTATTTAGATTGTCATCAAAAACTCGGTCTCCAGATTGGTTTACTGGTATGCGTAAACCGCGCCCGATCTCTTGGCGCTTCTTCATCACCGAACGTGTTTCATTGAGGGTGCAGATCTGGAAGACATTAGGGTTATCCCAACCTTCGCGTAGAGCGGAGTGACTGAAGATGAATCGAAGCGGTTCTTCTAATGAAAGAAGCTTTTCTTTGTCTTTCATTATTAGCTCATAGACATCATCGTCAGCTTGAGTGCTTCGCGTCTCGCTACTGTCTTTTAAGACTCCTTTCTTATCTTGAGCGAAATAGCCGTCATGAAGCTTCTCAATGGGAAAGTTCAATAACTCTTTATAGATGTCTTGCTTCAGAAGCTCAGTGAGCGACTCTTCAAATGCAATAGCAAACTTACCTTGCTGCGGTTTGCCTTCTTCATCATACGAGCGATAGTTTGAGACCTTATCAATAAAAAACAGGGAGAGAACCTTGATCCCTCGCCCTTTAACTTGAAGCTCTTTATCAAGATGTCTCTTGATTGTGTTTTTTATCTGAACTTTCCAGATATCACCTTGGAGACCACCGATTTCTTGCCCTAGTGCGAGGCGTTTTCCGCTACTGAATTGAATATACTCGTTTCCTGGTTCGGCGTAGATCTCTGTAATTTCGTACCCGTCACGGTAAGGTTCACGTTCATTAGAGAGTGCATAAAGATCTTCACCACCCTTTATCTTGAGCTCCTTCTCTTTAATGCCTGCTTCGCCTTTCACATGAATTGCTATCTTGGCAGTTGGCTTCTTGCCTTTGCCATAATCAATCTTCTTGAGTTTTACATACCCCGCATTGGTGCCAGTGGAGCCGGTTACAGAAGCAACCACTATCTGTTTCACCAGTTTCATCGCATATGCCTTGATCGGATCAAGACGGTAGACGAGATGATATGGGTTTCTGTGTGTTGCTGAGTATCGAAGCGTGCAAAGAGGGTTAAGAGCTGCAATAGCTTCCTTTGCTTTCTCGGTATTATCGACGCTCTGTGGTTCGTCGATGATAACTATCGGTTGAGTTGCTTGAATGAACTCAATCGGCATCCTATCGTTCAGGCGATCAGTGCGCTTATAGATTACGTTACTTTTTTGCTCTTCTTCAGTTCCAGTAAAGTTTTTTCTGAAAGCATCAATATTGATTACAAGAATCTGAATCTGAGTCCCCGTAGCAAAACTTCTGAGTCGGTTAATGCGCTTGGCATCATAAACAAAATACTCATAGGCAACATTATTGAAGAGTGCCTTGAAGTGCTCCTGAGTTATCTCAAGGTTCTTAAGAACACCTTCTCTGATAGCTACGCTTGGAACTACGATAATGAACTTCTTGAACCCGTATTTTCGATTCAGCTCGAAGATTGAACGAAGATATACATAGGTTTTTCCCGTTCCAGTTTCCATCTCTACAGAGAAGTGATTGTCCTTAAAGCTGTCATCGGGTTCGAGGTCGTTTGTTAATTGTGTAGCTTGAATGTTCTTCAGTAGCTGTTCATCAGAGATCGCGAGTCGATTACCGACTGCTATTACATCTGTTGGAGCAAACATCGGTCCTACTTGCTCTTGAGAGACCGTGACTTCAAAGTCGCCTTGGTTCAGAGGTTGACCGTCAAAGACGCTTACCACCGCATTAACGGCATCGAGTTGATATTGCTGATTTGCGTCAAACTTTAGTTTCATACGGTCTTGAAGGTAATGCCTTTGGCTTTAAATGTTTCGACCGCGTTTACTTTGAGCTGATCGTTTCCGGCGAAGCCTGAGTCCAAACAAACCACCCTGACTGGATTTGTGGAAGCAATTCCCTGTATGAGCTCCTTTGAGATAGTCTGATCAAGGCAAATAACCAAAACTCCTCCAGCAACCACAAATATCTCTTTATCGACAAGGCTCATTTTCTCAACGCTCACATCCAGTGGAAATCCAGACTTCAGTAAGATTTCCCACAACAGATCTTGCCTTGCAGTCGATGAATGCACATTTCGAACTGACAGTTTAAGCTGTTCTTGAACCGTACCTGCCGAAACTGAGGCGTTCCATGGAATAAAATTTGACGGAACCAACCGAAAAGCACGAAAGCCTTCTCTATTCAGCTTGTCATCTCGAGATAGTAAAGGAAGTTGCTGCTTAACCGCTGACTCTGCATTTTTCTCTATGATTCTCTTTATTCTCTCTCGACAGATCTGAGCAATCGTCACATATCCAGCTTTCGAAGCAGGCGTTTCTTGTTCACTTTCTCCCTTCTGTATTCTCGTCGATTCCGGTAGTTGCACTAAAATAAATTTGCGCTGACCTTTATCCTTAAAGTTAAGATCGAGTACCGCTTGTCCTGAACTTCCCGAACCTGCAAAGAAGTCCAAAACCGTATCATCTGGTTTCAGGACAAAATCAAAAAGTGATTTAAGCAACGCTACAGGTTTTGGATTCGGAAACAATTTCTGAATCTCAAAAATTGACTCAAGCTCGTTAGAGCCAGTTCGGCTATCAAGATTTATTACACTGGAAAGCTTGCCAGCGTAGTCCTGCAAATACTCTTTGATTTGAACAATCTGAGTTTCGTCATCTCCAAACAAGATCTTATCCTCGGAGATAAGTTGGTCCATTCTATCTTTTGGATATCGATAGCCATTGACGGGAGGGCTACAGACTTTCTTATTTGCAGGGTGAACTACGTCGTACTGGTAGCCTCCTGGTTTCGGGTTATGAACCTTTCGACTCCCAGTGTATAAGCCCCTCTTATCGACTCGATCATAGTGAGTCACCGCTGTGAGCGCTTCTTTATTAGATTTTATGAACGTGCGTATGCGACGTTGTATTTCCTCAAGATTCTGACTTGATTTTTCGATTTTGCTGAACTCATTAAGAAGAACATTTTTTGCGTCTTCTTCACTGTTTTTCCAAGGTTCACTAATAGCTTCCCTCGAACGCCCATAACACAGTATGTATTCATGTTCAGTTGCAATTTGAGTTGGATTATTATCTGTCGCTCCCTTCCAAATGATACATCCAAGAAAGTTTTCCTCGCCAAATATTTCATCAAGGACTTTTCGCAACGAGGTGACTTCATGATCATCGATACTGACCATTATCACGCCACTCTCGGTCAGCAGATTCCTCGCCAGAAATAGCCTAGGGTAAATCATGCTGAGCCACTTCGAATGAAAGCGCCCATCAGTTTCGGCATTTGTGGAAAACTTTCGTCCTTCAGGGTCCGACTGACCAGAATATTGGAGATAGGTCTCGAGCGACTCTGAGAAGTTGTCGGGATAAATAAACTCATTGCCCGTGTTGTAAGGTGGATCTATGTAGATAAGTTTTATCTTACCGAGATAACTCTTCTGAAGTAGCTTAAGCACTTCCAAATTGTCACCTTCGATAACAATATTTTTTGCTAGGTCGAATTCAAGCGATTGTTCAATAAGAGGAGACAGCGCTGCGTTACTAGGTTTTTGAATTGTCTTATAGCAATCAGTTTTCCCTGCCCAATAAAGACCAAATTTCTCCTTTGAATCATCTACATGATCACCTAACAACACTTGGAGCTTATGAAAATCGACTTTACCACCCTCAGTAACGATCTCTGGAAAGAGCTCTCTTAGTTTTGCCTTCTGATACTCAACGACATCTAAGGAGTTGAGATCGAGTTTCTCCGGTTGAATTGATTCATTCTTCTTTGCTTCACTCATAAAACCGTCCATGAAATAGTAAAAAGCTCCTCATGCGTAATGCGCTGTTCCATCAGCTGCTGAACGCGATCAATGAGCTTGTCTTTTTTAACTTCGATATCTTTTGCCGCGAGATCATACGCACGCCACAATTCATCGCGTCTCGTCTCCAGGGTTCGGCGTTCCTTCTCGAGCTTTAGTTTATCGGGAAGATTACCCGCACCGCGAGCTGCCTTCTTAAGCTCTTTAATCTTCTCGTCGGTCTCTTTAAGACTAATACGGAGTGAACTTCTTTGATCTTCTGCCCAATGGTCGAGCTTATCTAATTCCCCTTCAAAATATTCTGCATCTTTGGTTGATATCTCGTCTTTGGTTTCCTGAACCTGTGAGTTGATTAGGTCGGAGAGTCTTGTATTAATCTCTGTTGAGCTTGAAGCTGCTGACTCCCTCTGAGTAGCGGCAAGTGAGAACATACGTTCACACTGATCATGATCAAGCACTTCACCTGTATTAGTTACTCCAGCTAATACCACCTCATCACGGGGTTCAAACGAATTGAATGTGTAGCTCTGAACTTTTAGCCAGCCACTTTTGCCCTTCAGTGGGGAAAGAATAGCAATCTGTCTGCCTGAATTAGAAAAATCAAAATCTAAGTGTGCAGTTCCGAGCTTGAACGCTTTACACTCTTCGATAATTCGCTGAGCTAGTGGGTGCCCGACACGGAACACATTTACATCGGTGACATCTCGACTTAATCTGTAACGCCTCTGATGGAAATGGAACCCAGGCTATGCTAGCTAACTTGGTATCTGAGCCTTTTAGAAGGAAGGTACCATGGCAAGAAGGGGAAGACGTAGATACTTCAAGGCAGCTGAGAAGGT
>JBIKKT010000028.1:0-48681 GCA_044360195.1 Bdellovibrionota bacterium | reverse complement strand
CTATGGCTCCACCCGCGCTTCTCTGAAGTTCCAAAGCTCGCTGCAGCTGATCTGCCGTTATAACGCCACGTTTAACGAGAATTTCTGCGGTTTTAGACGCTGCCATACCAAGGGAGAGTCGGCACGGCGGGGTGCGAGCTAAATGGAACTGGGCGGTAAATATAGCTAGGGGCTCTAACCGAATCACGGGCAGATAACGACGCCAAAAGTGATTATCCGTCCAGGTAAGTAAACCAAGAGTGTATCATCGCTCGGTAACTACAAATTGCTTGGTAAGAGAGGGTCGACCTGGTCTTCTAAGTGCCTGTTTTAATGCGTAATATGGGCCCTCTCTGCAGTGCAACCTAGGCGAGTGAAAACTATCTCATAGGGAGGGCTTGTAGTGATTTTAGTAGTGCTTTTTAGTTTTTCTTGGTGACTTATCTCACAAAACCTTCATTAGCCAACCATAATACCCTAGTGTTCTTGTGCTCGTTGGGCGCAGTTTAAAAAGAAAGGAGTTCTTTATGAGGGCCGAGTTGTCGAGTGAGCAGCGTGCTGCGCTTGATGCTTTTAAAACCCCGGCGTATCTGCCGGATGCCGAGGCACCATATCACGGTGCGTCACACCCCAAGAAGACGTGGGCGGCTGCTGAAGAGTTAATTCATCGCTGTGAGAAGTATGGTGTTTCCATTGACCGTGTTGTTCTGAGAGCTGCCAATGAGATGCATGATGCTTATAGTCACGCGCCCCCGAATGCTTTAGGGTATCCATCCGCGGAGGCTTTGGCCGCGGACCTGGCGCGTCACTACTGCACGATAGCGCTGGGCATGTCGCAGGAGCAGGCGGATAACGTCGCAGGTGTTATCTTGGCGACCAACCCTAACGTGCTGCCAACAACGCCCGAACAGATAATCATGCGCCTAGCAGATCTTGCAAACGTTGGCGGTGATTATGCAGGGTTTAAAGAGGCCGCATGTGCGCTTCATACGGAAGCTCAAAATCTAAATGGCACTTCAGTTGAATTTAAAGATTGGATTAAGGGGTCGTTCCGGTACCTTGGTCAATTCCTGTGGCCGATGCTTGAGCTCACGCCTGAAGACTGGGACGACGCAGGCAGATCGGTCTTTCATGCAAATGCTTTGCGCAACATGATAAAGCTGTGGTCGGAAACCTTCGATGAAAAGCCAAAGATTCAGGCTGAGTTTTTTCCACATGGTCAGATTGCGCCAGCCCTTCAAGACCAAGGGGGCTTTTATGTTGCGATACATCCGGACCAAGAGAGTCGTAGAGGATCATTAGCTGAATTAGGTCAGAGTGCGAATTCCTCTGGCGGGGTTGCAGTGGCAGTGCCGGGGAATCCGAACGCATTCCCACTTCCTGATGAGATATGCGACGAGGTTCGGTGTCACGATGTTTCTTTGCCGTCTTTTGCTGAGGCTGTGCGAGTAGCTAAAATCGGCGGTAAAATAATTGCAACTTCATCGAAAGAGTTTGCGCCTGAGATTAAACAGATTTGCTCGGTGTATGCACACACGATAGTCAAACAACAAAATGCACAGCGGGAAGACCTATACGTTCTTACATGTGTAAAGGATCCGTTGGCCGAGTGAGGGCAGTGAAAGCCCGTTGGGGATGGTAGTATGCAGAGCATGGGCGGTAGAGAGGCGGGGAAAGTTAAGAGTGGGGTGCAACCGCGAGTTGAGGTGCTCCCTCAAGATGGAGACCTTGCCGTCGTTGCAAAAGAAGTTATTGCCAGGATGCACAGGCAGGCCGAGAGGAATTCTCGCCGCGCCTTTACCACTGAGGAGCTGCAAGCAGCAGTTGCGAACGCGCAGTCGCATAGTTTTTATGAGTTGTATTTTACCCTGCGCGGCGGCACGGTACCTCGAACGCCGTTAGGAACTGGCTCAGATATCGGCGAGCGTCTAAGGGCTGCGATACTTGTTGAATTAGACAGCAAGGCGCCCAGTACTTAGTCTGAAAAGCTTGTCGGATGCTATTTTAAGTGATCTGCACGACTGACCTTTTTTCACCCCGCGGCTAGGTGTAGGCTAGTAGGGTGGTGATGCTGGTGTTGCCGGAGATGGACTAAGTTGGCGAAACAACCCAAGAAAAAGGCAGGTGAGGTGGTGGAGGTAGTCGCTTGCCCCATGCCAGAAGGCCCTGAGGGTGAGGGCTCCGCTGTGCCGGTTTTAGAGGGTGAGGTGGTGCTGGATGACGAGGCCCCGGAGGCTCTTGTTGAGGCTGACCTTCCAGATGAGGACGTAATAGAGATATCGGACGAGGAGAGCTCCTTAGGAAGGGGCTCTGCTCTGGTGCCCTACAGCCCCCTTGAGGCATATCTTGCTGAGATTCGCCGCTTTAGTCCCCTGAGCAAGGAAGAGGAGCACGCAGCAGCCGTTGCTTACCAAGAAACAAAGAGCCCTGAGGCGGCCTACACCCTCGTTTCAGGCACGTTGTGGCTCGTTGTAAAGATAGCGCGTGAGTATGAGCGTGTAGCGCGGAGTGTTCTAGACCTGATTCAAGAAGGGAATATCGGTTTGATGGAAGCCGTGCGGAATTTCGACCCGTACCGAGGGGTTCGTTTTCCCTCCTACGCAGTTTGGTGGATTCGTGCTTATATCATCAGGTACATCATCGCCAATTGGCGGATGGTAAAGATTGGGACTACTCAGGCGCAGCGAAAGCTCTTCTTTAACCTAAAGAAGGAGAGCGATCGGCTTGAACGAGAGGGGATTTACCCAACAACAAAGCTTCTTGCTGATAAGCTGCATGTTCGCGAATCTGATGTAGTTGAGATGTCGCAGAGGCTTGGAGGAGCTGATGTTAGTGTAGACGCTCCGCTTCAAGATGACTCTGAGTCTAACCTACTCTCGCTCCTGCCCAGTGGCATTGAGTCGGTAGAAGATTCAATGGCCAAGAGGCAGCTTCACGGCGCCTTGCAGCGGGTCCTTTGTGAATTTGAGGAGGGACTTTCTGAGAAAGAGAAAATGATCTTTTTCGGAAGGGTTATTGATGAAGACAAGCGAACGCTGCAAGAACTTTCCGATCAGCTCTCCCTTAGTAAGGAGCGTGTTCGTCAGATAGAGAATAAGCTGCGAGCGAAGTTGCAGGGGTTTGTTTTAGAGAAGTTGGGTGACGAACTAGATGTGTGGATTGAGCAAGAGCGGTAGAAGCGAATGAAGTCAGCGGCAAATAAAAACCAGGGTTATGCGACACAACAGCGTTCGCATAAGTCCGCGCGTATTCTGGTATTGCTTGTCGGTGGTGTGCTCTCGGGGGCTCTCTTTACTGTAGCTATGGCTGCTCTGTCCTTTGTTCGGTCGCGGGGAATAGAGCGAGTGCCGCCACAGATCGTCGTTGAAGACAAAGTAAGGGTAATATCTTCAAATGGCCTGAGTTTTCCCCTTAGTATACGCGATGATGATTCTGGACTTGAGCGGGTCGTGGTATGGATTCAACAGAATGGCAAGATAAAGGAGGTTCTCCGGCAGTCCCTAGCTCGAGATCGGGTGTTCTCCCACTCTATAGAGATTACTCCCGCGTTGATAGAGTTGGTTCCAGGCGAGGTTGTGCTCATCATAGAAGCTACTGATAGTTCGATGTGGCGCAACAAGGCGCAGAAGCTAGTTTCATTCTCTGTGGACAGTGATCCGCCCCGTATTGATATGCTTGCTCGCTCAGAGGGAATCCGTGTTGGTGAGATCGGAGTTGCCGGCTATCGCATAACGGAGACTTCGCCGCAATCGAGTGGTGTGCATCTTCGCTATGCAAAAGACGAAGAGGATAAGTTCGACGGTGTTGCGGCAAAAGATATTGACCCGGAGTTCAGCGCGCCTGGGGTGCTCGTGTCGTTTTTTACAGCGCCGCTCTCATGCCCGCTGAAGAGCTCTGTAGAGGCAACAGACCAGGGAGGTAACGTTTCGCGAGTGCCGATCTCTTTAGAGTGTAGCGCGCCCAGTTCGGGAGCGGAATATCAGCAGCTCGTTTCGTCCCAGGATATAATTCAAAAAGCAGAGGTTTTGGCCGCAGGCAACAGCTCTTGGGGGGAGGCTCTTCGGGCAGAGATCTCGCGCGCAAAAACGGATGGATCAAAAAAAGAGCATTCAGCTGCAGTCACCATAACGCGATTCTTGCTCGATACTGCGCGCTCTTCTGACTATGAGGAAGTTATCAAAGTTACACGCTCGTCGATAGCTGGTGGGCGCTCGTGGCGTGGCGCTGCGCGCTTTGGTGTGTTCATGCAGAGGGCCGGATTCCGTGACAGTATCGTACTCGCGGATGGGCAGGGAACGCTTGCGAAAACTCCAATACGAGGAGTGGAGATGCTTCCTGCGCAGCCGGGATTCTCAGTTGTGTTTTCTCCCTATCGAGGAACTGTTCGTCTCTCTCGAAAGTTGGGCGTCCTTGGCGAAGTGGTTGTAGTAGATCATGGTGCTGGTGTGAGCTCATTTTTTTACTCGTTAGAAGGGCGGTATGTTGAGGCCGGTGCGCAAATCGATGAGGGGCAGCAGATAGGGCGTATAGGGGATAGTGGGTTCCACTTCTCAAAGGCCTTAAGGATGCAGTTTCTCTTGCAAGGTGTCCCGTTTGACCCGGGTGTATTTACTGACATGCAGAGGTTCTACGCTAACATCGAGTTGCCCCTTAATGGCCTTCGCTCTAAGTTTGGAGTAAGCTCGCCTCGTGTGGCCAAAGTAGTGGGGCCGTGAGGGCCCGGAGTGTTAGTGCATGGGAAGGATCTTTGTTACCCTGGTCTTGTTGTTTGTAGTGGTCGGAGCAGGGCTTGTTTTTCAAGCAACCAGGGGAACGAGCTCGTTAGTTTTGATGCCCTCAGAGCTGGTAACGACAGCCCCGAGTGGGAATTTAGTTCGAATCCGCATTGGTGGTAGGGTAGTCGATCCTATATCCTATCAGACCGACCCCCAGATGATATTGCAGTTTTTGGTTAAGGACCCCAAGGGGACTGAACAGGTTGTGCCGGTTGTGTATCAGGGCCTCAAGCCCGATATGTTCGCCGCAGGACGAGATGTTCTCATCGACGGCGACTATGTCGGTGGCGTGATAAAAGCAGCAAAGCTTCAAACCCAGTGCCCCTCTAAGTATGAACCGGTAGCTCCCGGGGCCGCCCCTGCTTCCCAATCCTGATGTGAGGGCGTATAACCCTCTCGTAAAGTACTCACAAGAGGAGTTCTCGTGGTTGAGTTTGGGCATTTTGCTCTCTGTGTTGCGTGGTTGTTGGCGCTTGGCGCCACAGTTGGAGGCGCTATTGTCGGTCTGAGAAGGGAGCGATCTCCCGGAGCTCAGGTTGAGGCGCTCCGCCGGTCCACTGTAGTGGTTGCTCTGTCGCTATTCTGCGCACTAGCCGGATTGGGCTACGGCTTTGTCACAAATGACTACGCGGTGCAGTACGTCTGGCAGTACTCTAATCGTGACATGCCATCGATCTATAAGATCACTGCTATCTGGGGCGGCATGGACGGCTCGATGTTGCTGTGGTGCTTTCTCGTTGCGCTCTTCTCTGCTTTTGTTGCGTTAAGCTCTTCGCGTTGTTCCCGAACGTTACTTCCGTGGTTATTCAGCTTTCTTAACTCCTCAACGCTCTTCTTTACAACGATTACGCTCTTTTTTACGAATCCGTTTCGTTATTTAAAAACGCCGATGGTAATGCCGGATGGGAACGGGCTTAATCCGTTGCTGCAGAATGAGTACATGGCGATTCATCCCCCGATGCTCTACCTCGGATTTACTGGCTTAGCAGTGCCGTATGCATTTTGTATGGCAGCACTCGCTTCGGGTGAGACCTCAAACGACTGGATACGACTGACGCGTCGGTGGACCTTGATAGCGTGGAGCTTCCTCACAGCTGGCATCGTCCTCGGCGGTCATTGGGCCTACCTCGAGCTTGGGTGGGGTGGTTTCTGGGCATGGGATCCTGTTGAGAATGCCTCCTTTTTGCCTTGGCTTACGGCCACAGCGTTCCTCCACTCAGTAATGGTGCAAGAGCGTAAGGGGATGCTAAAGATCTGGAATATCGCGCTGGTTGTTCTCACCTATGCGCTTACAGTGTTTGGAACGTTCTTAACGCGCTCCGGTATCGTTCAGAGCGTTCATGCTTTTGCTTCAACAGACATCGGATGGATGTTCCTTGTGTACCTGGGAGCTATCATCACCTTGGCTGCTGTGCTTGTCGTCTTCAGGAGAGGCGAGCTTAAGCCGGAGCGAGCGATAGAGTCGGTGTTGTCTCGCGAAGCGGTCTTTTTGCTGAATAACCTCGTGCTACTGAGTATCTGTTTTGCAGTGTTATGGGGCGTGATGTTTCCTGTTTTCTCTGAGGCTTTCACCGGAGTAAAGCAGACCGTTGGTATCCCCTTCTTCAACGCGGTTAACGTGCCGCTCTTCCTGTTGCTCGTATTTCTGATGGGGGTTGGGCCAATGATTGCTTGGCGGCGTTCGTCGCTCAAGAATATGGTGCGCACCTTTGCGGTGCCGTTTGGTGGCGCCTTTGTGGTGGCGGGCGCCTTGGTATGGGCGGGTATCTCGGAGTTTTGGCCGCTCCTGTCGTTTTCGATCTGTTTCTTTGTTGTGATGACTATCCTTTCGGAAATCAGTCGCGGGTTAAGCTCTCAAGCTAACGCGACTGCTTCGGCTGCTTATTCACCAGCTACCGTTGTTACGCTTTTTCGTCGGCATCGAATTAAGTACGGCGCACATGTTATTCACTTCGGGGTCGTAGTGATGACGGTCGCTATTACTGCGTCGATGGCCTTTAAGACCGAGAAAGAATTCACCTTGGCGCCCAACGAGCGTTTCTCGGTTGGTCGTTTTTCGCTCGAGCTTGAGGAGTTTCATGAGGAAAACACCAAGAACTATCAAGCGATTCAGGCCCGTGTTGCACTGCGCTCGGGGGGAAGTGAGTCAGTAGAGCACGTTCTTATTCCTGAGCTCCGGTTTTATCCCAAGAACAAGGAGACAACCACAGAGGTTGCGTTGCGAATGGGCAGTCGTGAAGATGTATATCTAGTGTTGGCTGGGCTCGATGAGACGGGATCAAAGGCCTCGATGAAGGTCTTTATAAATCCTTTCCAAATCTGGCTCTGGTATGGCGCTATCATTATGATTATCGGAAGTGTCATCGTCATTGTGCCGGTGTCTCGAAATACGGCCGTTGCAAAGTCCGTAGCAGGGAGTGTAACTCAGTCGATATGAATACCTGGATAGTTGCATCAGCGCTGTTGTCGATCTTAATTGCATGGTACGTCGGCAGACCGCTTTTTGATCCGCTTATGGCGTCTGGTGCAGTGCGTGATGGTGATAGATCATACGGCGCATTGCTTGATCGCAAAGAGCGCGCTCTTCGTGCGTTAAAAGATCTCGAGCTTGATTTTGCGATGGGTAAGATAAGCGATGAAGACTTTGAGACGGCCAAGCGCACGTTAACGATAGAGGCGACTGCAATACTTGATGAACTCTCCAAGCACGCCACACACTGATTATACCCTGGAGCTTAAGGGGGTATCCAAATCGTTCGGTGGGGTCCCTGTGCTCCGACGTGTGTCGTTGCAGTTTTTGGCTGGAGAGAGGGTTCTCCTTCTTGGGGCGAATGGTGCGGGAAAGTCTACGCTGTTGCGTACTATCTCAGGGCTCTCTCGTGCTGATGCAGGAACAATTACCCGTTCTCGTTCAGGTCGAGTCAGTTTCTTTTCTCATCATCTGTTTCTTTACCCACGGTTGTCGGTTCAAGAAAACCTCGCACTCTTCGCATCGTTGCATGGGGGTGGTGTCGATGTAGCAAAGGCTTTGGCCGCATGGGGACTTGAGGGATCATCCTCTGCTATTGTTGCGAGCCTCTCAAAGGGTAACCAAGCTCGTGCAGCTCTTGCGCGTGCGTTTTTGGTGCCTGCGCCAGTTGTCCTGCTCGATGAGCCAACGAGTAATCTTGACGAGCGCGGAGCGGCGCAACTTTTAGCCGCCATCGATTCGAAAAGTTCCTGTGGTGGTACTCCCTGGGTGGTTATCATTGCAACGCACGATCTCCATCGTCTGGGAGAGTGGGCAAGTCGAATCATCGTTATGGCTAACGGCTCTGTGCTCTCAGATTCCGGCGCTGGCGCATCGCGAGAAAGCCTTGAACAAACAATTCAGGCCTATCGGGAGAGTAATAGATGATGGGCTGGCTTCGAGTTTGCTTCATTTTGTTCAATAAAGAATTGCGGCTGGAGCTCCGTGGGCGAGAGTTAATTACACTTCTTGTCTGTCAGGGGTTTCTGCTTGCAGCGTTAATTGGCGCAGGGGTTAGTTCAGCAATTCTTGATGCTCCAACTACCACCAAGATCTTCCCGATGCTCTTGTGGTTAGTGTTTCTCTTTTCAGCGACTGGCTCGATGGTCCGGTCCAACGAGTATGAGCTTGAAGGGCGTGGCTTTGAAGGACTACTTCTTGCAGGAGTTTCAGGGGCTCAGATGTATGTCGCTAAGGTTGCCGTAGCTTCAGTGCTGTTTTTCTTTAATTACCTACTGCTGCTTGCACTTGTATCGGTTGCGCTCGACCAAGATATCTCAGGTATCCTTCCAGGCTTGGCGGGGGTTGGGCTGCTCTCTTCTGGGTGCTTAGGGGCCCTGCTTGTGGTTCTATCAGCGATTTCAAGCACAGCCCGTCTTAAGGGTGTACTGCTACCCCTTATTAGCCTGCCGCTGCTCTTTCCGCTCTACTTCATAGGTGTAGAGATGACCACTGAGCTGGTAGTGCGGGGAGCGCTTGATCTTGCTGGTATCTGGCCGACGCTGTTGGTGTGTGCAACCGCGACCTACTTCCTCATAGGTATCAATCTTTTTGAAGAGGCGTGTCGGGAGTAGGGGGGATGGGGGTGTATTGTAACTGGACGCTAGGGGTTGCTATAGTCCCATCGGTGGTGAACAGAGCGCTCAAGCAGGTCTTTGTTCCCCCTATTTTCTAAAGCTATGGAAAAAAGTAGTCGCTATTTTATCCCCCTTTTGTTACTGACTCTCGCCGCCATAGCGGCAGCGAACTACTACATCTTCATGCTCGTACCAACTGAGAGAATGATGGGAGCAGTGCAGAGAGTCTTCTACTTTCACGTAGCTGCTGCGTTAGCGTGCTATCTCGCTTTTGGGGTGGTGTTTGTTGCCAGCCTTTGGTTTCTTGCCACTCGCCGCGAACGGTCAGATCTACTTTCAGCCGCGGCAGGTGAAGTTGGTTTTGTTTTATGCACGATAGTTCTCATCACCGGGATGATCTGGGGACACAGTGCGTGGAATACATGGTTTCGGTGGGAAGAGCCGCGCTTGGTGACCTTTCTTGTGCTGTGGCTTATCTTCCTCTCCTTTACGCTGCTGCGAAATTTCGGTGATCCACAGAAGACGTCAGTTCACGCCGCTATCCTCGGGTTGCTCGGGGGAGCGTCAGTGCCGATAGTGTATGTTTCAATTAAGTTTTTGCCGCAGAGTGCGCGACTTCATCCGGAAGTGATAGAGCATGGAGGGTTGCGTGACCCGTCGTACTATCAAGCGTTTGGGGTTTCGCTAGTCGGTATGTTGTTGCTGTGTGGATTGTTAACGTGGCTTAGGTACCGAGTCGGATGCCTTGAGCTTGCTCATCGACACGCCGTGCAAGAAGGAGAAGGGAGTAGCTATGACGCCTGATACGTACGACTCTTTATTCTGGTCATACACAGCTGTATGGGTGGTTCTCGTGCTGTACATCGGCACCCTTGGAGTCCGTGTGCGCCGTCTTGAAGGTTCATACCGAAACGAGAAGTGCTCAGATGCGCGAGAATAATGGTAGCTCCGTAGTTGTGCAGAACGCCGAATTCCTATTCGGTGCGCCGCATCTTACCGCGATACGCCGTGTGACTGGCCCCGAAGTCGCTGTTGTTGGGCGTTCAAATGTTGGCAAATCAAGCTTTATTAACCGCCTTTCAGGAAGAAAGCTTGCTCGAGTGAGTAGCCGGCCGGGTGCAACAACTGAGCTCAATTATTACAAGATGGCAGGTTTGGCGCAGGGCAAGCCCTTCGCTCTCAACCTAGTAGATATGCCAGGATTTGGCTTTGCTAAGCTCTCCAAGCAAGAGCGCGAGCACATCTCGCACCTCACCGTCTCTTTTCTGCGCGAGCGCGAACGGCTGCGAGCTATGATTTTACTGAATGACTGCAGACGCGAACCGCAAGATGACGAACTCGCCGTCCAACGTCTTTGTGCTGAAGAGGGGCGACATCTCCTCGTAGTGCTTACCAAGTTTGATACGCTTAGAAAAAATGATCAGAAGCGCGCCGTTGAGGGTGTCGCTAAGGCGTACCACCTTGAGGCAGGGGATGTGTTGGTTACAGGAGAGAAGATCTCCCCTGCGCTGATCTGGGAGCGCATAGTGACACTTTTATAAGGTGATGCTCAAAGCGAGGGAGGAATGTTTACCGGTATAGTACAGGGGGTAGCGGAGCTTAGAGAGGTCATTGACCGAGGGGATGTTACTTCGTTTCGTCTTAAGTTTCCTGAAAAGGCGCTGGATGGCGTCGTCGTCGGCGCTAGTATCTCTGTAGCTGGGTGTTGCCTAACGGTTGTTTCTTTTTCACAGGATGAAGCCATCTTTGACCTCGTTCCAGAGACTCTTTCGCGAACCTGCTTGGTTAAGCTTGCCGCAGGGAGTGTGGTCAATTTTGAAAGATCCCTTCGATTTGGTGATGAGGTAGGTGGTCATATTCTTTCCGGTCATGTGGATGTAGTCGCTACTATCAAGAGTATCGAGATCCTCGGAGAGAGCCGAGTCGTCACGTTTTCTGTTGCGCCGTACTGGACGAAGTATCTCTTTGAGAAAGGGTACGTTGCTCTTAACGGTGCAAGCCTCACCCTAACGCGGGTCGATAAGAAGTCAGGCGAATTTTGCGTATCCCTTATTCCAGAGACGTTAGCTAAAACTACCTTCGGTGCTGCCCGAGAGGGAGACGCCATCAACGTCGAGATCGACCGTACGACGCAGGTAATTGTTGAGACAGTGGAACGGATTACGGCCGCGGGGGTGGGGTGAGAGTGGCTTTGGATAGCGCACTTCCAGCTCTGCCCGGACGGCAGTAGAAGACGTAACATTCAAGCGGACCTGGAAGGTCCGCGCTCCAAAAAACAAAGGGGTAGAGCTACAAGCGCCGACTACGAAGCTCATAGTGGTGCGTGTTCTAGTTCTTAAAGGTGGCGCTGGCGCTCTCTGTTGCCTCGGGTTGCAACAGTCTATCAATCACTTCGCTGTGAGTTATCCCCTGTAAGAGAGCGAGCTCTTCTATCTTTTTGATGGTGTTTGGACTCAGTCTGAATGACTTTACCACTCTCCGATCTTTGAAGGGAACCGATCGGCCATCGCTTAGGGGTAAGTTGAGCCAAAATGCAATGCGTCTTATATCAATCCCGCGCCATTCACCGCTAATGGGTTTTCCACTCGTGAGTAATTGAAGAACCTGGCACAGGTCTTTTGGAGCTTTCCCAATATCGATGAAGATGCTGGGAAAGCGAAGAATAGCTGCAGGTAGTACCTCTAACACGCGAGGTTCAATTCGTGATCCTACCAACAGCGCATCGGCTACGCTCATTTTACGCGTGGGTCGGGGCAGCTTAGCGTCGAGCAAGAGCAGCTTCTTTGCAGCTAGGTGCCCGATTACGATGCGATAAGCATCACTCTTGTATAGTTTGCTGCGAAGTTTTGAGAGCCTCTGCGCTCGTGTAACTATATTTGATGTTTTCATTTCTCATCCACAAATAGAATTGGCGATCCTCCAGCTCTCGAGATTAAAGATACAAGCTCTTCACCGTAGATGGCGATCGCCTCTTGGATCAGATACCGATTCTTGGCGGGCGCCTTCACGGCTTTGCTGACCAGGCACCACAGAGGGTCTAGTGCTTTAATAATCAGCCGGTCAGACCGATAGAGCTCCGTGAATGTTGCTTCCGGGGGAATCCATGCTTCATTACTATGCTCGTCGTATACCAGGTCGATGGTAGCCAAGCACCGCTGCAAAATTCTCTTGCCAGTCCAGTCTCCAGACAGCAACGCAGCTAGGTCGGCCGTCTGGATAACGTTAAGGAGCGGCGCCGTGTGTGGATGAATCCGAAGTGCTGTTTGACCAAGAATGGTGACGTGAAGAGTAGCGAGCGGGGGTGCGCCTTCAGCAAGCCGTGCTTCATGAGCGCTAGTGAGCTCTTGCTGCAGGTTTTTTACAAACGTGGCGAAACTCTCCCTCATCTTGATATTGTATTACGGCAATTATAGATAATGCAATACAATATATACTCTTGGTAGAATCGAGTGTGTGGCTGCGAGGATAGAGATAGCGTAAGCCCTTGTCGTGACCTGTGAATCGCGCCTCTTCACGTGAGCGCTCACGTCTGGATAATGCCGATGGTTACCCACTCGATTTCACGAAGAGCCTTTTTTGTCAAAAATGAATGAGGCTGGGTTTGTCATGCGTACGGCCGACTCTCGCGGTCAAGAATCAACCCCTTGCGCTCAATTCCCCATCGATAACCCCCTAGACTCCTATCTGCTCTGATGACTCTGTGGCATGGGATTGCCAGAGCGATCTGATTCTGAGCGCACGCTGAGGCCACAGCTCGAACTGCAGCCGGGGAACCGATTGCTTGAGCAACCTCGGAATATGAGCGCGTTGTACCTCGAGGCATCGTTATGAGATATCGCCACACTCGTTGCTGGAACGGCGTGCCATCAAAAGCAAGTGAAACCTCATTGTCGATTGAGCGGTCTTTAAGTAAGCCATCCAGCCATTTCAAATATCGCGAGTGATGTTCCTTGGGCATTGGGCATGGTTGGTACAGGGGAAAGCAGGAGTTGAAAGAGGCAAGTAAGCTCGTCCCATCCTCACCAAGGTAGTGGGCAATTACAGCGCCATCTTCAACTACAATCAGAGAGACGCCTACCTCACTTTGTTGTGTCATGTAGTGCGTCTGGGCGGGGTGGCGCTTCATAGTGATTTGTTACAATCTCTTCGCTAGGTTCTCTTGAGTGTGGATTAGGGCACACTCGTGTATCATCCCACTTGTGGATACCCGAGTCATCCTGTTAAGAGATTGTCTGGATAAGCAGTAATCGACGTCTGATTCATTTACTATCAAAGGTGCATATGTCAAACAAAAAACTTTTCTCTTCTATATCGGCTCTTGTTGTAGGCGCTGTTGCTGGGCTGGGCGTTGCTTCGGCTCCTGTTGTTGCAGTAGCTGAGCATTCAGATGGTCACGAGGAGGGCGATCACAAATGCAGTGGTGACAAGAAGTGCAGCGGAGAGAAGAAGTGTAGCGGAGATCACGGATGTCACGGTGAGTCTGCCGACGAACACAAAAAGTAGTTATTCCCGACCCCATCTTCTTTTTTCGGACGAGCGCTGTGGAGAACTTTAATCTTCCGAAATTAGGGGGTGGGGCCGGTCTGAGGCACGAGCACTTCGAAGAGATTCTGCGCGACAAGCCACCCTTTAATTGGTTTGAGATAATCTCAGATGAATTCATGGATTTTGGAGGGTATGCGCGCGACGTGCTCTCAGAGATTCGTAAACACTACACCGTCATACCGCACGGCGTGTGTCTTGCGATAGGCTCCGCCGACCCGATTGATCGCCACTACCTGAAGAGGTTGCGCCTTTTTCTGGATGAACTCGACGCTCCGTGGACCTCTGACCACCTCTGTTTTACCAAAGTCGATCACACAAATCTTGTTGATCTCTTACCACTGCCCTTCACTACAGAAGCTGTCGAGCATATCGTTGAACGGCTCAAAGTTGTTCAGGGTGAGCTAGAGAGGCCTTTTTTGCTCGAAAATATAACCCGCTACATCACGGTCTCTGCTCGCGAGATGTCAGAGAGTGAGTTCATCTCAGAGATCTGTGAGCGCTCAGGGTGCGGACTTCTACTCGATGTTACAAACGTGCTGCTTAATAGTAAGTATCACGAATTTGATCCACGTGAATTTTTACGGTCTTTGCCGTTACATCGAGTGGGCCAGATCCACCTCGCTGGGTGGGAAGCTGCAGCGGACGGAACGATAATTGATAGCCATGATGGCCCAGTTCAGCCCGAGACGTGGCAGCTCTTGCGAGAGACAATTGAATTGACAGGGCCTACTTCTGTTCTTGTTGAATGGGACGCAAAGCTCCCCTCTGTGGCACGGCTTCTGCATGAAGCACAAGAAGCCGATAAGCTTATGGCGCAGGTTGTGGGCTAGGTATGGCGTTGCATGCTGTTCAAGCTGCGATGAAGACACTGATTGTAGGCGGGATCGACCTTCCTGATAGCGTTGTAAGCCGACAGCAACTGTATAGAGAAATATTTCCTGAGCTCTCAAGCGAGGAGGTTCTTGACCTAGCCTCGATTCCACCGCACCGGCTTAAGATCTACACAGATAGTATCTTCGCAGCGCAGAGTGGGATACTGCAGAGAAACTTCCCCTGCAGTGTGGAGTTGGTTAAGCACATATGGCCAACTGAGCTATTCGGTAGCTTTTCACCCTATCGACTAGCTCAGGAGGTGCACACATGCGCCCCGTGGAAGGGGATACACAGTGATTCTCTCGGCGAAAGCCTAGTAGCCTTTCTCACATCAACGAGCATGGCGCCAGCGCTCAGGGGCTCAGGCGTTCTTGATATGGCGGCGTTTGAACTAGCGAGCCTGCGTATCCGCAAGGCGCCCTCTGGTGGATTCGTTAACCAATCACGGGCGGCATTTGAAGCAGCGGTTGCGAAAGCTTCAGTCGCGGAACTCCTTAGTCGTTCACTTGTTGTATCGCCGGGTCTTCAGGTTTTGTCGCTTTCCTTTGATGTTCTCGACTACCAAAGGGCCTTGAGAGAGGGTAGCCAGCCCGAAGTGTTCCGAAAAAGGTCGCATGCAATTGTCGGTGCAAGACCGCTTGACTACGGGGCAGCATGGCATGAGGTGCCGGCGTTGGTTGGTGAGCTCCTAAGAGATAGTGCACAGAGTGATGGTCACAGAACGGTATCGGTTGCCACGTTAGCTGAAGCCTTTCTTCCGGCTCTTGGTGGCGAAGATGACGCGGCGGTCTTTAGGGCGTTTATGGTGCATCTGGGTCGGTTGGTTGAGATTGGGGCTGTGGCAGGGTGCTAAAAAGTTGAGCGCGGGCCTTCTAGGTCCGAAAGAAAGTCACAATAGCCAGAGTTGCAAGCTCTGCGCCTATACTCGTACAACGCTTGGCACGGATTTTTTCGACGCTGCTACGCCTGTTCAAAGATCGGAATCGGCCGATTGTTTGAGTCTACTGCTACCATAACTACCTCGGCTGATGTAACCGGAATGGTGTGCAGCGAGTCAACTCCGCGAGTCGCTTCTACCTCTACTTTAACAGTGATCGAAGTGCGCCCGATTTTCATGGATTCACAGTAAAAACTCACCGCATCGCCGATATATACAGGCGAGATAAACTGTACCTCACGCATCACCTTTGTTACATATTTCTTCGGCGACACCGAGCGCGCGTGCTGACCAGCAGCAAGGTCGATAAGGCTTAGGATGTGGCCGCCAAAGATACTGCCGAGAGCGTTTGTATCTCGTGGCATCATGATGGTTCGGATCGCTGGATTTTTGGCAGTCTGCGCAGTCATAGGTCAACTACGGTAATCAGAAGTTAGTGGTTATGCAACAGCTATCTCGCTGCGCGTGTCAGCAGTGATGACAAACATAGAGATATCGAGGCGGTGGTGGGTAGGATCATACAACTTTGAGGAGAGAGCTTATGCTTGATGATATCAGACAGGAAGTTGAGGTTACCGTGGCACCGCTCCTCAGGGATATTTTGCACGATGCACAACAGCTCTTCCGTCAGGAGTGGGCGTTAGCAAAGACTGAGGTTCGTGAAGATGTGTTGCGTGCGCGAGAGGGGGCAGTGGCCTTAGCGTTGGGCTTCGCTCTTGGTGTGCTCTCTTTTCTCTTTGCGAATCTGATGCTCGTGTATCTGTTGGTCGAGGCGTATAGTTGGTCCACTTGGCAGGCGTATGGTCTTGTGGCCTTGGTGCTTGCGATTACCGCGGCTGCAGCGATATGGTGGGGCAACCAGCGGTTGCGATCTGTTCGTTTCTCACTTGATGTGCCGTTTGCTTCCATGGGTGACGATATTCATTAATCTATTACGCAGCGCCCTCGACATATCGCGCCATAACCTCCAAAGGAGTGCCATTAAGAGCGCATAATAAAATGAGCCTCGTCGGAGGCGTTTGCAGCGAGCTGCAGCAATAGACATTTTGTTACGCGTTTTTA
The DNA here is from genome assembly GCA_044360195.1 of Bdellovibrionota bacterium. GTDB lineage: Bacteria > Bdellovibrionota_C > UBA2361 > UBA2361 > OMII01 > OMII01. The sequence continues at coordinate 32,424 of JBIKKT010000028.1, read as the reverse complement.
GTCATCTATCGCTTCCTTGGAAGGTTTTATCATGGTGTCATCCTTTCGGATTGTTACAGCACTCGTGCGAATTCCGCACCTTGCTCTATCCCTATTTTTCTTTCCTCTTATCGTTAGTCTAGTGCTCGTTTTCCTCCAATTGCTGGTGACGGGAGTTGTACTAAAGCAGGTAAACGCTACTTCAGAGGGGCTCGCTGCGGTGGTTGAAAGGAAGGGGGATAAAAATGCTATCCGGTGGGTTCTGTACGGATCCGGGGACAGAAGAGCCGGACCGCAGGTCTGTCGGTGGGTCAGTGAAGAAGGGCGTGAGAGACCGCCTTCCGCTGAGTGTAATCCGGACCGGCTGGATCTTGCCGTGCGCGTTGAGGACGCTGCAACGCATGACGTAAGCTCGTATGTTACTCTCTTTCGCGGTCACGTTGATCGGGTTCACGTGTGTCAATCGTGTCAGCCAGATGCGGTTATCAAGCCGCAGTCAGGGGGTGAGATAATATCCCAAGCGCACAGCATTTTTGGTTTGATGCTTCTTTTTTTGCCCTACACGAATTCTGAGATCGAGCAGAATCGAGTTGTGGTAAGGCGTAGTATTGAAGAGGTTAAAAATCGCTTAGGCGAGATTTTTCTCTCGATACCTGAGATCGATGACACGATAGGAATTACGGCCCTTAAGGGGACTCTGCCGATAGTGTTCAATGTGTCGCTTCTTGTTGTAATCTCCCTTTGGCTAGCCTTGCGCGCGCATCGCCGGGTATTGGATTACTTCTCGCGAAATGATGTGCTTCTGCCTCTTGCCGCCGCATGTGGTAAGCAGCGATTTTATTCAGCGATCTGGCTGCTGACAGGGCTGCGCGTTGGGTGTTTCTTGATTACATCCGTGCCGCTTGTTTTCTTCGGACTAAACGATGTGGTCGACGAGGAGTCATTGCGAGCGGTACGAGTGTCGCCAGGGAGCGGCGTGATGTGGGTAGTGGCGTTGATTGCTACCATGGCGCTCGCGACCGTTGTCGGGTCTATCTCCGAGCTAAAGCATAGACACTCTTTTGTAAGCTTCCTCTATAAGCTCGTTCCCTTCGCAGCGGCTGTCCTTGGGGCGGCTCTGTGGGGCTTCTCGTTTGTAATGCCTTCAGAAGCAATGGGCACCGTCAGGCTTATAGTATCTGCGATCCCGATTGTAGGTATAGCACCGGTGCTGATTGCCCCGGCTACAAGTCTGCCTGTGATGTCATTGGCTTTGCATGCTCTGCTCGCTACTTCTGCATTTGTCTTCATCTTGCGGCGCAATGCACGTTGGTTTGCGGCGCATCTAGAGGAGGTGTAAAAGTGGCAAAGGTAATTCTTGAGGCAAAGAACTTATCGGTGCGCTACTCCGAATTGGTAGCGCTTAACTTTCCGAACCTTCAAGCTGAAGGGTCTGTTATCGCCCTGCTAGGCCACAATGGAGCAGGGAAATCGACCCTTATTAAGAGCATCCTTGGTCTCCTCGATCCGCATAGTGGATCGTTTCTAGTGCGCGACGTGGATGGGAGACAGCTTCAGCCTGAGAGAGATATGGCCTTTTGCCCTGAAACGGGGGCTGTATTCGCCGATATCGCCGTGGAACGGTATCTGCAGCTTTGGTGTCGTATTAAGCACGGAGATGCTCGCTACTACCTGAGGGCCGGGAGCAGTTATGTAGAACGGCTTAGCATTGCCGAGCTGCTAAAAAAGAAGGGACGAGAGTTGTCGAAGGGGCAGCGGCGACGCGTTCAGACGGCGCTTGGTTTCATGATTAACCCAAGGCTGTTTCTCTTTGATGAGCCGTTTGATGGGTTAGATGTTCAGCGTACCAATGACCTGATGGAGATAGTGGAGGAGGAGCGAACTAAGCGGGCGTTCCTCATTTCTTCGCACCGGATGGATGTAATGGAGCGGCTGGCTGACGTTGTGGTGGTGTTGCAGCGGGGGGAGGTGGCGTGCACCGGTTCGGTGCATGATGTCTGTCAGACGCTGGCGCTACAGGCCTCCCACAAGGGGGCTCAGTCCCTTACGGATGCTATGCGACTGCATCTGCAGCATTTGCGAATACAGGAAACTAAAAAAGCCTATCTTTGTACCCCTAACTAGCGCTAAATCTCTCGCTCTTTTGCCAACTTCGTGGAATTATTGCCCCCACTGAGAGATAGTGAGCTATGTTGGTTTACCTTGCAAAAAAGATCTTTGGCACCCGTAACGACCGTATCCTAAAGACCTTGCGTCCGGTTGTAATGAAGATAAACGACCTCGAGCGCATGTATCAGCCGATGTCGGATGCTGAGCTGACGGCTCAAACCGCTCTCTTTAAAGAGCGTTTTCAGAATGGTGAGCCCCTCGATAGCCTCTTACCCGAAGCCTTTGCTGTTGTTCGCGAAGCAGGCCGCAGAGTGGTCGGGATGCGGCACTTCGACGTTCAGTTGATAGGTGGAGCTATCCTGCACCACAAGATGATAGCTGAAATGCGGACCGGAGAGGGAAAGACGCTCGTGGCAACCCTGCCGTCGTATCTCAATGCCCTTACGGGACGTGGGGTACACGTTGTTACGGTGAACGATTACTTGGCGCGACGTGATGCTGAATGGATGGGGCGGATTCACCAGTTTCTCGGCTTGAGCGTTGGATGTGTGTTCCACGGCATGAGTGAGGTAGCCAAGAAAGAGGCCTACCAAGCTGATATCACCTACGGGCAGAACAACGAGTTCGGGTTCGATTTTCTCCGTGATAATATGAAGTTCTCCGCTGCCGATATGGTGCAGCGCGGACACTACTTTGCGATTGTGGATGAGGTTGACTCGATTTTGATCGACGAGGCTCGTACTCCGCTCATCATTTCGGGACCAGCAGAGGAGTCGACTGATAAATATCTGACCATTAATTCGATCGTACCGCGCCTTGAGAAGGGGAAAGATTTCGAGATAGATCTCAAGACTAAGCAGCCCAACTTGACCGATGATGGTATCCAGAAGACCGAGTCGCTTCTTGGAATAGACAATCTCTACGATCCAAACAACATCGAGCTCCTGCACCATGTGAATCAGGGTCTACGCGCACACTACTCGTTTGAGCGTGACGTAGATTACGTCGTACAGAAGGGGCAGATCGTTATCGTTGATGAATTCACCGGGCGTCTGATGCCCGGACGGCGGTGGTCAAATGGGCTGCACCAAGCGATTGAAGCGAAGGAGGGCGTGCAAGTTGCACGGGAAAACCAGACCCTTGCATCGATTACCTTTCAGAACTACTTCCGAATGTACGAGAAGTTAGGTGGCATGACCGGAACTGCAGATACTGAGTCGGCTGAGTTTAAGGAAATCTATGGACTAGAGGTGGCTCTGGTTCCTACTAATCGTTCGATGGTCAGGGCCGATAATGTTGACCTCGTTTATCGTACTCGCCGTGAAAAGTATGATGCCGTTGTGGCAGATATCCAGGAGATTCATGCCAAGGGTCAGCCTATCCTTGTTGGTACTATTAGTATCGACCAGAGTGAGCAGCTTGCACAGATGCTCCAAGAGAAGGGAGTCCCTCACAATGTGCTGAATGCGAAGCATCACCAACGAGAGGCTGAGATTATTGCTCAAGCCGGACGTTTCGGTGCTGTAACGATATCTACGAACATGGCGGGCCGCGGAACAGATATCCTTCTCGGAGGAAACCCCGACTTTATGGCTGCCGCAGAGGCAGGTACGCGGGACCCGAACGACGCAACGTACTGCGCAGCGCTTGAAAAGTTTAAGTCTCAGTGTCTTGAGGAGCATGGGAAGGTAGTTGAAGCCGGTGGGCTTTACGTAATCGGCACTGAGCGACACGAGTCGCGGCGCATCGATAATCAATTGAGAGGGCGCGCAGGGCGACAGGGCGATCCGGGAGCATCGCGATTCTATGTGTCCCTAGAGGACGATCTCATGATTCGCTTCCAAGGTGAGCGCTTGCAGCAGCTCATGCTCCGAATGGGGTGGGAAGAAGGGATGGCACTCGATAACTCGCTGATGAGTCGCACTATTGAAACCGCCCAGAAGCGCGTTGAGGCGATGCACTTTGAAAGTCGAAAGCACGTCACGCAATACGATGATGTGATGAACAAGCAGCGGCAGGTTATTTACAACCTGCGTGCGCGGGTCCTCCGTAACGAAGGGATTAGAGAGGAGGTGCTGGGGCTTATCGATGACCTCCTTGAGGGTGCAGTAACGACGGTGTGTGATGAACGCGTCAAGCCGATAGAGTGGGACTTCGCGAAGCTTGCAGAGCGCTTTACGTTCCTGACGGGGCGAGAGTTCTCGCTGCCCGACAGTCTTCCTCTTGAGCATCAAGCAATCTTCGATGTTTTGCGCGAAAAGGGTCATGCTATCTACAACGAGCATGCAGAGCAGCAGAGTGTTAAGCTGGCTGGGTTGAGTGAAATTGGCGTAGCGCCACAACTCAATCGTGGGGTAGTCGAGGTAGACGGGCCAAGGGGCTTCGAGGTAATCGAGCAAGACACGATGCTTGAGGCAGTTGATTACTGCTGGCGGCACCATTTGCAAGAGATGGATTACCTGCGCGAAGGTATCGGATTGCGCGGGTACGCTCAGAAGAATCCACTTTATGAGTATCAGAAGGAAGGGTTTGTACTCTTCCAGCAGATGCTTGAAGAGATGTATGAGAGCGTTGTCCGTCGACTCTACTTTTATGTTGTTCCATCACCTCAAGAGGTGATCGCTCATTTTGAAGAGGAGCGAAAGCGGCACGCAGAACGAGAGAAGCAGATGCAGCTTACCCACGGTGCTGAAGTTGAAAGTGCTGTAACCGAAGCGGGTGCGGATTCGGCCGGCGGTGGTAGATCGCCGGCAGAGGAGAAAGCTCGTCTTGAGGCGCAACGTAAGGCTCGGCGAAGCGCAAGTAGAAAATGATTTCACGCCCATTCTCTCTTTACGTGCATGTGCCTTTTTGCGCGCAGAAGTGCCCGTACTGTGATTTTAACACCTATGCAATCCCGCAGGTGCCAGAAAAAGAGTATGTAGACGCGCTCATCGCGGAGCTTCAATTTTACACACGCGATAGCCGTTTTGAGGGTCGAACTCTCTCAACAGTTTTTTTTGGAGGTGGGACGCCGTCGCTTCTTAGTCCGCAGGCGATTGGTTCTATTATTGCTGCAGCGGAAAACCTTTTTGGAGTTGACCCTCAAGCAGAGGTAGCGCTTGAGGCAAATCCCAGCGCATCCGGTTTTTCGGCCTTGGAAGGTTTTGCAAAAGTTGGAGTTAACCGCATAAGTTTCGGGGTTCAGTCTTTTAGTGATTCTGTGTTGAAGGCACTGGGAAGGGACCATAGTGCAAGCGATGCACGAGAGTCGGTACGCAGAGCCGTTCAGGCGGGGATAGAAAATGTTAGCCTCGACATTATCTACGGCGTGCCCGAGCAATCGCTGAGTGACCTTGAGCGAGATCTTAGAGAGGCTCTGCAGTTGCCGATAAAGCACATCTCTGCCTATGCCCTCTCTGTGGAGCCCGGAACGCCCTTCTTTCAGCGTCAGGAGCGGGGACTCCTTACGGTGCCGAACGATGAAGTGGTAGCGGCTATGATGGATCAGATTCCAGTCGTGCTGGGGTCGAGTGGATTCCGGCGATATGAAATCAGCAACTACGCACTGCCTGGCTTTGAGAGTCGTCACAACTCAGTGTACTGGGACGGTGGTGATTATGTTGGCATCGGGGCCGGAGCGCATAGCTATTGTCAGAGCTTTGAGGGTCAAAGGCTATGCGGAGCGGAACGCTGGAGCACACTTGCGAATCCTCAGGCATACATGACCAAGGTAAAAAATGCCGGGGTTGTCTCGTGGCGTGAGTCCCTAGACCTGAATGCGCTACAGTTTGAGTTTTTCTATCTCGGTTTACGGAGAGTGGGAGGGGTTGAGCGAGACCACTTTGAAACTCGCTTTGGTCACTCCTGGGATCTCTCCTACGGAGAGGTGCTTCACGAGTTGCGTGATGAGGGGTTCCTCGCTATTTCACAGGAAGGCGCGTCGTTTACTTCTGAGGGCATAAAACTTTCAGATTCTGTCTTTGAGCGTTTGGCAGGGGTTCAAAAGAGATAGATGTCTCACAGGGTTCGGTTCTTTATAGCAGCTCTTTTTGTTGCCTTTCTTGCTGTGGGGGCGTGGCGTTTGCCCGTGGGGGAGTTTGGAGATGGTAGGGAGTATATTCTTCAAACGCAGGCGATTGTTTTTGACCGGCAACTTTCTATTGATCCGCAACGTCGCGGACCGTACTGGAATGAGACGAACCCTTACGGTGTACGTCTCTTCTACGATCGGCAGCCGACTGTAAGCAGGCAGCTTCCCCCAGCTGAGCGCGATCAATACGGAGGCGGCTTTGGCTCTCTCTACCCTTCGAGATCTGGAGATTATTACTTTGTGCATTCATGGGTGTATTCGGCGACAGTTGCCCCCCTGTATGCAATTCTTTATACGGTTGCTCCGGGTGGTTTTGAGTATAGAGCCTTTCTTATCGCAAACTTGTTTTTTCTGTTTGCGCCGCTACTTCTTTTGCTTAGGCATTCAAATACATGGCCCGCGCTGGCTTTTGTGGGGCTTGTATGTACATCGCCCCTTACTCCGTACCTCCAATGGTCGCACACTGAGCTGTTCTGTTTCTTTTGTGTTGCAACCGCATTTGTCGGACTTCTATCGGAGAGGTGGCGGAAGTGGTCTCCAGTCCTTCTTGGGTTGGGTGCAGCACAAAATATCCCGATAATTCTGTTTTTCCCTCTGCACCTGCTGCTTGCTATGCGCTGTTACGACGGCGGTAGGTGGACTGCTCGAGAGCTAGTGCGGATGCTCTTGCCCTATAGTGTTGCAGGATTTCTACCTGCGGTTGTAGCGATGCTAAGTTACAGGGTCTTTGACACCTGGAACCTGCTCTCAAACCTTGGTCAGGCAGATCTGAGCTACCTCTCTATTCGGAAGGTTCTCAGTGTATTCATAAGCCCAATGATCGGATCCCTCTGGTACTTTCCCGCCGCATGGGTTGCGGCGTTCCTCGCGCTTTGTGCGGGAGCACGGAGAGAGCTGTTGATTATCGTAGTAACAGTTGTGGCTGTTGCAACCGTGAGCTCAACTACAGCGAATATAAATTCCGCGCAGCTATCGGCTCCGCGGTACGCAGCGTGGTTCTTGGTGCCCCTGTATGTGCTCCCCTTTTACGCGGGCATGTTCCGAAAGCGTTTGAGTATGGTGGTATTGTGGGTTGGCTGCCTGGCGTTGATGGTGTCTCTGGCTATCGTGTGGTGGTTAGGTACGTATCGATGCTTGAAGGGAGACTGGAGATACCTTCTTTCATCACCGAATAGACTACGCCCGCACGTTGCAGCTCTTTACCGTTGGTCGCATCTGCATGACGATATTGAGCCTATTGTTGAGAGCGTTAGGGGTCAGGAGCTTCGATTCCCCCACGATTTCCGGGGTATTTACGTGTGGAATATAGGAGGTGGCAAATCTCTTTGGGTGGTCTCTAAGCGGGCCTACCAAGCTTTGAGAGGTATCGAGGTTGAGTTTGCAGCAGATGGCGCAGCGGGGATCTCAACGCTCTCACAGCTATTCTTGCTCGAAGCAAGAGATACAAGGACGTTTGCCTTACATGCGGTGCAGGGTGTACCGTTTGACCGACATCCGTATTACGGGAGCTACCGTATTTTGTGGGTGGACGCAGAGGTACGGTCATTGAGAGGACAACGCGAACTATTTGTTCGATAGGTCTTTAAGAGGTTAAGGTGTTTCAAAAAGGGTGAGGGTCCTGCATGGAGCTGGTTAATCTGGTTGTATGGTTGCTGGTCGTTGAAGCGCTCTCGCTAGCGGTGTTCCCCCTCATCGCTCGCGCTATGCCAAGTGCTCCCGATAGGGGGTATGGACTAAGTAAGGCGAGCGGACTATTGCTGTTCGGTATTGTGTGCTGGTTGGTGCCCTTGGTCACTACCGTCCCAGCAACGCACAGCTTCGTTAGTGCCGTGTTTGCTGGGTTTGTTGGATTGGGCGCTCTTCAATACGCGCGACCGGAATTCCGCGCAATTCTTAAAAAATACAAATCGCATATTCAAGCTACAGAGATCATTTTCTTTGCGTTGACCCTCCTGTTTTTAGCGATACGGTTCTTCAACTCAGAGATCTATTGGGGCGAGAAGCCGATGGACTCCACGTTTCTGCATTTCTTCACCCGCAACGAAAGCTTGCCGCCGCAAGATCCGTGGGCAGCGGGGAGCCCGATGCGTTACTACTACCTCGGCGTCTACATCGTTGCTACACTTCTAAAGCTTACCGGCATCCCGGTATCACTAGGGTATAACTTCATCATTGCAACTCTAGCTGGCTTTATTGGCACTGCTCTGTATTCAGTGTTGGTAGCTTTCTTGCGGCATATTCGCCTTGCGACAGCGTGCGCGCTATTTATCGTCTTGAGTTGCAATCCAGAGGTGCTTAGGTTGCTCCTCTCGAATTGGACAAGGCCTACTTTCGACAATCTTTTTTGGCCCTCCTCGAGGGCCTTTGTAAGTCCTGGGTTCTTTGAATATACATCGTGGTCGCTTCTCTTCGCTGATCTGCATGCGCATGTCATCGGAATCCCGTTTTGTGTGTGCATTCTTGGGTTCGCTCTGCATGTGATGCGCAGCCCGTCTGAGCGGTACTCGGTGGCTGGGTGCGTCGCACGCGGGTTAACAGGCATCGGGATAGGAGCTCTGAGTGGTATCAATACGTGGGACTTCCTCTCCTTTGGAGCAGTGGTGGCATTGCTGCTTGTGTGTGCAGAGGTCCCTGACTTTTGGGAACCTCCAAAGCGCAAACATGGCTGGGCGAGTTTAGGTGAAAGGGTCTTTGCTACGGGGTTTGCCCGACTTGTAGCAATCGTCTGGGATTTTGGAGTGGTAGGTGCGGGGGCCCTTTGTATAAGTCACATTTTCCAACGGACGACGCTTCAGCGTACATCCTTTGCCTGGGGTTGGGTTACAGAGAGTGAATTTAATTCGTTTGCTCACATCTTTGGGGTAGTGGGATTTATAGCTCTTTTAGCCGCTGGATCTCTTTGGGTGTGGCTGTGTCGCGCTTTTATCGGGAAAGCTTTTAAATTCTCGCCATTCTTACTTCTTGGGGGTCTTGTTGTTGCGGCGCTTGTACTTGCTCCGATGATAGCGAGTTTATACGTGGGGCAGACCGGGCAATCGTGGGGATTAGGAGTCCGTGCCGGGCTCATCGTGATGGTTGGCTATGTAGTGTTGTGCGGTTTTCAGAGGGGCATAGTTAATCGTGCGCTATTCCTTCTGCTAGCGTTTTCAACGATGTTGATCCTCGCCCTTGAGCACTTCTACCTTTTTGACCGAGCAAACACGCTCTTTAAGGGGTACATGGCTGTATGGATGGTGGGTAGTATCACTGCGGCAGTGCTTGCTACGCAGGCCTTGCACCTTGCGGCAGGCTCTCCGGCGCTAAGAGTCTCGCTGCAAGGTGTGTTAGGGGTTGTTGTAGTGCTTAACCTTGTCGGCTTTGCCGCAAATGTATATTCCGTGGTCACCATGAAGCGCATCCCGCGTCGGGTATACACACTTGATGGTGACGCCTATCTTCGATATTCGGCACCCGAGGACTACCAGATTATACAATGGTTCAATGAACGGATCTCTGGGACTCCCGTGATACTCGAAGCGCAGGGAGCTTCGTACGGTAACTTTACGCGGATTGCTATGCACACCGGTCTGCCGACGGTGCTTGGATGGGAGTACCACGTTCAGCAACGCGGAGTCGCGCCTCAAGAGGTTGAGCAAAGAAAGGAAGATGTTGTGAGTCTCTACACGAGTAACGACGCTACCTTAATTCAGTTTCTGGTAAATAGATATGCGATCGATTTTGTGGTTGTAGGCAAGGAGGAGCGAGAGACTTACTCACTTTCGTTAGAAGACCCGTTTGCAAAGATCCCAGGCCTCTTCACTCGCGTGGCAACCTTCGCAGGTTCTCGCATTTACGTAACCAGTCGGTCGCAGTACAAGGGACTATTCTTAAGAGAGGAGCACTGAGTATGTTGATAGTGATTCTTTTTACAGCACTTGCCGTCATGGTGTCTCTTATCTCGGTTCCCCTCTTTGAGGGAGTGCTGGGCCTGGCATTAGCGACACCCGTTGTGGCATTAGTGCTCGCTTTAGCGCTGCGCGTGTTGGGCGTTGAGTGCTCATCTATAGAGATGCAGCGTGTTGTGTATGTAGCGTCGATAGGAGTCTGTCTCGTTGGTGCTTTAACAGTGTTCGGGCGATCCCGTGAGAGGCGAAAAATAGAGGAATTTTATGCGCTTCTTGTGTTGTTGGTTATCTTTAGTGGAGCCTTTTACGCTTGTAGTCAATTGTGGCCAGATTTTATACCGCTCGGAGAGCGTCTTCGTGACTATTCTCTGATTGTTTCTGCTATCCACTCTCCCTTTGTCGCTCAGGAGTCATGGATGGAGGGAACGCCACTTAATTACTACGTGTTCTGGTATCGTTTTGCAGCGATGCTGCATGCGCTCACTGGGATGGAGATATGGAATATTTATCATGCAGCTGTAGCGCTTGCAGTCGCCTTGTATGGTGCGGTGTGTTTTCAGATTTTGAGGGTGGTTTTTAGCGCTAGTATCGGTCTGTCGTTACTATCGGCTCTTTTAATGCCGTTTGGCTCAAACATCATGGGGATCGCTCGTCTAACTCGGACAGAGGGCGGAGGTTGGGGGCCTGACTTCGGTTGGTGGGGAGCCTCGCGAGTGACGCGGGGAGCGATTACTGAATTTCCAGCGTGGTCATTTATTCTTGGGGACGCCCATCCCCACTATCTTAATCTTGTGGCTATACCGTTTTTATTTCTAGTGCTGTATCGCTCTCTCGTCCAGCAGGCAACTCCGCTCCAGGTAGTAGTGCAGTCAATCTGTATTGTTGTTGCAGGGGCCATGTTTCTCTTTGGTGCCAATGCATGGGAGCTCCCGATGTGGCTAGGGCTTGCAACTGCGGTTGTCTTCGTGCGGTTTCACAAAGAGGTTGTGTCGTGGATGCGGAGTGTTTTTAACGAAGGCGCTCTAGGGCGCACCACAGAATCGCTCAGTCTCTTTGGTAGTACCTTGCGCAGTGCGCTTGGGAATGGGCACGTCATAGCTCAGATGCTTGTGTGGGTAACACTATTTCTTGCGCTTAAGCTCAACTCATTCCATATCATCCCTGAGGCAGGAAAGATTTCCTGGGTTAAGGATCCGATAGCAGTAACAACTACTCTTGAGACACTCTGCCATTGGGGAGCGCATGTTGTGGTGCTTGGGTTGGCGCTGCTGTTCCTTGCACCACGTAGCACGGGAACGTTTGTTCTCGCTGGGGCATGTGTGCTCGCTCTGTTGTTCGATAAGGCGGGGGCGCTGATCCTACTGCTTCTGACTGCTACGATGATGCAAGGGCTAAGTCGTTTCAATAGTAGCGATCGCACTGACTGGGCGTGCGCGTGCGCCTATGCTTTGTTGCTATCTGGGTTAGGTTTAATTCTAGCTCCAGAGATCGTATTCCTCGACGATGCATACGGTGGCGCAGATGAGCGCATGAATACTATCTTTAAAAGCTACACGACGGCGTGGGGGCTACTTGGTCTTGGGTGTAGCGCTTTAGCCCTGCGCGCTTGGAGATGCAGCGCAACGTGCGCGCCCATAAGTCGACTGGTGCAGCGGGCGATTCTATCGCTCTCCGTTGTTGCCTATGTTGTAGGAACGATATATCCATTCGGTGAAGCTCGTTTCGGTTTCTATGGAAATGTTGTTAGACAGCGTAGAATGCCCGAGGCGCCTGAGTACGGTGCAGAGGGGCTGGGGTTAGTTGATCGTGAGAAGCCTGGAGCTGCTGCGCTGATTCGGTTTTTGCGCAGCTTGCCACGAGGGCGAGTGTTAGAGTCTCAGGGCAACCCATACAGCTATACAACCTTTATTTCCACCCTGGCTGCTCAGCCCAGTTATCTTGGTTGGTCAAATCATTTGCACCTACTCTCTAAAGTGGCCGGAGAAGTTGACAGGAGGGAAGGCGTTACCTCTCGCGTTTATGGCTCTCATGATTGTCCGGACCGGCTTGAGTTGGCTCGTTCCGAATCGATTCGCTACGTAGTACTGGGCTCAAATGAACGCGCGCGGTATCCGGAACTAGGGCCGAGCGATTTTGATTGCTTCGCAAAGGTCGCTGAGGAAGGAGAGTATGCGCTATATGAAGCGCGATAGGGTGGGGTAGGGTGATGAGTCAGCCCTCGGCAACCACAGAAGACCTATAAAGCTCCTGCCGCAGTCCTGGCGGAAGCCGGTTGGGGATAGAAAATGGATACGGGCATGTCCAAACGCCACGCAGGGTCAGGTTTTAGTAGGAGTTCTGATATTGCCTCCCGCTAACTGAGGCAAAATGTTTCTGATAAATTGGAGAAGATCTACGACCTTGATAGTGGTCTCCCCTTTTACGAGAGTCTTTGTTTGTTCACGTGTAACAATATACAGTTCATCACTTCCAAGCTCTTTTGCTGCTTCAGCCAGTGCGCGAGTTTCTCGTTCTTCTACTTCATGTCCAGAGATATCCCAGCTTACTTGAATCAAGATTGGCTTTTCTCGTTTTGAAAAAAGGAGAAAATCAATTTCGAAGCCGCTTTTTGTCGTGTAGTAAAAGAGATCTTTTTGGGCCTGCGCCCCACTTTTTCTTAGCTCGGTAAAAACAAAGTGCTCTAAGCTTTTGCCGTAATTTTGCGAGATGTTTCTCTGTAAAAAATTCAGCAATCCATTGTCAATTAAGTACACTTTTTTCTGATACGATATTCGTTCCCGTGGCTTTCTTGAATATGGGGTGAGTAACTGAATGAGATATGCCTGTTCAAAATAACTAATGTACTTTTTTGCGGTTATATCGCTTTTCACTCCACAGAGCTCGGCAATGGTTTTGAAACTCGTCTTGCCGGTGGCGTTGTCAACCAGCACATAAAAAACAGTTGCCAACTCTGCTGGAGCTCTAATTTTGTGGCGCGATACGATGTCCTTATAAATTATAGAATCGATGAGCTGCTTCAAATACGTGTTTATGAAATGGGGATCTTTCTCTCGGAGAGCTACATCAGGAAATCCTCCATAGGTCAGCAGATTTTCAATCGAGGCTCTTTCTGCAAGCTCTTCAGCAGAAAAAGGGAGTAGTTCGATTTCAAAGGTTCTGCCTGTTACGTGCGAAGCGAGCTCTTGTGATAATAGATGTGCGTTAGAGCCAGTGATGATTACCTGATAGCCCCGTCGCGCAATCTTGTTGATTAAAAGTTCCCAGCCGTTGAAGTTTTGGATTTCATCAAGGAGAATTAGCTTGCAGTCCTTACCGTAAACCTCTGTCCAGGCATCAATCAGCAGCTGCTCATTTTTAATATTCAGTAAAAGAGAGTCATCGAAATTTATATAAATGAATTCTGACTGCCCCTGTTTTGCGAGTAGTGACTGCATGAGCTTCAGGGCAAAGCGAGACTTTCCTGCCCTTCGAGGTCCAAGGATTACTTTTGCCAAGGGCGAACTTAGGGCCGCATCAAGGAGCGATTCACGAGTTCGGTGAATGTATGGCTCCGCGAGCAAGAAATCGCGCTCTTTCTTAAGTTCAAGTAGAGCGTTAACCAATTGATTTGTATCGCCCTTTGTTGATGACCCCTTAGTTGATGACATAGCGTAATATGATAAATGATCATATTATCATATCATGGCAATTCTGTTGTGACAAATACTCTAAGACAAGAGAACGCTGGAAGGGGCCTATGACTAAGTAAGTTGCCCCAGCCGCAGTTATGGCTTTGGTGGACAGCGGGTCAGGGGCAATGGGGTTCAGTGCCAGAAGTTAATCGGGCCTGGTTTAAGGGTATCTGTGGGGTAGCTCGGGCCTTTGCTGCACGCTTTTTGAAGAAATAAGGGCGAAGGAATTACAGCAGTTCGTAATCCTCACTCGGCTTGTAATCAAGGTCGAGGGTTGTCCTTGCAGCTTTGGTTGCCGCTAAGCGAGCAGCTTTCTCTTTCCCTAAGTGTCGTGCTGTTTTCGGTGTGATCGGCATTTTTAATACGCCGCGCCGGTCAAATAACTCGGCACGTTTAAGCTCTGCGTCTTCAAATTGCTGCCGATCCTGGGCCGATTTTATTTCACCCGCCTGCTCCCTAGTTATCGAGTCACCGGCGCTTCGGCGCGCGGCATACTTTGCCGCTCGAGATGACCGCTTGTCCTCATCTGAAGGGGGGCATAATCTTGGAAGGTGGGGTGCTATGGCAGGGCTTTCGAGTAGATCCTTAAACGGAGTCCATGCTTCCACTTTGTGACGAGGTTTGAGCTCTTGTAGTTTTATCGAGACAGGATCAAGTGCTCCGTTATAGCTCAGCATCTGTATGCCGGTGTCTAGGTTTCCGGTTCTGTAGAGTTCCGCAAAAAGTGCGCTGAGTATGCGCTTATCTAGAGCACCCTGGTTGCTTTTAAGGGCCTCAATATCCGCCGAAGATACGTGAACATGAGGACAAAAAGAGAGAAAGCCTTCGTTGAACCGACTGTCTGCAGCATCAGTAACCTTTCGGGCAAAGTCATGCTTTAATGCCTCATCGTTGGGCGCTGCTGAAGTTAGTAGCTGTACTGACCGAGTCATGAAGCATAACTTAAATACTAATTCACCCAGCAGCTTCTCGTGAGGATGTCCTACTCGGTTCGTAAAGTGTGATGAGAGGACGAGCCGGTGGTTGTTTGCAGTAGCGCTCACAATAGAGAACAAATCATTAGCAGAAAGAGAAATGCGCTCGAAAAGTCCATGCGGGAGTTGGAGGGAAGGTTGAGGATTGGTCGGGGTTGCTCGTGAGCCATCTCTCTGTGCCGTATGTAGTCTATCTTTGACTTGACGAAGGGGTGTTTCTAACAGCCTGCAGACAAATAAGGTTGCGGCGGTGATTCCTTGGGTAAGATAGATCGCGCCTAGCGTTGCTTTGATTTTGTCACCGAGCTCTCTTGAATCGTTCCAAACAAGAGGGGCACTGTTCATCACGGAGTTTTGGTGGTGTCTTTCCTTAAGGCACGTCGTGAGCTGAGAGGTTGAAATTAAGGGTGCAACGAGCTGCTGTAGTGTTTGAGCGGTATCGGTTTGGGAACGGAGGCGCTGGATGTTAAGAACTTGAGAGGTAGCTATTACTTCAAGAACAGAGCTTCCTACAGCCCTGCAAATCGCCCGCGGCGGACAATTTTTTGCTGAAAGAGGTATCTCATCTTTAGGGTTTGCATAAGTTGCCTTTGCATCCCCTAGCACGATGAGTCGAATAAGCTTGCCAGAATTCTCCATGAAAGGCTGATTCGCCGAGAGATGAGGTACCGTAAGGTCTTCGAGTCTGTTTGCTGTCTTCGAAGACTGGTTTGTGTCACAACCCCCTGCTTCACGAAAACGGTTGTTTGTGGGATGGAACTTTTCCGAATGTCGATTGTGCTGCACAGGCTGTGGTCGTTGATGCTGGGCCATATTGCGATCGATAAATAAGTGGCTTGGAGACATTAAGAGATGTTGGGGGCCAAAGCTAGAACTTTCACGCTGTTTCGCTAAGTCGAGTCACAGCGGGGTTTCGATTTAGCTGATCGTTGCAGGGTAACGGGTGTATTCCCCTGGTGGAAATGGTGCGAAAAGTAGCTTATTGAAAAGATACCAGGGGGCTATACAGGGGACGGCTGGAGCGAGTCGTACGAGAGGCTCGTCCCTCCGTAGTGCGTGAGCGTCAAGGGGGGCGGCAGATGGTTCTTCATACAGCGCTTTCCAGACTGCCAGAAACTCGGAGAGACGCTGCTCATTTTAACACTCGCTCGAGCCCTACAGCGCGATTCCTTTATCATGGGGGTATGCTCACAACTAAACCAAGAGGCCCTGCACATCTCGATGCCCCTGACGATCTTCTTCTTAAAGCGCTCTAAGAACGCCTACATGGCATGATGCACCATGACGCGGAGACTTTGAGAGAGTGTCGATTCAGGCTCGCGCACGTTCTGCACCCCGCATTGTTAGAGGCCCGAAACAGAGGACTTGAAGGCTTGGT
The DNA here is from genome assembly GCA_044360195.1 of Bdellovibrionota bacterium. Taxonomy (GTDB): domain Bacteria; phylum Bdellovibrionota_C; class UBA2361; order UBA2361; family OMII01; genus OMII01. The sequence goes on along the minus strand of JBIKKT010000028.1, from coordinate 16,357 downwards.
GATTATCGATCCAGCGTGTCCGGGGAAACCAGGTGACGCCCTGGCAGCGAACAACGGCTGCTCAAAGTATCTCAAAGGGACCTATGCCAATTACTCGCCAACGGCGGCCGCTCATCCAACGGCCAATGCGCTTGATTCGTTTCTGGCGATATCACCCGGCTCGCGGGCAAAGACGCTCACAGTTACAGCTGCGAAGATCGGCAGTAATTATGAAGCGTGTGTTTCTCAATCAAACACACCTACTGCGATTGTTCGTATCCCCATCCCAACTGCGACGGCTTCAGAGTGCGCTAGAGAGCTTGCCTCGCTAGCGTGCCTAAGTAGTGTGGCTTCCTGGCTAGCGGGTCATAACAAAGATGCAGCTTTCAGGAGCGCGTGCGAGCTGGCGCTAAATTCACCAGCGACGACCTCAGATAGATTACATCAGGAAGCTGCGCGGATTAGACGTGCAACAGCTCACGCATGGCGAATACTGCGCGACTCGGGCGCTTCGTTGCCCGAATTTATAGTCGGCGAAAGCTTCACTCTTGGCAAAGTAGCGGACCTACTTTCAGGCTCCGACGCGACAAGCCCCCTGCGAGTCTCATATGGCTGGTACGATCCTGAATATAAAGTGGCGGTCGGAGTTCCTCGTGAGTTTCTCGCTGATGACCTGATTGCTGAGCCGTGCACGGTAATTACGGGAGCCAGAGGGTTGCTACAAAAATACGGCGATGAGCACACCGTTGCGATCGCTACCAGCGGTTGGGCGAATTTTTGGCGCGCTGGCGAGGCCGATTACTTTTCGGTCGCGGTTGCATCAGGAGGTCGCCACGAACAGCTCTGTCAAGCACGGAGATTCGTTGTCGACGCAACCAAGGAAGAGCCTTTAGCTAGTGGTCGAAGAGCTGTCACGCGAGAGTTAGGTGCAGCCGTCGCTCTCTCAATGATTACTGAACACTTCGCTCAGAAGGGGCTGATATCAACAACACTTCACAGTCAGGTTGCCCACGATCTAAATGCAACGATCCATGCGTTCGGCAGATTCTCGGAGCCTTCGAAAACTGCGTAACGGTACAGACCGCGATAGCTATCACAGCAATCCGCTAGAACTTCCGTAAAACCTAGCACTGATGCCTCATGGGGTATATTTTCGTTGGAGCTTCAGCTCCGTTTGATGTTACGGAGTACAGTGCTGCACCTCTATCAAGAAACGCTCAGCACTTGAGAGCGGGGTTCAACGCTTCGTTTTAGGGTCATAACGCGAGCGTGGACTAGACTGCCGAGTTTTACCCCCGCCACTACTCCTCCGAATACGCCTTCTTAAACCGCGAAGTGTCTTTTGCCACGGAAACTATCACTGAGGTGAAACCGGTAGGGCCCCACGGGTAGTGATTTACAGCGTAGCGTAGGAATCGCTTTAGGGTCATCTCTCTAAAGTCTGGCACCCACCATCCTCTGAGGTTTACTTTACGGGAGTAAAAGCCTTCTGGTAGGTCACCCTTTACGGTGTCGTTGTGGTCTTCAATCAGGTACGTGAAATCCTGCTTTTCGCTGGGCTCAGAGAGGTTAAACTTGTAGCTCTCTTTAAGGTTGCGAAAGTACCAGGTAAGCGGCCACGTGGCGTCGCCGGTTGCATATACGCTCGGCTTATAAGCGTCCGGCTGGAACTGCACTTCGCGCACTATCTTCTGTGCTAGCTCATGAATTTCGTAGGTAGTGTGCACCTGGCTTAAGTACTCTGTCTCTTTACCTGCATAGAGGAAGTTCGCCTGGAGAGTTCCGCGGACGTTATATCCAACTGCAAGGAGCGCGAGCACGCTGACAACGTTGACTCTACCCAGATCCGTGCTCGTTCGCGACATGAAGCCGACGATGAATATCAGCACCGCAACCTGTATTGCTCCGGCGCTTGCGCGTGAAGGCGATAGAAGTTCTCCCTCGCCAGTGCTGTACTGAACATAGAAAATCGCGCAGAAGGCAACAAGAGTGAGCAGTGCTAGGCAGCCACCGCAGGGTGCCACTGAGAAGAGCCCTGATAGTTTTTCACGCTGCTTCTCAGCTAGGTAAGCGACGAGTATGATAAGGCCTGCTGCGAGTAGTGATGCAAGCAGAGTTGGCGAGGTCGTAAACGCTTCACCGCGGAGCCCCCAGAACGATACCTCCGGAAAGTTACCTTCCACTAGAATGAGTACTGTGAAGTAAAGTACAGCAACTATAGTGGTCCACAATCCAAGATGAATTCTCCCTAGCGTGTCTCCCCATTGGGAGGAGCACGCCGCAAGAATGAGCAGAGCGCCTACTCCCAGAAACAGACGATCTTCCGATAGGACGGTCAATCGAAGATTGTGCATATCCGAAGCTTCTAGAACAAACAGTGCCCCGAGTGTAAGCGTGCCTATACCGACCCATAGGATAGCGCGATTTGTCGGGTAGGAGCGAAAATTAATCGGACTGTTCTTAAAGAAGCTCTCAAAGAAGAGTGCAAGGTAAGGAAGCCCAAAGATGTACGGATACAACGTAAGCCAGGGAACTTTCTCACCGAGATAGCTGTAGACGAACAATGTAGCAGTGAAAAGATAGCCGGTAAGGGCTAGAGTGCGCTCGCGATTCATAAGGTGTTGAATCACTACAAGTGGTGAGTGAAAGAGAAGGAAAAAGGCGCCAAAGAGATCAAAGTAATCCTTTAACTTGAAGAGCGAGAAAGGCTCTGTCGTCTTAAGTGATTCTGCATCTGGAACAAGCCAGAAACAGGTCATAGCAGCAGCTACGACGGCAGTAGCGGCAAGTTGAATCCAGATCGATGCGCGGCGGTAGAAGATAGCGACGTGGGCGAGAAAAGCTACGACAAATGGAAGCTCGTACCAGCTAAGCACGTAGAGGTGAAAATTGAAGGGCCCCTGGATACGCTCCATGCCGTGGTGCTCTTTCCAGTAGTCGTAACCCTTCTTTCCGAGGCCATCGCCGATGCCGTCGAGGTACCGGAATCCAGCACCGTAAAACCAGCTAAAAACAAGGCATGACACGATGAGTGCCCATGTTGTTGCCCAGGGGTGTTTTACTACGTAGGTGAATGTGCGTCCGATTAAGGTCTTTGCCCCATCCTTTAAAACAAAGCGCTCCATGAAAAATTCAAATGCGAGGTAGCCGCACACAATAGCAAGCGTTACAAAGATGTTCTCTTTTGTAACCCACTGCAGCGTTAGCCCAAGCAGAACAAGAAACACTTTTAAGTTGGCACGAGCCAGGGTGAGGCCATACACCACCATCAGCATGGATGATACTACCCAGAAATCTTCGCGCAGAAATCGCGACCAGTAGACCATAGTCGGAGATATAGCCACCGCTCCGGTTAGCGTGAGTACGGATACTTTGGAGAAGAAGCTACGAAAAACAAAAGGGGCGAAGATAAAAAGCGTTCCCATAATGCACACCGGCGTGCGCGCAGCCCACAGCGAGTCGCCGAACATGGCGAAGATAAAGCGCATGCTGTTATACAGCATCGGGCCGTGTAGCATCGGGTCGTAGCGATAGAAGCTCTGGTCTGGGAAGTCGTAGAAGTAGCGACCATACATGCCGTGGAGTGACTCGTCGTGGTGGTAGGGGCGCATATCGAGGAGCGTCCACCGAAAGATAACGCCAAGGAGAACCAGGGCCCCAAAGATTACCCACTGCTGTGAAGAGAAGTAGTCATACCAGCGACTCCCGTTGCGTTCAGTGTTTGTCTCTTTAGCCGCGCAGCAGTTGGTAGAGTCAGTCATACTGGTGTACTCCAAGGTTCTATGAATTTGAAATGATCTCTCGCGCGACTCTTCGTCCGTAACGAACGGCGTAATTCGTGCCGCGGTCCTCAGGATATACCTGAGCCATCGTGCACAACCAGAGTCCTTTTATTGGTGTTTGGAAAGAAGGGATCAGCTTAGAATAGTTTTTGGTGATAACAGGTTGGCTGTAGCGGGCCTTCCATGTGTGGTGTGAGAGCACCCACGAGCGGTCAAATTCTGGAAAGATGCGTTGGATGAACGGTTCGCAGTATTCGTACATCGCTTCGTTGGAGAGATTAAAGAGTGGTTCAGACGTTGGTAGGTATTTAGAGAGGTAGACTATGTGGGCACCATCGTAGTTCTCTTTGGGGTCGAGGTTTGTGTGCTCAATAATCCCAACGAAGGGAAAGGCAGGGTCAGCTACGTTGAGCCAATAGGTGCTAGAGAGCGATCTCTTTAGGCGTAGCACAAGGCAGCTATTTCCTAGGAACCTGATCTGTCGAGCTGGTTCGCTGTAGCTTGCTGGAAGCTCAGGAGTCATATCGAGGAATGTCGGCAGAGGGGTCGTTGAAAGGACGTAATCGGTGGGGTGGGTAGTTTCGACAAGTTTCACCCCAGTGATGCGACCCTGAGAGATCTCAAAGCCCTTCACAGGAGTTCCTGTAAATATCTTTACTCCTCGCTTCCCCAGGGCGGCTCGCAGGGCGTCAGTAAACGTGCCGAAGCTGCCACCAAAATACACCAAGCTCTCTGAGCCCTTTTCATTTCGACTAGAGCCGCGCAACTTTAGTTTGTTCCAAATCCAGACCGCCGAAACGTGTGGTGCTTCAACGCCGAACTTCCCCGCCATGAGGGGCGCCCAGATCGTTTTGTACGCCTTCTTCCCGCCGAGTTTGATTAACCACTCCTCTGCGGATATCTCTTCGAGCGGTACGTAATCGTTAATTCTGCGAGCCCTAAGCGCCATAATTCCAGTTCGGATGCGGTCGATGAGGGGGATGGGTGAGAATCGTAAGAGATCAAAAGGGCTTGCTAGTCTGAATATTGAGTTAACATAGTAAAGCCCCGTATTTGATTGAACGTACCGTTTAAGGTGTGAGAGCCCTAGCTCATCAATCAGTCCAAGCGCATCGCGGTCTGAGGTAAACCAGTGGTGGTAAAACTTTTCAACGCGCACACCTGGTGATATCTCAAATGTGCCTGCGAGTCCGCCGATATCGGGGTCGCTCTCAAAGATCGTAACGTCCCACCCTGCAGCACTCAGGTCAAAAGCTGCGGCGAGACCAGAAAATCCACCGCCTACGATTGAAATTTTTTTGTTTTCCATGAGGTCTGTTTTAAGCCGCTATGCCGGGCAGTGCTATGAGGCATCGTCTTCCTTAAGGGGCTCTCCTCGTATCTGATCAACTAAATAGAGAGGCCGTTGTTGACCTTGCTCGAAGATGCGCCCGACGTACTCTCCCAGAATTCCAAGAACTGTCAGTTGTGCTCCTCCGAGAAAGAGAATCGACGCCATGATCGAAGTGTATCCGGGGAAATTGATGCCAAGCACTTTCAGTACAAGGACCACGCCGATGTACAGAAACGCTAGGACGGAAGTTGCTACGCCTAAGTAGGACGCGATTCGCAGCGGCGCATAGGTAAATGATGTGATCGCATCGATTGCAAGGAAGAGCGACTTGCGAAATGGGTATTTTGTCGTACCCGCAAAGCGCTCCGGGCGGTCATACATGACGGCTGTTTGATGGTGACCAATCCAGGAAACCATTCCACGAATAAAACGGTGGCGCTCTCGTAGTGATTGAAGAGCGTTTACTGCTCTTCGGTCCATGAGTCGGAAGTCTCCTGTGTCTCGTGGAACAGAGAAGCCAACCACTCGCTCAAATAAACGATAGAAGAGGTAGGCGAAGAGGAGTTTGCTGGCAGACTCGCCAGCACGTGAGCGACGTTGTCCATACACTACATCGTAGCCATCTCGCCATTTATCAAGCATCTCTGGAATAAGCTCAGGTGGGTCCTGTAAATCAGCATCCAGAATAACAACAACTTCGCCGCGTGCTTGGTCGAGTCCGCACGTTACAGCGGTTTGGTGCCCAAAGTTGCGCGCGAGGCGTATTGATTTAACGAAGGTCTTCTCAACCGCGAACTGGCAGATCATTGGCCAGGTGTTGTCCTTGCTCCCGTCGTCTATGAGGACTATCTCAACCGGAATAGTGTAACGCGAAACTAGTTCACACAGTCTACGCTGTAGCTCCGGGAGAACGGCTTCTTCATTGTAGCACGGAATAACCAGCGAGAGGCTCTTGGGGTCGCGGTTGCGAGGGGTGCGTATTGAGCAGGGGGGTGAGGTCACGGAGATCTAATTTCCTTAATTGCACGTACGGTAAAACGGTATCACGTCGTTTTTCTTGCATCAACGCAGAGATGTTGGCTTTCGGGGGTAAAGCGGGGTATTAGTAAAGAGTTTGTAGTGGTTCCTAAGATGAGGGGGCATAGGGCATGGAAGTAGTTTTAACGGCGTGTCGCGGGTGTGGGTCGCAGGTTGCTGATGCTATGCGGTACTGCCCATCGTGTGGAAAGAGCCGAGTCGGTGTTCCCCAAGCTACGTACCTCTATGTGGCGGGCGCAGCGGTTGTGCTGTTTGGTGTTGGGGTAGCGCTGCAGCAGTTCCTTCAGCCGCCTTCTATGCGGGTGGCTGGCAAGCCAAGCGTAGCCAGTGCTCATGAGCATGACGATAGTGACCCTCAGATAGTTGCTCTGCGCAAGGAGCTAGAGGCGAACCCAGAGGATCTCACTAAACTGAGGATCTTTGCTGGAGTTTTAGGTGACAAGATCCGTAAAGAGCGACCGGCGTCTCAAACCGTCGCTTTCGAAGCTATCGACGTGCTTGGTCGGATTTTGCACCTCGTTCCAAATGATCCAGAAGCCTTGGTTTTGATGGCAGATGTCTCCTTTGAGCAACAGGCATTCACCAAGGCTCTTGAGTTTTATGAGCGCTATCTTAAGCTCGAGCCAGATGATCTTGGCGCTAGGTCTCGTTACGCGAGTACGCTGACATTTATGTCGCGCTTTGATGATGCGATTAATGAGCTCAACCGCGTGCTTGCTAAAGAGCCTAAAAACTTTCCAGCGCTGGCGTATGTGGCCATCACCTATCACCAGAAGGGCGATGTAAAGAAAGCCCGCCAATTCGGCGAAAAAGCCCTACAATTGGCCCCATCTGAGGAGGCGCGGGCACGCTTTGCTGGCTTTATAAAGATGTTAAATGAAGCTGAGGCTGGTGGTGGTAATAAGAGTCCAGTAGCAGCAGTATCGGCTTCCAATAAATCTTTCGAGGAGGTAGCTCCAATCCAGAAGGGTGTTGAAGGGGTTGTCGCAGCTGTTCGAGCCAATCCAGTCGCAGGACCGAAATTTGTAACGCATGAGGTTTCTCCGAAAGGAGTGCTCAAGCTTACCTTCAAGGATTTCCCGATGCAGATGATGCCGCCATTTGCCAAAGAGAAGTTCTTCGCTAACGTGCGTAAGAGTGTTGAGGCTGCTTCGGCAGAGGAGTTAGCCAAGATTGAGTTTGTTGATCTTGCAACTGGCTCAACCATGGAATCACTTACGCTTAAGTAACCTGAGGAGGAAGATAGATGAGACGATATTTTCGTGGTTTAATTGCTGCTAAAGTTGCTTGGGTTGTGGTTGCACTAGCGGCTTATTTAACACCTGTTTACGTGAGGACTTGTATGGCAGAAGATTCACTCTACGCGCTTAGCGCAAATGGTATCGACGGAGCAGAGGTTAAGCTTTCAACTTTTAACGGGAAGGTTGCGCTGGTAGTGAACGTTGCATCCCAATGTGGATTTACCCGCCAGTACGCAGGTCTCCAAGAGCTGTTTCAGCAGTACGGGTCGCGCGGATTTGTTGTCTTGGGCTTTCCGAGTAACGATTTCGGTGGTCAGGAGCCTGGGACTAACGAAGAGATTAAGAGCTTCTGCTCGTCAAAGTTCGGTGTCTCATTTCCGCTATTTTCTAAGGTTGCGGTTGCGGGGGGCGAAAAACACCCTGTGTACCGGTATCTTACCTCAGCCACTGGGGGCGATGAGGTCGGGTGGAACTTTGAAAAGTTTCTTGTTGATAAGAACGGGCGTGTTATCGGTCGGTTTAAGTCTTCAGTCGGGCCAGACAGCTCTGAGCTCAAGGATGCTATAGAGCAGGCGCTCAAATAGTTTTTCCGCTAAAATATCGTTCCAGATGTATAAATTTCTGTCCCATTAGCATAAGCCTATGCTAATTTAGGTTAGTTTTGTTCATTTTTAAGGTGTAATCTGCATGGATACTGCTTTGAGAAATTTCCTAGTAATTCCTTATGACGAGCTTGAGGAGCTTAATCTTGAGGCCAAGGAGCGTGTCGCTCGGCGCACGTCAGCTGAAGAGCTTAGAGAGTATTACCTGAAATATCTCCAAGAAGAGAAGCGTATCAAAGCGGTTACGGTTTGCTTCACCGACATTGAAGGTCGTTTCCACATGTTGGATTACGACAAGAAGTTCCTGATCAAGTCGCATGACAACCTCACATTTGATGGCTCATCGATTCGTGGATTTTCGGTAGTAAAAGAGTCTGACCTGCGGTTAGACGTTGATTGGGGCTCGTTTCGTTGGTTACCAGCCGATGTGTTTGGTCCAGGGAAGGTGATGGTGTTCGGTCTTATCAAAGACCAGAACGGCCAGGGGTATATGTCTGACATGCGCGGACGCCTTAAGGCTTTCTGTGATGATCTCTACACATCTCAGGGTGTTGTTGCCAACATCGCCGTTGAGTGTGAAGGGTTTCTCTTTGATGGGCGAGATGCAGAGCAGTCCTTCAATGAGCGTGATGGCTTCAAACTAGTTTCTGGTAGCGGTTACTACCACTCACTTCCGTGCGATCCACTCAAGGCCTTTATCGATTCGTTGGCAGAAGCTCAGCGGGCGATGGCTTTTGAGAATGAGAAGGATCACCCTGAGGTTGCTCCTTCCCAGTTTGAGCTTAACTACACGTACTGTGACGCACTGCTTGCAGCCGATCAGGTACAGCTTTACAAGTTAACTGCACGGCAGATCGCTGCAAACGCTGGATGTACAGCATCGTTCCTTCCAAAGCCAATTGCGGGGATAAATGGTAGCGGAATGCACACCAATTTATCTCTCTCAAAGAATGGAAAGAATCTTTTCTACGATGAAAAGGGAGAGGACTACCTTTCGGATGCTGCATGGGATTTTGTTGATCGCTTGCTTAACAATGCAAACGATATCTGCTTGATCCTAAATCCGAGCGTAAATGCGTATCGCCGTTTAGATCCAAACTTTGAGGCTCCAAATCAGATTCGCTCCTCTCCAGTAGATCGTACTTCGATGATTCGAATCCCACTTGGAAATGCAAAATCAGCGCGCATAGAGGTTCGCACTGTTGCGCCGGATGCAAATCCGTACTTGGCGTTCCTCTCTATCTTGCATACCGGTCTCAAAGGCCCGAAGAATGAGCAACAGGTGACAGAGAACAGGCGCTCACGCACTCGCTTCTTGCCGGGGAACATCTACGATGCTGTTAGGCTCTGCAAGTCGAGCGACTTCGTAACTGAGATGTTGGGCGAGACGCCGAAAGAGAAGTTCGTAGAGCGTAAGTTGGCATCGGCTGATCGATGTCCTCGTGATCTCGGAACTCTCGTAAAGACCAGCGAAGTTATCTTCCATCACGAAGTTGCCAATCAGCACATCTGGAAAAACTTCTAGTCCGGCGTGTGGCCCGGCTGTTCTGGGCCACACGTTTATTGATAGCTCTGGCGACGCGCTTCGTGAGCTGTACGATCTGGAGCGCGGGCCTTCCGGCCCGCTAGGACGTTCGTGGAGCACCTAATTAGGTGAAGGGGGAAGTTCATTGATAGCCTCTGCAGTGTCGATGAACTTCAGGATGGGCAGAGGTGCTTTTTTGCCTGGGCACAAGGCTGGGGCGAGGTGAAGGTGGATGCACGCTGCCCACGCGCTCTCGCAGAACTCACGCCGATAGTCGCTCTCTGGTTCAGCAGCAGCAGCAAGAGCAGGGGAGATCGTCGCGCGTTAACATCGTCGCCTACAGGTTAGGTGAGATATCCTGCCCTACAGCGATCGTAAGAAAGAGATCAGTTGATCGCGCTCTGTTTTTGAGAGCGCCTTAAATCGAGATGCGCTGCCGGCTGCTTCTCCTCCGTGCCAGAGAATAGCTTCTTCTACCGTCCTAGCCCGTCCATCGTGGAGGTATCGTATGGGCCGTTCAGAGAGCCGTTCGGCAAATCCTAATCCCCACAGTGGAGTTGTTCTCCACTCTGAGCCACGCGCAGAGAACTCGTTCCATTTATCAGCTAACCCTGCTCCCATATCGTGCAGTAATAGATCGGTGAAGGGATGGATGACTTGATTCTCTAGCTCCGGATTCGCATGCGCTCCAGTGGTTAATGTTACACGGTGGCACGCATCGCACCCTATACGGGTAAATAGTGCTTTCCCTGCAATCACATCGGGTTGGTCTTGATTCCTTGCTTTTGGAACACCGCCTAACTCTTGGTACAGGGTTAGAATCGCTAGTTGGTTCTCTGATAGTTCAACAGCATTGTCGTTAACTATTGGGTTCTCGATCCCCATGTCGTGGTAGAGCGCCAGAGCTGATTGCTCTCTTACAGTTGCAGCCGTTGCTTTAAAGCCGAAGCGACCAACGGCGTATTCGTTCTTTTCATGGAGCTTCACAAAGTTTACGCGCCCCGAGATTCCGTCTTTGTTGCGATCTGTTGCATCGCTCATCGCTACAATCGAAGAAGCTGGCACTGCTTCAAGAAGCCCTAGTCCTATCATGGGAGGAGCTATGCGAAGCGATGAGTCGAACCGTCTACGCGCAGCGATACTCTTTGAGTAGGTGAGCATCGGTCGCCGTAGTTGATACATCGACCCATCAGGATAGCGTCCCGTTACGCTCTTCCAGTTAATAGTGACGCGTCGACTGCGGTCATTAGTAAGGTTGTGTTCAGTTATCTGCGAACCCAGTCCAGGAACCTCTGGCGTGGAGCCATCTGGATTAAGCCCTGCTCCTTTTACTTTAACTACAGCCATGCTTCCGGGGTTGCTGGAGCGACTAAATGAGGGCTGACCTTTTCCGTTGTTGATGTGACACCCGCCGCATGAACGATTGATAAAGCGTGGGCCGAGCCCTTCTTCAGCCGTATTAACGTGATGAAATACGATGAAGCCTTCAGCTTGCTGCTGTCGCCTTGAAGGGTCAGTAATGTTAGGGGCCGGAGCCTGAATAGCGTTCTGATCTTGTAGATCGTTAGAGAGTGCGCCCCCAAGAAGAGTTAAATCCTGAGCAAAAGCGTTGAGCGGTTGAAGCATCGCTGCAGCCAAAAAAACTCCACGCAGCGTCGCCTGAAGCCCTTTTAGCCACCGTCTGGCACAGCGAGCGCTCTCTTTTGAAACGATACGTTCCATAGATCACTGATTATATCGGGGATGAGATCCTTACGCTAATCAGGTGGTATGGTATTCAAAAGGGTGGGAGGTGATGCTTCCAGAGTATGCGTATAACCATCTGTTTTTATTGGTTTGGTTCGGAAAAAGGGGAAAAAGGGGACGCTACCATTTATCGCCCTCATCTAGCGGGAGGGTAAAAAGGTAGCGTCCCCTTATTCCAGAAAACCCTATCGTGTGGTGATTACTAAGAAGATCGAATAATTTTCGAGTTATATCAGCAATTTAGGAAGTTAGGAGTAGCTTCGGTTGTCGGTCGGTGATTTTCGAGAGTGCCCGACTAGTAAACAGCCGTGCGGCATTGGTGCCTGAGAAGGCTTTTTGAGTATGGCTGGTCATTTTCCGCGGATTTTCTGCACTGGTCGTCGCGCCTGTTAGCCTCTACAGACACCAAACAGCGCTAAGAAGTCGCATGTAAGATACACCTCTATAGCTCCGTCTCTCAGGAGGCGGATTTTAGAAATCATCCTGCGACGGCTCGAATGAGTCGTAGGAGGGGCTTGTCCGCCGTAGCGCCTTGGCGCGAAGGAGGAAGTTCATCGATAGCGAGCGCGGTATCGATGAATGTGGGAATAGGAGGCGGTGCCTGCCCGACTACGCCAAGGCTCCGTCGGATAAAGAAGTCTGGGATACCTTGAGACTTCATGATGTCCTTGATTGAGTGTGCGTCTTGGATGAAGGCGATAATACGCATCTGTGCTTTGCATTTGGGGCACTCCAAGGGGTCTATTTCGTACACGCGCTTTATGCAGGCGGCCCAACTACTCTTGCGGAACTCTCGCCTATAGTCGCTTTCTTGTTCCTCAGGTGGAGGAGGGGAGAGCTTAGCGCGCTCACCTCGACGCCTACAGGAATACCGTCCGTAGTACCTGGTGATGGATTCGTAGGTCTTCGGAATATGAACTGAAAGCGCCGCCAAAAACTCCAGAGCGTCAAACTTCCTCCTTCGCACAAGGCTACGGGGGACAGGCATGAGCCGCGCCGTCCTTAGTGGTATAAGTCACGATGTCGTCTTGTATTGAGAGCTTCTCCAAGGATAGGGGAGCGCGCTCGATGTAGCGAGCTACGAACTGCTCGCTCTCTTACAAAACACACTTAATCCGTTGCCCAAGTTGGAGGAGGTCGTCCAGCACGCCTCTAACACTCCGAGTACGTTGAGCGTGTCACCTGAAATGTTGGAGGTAGGAAATGGCTAAGTCAAAGAGTGGTCTCCCTGAAGGGTTTAACTTAGGGGTCTCTTCAGAGGAACTTATTGGAAAGCCGGTCCAAGTCGGAGGGTATCTAGATGAAGACCCCGTGTTGGAGCACCTCAAAGCTCAGCGTCAGGCAAGAGTAGAACCAGTAGCGCAAACTTTTTTTGCGCAACCCACAATGCCTCCCCAGGCACCGCTGACCCCAGAGCCTCCCAGAGTGGAGAGCGAAGTATAACTGAGCCTGCGCGGCAGTTTGTTCAGCCTACGGCTGTCCCAGTAGCTCCCGTTGTAATGAATCAGGACTACGCACAATCACCAGCCCCTAAGGAGCGCAAAGTGAGGGCTCCGATTCGGAGACTACAGATCAACCTCACACCGGATTCAGAGCGACAGGTCAATGAGCTCCTTGAGATCATCTCGGCTCAGAGCGCTGAGAAGAACGTCGTGTTCAGTGAACTACTGAACGCGTTGATTCTCAATCTGTACGAGGCTAGGGGAGACCTCAACGTGAGTCGAGTACCACCTCGCGGCAGGTGGGGTGCTCCAACAGCTAAGTCATTCCCGACAGCGCTAGCACAAGCGTTTCGCGAGGCGATAGTAAGCTATGGGGTCAAAAATGGAGCCAACCAGTTCAAGAAGGTCATGGGAGGGTAGGGGGGCTTATAGGCAAGGCCGTACGAGCTCTAGCCTGCTACTACGGTTGAGATCGGGGCGCGGGTGGCTCAAGCCAACCAAACAGATCGGACCATCAACCCGCCAAAGGATAGGCACTTCATTAGGGCGATGGTTTGTCCAGCTTGATGATATCATAGGGCAAACTTCGCTCTATGTAGCGGCTGCCAGTCCAAGGCTGTAGACAACCTGCTATTATCCAGGACACCACCAACGTAACTTTCACACCTCGCGTAATTAGGTTGATGTGCAAGTATTACACGTGTAATATATTCATATCGAGGGAAGTGCCTGAGTAGAGATAATTACAGCCATGGAAAGCGTCAGAAAACTTAAAAAACTAAGGACACCGAGCTTCTCCACTGCGGATGCGCGCCTAGTAGGGGTGTCCACTCGGATGCTAACCTATTTGGTCAGTCAGGGAGAAATAGAGCGACGAGCTCACGGCCTGTACTGTTTCCCGGACTACATTGATGAACTTGATCTGCACGGCATTCTTCAAGAACTCCTCAAGATCGTCCCTGAAGCCATCGTCGGTCTTGAGACCGCGTTGCAGCTTTACAATCTGAGCGATGAGCCGACTAGGACAATCCACTTAATCGTCAGTCAAAGTAATGCGCCCACTCGCAAACTCCCAGACGTCCGTTTCTTTCGCGTAAGGAAGCCGCTCTCTCAGTTCAGCACCCAAAAGGTCAAGGGATTAAGAGTGACGACGATTGAGCAGACGATGGTGGATTTACTCAGGGCGGGGCACTCGATTTCTGAGATGGTTAAGCTATTTCATGGAGCACAGCGTCAAAGGATGGCCGTTGACCTCTCGCAGTTGAAGAAACTTGGCGAGCGCTTCCATGTAAAGGGTAAAGTAGAGCGAGTTATCGAAGCGGTGTGTTGAGTGAAGGAGCAAGAGTTACGCATAAAACTTAAGCAGCTTGCCAAAGACCTTCGGCTCCGTACCCCAGAGGTTCAGATGCTTTTATGTCAGGAGCGCTTCCTTGCGCGTCTTGGGAGCATCGCCGAGGGAGCTGCTTTCATATGGAAGGGAGGGAGCCTTATCCTTAGGCTCTACCGAACAGAGGGGCCGCCACGATACACCATTGATGTCGACTTTTCTGTGAGCGGGATCCCGACCGACGCTGTACGAAGTGTGTTGGAAAAGGCGATGGCGATTGATCTACAAGATGGTTTCGCCTTCACTTCTATAACTGCTCAGCCTATGGAGCGCGACCTCCCGTATGGAGGCGACCGTTACGAATTGGATTGGACATTTTTTTCTAAGCAGGGCGCTCGAAAACTCAAGATAGATGCGTGTGCTGGAGATGTAGTGGTTCCAAATATCGTTACTGCCAAAGAAGCCTTCCTTCTACCGATAGGTACGAGTAACATCGAATTTAAGGTCTATCCAAAAGAGTTCGTATTCGCCGAAAAGTTGGAAACGATTGCACGATTCCGAACCGGTAATACTCGATGCAAAGACTTTGTAGATATCTGGACGCTTATTCAGACTGGAGTTGATGTGAAAGCTCTGAGTGAGGCGCTCCGGATGTGTTTTTCTAATCGAGGAACTTCTTTCTCCGTTCAGGAGATCAGCGACATCCTCACCGATACGCTTTTTCAAGATCGACTTGAGGCTCATAGAAAGCGCCATTTCGCTGAGCTAGCCGTTCCAGACATCCGGATGATCTCAGAGGATATTTTGGAGCTGCTAGGATCTTTGAAGATGTAGAGTGCCAGAACTGGGAAAGCCTTATGGCACAAAAAGCGGAGCCACCCAGTTCAAGAGGGTTGCAGGAGAGTAGGGGGCTTAGCAGAACCCGCCTGCGCCACTGAGCGGGTGAGCGTAGCACCCCACATTTATGCCGGTGCTTAAATAGATACCACGGGTATCTAAAGCCACACTGACGCAAACGCTCTTGTACGGTTGAAAACATGGTGCCGACCTTTAGCGTCAGCATCGAAGGTATCGCCCCTCGCTCTGTGACTAACCACGGGCGGGCTTACTCAAAAGCTGCGCCAGGGGCCCACGCCGAAGGAATCGGCGCACCCTGTCACACCTTTTGACGCCCGCCCGTAGTGAGTCTCGCTTCAGTCTATTTTATTTCATAAGGTCTTTCGCTTCGCTTCAGGCAGTAACAGCCATTCATTCCACTTGGAAAGTGGCGGGGGTCAATGGGGATGAACCCCCGCCACTCTCCAAGTGCGATGTTTTTTAACAGGAGAGCAGACGGGCATTAACGACAGGGAGCAGGACACATGGATACAACAATTGTACGAGAGGTGAGTGTTAACTATCGAGGCGGAGAAAATCTAGGAGAGACGTTGCGGCAGCCTGAAGAGGTGGCAGCCGCTTTTCGACAGATTCTACCGGACAACTCACGGGAGCACGTTATGGCTCTCTACCTTAACGGTGCGCACAAGGTTATCGCTTACTCGGTGGTGTCGACTGGTACAGCGACCTCTGCGCCAGTGCATCCACGAGAGGTGTATCAGCCAGCGATACTGGTCGGAGCGACAGCGGTGCTTCTTGGGCACAACCATCCCTCCGGTTCAACCGAGCCAAGCGTAGAAGATCACAAGATTACCAAAAGCCTCAAAGCTGCTGCGGAGGTTTTGGGTCTAAAGCTCCTGGATCATCTTGTCATTAGCGACCGCGACTACTTCTCCTTCCATTCAAATGGGGCGCTGTAGGGGCCCCCAGGGCGCTACCGATATTGGTGGCGCCCTGTGTCAGGGGAAGAAGGATAGAGGGGAGTGGCTCCCAGACGATACTGCCGTTAGCCTCCTGCCGATGAATTGGAAAAGGAAACCTGTCGGCTAGAGGACGGACACCGTTATAATATGGTGGAATGTGGCTCTTTGCTTTGTGGCGCTACTTGTTGCCTATGTGAATCGAGCGCTGCTCTAACTGAGCGTCGATTTGGGAGGTAGCCGCTGCGTTTCGTCCGATAGTGCCAGACAATTCTCGGGAGCATGTCATGGCGCTCTATCGAAACGGTGCTCATAAGGCTATCGCCTACTTGGTGGTGTTAACCGGTAATTACTAAGAAGATCGATTAATTTCCGAGGTATATTAACAAGCTAGGTAGTTGGGAGTGGATTCGGTTGTCGGTCGGTGATTTTCGAGAGTGCCCGACTAGTAAACAGCCGTGCGGCATTGGTGCCTGAGAAGGCTTTTTGAGTCTGGCGGCTCATTTTCCGCGCGTTTTCTGCACTGGTCGTCGCGCCTGATAGCCT
>JBIKKT010000027.1:0-48699 GCA_044360195.1 Bdellovibrionota bacterium | reverse complement strand
CTACGCATACGTATTCCGTGCACGTGCTGGTGCACGCTTACGTTTACGTCCAACGTCTACGTTAACGATCCCGTGAAAGCTGAGCTTCTTCCTGGCGATTATGACGAGCACATATGTATAGCTGGCGGTCCAAGGTTGAACGTATACCGCGGCCCCTGACGTAGAACGCCCCAGGCTCTAACTGCAGGGCATGGGACTAGCTAAGCTCGCCCGACAGAGGATCGTTGCCGGTATCATGGCAGCCGCTTATTTCGCTCGCCCGATACTGCGGAGCTTTTGGGCGAGAGAAGATTCACTTCCACCAGCGGAATCAGGAGAGACGGGTCGATCGAAATTAATGAATTCTTAGTAAGCGAACGCTGCCACTACCGCTTATTTCGATCGTCGATACGGAGTGGGATTTTGAAGTGTCCCCGCAGTATCGGGCGAGCGAGATAAGCGGCTGCCGAGATACTGACAAGCTATTCTCCGGTCGCGCGCTAAGCTGGCTGAGCACTTTGGCTCCTAGTGGTTATTCTATGCCCACGGAAAGCGCGACAAGCAGACTTGGATGATTGTTGCATCAAGCGCGTTAACGGCACTGGATACTTACTCAAGGAGAGATGGTTTTTCCGCCTTGTGTAGCCATCGCGCATAGGAGATCAGCACTCGTGCGTAGTCGGCGAAAATCCACCAGTCTCGATTGGCATTTGCATGAGCAAGAGTACTCCGAGAAACCGAACCTCTGATTCCCACGTGACAGAGCTTCTTGCCTGAGCACCACGCTCACTTGAACAGCCGCGATTTATGGGTCAAGACAAGGGCTTACGCATTCTCTATCCTCGTTGCCACCCACTCGATTCCACGAAGAGACAAATGAAAAAGAAGCTGCATTTCCAGAGATAGTTGAAGGGATAAGAGACCGGCGGTCTTGGGTGAGCCAAAACCGCCGGTCGTGGTGCGATTTATTCATAGGACTCCAAGCATAGTGTCGTTACTAGGCTTCTAAAGAAGCGCTTACCGGCTGTTACTTGTCGGAGCTGCTGAGCAAACTCACCCCCACAATCAGCAGCGTTGGCAATCCCCAGTTCCAGACTTCAGGCCAAAAGGCCGTAGCAGCCCAACCGAGAGCAATACCAGCATAAAGGAAGCCTGCTCTCAGTGACTTCTTACTGCCTGTGATCCTGGCTTTCCAGACCGTGATGATGCTCAACACCAGCGTCACGATTGCAGACGCAATCGCGGTAACGAATATTGCCTTGTCCATCTTAACCTTTCTTTTAACCTCCGCCTTCATTGACGGAAGCTTCCAGCTTTACGCTCGAAGCTTCCGTCCGAAGTTCCCTCTTCTACCCCTAGAAAATGCAGCAGGCGGAACGGTAACAGGGCGATCTGACATTTACCAGCTATGCCCCCTGCCCCTTACAGTTCAATGTAGTCTCCTTTAGGCTGGTTTGAGAAAAACAAAAGATAGGAACAACTACCTCCCTTTTGGCAGCTATCTGATTTGCAGTGTGAGAAGGTCTGTGGTGGCCGATATTTAACCGAAAGTTGCTGGCAGTAACCTTGACCGTTGCAACAAAGAATAGGCACTGCTTACCTAAAACTAACGCGAAGGGATGGTTTTAAGCCCCCTCCCTATCAACAGGGCTAGGGCATGCGGAATGTGCCCCCTGCTAGCTCTCTTGAGTGCCATGCACACACAGAAGCCAAGGTATCGGTGCTCTTGAAACCTACATATCGCGCGAAGGATTGAAACGATTCACTTGCATGGGTTACCTGCAGCGAGACCGGAAGGTGGTTAAAGAACCACTCATTTAATTTCCACACCTGTAGAGCAAAGGTCAGCTCTTGCGAAAGGGGTAGACTCATGCGGCAGGAAGTCCGTACATACGGCGCGAGGTATGGCACCCGACTAACCCCGCCATTAGGCAACCTGACGACAAGCCCTCCCTCCCGACTTCCAATGAGGAAATCCCTGACATCTCCACCATCGATTATCGAATTGCCCCCGTGAACTTCCACCGTAGCCATTTTCTCGCCACACTCAAGCTCATGGATAGATACAACCTGTTCAATCGTGACACAGCTCGGAAGCATCGCCATAAAATCTCGGATTGTTCTGCCGGTTGCGATATCATCATCCATCAGGATGAACCGTCCTTTAGGTATCGCAGCAATCTGCGCCTGAAGTGATGCCCCCCCGGGCCGAGAGAAAAGCCCTGCTATCCTCTCTCCGCTGGTAATCTCAAAGTGTCTCGATAGTCCGATTGAAATATCCCCCGAAATACACGCATCAAGGCTAATAATCGGCGATGACTGCGCTGTAGCGAAACGCGCAACAAGTTCGCGCTGCCTAGCGACTGAGAGGCGAGTTACCGATATGTCAGCAGCTCGATATGCCACTCGCAGATTATCCTCAAAGATCTGCTGTAACGATGATGCAAAACGTCTTTGTGCCTGAGCGAGAATGCTCGGCTCTACTAGCGTGGTCCAAGGCTCTACAAGCCACTCCTCCTCGTCTCGCAGACGTATAGCTACTCGCGAAATACGCTCTCTGCGCCTGAGCGCCTCTCGCTCAGCTCTGATCAGTGTTGGAACACCCTCGCTACTCCCGGCACGGATAGCACGTGAGGCAAAGGCGTTTAGTACGTGGTCGGTAGCGATCATTACCCTTCCGGTTGCAAGAAGCCCCCCTTCAACTGAAACACTCTCATTGCCTCGCGGAACGATCACCAGCATCCCCTCTTTAACAAATGCTTTACTGAAACCACTATTATCCGCCCCACACACAAAGGCGACTTGAATGTCCTGGTGTACGTGAGCCCTCAGGTATCGAGTGAGTCGACGAATAATATCGGTAAAATTTACTGCGCGATCGACATACAACGCCGCCCACGGGTCAACAGTCAACCACGAACTATCAGATGTCGCCGTCTGAACAAGATGCACTCGTTCACTGCCGCTTAAGGCCCCTGAACCACACTTTGGTGCAACGTATCCGTCGTGGTCGGGGGCAAGAAAACCACCCACCACAACGCTTCCGTGTCGCTCCACTTCACGCTTAGCGCTATCCATCATCTCAAGGTGCCCACGATGCACGGGGCAGAACGCACCAGATGAAACAAGCACAACGGGCGTTTTGTGCGGAGCACCTGTAAAAGCTCTATAGTGGGCAAACTCACGTGTCACTTTTGCAAGCGGTGTGACCAGCAGTCTTGGATCGCTCTTGGCAGACATGTCGGTCCCAACTGGAGTCCCATCATCAAAGAATCCCGCTGAAGCCAAATGGTCTGGTCCATAGTGCGTAATCACAGCCGCATAGAAGGGATCATGCCGAGCCTTAGTGATACAATGTGCGGCCTGATTTGCTTCGCTTACAGTATTAGTCTGTTTCATACCACCGTCTGAACTTAGACCTTCTCAAAAATGATGTCGGTTCGAATTATCACCTTGGGACTAGCTCCTTGCCACGGCTCAGAGTCGTGCAGCAGACGGTGGTCAAATAGCAGAGCGCGACCTTGTCTAGGAATAACCTGCTCGATAACCTCATCGGCCCGAACATCGCGACTCCAGTCGCTAAAATCCCGCTGCGAGTAGGGCAGCGAGAGCTGCGCATCTCGTATAAATCGAGTACGCCCTCCACACACCGGATCGCAGCTCGTAAGGTAGATCACAAGACTCATTAAGGTATGGGTGCGCCCGTCCCCTGGATTGTATCCAGCGTCATAGTGCACAACCAACTCACCTCCCTGCTCGTACCAGATGTAACGAAAAGCTGGGTTAACCCCCACTGGCCGCCACCGAGGATGCCCACACCAATCGGTGTGCGCAAAGTCATCAAACACGCGTTCCTCTGGCAAAAAGGGTCGCAGCCGTTCCCACAGTGTGTCGGCGAGTTCGGGGGAGTAGGCAGTCGCACGAAAAGATCCAATCGCGCTTACCCCCTCATGGTAATCCTTGCGCATTCCATTGATCCCAACCGGTAGGCGGTGCTGCACTGCGACCTGCTCAATGAGCCCCCGGCTCTCCCTACTAGTCAGAAAGCTATCTATAACGACCGCTGCATCACCAAACGAGCGCAGCGGGGAGCTTACGGGAGAGGGTCGTAGTGTTTGGCGCGCCTGCAAGACTACCAGCGGATTGAGACGAAACTCACCCACCAGCCCGCGCGACTGGGTGGGTACCGCAAACCGTCCCTCATCTCGCCATCCACCCGGCGTACCGCGAGGGTACACATCGAGGTGGACAGAGGGGTTTCCTGCAGCGTACTTGTGGGCATTGTAGCTATGCATCGACTCGATCCGCTCTGCCCAAACGTGGAACTGAGTGAGGGCTGCTGGCGAAAGCGCTGTTAGCAGCTCACGTTGCTCCTGAGGAGTGCACGCCAGCCAGCGCGTATAGAGCTCGACAAAATCGTATGGGGCGCCAATCATCTCCAGGTGAGTCTTGCCGTCAAAGACGTCCCCTGTAGGCGCAGCTCCAATTGTTTCAGATGGCACTCCAAGCTGCCTCCCCAGTGCGTACACCTCGCTCTTGTGAAGGTCAGAGATCACTTGCACATCCACCATGCCATCTGAAGCCTTACCGAAGAAGCCAAGATAGCTCCCCTCGTCACGGTTCGTGGTTCCACATACGATAGCCGGTGTGCCGTTGGCTGTAAGCAGCGCTGCAAGATAGTAGAGCGCTGGTGTTCGCAGGTAGGCAACCAACTGCCCATCCGCCCATGCATCTCCAACGATCCCGAAACCGTGCGCCACAGCGCGACGAAGCTCGTTAAAGGAGCCTGCAAGGTCTGCGCCTACGTACTCGACACCAAAGGCCCGAGCAACCGCTCTACCACGATCTGTTGCTACATCCTGGTTGGACGCTCCCTGATCCACTGAAAACGGAAGCGAGGCAGTCACGATGCGCTTAATCGGTGAGTCCTTCATTCGCGAGGCGAGCTTAACCAGACCAACGACTACCGCCGAATCGATTCCACCGCTCACCCCAATCACAGCGCCGGAGAGTTTATGCGTGCTGAAATAGGCATTGATTAGGTCAATTTTCTGAGCGATACAGCTGTGAGGATTAAAACCGCGCTCACGCCGAAACACTTTTACAACGCTCTCAATCTCTGCATGCATCGCTTCAACCCCTTGCCTCTTAACCAACATAGCTTCCCCCTCCTAGTAAAATCGATGCTCAATTCGTCTGGTATCTGATGCATACCGAGAGAGCGCTATCAGCGCTAAAGCCTTACTCTCAACTTCACGATATCGCTCCTCGACAATCGACATAACGCGCTCAGCGCGAGGCACTCCCTCAACTGAGATACGCCCTAAGCGCGCCAGATGCCACGTCGCCACCAAGAGCGCACACGTTGGCTCGAAGGGTCGCTGCGTAATCGATCCGAGCGCTATCCGACCTGCCGCGGTTTGAGCAAAAAGCACGCGCTTGGCCGCCCGCCTAAACGGTTCATACAGAAGCGCCCCCTTTGGAAGCGTTGAGATAAACCTCTTAGCAGCGGCGCACAGAGCGCTCTCAGGAACGACGGCATCAACCTGCGCGCCGAGCGCTTGCATGCACGCTGCTACATCTTCAACTCTGGTATGGTGATGTGATACGTGAAGATCATCGAGTAGTATTACTGACGAGACACTCATTCCGCGCTCTTCAAGTAGCCCCTTCTCGTCTCGCAACAAAGCGACCGCTTGCAACTGGTGACACCCTACGACCTGGTCTGCATAGATGTGAGAGAATTCGATGCTAACGTCAAAACAAGCGTTCACACGCCACCTCCCACCTTGCAAAAGGCAACTACATCGTTCCGACCGATTTGGAATCGGTCCGAGTCAAGCTGCTCAGGCACCAAATCCTCTAGAGAGCGCAATCCCCGCGAGATAAATTCAGTCCTCACTTGACTCTGCACCTCTCGTACCAGCAGGGGTATCTCTTCTAGACCAAGCTCGCAGTGGGTATGACTGTCGTAGTCACACATAACCACTATCCCTCCTGGCGCTAGAACCTTCACCAATACATCCACCAACACCGTAACAAACGCAGGGATGTCGATTGTGATGTTGAGGAGAGAACGCCACATCTCTACGTAGCGAGTGCCATCACTAAGCAGCTCTTGGAGAGACACTCCGCTTTCTTTACAGTGTGTATAAAGCAAGAGGTCATCGATCACATGATTCGCAAAGATCCCCTCGTAGCTTCGCTCATCAAGATCAAAGAGCGACGAGCACACAGACCTGTGCGGAAAGCGACACCCGAGGAGCGTGAGCCACCTAGACGCCCGAGCGAGCGCCTCCTGTGAGAGATCCACTAGATCCAGAGTCCCATTGAATGCGCCATAGTGAAGAGCCCCGCCAACCTTTGGCACAACACCGCATGCAACCTCTGCTACCCTTCCACTCTCTTTAACTCGAAGAGCAGCGAGGAGGCTCTTCCACACCTGACCGGCCGACCAGTAAAAACCAACATCGCTAAAGAGCTCCTCAGTCCTGTCGGGAACCCGCTGACTTCCCTGCCGCTTTCCACCGTAGCTCCCCTTCAGCAAGCGCTGTTCGGCATCGAGGAGGTCGACTTCCAGGGCCTCAAGCTCAGCGAGCGCAAAGCCGTAGTCACCGGCGTACCTTTCAATTCGGCGCGCAGTGCTACGCACCTGCATCGCTGCATCGACCCCTCCAACCCCTCTTACGCGGCACATGCTTCCACCCTCCTATCCGAGCGACTCTCAGGAAAGATCACATCAACAACCATCCCTGCTACGTTGCGCGGTTTTCCCCGCCCCGGTCGCATGTGCATGCCGATGCCGGGTACGGAGTTAATCTCTAAGATCCGATACGAGTTCCCCTCCTGTTTCTGGCGAACATCCCGGCACATAAAATCTATGCCGGCGTACGGCAGACCTGGAACGGCCGCGAGCGCCTTTGCACACAGCTCAATCACAGACGGGTGCACGATGTCGGTCACATCGGTTGGCACTCCGCCCTTCTTCACATTCGAGCTTCCACGCAGCCTGACCCTCTGCCCCAAACCGGGAACGGAATTAAATGAGAGTCCCTGTCGCTTAAGGTACTGCGCAGCCTCACCGTCGAGCGCTATCTCGCATAAACAGTTCGTGCGCGGATGCATCCGCCTATAGCTCTCCCATGCAGCCAGCACCTCAATCGTATGAACCCCATCGCCAACGATAGAGGCGGGCTCTCGATGGAGCACAGCGTACCGTCCGCGAGCTGTGATAAAGACCCGAAACTCATGCGCCTCAAAGTGCTCCTCGATAACAAGCTCCTGAGGCCCTGAGCTGTTTACAATCGCTCGGACAGCGGCCCGCAACTCCTCAGATGAAGTGATTCCGGTAAATACGTTTTCACCCTGAACACCGAAGCTTGGTTTTACTACTGCTGGAAACCCAACAGTGAACTCGGCACACTCCACAAGTTCTTCGATATGTTGTGAAGGAAAATGCCCCCCCTTAGGTACACACAGCCCCGAACGCCGCAGGAGCTGCTTAGTTAGCGATTTGCTCCCTGCAACGACCGAGGATGAGTACGGCATGGCAGAGCTATCGATATCAGAGAGAAGTTCGATGTGATCTCCAAGACGCGCTTCAAGGATCTCATTGTTCCAATCGAGCACCTGAACAGAGATTCCGCGTGCAAGCATCTCCTCGGTTAGAAATCTCTGGTTAGCCCGAAGCTGCTGTGGATTAAGGATATCTCCCATAGCTCAACCCCCACTACTACGATAGCCTGGTGAACGACTCTCCCCACACGCCTGTGGGGTACTTCGAGAGGAGGGCATGACCCGTTTGCGCCTATGTTGCTCATACTCATCTCCAATCTTATCGATTAACTGATCAAGTTGACTGCGTTCAACGCTGCTGAGGGTCGCGGTTTTTGCCTTCACGCGGAGGTCACTGTAGGCGTTTAGCAGATCGATCGGCGCAGTCAGATCTCTCAGAGTAATTGCTTGCGACGATATTGCGACGGCATCGCGCAGCAGGACTACTTCGGTAACATCCCGATACCCTGCGAGTTCGAGATGCATACCATCATTTTCAAATGTAATTGATCGAATCCCGGCGGCGTCGGTTAGACGATACTGAGAGATCCCGCGCTTTGCCTCAGAGATAAAAAGCACGCTGCCTTTTAACTGAAAGAGATACTCATCGTTTTGAGGAAGTGCGATTGGCAGATTCTCAATCAGTGAAAGCGCCTTTTCCCGAAAAGCTCCGTGCCAGTAGTTAGCTGTCGCCGCCCGACCCACTATCGCTCCAACCGCTTCCAACTGCTCCCGATCCCCCACCTGTCTCCTCATACCGACTCGACCTCCGTTTAAATTTTTTTCTGCTGCGCGGGTTTGGCATTTCACCGACTGTAACGAACTCAAAACTCCGCCAGTGACGCAACCAAACCCTCTGAATCAAGATTGGTATTTCTGCGAGTTGCAACTAAAAGAGTCTAAGGATTACCGGTAAGTGGCGGCTATTTTGATAATAGAGATAGTTTTATCGGGCGATGGAGCCACGAGTTTATGCGCTTCGTGATATTAGGCAACCTTCAACCGGACCTCCCCTGGACCGCGAAGGTTTAGCTTCGCCAAAAAATATGTAAGCGGCATCCGAAACTACTGGCGGACCTGGAAGGTCCGCGGTCCGAGGGAGCTTCGCCAAAAAAATATTTCAATCACCTGCGAACCTACAGGCGGACGGAGAATGCGTTGTACTTGACACTCCCTGGGAGCACTGGATCGACATCCTGGCGATCGTAGTTCCATGCAACGTTTGCTGCATAGCGCCACCCTTGTTGTGGTAGTAGGTGTAATCAACAACTGAAGCGAGCGTAGTGTCCTCTGCCACATCGTACTCAGCACCGAATCCGAGTCTGTACGAGAATTGATCCACTGTCTGTCCCTCTCGTAAGTCCGTAGCTAGCCTGTGACTTAACTCGTGCTTACAGTGACCGATCGTCATGCTTGACCCAAAGCGTAGGTCACTTGAGTCTTCCCACTGAATTCCTACATTGTGAAGAAAGAGTGCTGAGGAATCGTATTGATGCGTGAGGCTAGATCCCATGGCAGCCTTCTCACCAACAGCCCAAACGTATCCTCCCGAGATGCGGTCATTCTAGTGGGGGTTGTGTAGCGCCGTTTTGAGGAATGTGGGTACGACGGCTACCAGTTTATATCCATCGAAGACCCACCGAAGATTTACCTTGATAAAAATCATACCGCAGCGTATCTTAGCAACCATGTTCAACGCTTCAGCTCTCTATTTTATTCTCGTGGTAGGTCCCTAACTAAGGGCGGAGTCTCAGCGTATGCTAGCTGAATCAAGGCTCTGCTTCACAGCGGGGCCTTTTTTTTATCCGGTGTATGGGTTTTTTATCCAGCACACGGGCGAGAGGTCAGAGCGAGCAGGACATAAGAGGATTGTTATGGAAACCGGTACTACGAAAAAACGAACCATTATAGAGAAGATCTGGGATGCGCACGTCATACCAGCTCAAGGGATCGGAGCCGGGGCTCCCGACATTCTCACCATCGACTTTATGCTTATGCATGAGGTTACCTCGATTCAAGCCTTCAAGCTCCTCCAGGAGCGCGACATCCCCATCTTTGACACCTCGCGCATCGCTGCAACCCTGGACCACAGCATCCCTACTCGCAAGAATCGACTTGAGATATACGACGAGTCTGCTCGCATACAAGTTGAAACCCTACGTGCCCTATGCAAAGAGCACGGCATACCGCTCTTCGACTTTGACTCAGGACATCAAGGGATAGTGCACGTGATCGGCCCTGAGCTTGGATTTACCCAACCTGGGATGACGATCGTATGCGGCGACTCGCATACATCGACACACGGAGCTTTTGGAGCACTTGCGTTTGGAATCGGCACGAGCGAGGTCGGATACGTTTTAGCTTCAGGGTCTATCCTGCAACGGAAACCAAAAACGATGAAGGTCTCGTTTAATGGCTCATTTAAACCGGGTGTGTTTTCTAAGGACGCAATCCTTAAGCTGATTGCAGCGATCGGTATCGGTGGCGGAAATGGCTACGTCATAGAGTACTGCGGAGATGCAATACGGCGCATGTCGATGGAGGAGCGGATGACCGTGTGCAACATGAGCATTGAGTGCGGTGCTCGCGCAGGGCTCATATCACCAGATGATACAACTATCACCTACCTTAAAAGACGACGCTTTGCACCACGAGATGAGGACTGGGCGCGGGCGGAACAGATATGGCGCAGCTACGCCTCAGATGAGGGCGCACGGTACGACCGTGAGATTGAAATTGACGTTTCGTCATTAACACCAATGATCACCTGGGGCACAAATCCTGAGCAGGCTGTGCCTGTGGAGGGAAATGTCCCGAGGCTTGCAGAGCTACCAGAGACCCATCGGAAAGTTGCCGAATCAGCTCTGCACTACACACGGCTCTCAGAGGGACAACCTATCGCAGGGGTGAAGGTAGACTGGGCTTTCATAGGCTCGTGCACTAATGCGCGCATTGAAGACCTGCGCATAGCTGCATCGATCCTAAAGGGCGGTAAAGTACACCCTGATGTAACACTCTACATCGTACCCGGCTCTGAAGCCGTGATGGCTCAAGCTGAAAAGGAAGGATTAAAAGAGATCTTTGAGTCGGCCGGCGCGCAGTTTAGAATGCCAGGGTGCTCAATGTGCCTGGCTATGAACGACGACAAAGTCCCAGCAGGGAAGCGGTGCATTAGCACCTCCAACCGCAACTTTATGGGGCGGCAAGGCGAAGGGAGCATTACGCACCTTGCATCCCCTGCAACCGTAGCAACGAGTGCCTTACGCGGCTGTATCACCCCACCAAGCAAGTAATCTGTTGAGGAATTCCTGTATGCAACCATTTACAAACGTAACCTCTCTTGTAGCTCCGGTAGCGATCAAAGATGTCGACACCGATATGATAATCCCAGCTAATTTTCTGACCAGCATTTCGCGGGCAGGATTTGGAGCTCACGTCTTTTCACGCCTTAAGGCTTCCTACCCTACGTTCTATCTTAATCAGCCTCGATACAATGGCGCGCAGATTCTAGTTGCAGATAGCAACTTCGGATGCGGCTCCTCACGCGAGCATGCAGTGTGGGCACTCACCGATTCTGACATTAAGGTGATTATCGGGAAATCTTTTGCCGACATCTTCTCAAACAACAGCGGCAAGAACGGACTACTATTAGTGACGCTCCCCACGGAGGTGGTAAACACGTTACTTACCGAGGCAACTGACGGGGCATTAACGCTCACCGTCAACCTCGAGGAGCAGTCTGTCAACGCTAGCGACGGTCGGTCGTGGCACTTTGAGTACGACCCGTTCCTCAAGCACTGTTTACTCAATGGGCTTGACGAACTTGAATACCTGCGATCACAGCTCCCCGCGATAACAGAGAAGAAGGATCTACAACGGGAGACGACTTTTTTTGATTCACGTCATCCACACAGGTAATCGAGGAAACTATGACACACAAAGCTATCGCTGTGCTTGCAGGAGACGGAATCGGGCCCGAGGTAATAGGGTCCGCTCTTACAATCCTTGATGCCGTAAGCTCTGTATACAAGCGCACTTTTACGTTTACCCCCGCTCTCGTTGGCGGAGCGGCTTTTGACGTACACGGTTGCCACTTCCCCGATGCAACGCGTGCGGTGTGCGAAGCATCAGACGCTATCCTCTTCGGATCAGTTGGTGGCCCCGTTAGCGAGGGAGATCTACCTAAGTGGAAAGGTTGCGAAACAAACTCGATCCTTGCTCTACGTAAGACCTTTAACCTGGCTGCGAACTTCCGTCCCGCCAAGGTGTATTCTCAGCTTCCGGGAAGCTGTCCGCTACGAGATGAGATCACCACCAACGGCGTTGACTTGCTCATCATCCGCGAGCTTCAGGGCGATGTGTACTTCGGCGAGCATTCCTTTTTTTTACAAAACGGCAAACGCTGCGCGCGCGATAGTGGTGAATACACCGAGGACCAGATAGCGCAGGTCGCGCGAGTTGCGTTTGAAGCGGCCCGAAAACGTTCCAAGCGCATCACCTCAGTCGACAAGGCAAACGTGTTGCATATGTCTAAGTTGTGGCGTGAGGTTGTTCGTGAAGTAGCACGGGAGTTTCCCGATGTAAGCCTTGAAGAGATGCTGGTAGACAATTGCGCGCTCCAGCTCGTCAAAAACCCTTCACAGTTCGATGTTATTGTGACATCCAATCTGTTTGGAGACATCCTCTCTGACCTAGCAGCGGCTCTCCCTGGCTCGCTTGGACTGACCCCATCAGCGAGCCTGAATGCAGCAGGATTTGGCCTCTATGAGCCCTCAGGCGGTTCCGCTCCTGACATTGCAGGAAAGGGTGTCGCCAATCCGATAGCTCAGATACTATCAGCAGCGATGATGCTCCAATTTTCGTTTTCTTGGATTACCGAGGCGAACGCTATCGAGCGCGCGGTGCATGAAACCCTTGAGGCTGGATATCGCACCGCCGATATAGCCACACCCACCGAGAGTGCTGTATCGACAGCGGAGATGACACACGAGATTTTAAAGAGGATACGGTAATGGAAACAACGAAATACATCTGGATGAACGGAGAATTTATCGCCTGGGAGAACGCCAAGGTGCACGTTATGACGCACGCCTTGCATTACGGTGATGGAGCCTTTGAGGGCATTAGAGCGTACAAGACCGAGCGGGGCGGAGCGGTGTTTCGCCTGCGAGAGCACATGGAGCGACTCGAGTACTCAACTGGGGTCCTGCACATGAAGCTCCCCTACTCTGTTCAGCAGCTGAGTGACGCTACAACCGAGCTGCTCAGACGTAACAACCTCCAGCAGGGGTACATCCGACCACTTGCCTTCTACGGCTATGGAGTTATGGGGCTCAATCCGCGCAACGCACCTGTTGAGGTAATGATTGCGTGCTGGCCGTGGGGCGCATACCTCCCGGTGGATGCAGCCGATATCAAGACCAGCTCCTACATCCGCATCCACCCCCGCTCAACAGTGGCTGATGCAAAGATCTGTGGACACTACGTAAACAGCATCTTGGCTGTACTCGAGCTGAAAGGAACCAAGTACCACGAGGCCCTCTTCCTTGACTCTGATGGCTATATCGCAGAGGGACCAGGAGAGAACTTCTTTATCGTTAACGGAAAAGAGCTCATTACTCCACCACTTGGAAGTATCCTCGCCGGTATCACTCGCTCGAGCGTAATAGAAATAGCGCGTGACAGCGGCTTTACCGTCACCGAGAGGCCACTTAAGCTTGAAGAGGCTTTCACGGCAGATGAAGCGTTCTTTACTGGCACGGCGGCTGAGGTTACACCGATAGGAACGATCGACGACAAGCCGCTTAAGAATAAGGGCCCAGGACCAACATCGCTACTTCTCAAAGAGAGATACCTCGATGTTGTACACGGACGGGCTCCACAGTACGAAAAATTTTTAACCTACGTTGAATAATTTCTGGACATGCAGAAAATTAAGGACCCGTATGAAAGCATCAGAGTCACCTTCCCTTGAAGAGATTCGCCGAGAGATAGACTCCCTCGACTCACAATTACTCGCCACACTCTCAACCCGTCAGAAACTCGCCGAACGAGTTATTGAATCCAAGGATGCAATCGCTGCACCGTTACGTGATGAGACCCGCGAACGCGCACTCCTCATGCAACGTATAACTGAGGGGCGCCAACTCGGTCTAAACCCGATGCACGTGACCGCACTCTTTCGTGAGGTAATTGCTGAATCTATCCGTCATCAGCAGGACTACCTGCAGCGCAAAGCAAACGGGAAAACGCACCTTTCGCCGGGACAGAAGATAGCTTTTCACGGGATAGATGGGTCGTACTCTCACCTCGCTGGCCAGGCGTTCTTTGGTCGCACGCAGGGAACTGAGAGCGCTCCAAACGAGCAACGTCGATTTATTGGCCACCCTTCATTTGAGGCTGCATTACGGGCGGTGGAATCAGGTGCGTGCGATTACGGCATACTTCCGATTGAAAACACGACAACCGGTGCGATTAACGAGGTATACGATCTACTTCTTAATTCTCGTATCGCGATTGTCGGAGAAGAGAAGTTCTCGATCTCTCACTGTCTCGTTGCCACTGAATCCGTCCCCGTTGCCCACCTACAACGGATCCATTGTAGCCCCCTTGCGGTGTCTGAGTGCAGTCAGTTCCTTGCGGGCATACCTCAATGTCGGGTCGAATACACAAACGATTCAGCGACAGCAGTTAAGCGGGTGCGGGAGCTAAATGACTCGTTAAGCGCCGCTATCGCTAGCGAAGAGGCGGCTGAGATGTTTGGGCTTCACGTACTACAACGCGGACTTGGAAACCACCAAGAGTCTTTCACGCGCTACTTGGTTATCGCAAAACAACCTATCGTAGTTGATCAGCGCATCCCGAGTAAGACCTCGATCGTAATTCACACCGCAAACAAACCGGGAGCACTCGTTAGCGCTCTGTCGATTTTTAAAGAGCACGGAATTAACCTTACAAAATTAGAGAGTCGTCCCGTTCCTGGAAACACCTGGGAAGAGATGTTCTATCTCGATTTTTATGGAAACATCGAGGGCGAAAAGGTTAAGCACGCCCTTGCAGATCTCACCCGCTCAGTGCGTTTTATCAAGGTGCTTGGATGTTATCCAGCCTGCGACATTCCGCCTGTCGAGGTTTCTGCTGAAGAAACGCAACCGAAAGTAGCTGCGTGCGCGGTTCAAACGACTGAGAAACCGAAAGCTGCGAGCTCGAGCAAGTCGGCCGCGTACAAACTGGCTAGTCGCGAACACAAACCAAGCGACACCGTGATAGAGGTCGGTGGAGTTACCATAGGTGGCGGTAATTTCGTTGTTATTGCAGGCCCGTGTTCAGTTGAATCTAGGGAACAAATTATGGCGTGCGCCCAACACGCCCGCGCGCACGGTGCTACTATTCTGCGCGGAGGAGTATTCAAACCTCGCACCTCCCCTTACAGCTTCCAGGGGTTGGGGTACGAGGGGCTGGACCTGCTGGTAGAGGCGGGTCGGGCGCATGGACTCCCCGTAATCACCGAAGTGATGACCACAGAGGATGTAGACCGAGTTGCCCAGCACGCTGACATCATACAGATCGGGGCGCGCAATATGCAAAACTACAGCCTCCTAAAGGCCGTTGGCGAGATACGCAGACCTGTCATGCTTAAGCGTGGGATGAGCGCACCCATAGAGGAAGTTTTACAAGCCGTTGAGTACATCCTGGCTGGAGGCAATCAGCAGGTGTTCCTCTGTGAACGCGGTATTCGGACCTTTGAAACTGCAACACGCGGCACGCTCGATATCAGCGCTGTACCGGTACTGAAAGCGCGGACACACCTCCCCGTGTTTATCGACCCATCACACGCAGCAGGAACACGCGAGCTCGTACCACCCCTGGCCCTGGCAGCTAAAGCTGTTGGTGCAGATGGGATAATCGTTGAGTTTCACCCTGAACCAGAGCGTGCCTTGAGCGATGGCCCGCAAGCGCTTCTCTTCCCACAATTTGAGAAGTTAATGCGCGACCTTAAAAACATGAGAACGAGCGCATGAACACCCTAACACTCAACGTCCCACGACTTGAATCGGTATCAACCATCTGGGTCGGACGGAATCTCCTAGCTCAGGCTCGCGAGCTATTCCAAACAGAGCGTGCGTCATCTGTATCGATCGTTGCTGACAGGAGCGTTGCTGAGATAACTCGCTCTCTACAACGCGCACTCAGTATTCACAACGACCGAACCCTTGAGATTCCAGGAGGCGAATCCTCAAAAACTACTGAGGTGCTACTGACCCTGTGGAACTTCTTCGCGCAGCAGCGCCTTGATCGGAAGTCACTCATTATCGCTGTAGGAGGGGGCGCTACGAGTGATGTCGTTGGCCTCGCTGCCGCTACCTTTATGCGTGGTGTGCCCCTTATTAATGTACCTACCACCCTACTTGCTCACGTTGACGCAAGTATTGGCGGAAAAACGGGGATAAACTTTGAGCACACGAAGAACCTTATAGGCGCTGTTAGCCAGCCTCGCGGAGTGCTTATCGATATCGATACACTTGCAACTCTTCCTCCTCGTGAGTTCACATCTGGTTTTGCAGAGGTGGTCAAACACGGCTTAATCGCAGACCGCTCATACTTTGAAGAAACAACAGCAAAAAAGTGTCTTGATTTCTCAGCAAGTGACCTTGAGTCAATTGTCCTCCGTTCATGCGAGATTAAGCGCGACGTAGTTCAGTCTGATGAATCAGAGACAGGCCCACGCAAAACCCTTAACTTCGGTCACACGATTGGACACGCAATCGAAGCTCTTGCGCTTGAAACCAGTAACCCCGTCACACACGGCGAAGCAGTTGCTATCGGTATGTACGGAGAAGCAACGATATCACACCGTGCTGGTCGAATATCAAAAGAAGACTTTACAACCATCGCAGAGGGGATAACTCGTGCTGGGCTCCCGACTCACCTCCCCTACCCCCTATCGAAGCAGGCGTTAACTGAGACTATGCTGAAAGATAAGAAGAACACCCGTGGGGTAATTAAGTGGACCCTCCTCAACGGGATTGGTCAGGCAGCTTTTGATATCGACGTTGCACACGAATTCGTTGAAGAAGCGCTAGACGCTATCCAACCACCAAATAAGTAGCTCTATGCAACGCATCTCTCTTTCCCCCAGCGCCACTTCAATTAACGCCACCCTTTCAGTTCCTGGCTCCAAGAGCTACACCAACCGCGCGCTCGTTTCAGCGAGTATGGCGTGTGGCCTAACTCGGCTCTCTGCTGTCTCGATGAGTAGCGATAGCGACGCCCTCGTTAATGCGCTACAGCACCTTGGCGCAGCGATACACGAATCAAGTGACCCCAATGGAGAGCCTGCGCTTATCGTCGAAGGGTGCAGTGGTCGCTTCCTACCGTTTGAAGGTGAGATCGATGTCGGACCTGCTGGCACAACGATGCGCTTTTTAACCGCACTGTGTGCCTCAATCCCAGGCGCAGCGATCACTCTGCGCGGCTCAGAGCGCATGCACGAAAGGCCGATTAAGGAGTTAGTTGACGCGCTACGCTGCTCCGGTGCACGAATAGATTACCTTGGACGTGACGGCTGTCCTCCCCTTCTTATCCGCTCTCAGGCTCCTCTGACCGGCGGGATCGTGCCGATTGATGGCTCCGTCAGTAGTCAGTTTATCTCTGCGCTTATGCTTGCTGCCCCGCTGCGAAGTGACGCGTTAACGATTCAGATAAACGGTGAACAAACATCACGCTCCTACATCGACATGACGATTCAGGGCCTTCAGGAGTTTGGTGTTAACGTGCAGAACGACTCCTACCGCTCGTACCACATCACATCAGCACAGCAACCGGTAGCGCGGCACTATACGATTGAGGGTGATGCTTCTGGTGCCTCATACCTGTGGGGACTCGCTGCCGTATCTGGGGGCTCAGTAACGGTGACAAACATTAACCCTCACTCCGCTCAAGGGGAT
Source organism: Bdellovibrionota bacterium (assembly GCA_044360195.1). GTDB lineage: Bacteria > Bdellovibrionota_C > UBA2361 > UBA2361 > OMII01 > OMII01. The sequence goes on along the minus strand of JBIKKT010000027.1, from coordinate 31,219 downwards.
ATAAAGTTTCCTGACATTCTCCGTGAGATGGGGTGTTCAGTAACGACCACCGGCCGTTCCATCACAGTTACGGCACCTCCGCTACTGCGTGGTGTTCACGTTGACATGTCGCTTATGCCCGATACCGCTCAAACCCTTGCGGTGATAGCAGCGTGTGCTCAAGGATCGACAACTATCACTGGGCTTCACACCCTACGCATTAAAGAGACCGATCGCCTTGCAGCGCTACACACAGAGCTCGCCAAAGTGGGAATTGAAAGCGAAACAGGCCCCGATTACATCACTGTTCATGGCGGCTTCCCTCGACATGGTGTCATATCAACCTATGACGACCACCGCATGGCGATGTCCTTTGCGCTTCTTGGAGCCCGCCCAAGCGGGGTAACGATTGAGCATCCACAGGTTGTAAATAAGAGCTTTAAGTCGTTCTGGCAGACAGTTGAGGGCGCGGGGATGAGGGTTGAAACGCCGTAAATATCGAGTACACTCTCCCCATGTCGCTAGGCAAAGAGCTTCTTGAACTACTTACGGTTATTCTCCCTTTTGTCGTAGCTATTGGGCCATTCTTTCTGCCGATAAGAACCCTTCCAGCCTGGGTAATTACAATACTTATTACTGCTACCACCTCAGTTGTTAGCACTGGGCTCCTGATGATGCGTTCGCTATCCACCTGCTTTGATACAGCCCCGCAGTGCACGGAAGGAAATATCGCGGTCTCTCACCTTCCGGGTCTCTTTGAGCGATATCAAGACTGTGTGGTGTGCATCCCTACTGATTCCCGCGGCATAATCTTTGCCGTCGCCGCTTGGATAAATCGCACAGTGCCCGCGCTATCTATCGGTGTGTGGATTATTTGTTCCTTATTGAGCCTATGGACTATCGCTCGGTTTATTAGGTGGTACCGGGCCCAACGTGCGCTGCGCTAGCTACTCTTAACCCTCTATTACATCCAACAGCGCATCATCCTCTGCAGGGTCTATAGCCTCTGCACTAGGAGCTGCGGGCGCAACTTTTGTGCTCTGCACATACTCAGGAGTAAAAAGCTCCGGTGTCTCCTTAGGCGAGAGCCACTCCTTCCTAGCACTCAGCCAGGTATTGTTTCGCGTGTTTGAAGGCTCTGACAACTTTTGTGTTATCTCATCAATGTCTCCCTCACTAAGATAGTAAGCCGGGGGGAGAGGAATTGAAGGAGATGAACGGCGCTCAAGAAGATAGCGCACCCACACATCAGCTACTCTAAAGACCTTCTCATCTTTTGCTAGCCCCGACAAGTTAGCGTGAGTTGTAGTCGCTCGCATTAAGCTAATCAACCTATTCCTTCCGAAGCCGAGTCGCTGCAGAAGAAGCAATCCAACCTGGTTTGAGTTGCACTCCCACCGATTATGCTCAAACTCGATATCCGGTCGGGTCAACTCATTTCTTTGCAGATGTCGCATGTAGGCGGCAAATCCATCTGGATCGTGCCGTGCCCAAGGAAGCACACCCATCCAGCGGTACACCGATACAAGCGCACCGTTGAAGCCCCCCACACTCCTAATAGACGACCCCACCAACCAGCCTATATTTATAGAGTGCTGCAAACGGGGCATCACTTGTTCAATCAACTCAGGGTCACTAAACCGCAGGGCGCTGCGATAAAAGAATAGCAACCCAAAAAAGAGAGCGTGCTCTGAAGCAGAGAGCCCTTTAATAAAATCATTATTGGTGAACTCATGCTCATCAGGAACTAAGGCTTCGGGCCTATAAAACCCAAGCCCGTAGTAGTACGGAGCCTGACATGCAGGACTCTTAAGAAACCGAGCCAACATGAAGTGCGAATCAACGCTCAGAGAATTTGGGTCGCTCTCGAAATCACGCAACAAGAAGCGCACCAGCGTAGTGACCGAGGTAGGAAAGCTACCAAACATCTCCGCAAAAGCTGCGGCAAAGTTCCAGCTCTCTGCAGAAAACCCACTTAAGCTGCCTAACTCTGGATCTAAGGAACCCATGGCAATAATCTACTCCCACGCAATAATAGCTCTCTGTATTTTCAGTCTACAGCTTTCTATGACAGTGGTCGAGGAAGTTTCTAGGTTCAAGGGCTGTAGGGGCCAAAAATCCCCGTAGGAGTCGTAGTTTCTCTTAGCACCCCTACGAGAAACTAGCGAGGTGACCTAACAGATCCTCGAATGAACCAATCACAGGAACCCCGTTTCTCTCAAGCCTTGAGGCACTTTCCAGCCCGCGCGCAACGAGTATGCACTTTGCTCCAAGCGCTCGCGCAACCTCTGCATCGTGGGATGAATCACCTATGACCGTCACCTCCTCACCTTGCACTCCGAGCAAACCTACCAGGGCGCGACCACTCTCGATCTTACCATCGCCACGCTTGTCGTGCGAACCAGCTATTGACTCAAAGAAATGGTCTATCCCGTGAGATGCGACGGCTCTCGGCAATAGTTCGTGCGCCAACGCCGACAGAATCGCCTGCCTCCTACCCTGAGCGGCCATCGCTTCCAACGTGGTCACAGTATCGTGATGGAGAGAAGCGTCAACGCTACGGGCAACATAGAACTCGTGGTAGTCGTGAGAGATCTGATCGAAGTTATGCGTCTCAGTATCAAGCCCTGCCGAGTGATACATCAGGATAGCAGGATGTTGGTAGAGCTCCTGATAACGCGCAAAAGTTACCGCTGAACGACCGTAAGCAGCGAGGGTATCGTTAAACGCCGCCCAGGCCACTGGCGCATCGTTAACAAGGGTTCCGTTCCAATCCCAGAGGAGTACTTTCATACGTCTGACTGTAGCACAGAATTTGCTAAATTGGCTAAATTGGCTGATCGCGAGGCGGTTTAGAATGACATGCGCCCCTATCTGCAGAGTAGGACTCAGGTGCAAGGGCAGGATGAGAATGAGGATGAAGACAAGGAGGAGGTCTCAGTACCGGTAGTATAATTTCCTTCTCCTCCTCCTAAACCTACTCTTTTTTCTCCTCCTAATCATCCTCTTGCACCTGCTCCGTCTACCAGTATACTTCCGACCCAGACGAGCAACGGCTATACAATCTTACCGCAATGACACAAACAGCCATCCCGACAAACAGGATAGTACTTATCGGCTTTATGGGCTCCGGAAAGAGCTCTACTGCTGCGTGCCTCTCCGAGCGACTGGGAGTTCCTGTGTTTGATATGGATGCCCTTATTACGCACCGTTCAGGATTGAGCTCCGTATCTGAAATCTTCTCTGAACGTGGAGAACAAGCCTTCCGTGACCTTGAAACAGAGGTTGCTCGCGGACTCGGTGACGTTACATCAGGAATAATCTCAACCGGTGGCGGAGTCATTTCACGCGCTGAGAATCGTGGGCTCCTTCGCACACAGGGCTCACAGATAGTTTTCCTTAAGACCACTTTTGAATCCGTCGCTCAGAGGGTAGCTGGTCTCGACGACCGCCCCCTCTTTAAGGACCGCATCAAAGCTGCTGAGCTATTCGAACTTCGTGCCCCTCAGTACCACTCGTGGGCCGACATTGTAGTAGAAACCGATAACGCCTCCCCCGCCGAGGTGTGTGAAAAGATCCTCTGTAAACTTCAGCTCAGGTAACTGCATGTCATCTTCTTTATCTCCAACTAGCCACAACCTAACTCTCGTCATCGGCGATCCGATCTCTCACAGCCTATCTCCACGCATGCACAACGCAGCTTACAGCGCCGCCCAACTCCCCTTCACCATGGCAGCCGCGCGTGTGACCCGCCACGGGCTGCAAGATGCAATTAACGGCGTAAGGGCTTTAGGAATTAAAGGGCTCGCTATTACAATGCCCCATAAAATAGCTCTGTTAGAGCTGCTTGATAGCGTTGACCCACTCGCGCAACGTATAGGTGCTGTTAACACCGTCTTAAACCGCGACGGTCAACTGTTTGGGTTTAACACTGATTGGATTGGGATAGTGAAGCCACTTGAACGGCTGACCCCTCTTAAAGGAAAACAGGTTGCTATCCTCGGCGCCGGAGGAGCGGCGTTAGCAGCTATCTTTGGATGTTCTGAAGCTGGAGCGTCTGTAACGGTCTTTAATCGAACACTCGACAAACTAGACTCTCTTGTTGCTCGATTTGGTTGCAAGACAGGAGACCTTCGTGACAATGAACGCATCGCCGCAAGCGATATTATTATCAACACCACCTCAGTTGGTATGGGTGACCTGCGCAACGAAACGCCGATCCCTGCATCAACGCTAAGCAAGCACCAGATAGTTTTTGAAACTATCTACTCACCGCACACGACCCGCCTGCTTCACGACGCCCAACAGGCTGGCGCAACGGTTCTTCGCGGGTTTGATATGTTCTTAGAACAGGGAGCTGCGCAATTTGAAATTCACACCTCAACCCAAGCCCCTCGAGCTACGATGCAAGAGATCCTTGTTCAAGCTGCGACGTGACCTTGGATTGATTTTGGTCTATACTGTGACGCCTGGTTTTTAGACACATTTTGTTTTGTAGTGTAACGCTATGAGCACAGCTCGAGTTGATAACAAGTATTGCCTTCCCATCATTAAAAAGAAGCGCGCAGAGGTGCAGGAGACCATTGAGTCGAACCTCGCAACATTCCGCTACTTTGAAGTGTGGCTCGATTATATTGAAGACCTTGAGCCAGGCTTTGCAGCGTCTCTCGTTGGACTATATCCGCACCGCATCGTAACGGTCTTCCGCAGACAGAACCTTGATCCTATCAAGCTTCCCATCGAAGACCGGTATCAGATTATAAAGACCCTGGTACGGAAACAGGTCTTTGTAGACCTCGATATTACGATGCAGGGAGAAGAGATTACGAGGGCACAAGCAGAGCGTCTGCCCCTTAAGACTATCCTCTCGTACCACAACTACTCCTTTACACCATCAGACACTGAGCTGCGCTCTCTTACCGAACGAATGGAGAGCCTCGGGGCGCACATCGTTAAGGTGTCTACTCACTGCAGTACTCAGCGTGATGCTCTGCGGCTGCTCTCACTTTTGATAGAACTGCGAGAGTCGGGGCGCAAGAGCATCATCCTCGGGATGGGTAAACATACCGTTATCAATCGCATATTTGGCACTCTGTGGGGGAATGAGATGGTCTTTGCACCCATTGATATCGCTGCCCGCTCAGCCCCGGGACAACTCGCCGTTGATAAACTAGACTCGATCCTTAAGGCCCTGGGATGATAGTATCGTTGAACGATGCTTCCGGTTGTTAGACCCAGGCGTTAGTTCAGGAGCTACTATGGCAGGAAATTCTTTCGGTGAGCTTTTTAGGGTTACAACCTTCGGCGAATCTCACGGCGGGGCCGTGGGTGGGGTACTGGATGGATGTCCGGCAGGACTTCCGATATCTGCTGAAGAGATTCAGGCTGAGCTTGATAGAAGGAAGCCTGGTCAGAGCGATATTACAACGCCCCGCAAGGAAGAGGATAAGATTCACCTCTTAAGTGGCGTTTTTGAAGGGGTGACCACTGGCACACCGATCTTAATGCTTGCGCACAACAAAGATACCCGCTCTGAGGACTACAACAATTTAAAAGATCTCTACCGCCCATCACACGCAGACTTCACTTATGAGAAGAAGTACGGTCGCCGTGATTGGCGTGGAAGCGGCAGAGCATCAGCGCGTGAAACCTTAGCGCGAGTTGCTGCAGGAGCAATCGCTCAGAAGTTCCTCTCAGCAAAGCTCGGAATTAAGATCGTAAGTTTTGTTGAGCAGGTGGGAACAGTCACCTCACTAGTTGATGACGTGTCTGTAAGCCGCTCTCTCGTCGACGCCTCAATCGTGCGCTGCCCCGACCCTGACGCAGCGCTGCAGATGATAGAACTTATCCGCTCTGTGCAAGCTGAAGGTGATTCAATCGGTGGTATCATTCGCAGTGTTGTACGAAATGTACCAACTGGACTTGGGGAGCCGGTATTCGACAAGCTGCACGCCGATCTCGGTAAAGCGATGCTGAGCATTAATGCCGTAAAGGGATTTGAGATCGGACGCGGCTTTGGAGCAGTTCATCTGAAAGGGAGCCAACACAATGATCCTTTCACTACAACGAACGGAAGAGTACACACTACAACAAACAATGCAGGTGGAGTGCTCGGAGGGATCTCAACCGGCGAAACAATTACCTTCCGAGTGGCCTTTAAGCCGGTAGCAACTATCTCTAAAGAACAAAATACGGTCACCACCTCTGGCGAAGCAACAACCCTCGCCGCCGCTGGACGACACGATCCGTGTGTGCTACCGCGAGCAGTGCCGATAGTTGATGCGATGGCGGCACTTGTGATTATGGATCACTACTTACGGCAGCGGGCGTACGCGTAGTCGCAGGTTTGAGCAGGTAGTTTTTAGTCTTTAAGTTATCTGCTTACATTTCTGAAGGCTGCGTCAAAATGCAAGTTCATTTTCCACGCCCTTTTTGAAGGATATGCTACAGTCCTTCGTAGCTTTTTAGGAGTTCCATGTACAGCAAAACTGCCGAGCTCTACGATAAGATATACGGGTTCAAAGACTACAACGACGAGGCAATCCGTATCCGCGAACTCATATCGTTGGAACACCCCTCTGCAAAGACCATCCTCGACGTGGCGTGTGGCACGGCGGAACATGCAAAGCTTCTCTCCTCGGACTACTCTCTTGATGGAATAGATCTCCAACCGGAGTTCGTAGCCATCGCGTCAGCCAAAGTACCGAACGGCACCTTTAAAGTTGCTGATATGCGCTCATTCGATATGGGTAAACAGTACGACGTCATCCAATGCCTCTTCAGCTCGATCGGATACCTACTAAGCGAAGACGAGGTCGTTCAAGCGCTTGAGTGTTTTAAGAGGCACCTTAATCCAAACGGAGTAATGCTGGTTGAGCCGTGGCTTGGACCAGAGCAGTGGACCTGTGGCCTGCCGTGGATAATGACGGTAGACGAACCAAACCTAAAGATCTGCCGAATGAATGTATCTGCCAAAGATGGGCGAGTATCAGTTCTTAATTTCCACTACATGGTAGCTGAACCCTCTGGAGTATCTCAATTTGAAGAGACCCACCGACTAGCGCTCTACACAGTTGAGGAGATGCTCGGCTGCTTTGAAAAGGCGAACCTCTCGGTGAAACACGACCCGCAAGGGATCTTCGGACGGGGGATGTACGTGGCGCGAATGAAGTAAGAGCCGACCAGCAACACGCGTTGAGTTGAGTGCCCCTGGACCGCGAAGGTTTAGCTTCGCCAAAATATAACAAACGCCACCATAGTTTCTGGCGGACCTGGAAGGTCCGCGGTCCAAGGGGTGGTCCAGTTGACCCATCAACCAGAGAGGAGTCGAGCGGTAAGCGGGATTCTGTTCAAGGCCCCATACGGGGCCGTATGGTCATTCATCTGGGCGCACTGTTGCCAATACGCTCTAGCGACACTACCCGAAGGCCCGGTGCGAGCCGCACCGTCTATGTTGCCATAGAGAGCCTTCCTATTCGGTCTTGCTTCGGCTGGGGTTTACCAAGCCACGGAGTCACCCCCGTGCTGGTGAGCTCTTACCTCACCGTTTCACCCATCCCCACTTGCGTGGGCGGTCTTCTTTTCTGTGGCACTTTCCGCCGATCACTCGGCGCCGTCGTTAACGGCCAACCCGCCCTGTGAAGTCCCGACTTTCCTCTCGGAGTTTCCCCCAAGCGACCACACACTCAACTCCTCTCTGCTTGAGAGAGCACTTATTCCTCTGGCAACCGGAAAAACCGGCCGCACCCCTGACACTTTACCACATCTCCACGAGAAAGCTGAACTACCACCTGGGGACCCACCTTAACGTAACACCCTCCACAGCTCTCACGGTTCACGAGCGGCACCACGGGGTCTGAAGGGTATCTATCCCGCACACGATTGTATGCAGTAAGAGTAGCCCCTGGCCCAATCACTGTAGCTTTCTCTACCCGTACCTTCTGAGCCTCTTGCACCTGCTCAGCTATCGAACGCAGCGCAGTATCTGCTTCGGCCTGTGCTGCATCAAGCTCCCCACGCAGCCCACTGATGACTGAATCAGCATCGGCAGTCTCCTTTTCGAGGATCTCTACCTCACGCATAATTCCAAGCAGCATATCTTCGCGCTTTCCTATCTCTTTCCCTACAAACAAGATCTCACGCTCTGCTGCCTGCTGCAGTTTGTAGCTCCCGAGAGTACTAAGCGCTTTACGACGCTCGTTTAGCTTATCGCGCTCTGCTTTAGCGGATTTCTCTTCCCGCGCAACCAGGGCGCGCTTCTCTGCGAGTACCTTACCCTTCGCATCACGCTTAGCGGTCAGGGCCGAGATCGCCTGTCGCCTTGCATTGAGATCTCCCTCCATGCGCTTCTGCTCAGCGGTGAGGATAGCAATCTTGATGTCTACCTTACTCAGCTCTATTAGTGCTGGAAGGACGGGAGTTGAAGGGGTTTCGGTCATAGTGGGAAGTCTCCAGAACGGTACAGTGATACCACACTCTACGAAAAACCCCCCAAGAAAACACCCCTCCCCGTTAATAACGGGGTTTAGGCGCTGGGATTTTTGAAAAAGTGATCCGGCCTATGGTAAAGAAACCTCGGTCGCGCTAAATATATCTTTCCCTTCACAAGGCCCTATAGCTCAGTTGGTTAGAGCGGCCGGCTCATAACCGGTAGGTCCCTGGTTCAAGTCCAGGTGGGGCCATTCTTTTGAACGCAGTGAAAAAAATGGATACACCTGGGCTTGGACCAGGGAGTTATCCGCTAAAAACGCGAGCCAGCGAGCGTTTTCCCGTGAGCGACGCGAAGGATGCTCTGCATCCGCAGCTTGGAGCGAACCAGAAAAGCCTGGTTCAAGTCCAGGTGGGGCCATTCTTTTGAACGCAGTGAAAAAAATGGATACACCTGGGCTTGGACTAGGGAAGCGGGGTCTAACCGGCCCGTAGCGAGGAGGCGGAGGTTGGGTTGATGTCCGATTTTTTCAGGGGTGAAAAACCGCAGCCGTATCCGCTGTGATACGGTGAGGATTTTTCACCCCTGAAAAAATTGGAGAGCAGCCCAAGATCGGCCTCCGTAGTAGGGCTGGCTAGAACCCGCTTCCCGAAGGGAGTTATCCGCTAAAAACGCGAGCTAGCGAGCGTTTTCCCGTGAGCGACGCGAAGGATGCTCTGCATCCGCAGCTTGGAGCGAACCAGAAAAGCCTGGTTCAAGTCCAGGTGGGGCCATTCTTTTGAACGCAGTGAAAAAAATGGACGTACCTGGACTTAAACCAGGGAATGATCCGCTAAAAACGCGAGCTAGCGAGCGTTTTCCCGTGAGCGACGCGAAGGATGCTCTGCATCCGCAGCTTGGAGCGAACCAGAAAAGCCTGGTTCAAGTCCAGGTGGGGCCATTCTTCTCCTTACCCCTACTACTGAAACCCCATGCAAACAAAGTCTATATCGCCCTCCGGCGCATTAAACCACCGGTGCTCCCTTAGCCACCCCAAGGATAAAATCTGCAATCGATTGCACCTGCACGTTTGTGTTATCAGACGGAAGCCCTAAATCCTTTTCGCACTGCGCTGGACCGGCACGCACAACCGCAACTATACCTATTTGACCGGAAGAAGAGGTAGCCAGAAGCGCCCCTCCTGAATCGCCGGAACAGGTATCACCGGTACCATCGCTAATGCTATCTACTGAAAAATCAGATACCCCAGACACGTCAAGGGTAGTTGCTTTAAGCCCTGCTTCACCGTCATTTACTCGCTCAACAACGCTGCGGTCGTCCTCATCGAGCCCGTATCCGTACACCACAACCGAGTCACCTTTTTCGATATCCTTTGAGAGCAGTAACGGAACCGGTGCAACCGCTGCAGCAGTCGGAAGCGTTACCACAGCTATATCAAACTTGTCAGAAACAACTGCTGCGTTGTACTGCGGATGAATCGTTACCTTGGTTGCATCTGCGCGATAGTTCTTTGCAACCACGACCACTCTGATACCCTGACGAGGAAAGCAGTGAGCGCCCGTCAGCACATGCCGTGGCGTTATAAAAACGCCGCTACAGTAGCCGAGATCAGTCGCTACCAGAGCGACGGCTGCAGGTGCCGGCGAGCACTGCGAACCACCAGCGATCTTCAGAGTTGAGCACGGGTCTGTCTTCGACGAGCTATCTCCTCCTCCGCCTCCACACCCGAGCACCAAACCAGCACTAAGCGCTACCAACGTACCTGTAAACAACCGTCCGATCTGCATAAGAATATCCCCGCTTAATACCAACAAAGAGAGTGAGGCCTCAATGTGCGCTCACCCCTATCCTCTCAACGACCCTCAGTATGACCCCGTTAACACCCCCAGAGCAATCGTCAATAGGGGCAGCCGTCTTTATAGCCTGCGTTGAAATACATAGAGGACCGTGATACTTACCAATTGGCACGAATCACGGCACAAGAGCTTTCAAAAAAGCTAAGGATATCATCCACGTGGCTCGTAAAACACTTTTTCAAGGTATCCCCCATGGGCTTTACGTGCGGTATCGTAGGACTCCCTAACGTTGGTAAATCAACGATCTTCAACGCCTTAACCTCTGCTAAAGCAGCGGCTGCAAACTTCCCCTTCTGCACTATCGAACCGAACACTGGAGCGGTACCTGTTCCCGATGGGCGACTTGAAGTGCTTGCTTTGATGGCCAAATCGCAAAAGATAATCCCTACGCAGATGACCTTCGTCGATATCGCGGGTCTCATTCGCGGAGCATCAAAGGGTGAAGGTCTCGGAAATCAGTTTCTCGGACACATTCGCAGTGTTGATGCGATAGCGCATGTGGTGCGCTGCTTTGATGATGAGAACATCGTGCACGTTGATGGATCGGTAAATCCACGACGTGATGTTGAGACGATCGATACTGAGCTTATCCTCTCTGACTACGATGCTGTTCAGAAGCTAAAGCTTAAACTGGAGAAGGTTGCTCGATCAGGCGACAAAGCCGCAAAAGTAAAGCTCGGTATCGCTGATGCGCTGGAGAATTGGCTCGGCCAAGGAAAGAGTGCACGCACGTTTATGGCGAGCAATCCGAGTGCAGCAAGCCCAGAGGATCTGCACGAGATAACTCAAAACCTGCTTACCTCAAAGCCTGTGCTCTTTGTGGCAAACGTACCAGAGGAGCAGCTACTACACGTTCCCGACCCGAAGGGCTCCCTCCCAGTTGACCAACTCGCAGCCTACGCCCAGGAGACTAACTCGTCACTCGTAACTATCTCGGGAAAAGTTGAATCAGAGATAGCAGAGCTTAATGCCGAAGAGCGCAAGGAGTTCCTCGCCTCCCTTGGCCTTGAGACCTCAGGACTGGATCGACTTACGGTAGCCGGTTACAAGACCCTTAATCTCATTACCTTCTTCACCGTAGGTCCCAAAGAAGCCCACGCATGGACAGCGCCAGCTGGCAGCACGGCGCCACAGTGCGCTGGAAAGATCCACACCGATTTTGAGCGCGGATTCATCCGTGCAGAGGTAATTTCTTACGCCGACTACGTTGAGGCCGGAAGCGAGTTAAAGGCTAAAGAGCTTGGAAAGATGCGAACTGAGGGTAAGGAATACGTAATGGTCGATGGCGACATCGTACACTTCCGTTTTAACGTGTAAGCCTCGCGCAAAAATAACACCATCTCACTCCAATGCAGCAACCGTGCCTGTTATTAGGCGCGTCATGTGGGCCCGATCCGTCATCCTAATGGAGCTTCGTACGGTTTCACCGCAAGACGAAAACACCGGATGCGCACCTCCTTTTACGTTACATCAACTATCGTGTGGCTCTTGCTGGTCTCGGGCCTTGCAGGAACGATCTCTGTATACCTCTTTCGAGAGTTGGATAACGAACACCGGTTAAAAAACCAAGTGCTCCTTCAGCTACCGGCGGGGACGAGCGCCGTATCGCTGCATCACAGCGAATCAAAGCCCGGGTGCTTCGGGTCGATCTCCTACTCCCTCACAGCTGATAAGGGTCAAACAACTATCTCAAGCCAGGCGTGGATTGCTCTCTCCATTAACGGAAAGGAGCGTATCATTGAAGGATCATGCGATCTCTTATTCAACGCGCTCGGACAGTTCGGAACCTCTTTCTGTAAAACTCAACTTGAAGGAACAGAGATACGCCTCGGAACCACTAACATTGACCCAATTACACTAGAGGTCTTTCTCGGCCGAGAGTCCACCGCTCCGATCGTGCAACAACACTTCCCAGGACCGGTAACCATAGCCTCTGATGGCGGGCGATACTCCGTCTCTGCACCCTTTAGCTCAAGTGTAAATTTACCGGACCTTAGCGAGCTACGAAAACTTGCACAGCTACCCCACATAACAACAACGCAGCAAGCGTGTGACCGAGAAACTCGGACGCCTCTAACGGTGCCCCTATCAACGCTGCGCACGATCCACCAACGGGCAACAAACCTCATCCCCAAAGGTCTTCTATGATCGCAGCGCTTATGCGACCACGACTGCTCTCATTCAAGAACAGATGGAGAACCTCTGCGCGTGCAACGCGTATATACAGAGACGTAGTGGTGCTCTCCCTCTCCCTCTCTCTGATGGTCGGTATGTATCGGGCTACTACCTGGGGATTACTTCAGTTCCAACAGCTTCCTCTTTTGGTGAACCTCCCCATATCGATCCCTCTTGGCCTCCTCCTTGCTGCCCTGGCAGGGATGTCGATTATCTCTGCACTTTCGCATTCAATAGGCCATATCTACCTTGCTGATGACCTTGACCTGCTCCTCGCAGCTCCCGCCACCCCGCAGCAACTCTTCTTCGCGCGCTTTCTGAACGTGACTCTATCTGTGACATGGATGCCCTTTGTATTTATACTGCCCGTGCTGGTAGCGCTTGGTACGGCGTACAATGCGCCAGCTCAATTTTATGCGCTGGCTCCAGTAGTTCTCATCCCCTACTTCGTAATTCCTTCAGCAATAGCTACTGTAGCTGCAACGATAATCATGAGCGTTATCGATCCCCGCTGGACCAAGCCCCTGGTAGTCGCTGGGGTACTCATCGCCTTAGGTACCATCTACTCAGTAGCTGATTCCGTAGCTACAGTTTTTACCAACAGACACGATCCCGACCAAGTTCTAAGGATTATCAGAACGGTTTCTGCTGCACATACGCCATGGCTCCCCTCGACCTGGGCTGCGAGCGCACTGGCTGAAATCCTCACCCCCTCTGGAAAAAACGTGGGCCTTCGCATCGGATTACTCTACTCGAGCATGGTTACAGCAGTAACCGCCGCATGCGCCATCACAAACATCGTGCACGGGTATGCATACACTAAATCCCGAAACAGCTCACGCTCGACCTCGTTACAAGGGCGCCGCTCTACTGTGCGCACGGCACGCCGCCTTACATCACCTACTCGAGCCATCTTAACCAAAGAGTTCCGGATGATCTTCCGAGATCTCGCGCAAAGCTCTCAGGTGATATTCCTTGCGGGGCTCTGTATCCTGTACCTCACAAACCTACGACTCTTCCTCGCCCTTGATTCCTTTCCGGCTGAATCAAGAGCTCAGTGGCAGGCTATATTTCTCATCATGCACGCTGCCATCACTGCATTCTTTACAACATCCCTCTGCACGCGCTTGGTCTTCTCTTCGGTATCTCTCGAGGGGAGGCAGTTTTGGATCTTACAAACATCCCCACTACCAATACGAGCACTCCTTGAGAGCAAGTGCCTGGCGTGGTTCATTCCGATTTCAGCGCTCTCAGCAACCCTGTTTGCAATGGGGGTCTTCTTAATCGTAGGAAAGCTAGAGCTTGTTGTGCTGTATACTGCTCTCAGCTTCTTTATTACTTACGGCATCGTTGGGCTCGGCATCGGCCTTGGAGCGCTCTTCGCTGACTTTACCTGGGAGCACCCCTCGCAGCTTGCGCTGAGCTTTGGCAGCTTCCTATACATGCTGGCCTGCGCTGGGCTTGTGATGCTTAATATCTTCCCCCTTGCTGCGATTCTTAGGCTGTCTGCTCAATTCTCCCACCTCGATGGCATCTCGAGTGTGTTTGGGATGCTTTTAATCTCTTCTCTCTTAATTATCTTAAACACTCTGCTTGCGCGCGGAGCTTTAAAATTAGGAGAGAAAAAATTGTTGAGTGGAGAGGGGTAGTATAAAAGCGCAGATGTTGAGCATCACAACATCATCAGACCCACAGTGTTCCGAGGGAAGAGCGTAAAAATCTGCCCGTAGCGAGAAAGTGGAGATTAGATCCGCTTTCGCAGCAGGGACGGGGTTTGCCCCGCTTACTGGGTACTTAGCACCACCCACAGATACATTAGCGGCGCGAACGTACACAAATGACACCCTAACTAAGCATCGCTTTTTCACAGCGAGCTTTACGTTGTTAAGTTAAGTATCGAATGGTAGAGGTGGTGAGGATGAGTATTCAGAACACACACGATAGCGACCACAACCGGCACCGCCTCCCAGGTATTTCGTGGTTCAGTTGGTGCATAACGGCTGCAATACTCTGCATAGTACCCGCTGCTAGCATACTCACCTCAGGCTTTAGCATTACGCAGTATTTTGAGTTTCCACCCTACTCCCTCTACGTACATCACGCCCCTTTCTCCTGGCTGTGGTGGCTATTCTATGCTGCCACCGGCATTTTTTTGTCCACTGCCGTCGGGATCTCATTACGACCACTACTACGGGCGCCACACCGTCCAGGTCGCTGGTCGCTACTATCTTTCCTTACACTGTGTTTCACGTGGGCGGTCGCGTGGAATCGTTGGGAATTATTCGCGGAGATCCAGGACCATACCTTCCTGCTACTATGGCTCTCATATATCGCGTTTATGAATGCCGTAGTGTGGGAAGTTCATGGTTCATGCCCCCTACTTTTAGCGCCGAGAGCTTACCTTATGTCATTCCCCATAAGCGGGCTGTTCTGGTGGATATTCGAATTCCTTAACCGCTTCACTCAAAATTGGCGCTACTTGAATGTCGAGGACTTCTCGCCGCTGTCGTACACACTCTTCGCCTCGTGCTCATTCTGCACGGTATTACCGAGCATCTGGGTGACAAACGAGTTTTTTTCTCGAACCATACTAACGAGCACTGTGTCATCAACCTCGCTCCGACTCAGATACCTAAGCGGAGGTTTCCTCATAACTGCAAGCGTAGCAGCCCTAGCGCTACTACCACTCTTTCCCGACTACCTCTTTGCATGCATCTGGGTGCTCCCGATTGCGCTCGTTCTTTCCTGTGAAGGATTGATCTATAAGAGAGGTGCTTCGATTTCTGCTATCGCGCTATGGTCAGTGGCGGGAGTGTGGTGCGGCTTTGTATGGGAGTTATGGAACGCACACAGCGTGGCCAAATGGATCTACCTCATCCCCTTCGTACAGCGGTTTCATGTATTTGAAATGCCGATCGTCGGATATGCTGGATACATCCCGTTTGGGATTCTGTGCGGGATGTTAATTGAAAGTCTGCATAAGAGAACGGAATGATGTCACGATATAGAAGGATACCGGGCCCGAAAAAGCCCTAACCAGCTTTCAATAACGCTATCGCGCTTAATGAGGTGTCTACGCCCTATCAAATACACTTAAGCCACGTATGTACACAGAGAAGCAGACCTAACTTCGAGCGTATTTCTCAAGTATAAAAACTTATCTGCCGAACCTCCCGGCATGACGCTTTTGTCCTGGCACACCACAATTCTCGACATACTTAGACGTCGTAGTAGCGATTCTGCGCCTACCTCATTCATTCGGGAGCTGTTCTGCTTCGGGTACAAGGAGTCTCTCTCTTGCGTCTTCCCCGTATTCATCTTTGGTATGCTGGCCCTCACCAAACTTGTGAGCATTCCATTCATACCCCGCTACGACGTTCTTCTTATTGCATGCCTAGCGATGCAATACCTCATGTATCGTGTCGGATTGGAGAGTAAGAAAGAGGTGGCAGTGATCTGTCTCTTCCACCTTCTCGGCGTCTGCATGGAGATCTTCAAGGTTTCTCACGGAGCATGGGCGTATCCAGAACCAGCGTATTCGAAAGTTCTGGGCGTTCCCCTCTACAGCGGTTTTATGTACGCCAGTGTTGCGAGCTACATCTGCCAGGCTTGGCGTCATTTTAATATCAAACTTGAGGATTGGCCCTCCGTACCGCAGAGCAGCTCCTTTGCGGTGGCCATCTATGGAAATTTCTATACCAATGCCTATGTGATGGATGGCCGCCTTCTCATCATTCCCCTTCTGATCTTTGGCTTCTGGAAAACCTGGGTTCAATTCGAGACTAACGGAATAGTGCGACGCATGCCGATGGTTGCAAGCTTCTTCCTGATCGCTTTCTTTATCTGGGTCGCTGAAAACGTTGCTACATTTCTCGGGGCCTGGCGATACCCGTATCAAGTCGGGGAGTGGTCAGTTGTGCGACTTCAACTGATCAGTTCGTGGTTCCTACTGGTGATCGTCAGCATTATCATCGTTGCAGTCCTCAAGAGAAAGGAGGAGCACCGCCCCCCCAGCGGCGATCAGTAGAGAGAGAGAGCCAGAATATATCACTGAGGGGACTCTACTCTTTCACGGCCACACCCTTGGGAGAGTTTCTGTGGTAAGTAGCCGACATAGTGAGACCTAATGCCATTTTCAATCGGTCGCTTAAGCCTCACAGCCATGACACTAGAATTAATTTTGCTACCGCACTGCCTTCCGATATCATCGGACCCATGGCACTAAAGATCGCTACTCCGTCAGTTGAACCCTCAAAAAAAGAGTCAGGACTACAGATCCGGCTTACCACCCCCACTAGCAGCCACCCTAGAGACATACCTGCTCTACTCCAACAGGAAGCTGAACGCTGGATAGACGAGCATCGTGAGACAATAGCCGCTGCGTTCTCGAGCCTGGGCAGCCCTGTTGAAGAAAAGTTATTGAAGGTAACTACGAATACAGTTCAACTACCAAATGCAGACGGTATCGAAAGCTTTCTCCGCAACGGACGAATACCCGCAGTAACTTTTCTTCCTGACGACAACGGTGCGTTCATTATCACCATTACTTCACCCGACGGGCGTGAAGTTCTGTGCCCTTGCAACATCCATATCTCCTTCCCCCACAAAGCTTTGACTGCAACCGAAACATCTTTAATCAGAACATCTCTTCAAATGACACTGATTAAAGAGGCGAACCGGAAGGCAGCAGGATTATTCGAGCCCCATGGAGCGCCAGCTTTTGTCGTCTGGAGCGACAGCGACGTGCAGGAAGCAACCTGGTCACCAGAGGAACAAAGCCAGGGCTTTAAAATTGTCAGAGGTGACGAGGCTCAACTGATCTATAGGACACTACCTGACAAACTACGAGATGGCTCGCAGGCGGTAGAACCATCGGCCCTGCTGCTCCTTACTGCCAACAAAAAGGCTTCAGATGAGTACAGAGACGCGCTGCTTGGCGTTGTTCAGGAAATACTAAGTGGGCCATCAATCCCTTTGCTTAAGGGCGTCTTTCGCTCCCTAAGGCAGTCACCCGAGCACGATCCCTTAACCGCATCCCTCTTTACCCTTATAGGCTCTGCCATGGTGGAACAGGATGGCAGGGATCCATCGGGCTTTGCATACCAGATAAGGTTTGGAATTGACCCAGACGCTATAAGAGAGAAGTTGAACGCAGCAACGAGAGCAGCGAAATACAGGGCGAACGACTCCATGAACGGCCCCGCTGTACAAGTTAGAAAGACCTTTGCTGACTACCTAGGTGATCTATCTCCCCATCCAGAACTTAGAGGGGTGCTTACCGGTTTACAGAGCGCGGTACTTTTCGCGCTAAAGAAACAAGGCCTATCGGCAGCCTCTGCTGCAATTGATGAGACATTGCCAAAGCTTCCCCCAGATCTACAACAGGAACTTGAGCGGCTGAAAGCGACCCTTGAGGAGGGGAAAAGTTAAGCCGAGGCTGGTGGAATTCACAGCACCATCCCGAACTACTTGAGAGTCTTCTTCAAATACCACCGCAAGCTCAACACCACCCTCTTTCGTGCCGCTTGCGGTGGTAAGTGGTGCCAAGCACATCGGCAATAAGGCGGTCTCTGTCCAGCACGCACGTTGAGCGTTGGCGTTCCAAGGAGTAGCAGAGGGTGACCAAAATCACCGTGTGAACCGTCATCAACGAGGGGCTCTTCTTGGAGCCATTGTGCATGCAGGACCACATCAGTCTTATTGGAACGGGTTGGTTTTCTCTCAACTAAAAACCTAACGCATAAGCACTACACATGACTATCAAGACGTCTAGCAGCGAAGCATCTCGGATGCTTAAAGCAATTCTCCTAGCTATGTTGGTCGATGCTAAGGCCTGTGAATCTGAGCTCAAGACCCGCAACGCCTCTGTTCATGACATCAGAGTCGCTATAAGGCGAATTCGAAGCACGCTCAAGGCGTATCGAAAATATCTGGGTGAGTGGTCGGTTCGAATAGAATATAGCTTTAAAACTCTAGCTAAAAAAATCGATCTTCTGCGCGATTCTGAGGCTCAGATCTCTTGGCTCCTGACACTTCAAAAGCAACGAAAACCAACGAAACGAGCTGAGATTGATACTCTCATCGAGATACTAACCAAGGATCAAGCAAGATCATCAAGGAGTATGCAACGCAACTGGATCCCCTCGCTTAAAAGGGCAATCAAGAGACTGGAAGGACACTTAAAAGCCATTCCTGACGTAGGCACCACCAAGTCGTTTGATGTGGTATTTCGAAAAATACTAAAGAAGCAAACTACTCGCTTTTGTAAATCCCTTAAGAAACTTTCAGGTGATAACAAAACAGCAGACCTTCACGCCATCCGAATCCAAGGAAAGCAACTTCGCTACCTAATCGATCCATTTACAAAGAAGTCCGCTTGCCTGCGACGAACCAGCCAGGCGCTACAGCGGCTTCAGAATTCGCTTGGTAATTTTCATGACATTCAGATTTTTAAGAGCAGGTACAAAGAGCTTCGCTCAAAGGATGGCAGAAGAAAAAAACTTCGCTGGTTAGGCAAACTACTTAAAAATCAGGAGAAGGTCTTATTCAGGAAGGCACAAAATACGCTTTCGAGAAAAAAACTTACTCGAACGCTACAGGAAACTATATCCACTCTGAAATATCCCATTCTCTAAGGAAACCCAGGGAAGCGCTCCCATAGAGAAAACGTGATGATTTGGTTGTCACTCGATCCTGCTGCGGCCGGCAGGAATCGCCTCCAAGGGAAATGCCTGTCAGTCATGACTGGCACGGGTTTATCCCTTCCCTTCTTCACCCGCTCCCGCTACAACGTAGATCTAGAACGAGTGTGCGTTTACTCCATTACTATGAGTACACTTATAAAAAACCAAGTACAGCCAACCAGAGTAATGTGCATCGTCCCGCCGACAGGACTCTTCGTGCGCGAAGACCGATGCCAAACGCCCATTAAAAAGCTTAAGACCATCGCCTTGCGCCCTCCTATTGATCTCCTCTATGCAGCAGGAGCGGCAGAGGCTGCCGGGGCGGAAGTGTTGTTCCGTGATTATTCAGCAGAAGACGCCAACTGGGCTGATTTCCGAAAAGATACTATTCGGTTTGCTCCACACCTTCTCATCATCAGCGCAACTACCCTCTCCCTCGCCGGCGACCTGCACGCTGCCGAGATAGCCAAGGAGATAAACCCCGCGCTCACAACCGCCGCAATGGGCGCGCCCCTTCAGACCCTTGACGCAACTGTCATGCGTGACTTTCCTAGCCTCGATATCGCTATCGGTGGCGGATATGAAGACGTTGTGAGAGAGCTAGCTAGAGGGACGCCGTGTCACACAGTCTCAGGTATCACCTGGCGCGATGCGCAGGGGACCGTGCAACGCACAGGCGATATCGTGCACCCGACCAAGCTTGATGACCTACCCTTTCCCGCCCGACACCTTGCCCGGAACGAGCTGTACAGGCGACCGGACAACCATCAGACTCAAACCACTATCGTCACCAACCGAGGCTGCCCATTCAGCTGCTCATATTGCCTTGCTAATCAGGTTGCGGGTAATCGCAACGTCTATCGCTCGGTTGACAACGTTATGCAGGAGATACGCCTGTGCGTTGAACAGCTAGGGATAACTAATTTCCTCTTCCGCTCCGAGCTGTTCACCCAGAACAAGCGTTGGGTCATTGAGCTCTGTCGGGCAATAATCGAGTCTGGCTTACAGATCAGCTGGGCTTGCAACAGCCGCACTGATACCGTCTCGCTTGAAGTTCTGCAGTGGATGAAGCGCGCAGGGTGTTGGGTCATCGCGTATGGAGTAGAGAGCGGTGACCAAGCAACTCTCGACCGTATCGGCAAGCATGCTCGAGTCGATGCCGCCTTTGAGGCGGTGCGCCTTACCCGTGAAGCTGGTATCAGGTCCAGCGTATATCTCCTAATCGGGCTGCCCTGGGATACTAGCGAATCGATCAGGGCGCAAAGCTGCTTTGCCCGGAAGCTCGATCCCGACTACCTCGAGGTGTTCTATCCATATCCCTTTCCCGGGACGCCGTTGCGGTCAGAGGCTATCGCGCTCGGCCTCTTACGAGAGGGCGAGCTACCACAGGTAGCCTATTCAGACCCAGCTCTCCCGACCTTGCACTTATCAAAGAAGG
This sequence comes from Bdellovibrionota bacterium, assembly GCA_044360195.1. GTDB lineage: Bacteria > Bdellovibrionota_C > UBA2361 > UBA2361 > OMII01 > OMII01. The sequence continues at coordinate 10,660 of JBIKKT010000027.1, read as the reverse complement.
AGCTGGCGCGGCACCGAAGTAGGATCCTGCGCTCGTTCTACCTGAGACCCAAGGTCATCTCTCGCACCTTTGGACGCATCCGCTCTCTTCGCGAAGCCCAAAGCTACCTACGCGCGGGGTTTGCTCAACTCTTTACACCTGCAAGCAGTAGCACGCATGCCTAGAAGGGTGGTAGAAAACTTTGGTCCTTCTGCGCGCTTTAGTAGTTGTGCTGTTACCCGGCGCAGAAGACGATAACCTTGCTTAACGCCCAGCGAGAGGTGTTGCCACTAATGAACTCAGATACCCCACGTTGTATCAACGTACTCGTTGCAAGCTATGCTGCCCTCATCCTGCTTGCCGTGGCGGCCGTTTTTTATCCAGCCACCGGCTTTGAGTTTCTCAACTTCGATGATCCTGACTACATCTCGCAGAATCCCGTTGTTGCTAAGGGGCTTAGTAGCGAGAGTTTTCTCTGGGCATGGAGTGACACCTCAACTGGTCACTGGCATCCGCTCACATGGCTCTCGCTTATGCTTGATGTCTCATTATTCGGCGTTAATCCGCATATCCATCACGCGGTCAACATCGCTCTGCATGGGGTGTCAAGCGCTCTCCTCTTCCTTCTGTTTCAACGCACAACCAGCCGTCCAGGCCGCTCTCTCGTTGCGGCGTTGGTCTTTGCGCTTCATCCGTTACGGATTGAGTCGGTAGTGTGGATAACAGAGCGAAAGGATGTGTTGAGCATGTGCTTAACGTTACTAACGCTTCACAGCTACGTCTCGTTTGTTAGGCGGCGCGATCTACTGAGCTACCTGGGGATACTTTTTCTCTTCACCTTAAGCCTCCTTGCAAAACCAACCAGCATCACCCTTCCTGCGCTCCTTCTTTTATTCGACCTCTTTCCGCTTCAAAGACTCAGCTCGCTCAAGGAGCTTCTCGGCACTCGCAGGATACTTTTTGAAAAAGCCCCGCTTGTTCTCATCAGCGTAGCGTTCAGCGCTGCAGCCATATTCGGACAAGCCTCAGCGGGGGGTCTCCAACCGGCTGCCGAATATCCGATCCCGTTGCGCGTTGAGTCGTGTCTTGTCTCCTATGTTGCCTATCTTGGTAGGCTCTTTTTCCCACTTAACCTAGGCATCTTCTACCCATTCCAAACCTACCCGCCAGGTGTTGCTGTGGGGGCCTTTCTGGCGCTCTGTGGGGCCTCGGCATGGGTCGCTTCGGTACAACGCGCGCGTCCGTATGTAGTTGCGGGATGGCTCTGGTTCCTGATATCGCTCTTGCCGCTCTGCGGCCTGGTGCAGATCGGGGGCCAAGCCCTCGCTGACCGATGGACCTACCTGCCACACATCGGGTTGATCGTTGCAGCAGTCTGGTACCTTGGAGATACACTTTCCCCTCGCATGTCGCGGGTCTTTACCTGTGTCGTACCGAGTTGCTTAGCTGCGATTACTCTCTACAACCTCCCCGCCTGGCGCGACAGCGAAGCTGTCTTTCGCGAGACGCTGCGCGTCTCTCCCGATAACTTTATGGCTCACACGAACCTCGGTCAACACTATCACTCCCATGGTGATATCGAGCGCGCGCGGCCGCACTTTGAGGCAGCCGCACGGCTGCGCCCGGCCTACCCTGAAGCACTCAATAATCTGGCCCTCACCCACGCGGCAGCGGGCCGCATCAACGAGGCACTCCCACTCTTCTCCCAAGCGTTGGCTATCCAACCTTCCAACCCAACTTTTCGCTACAATGTGGCCCTATCACTCTCGCACACTGGTCGAAGCGCAGCCGCTCTTGCCGAATGGATCACACTTCTCAAGACCACTCCTGATTACGCGCAGGCGGCTGTTAGTGCTCGAGCGATGGCTCCCTTTCTTAGCGTTGCCGCCTGCTCGGAACTAACAACCGTCGATGAGGCGCGGGGCGTGCAGCAAGCAGTCAGTGTGAGCAACGACTGGAAACCTCCGATGGCTCTGGTCGATATCTTGGAGCTAGCTCAATCGCTAAAAAGGTGTCTCAGCAACGGGGCTAACAAGTAGCAGGGTGGTGAAAAAATTTCCGTAGCGAGCGTTTTGAGAGTGTAGGCGAAACGAGGCGAAGACGCCGAAAAAACCGGAGGTGTATCCACTGCGATACATTGAGGATTTTTTCGGCGTGTTCAACGAAGGTGTCGCCAAACTATCAAAGCGCGCAGTAGGAAATCTTTTTTCATCACCCTGCTAGAGTACTTCCTTTCAGGGTAACAGTGGGGTAAGACAGTGAGATGAGAGCGTTCTGCGATAATCAATCACGCATTTTTCCTGACATTCTCCTCCAATCGCGGGCGCTGTGCCGCTTAATTCTGCAACTCCTCCTTGTGGTCTCTTTTGCAGCCGGCGTTATACAACGCTCCGCTCATGCAATCGGAGGGAGCGATGAGTCATCAACAGAAAAGGTGGATGAAACCTCGGCAACATGTCAGGACACCATAGCGCTCGCCGCGCGGATCTTCATCCATGGCCGTACCGCGGCGATTAACTCCTGCCTCTCGGCTTTCATTGACTGCGATGAGGAGGAGACCGACCTGCTGGCAGAAACATGTCGCAACAATCTTATCTACCTCAACAACGGCGCCTGTGCTGAGGGCGTTCTCGACTCTGGTAGTAGTACGGCCGGGGTCGCGTCACTTTCGGTTGTAACAAAGGCTTCATCAGCCCTGATAGATCAAGCCCTAATCACCCTCGTGTCTACTCTAGGCAATGGCTGTTTCTCAGGTGCGCAGTCCAGTAGCGATCTCTCAGCAGCAAACACCGGTCTCGGGTTTTCTCCAACTCCGACCACAAGATACGCCCTCGCTGATGCGTTAAATGCAATACCGGCCGGTCTAAGCTGCCACTCGAATGAGGCCGTGCGTAAAGCATACCCGCTCGTTGACGAGATAGTCTCTCTGCTTTTGGTTAATGATGGAAAGTGCATCGGCGTTAGCGATGGAGTCTCGTTAGGCACCGCCTGCTCTAGCAATTCTACCTGCGGCGCAACCTCTGGTCGCTGTGGAAAGGTAGCCCGCATCCTAAAAAATGGCGGCGACAGCGGTTTCCCCTCATGCCCCGTTATATGCTCGGCCGGTGAGCGAATAAGCGTTAACGGATACTCCTGCACCACGTGCTCCACCGGGACCTACTCGTCCACCGTTAATGCAAGCACATGCTCCGACTGCTCTCTGGGGCATTATATAAGCGTGTCCGGTTCCTCCACCTGCCTTGCATGCGGGGCCGGCACCTACCAAGCTCTTCCAGGAAAGTCACTCTGCGACAACTGCCCGGCTGGCTCATTTCAAAGCAGTACCGGCCAGAGTACTTGCACTAACTGCGCTGCGGGATCCACAAGCACGGCTGGTTCTACCTCGTGCTCCCAGTGTTCAGGTGGACAGATCTCAGCTTCAGGGGATGCCTCATGCACCAATTGTACCGCGGGCAATGAGGCGAACGCCGGTCGTACAGCCTGCGTTTCCTGTGGTTTAGGGACGTATTCGGCAACAGCAGGCTCCGCATGCGCTCCCTGCCTAGCGGGCTCGTATCAAGCAAGCACGGGCCAGTCAACGTGCGACGCATGTCCGCTTGGCACATACTCATCCAGTGCAGGGCTGTCAGTCTGCTCCAATTGCCCAGCCGGTACATACATGAGCTCGACCGGCGCCACGGTGTGCACCAATTGCGCACCGGGAACATCGCAACCCACCGCGGGACAGAGCTCGTGCACTGCCTGCGCTGCCGGCAAATACTCAGCATCTGCTGGTGCAGCCTCTTGCGACAATTGTCCATCTGGAAAATCTAGCCTTGCTGGTTCCACCACCTGCTTTGACTGTCCTGCTGGTTTTATATCAACCGCCGGAGACAGTAGCTGTTCGGCCTGCGGACCCGGCAAAACCGCCAACAACGCTCGCACGGCATGCAGCGACTGCTCAGCGGGGTTCTACGCTTCAGTAACGGGAGCCGCCAGCTGCCTTGCGTGTCCTTCAGGCACCTACTCGAGCACGAGCGGAGCATCAGCATGTGAGAATTGCGCGGCCGGCACATACTCGGATTCGGCGGGACGCGCAACCTGCAGCAATTGCGCAGCGGGCACAACGAGCGCACCCGGTGCTACTTCGTGCTTTGCCTGCGCAGATGGGTTTATCTCTACAGCCGGCGGCTCAACCTGCACAGCCTGTGCGCTCGGGACGACCTCAAATGGATCCCACACTGCATGTGTTAGTTGCGGAGCTGGGAGCTACGCGCCAACTACCGGAAGCGCAACTTGCCTAAGCTGCCCGCCTGGAAAGTTCCAAAGCGCAACAGGGCAATCGTCTTGTGACAACTGCGCGGCTGGCAAACGCGCCCCAACGCCCGGGTCAGACGCTTGTAGCAACTGCCCAGCAGGGAGCACCAGTGCGGCGGGTTCCCCCTTCTGCTTTGAGTGCAGTGACGGTGAGATCTCGGCAGCCGGTGATCCCACATGTACTTTGTGCGCTGTTGGAAAGACCTCCAATGCTGGCCACACGGCATGCACCGACTGTGCAGCCGGCACGTATGCGCCAGCGATTGGAAGCGCTTCGTGCCTCAGCTGTCCCGCCGGAACGTATCAGAGCGAGGCTGGACAAAGCAGTTGTCAAACTTGTCCTGCAGGGCAACGGTCTGCTACTCCAGGTGCTACCTCCTGTGAGAGCTGTCCGGCTGGGACATCGAGCGCTGCAGGTTCGAGCGCCTGCTTTACCTGCCCTGCCGGAACATACACTGCGACCATAGGCGCAACTAGCTGCTCACCGTGTTCCGCTGGTACCTATTCAAATGCGTCAGGCTCGACATCGTGCACCGCTTGCGCGGCTGGAACCTTTAGCGGCCCTGGAGCAACCGCCTGCTCAACAACACCTCCCGGTTACTTCACCTCAGTCGGAGCTTCGGAAGCATCTCCGTGCCCTGCCGGCACGATGTCTGATGCATCGGGTAGCTCGTGCACTACCTGCTCGCCCGGTACGTACGCTCCGATTGCGGGTTCGCGGTCGTGTTTAGCATGCCCTGCTGGATCAATCACAGCAGCAGCGGGAGCATCGCAATGCACCCTCTGCCCCGCCGGACGGTTTAGCTCATCAGCCGGGCGCTCTACGTGCTCGACCTGCTCTGGCAACACAGTCGCCGCGCGCGCAGGATCGTCAGGGTGTGTGTCGTGTCCGAGCCGAACAAGGGCGAATTCGTCGAAGACGAAGTGTTCATAAGCCTAACACCTTAAGCAGAGTGGCTACTCGTTTACATGTGGTGCGTTTAGTTATTTAACCCGCCAACGGGGTCCAAGGGGCTTCGCAAGAAGCCCCTTGGCCGTAATGCAAATCCTGGCGAAGCCAAGTTTGCATAGGAAGAAAAATTGAGCCGAGGCGGATTTGAACCGCCGACCCACTGGTTAAAAGCCAGTTGCTCTACCGACTGAGCTATCGGCCCATAAGGGACTTCTTACCGACTGCTTGTCCGCCGTAGCTCCGAAGGAGCGAAGGCGGAAGCCCGACTGGGACAAACCGTCCCATACCCTAATAAGTATACGGAAATCCACCCGTCTTGTCACTAAGCCCAACCACGATATCGTTATCAGCGATTAAAGATACCTGTAAAGCGCTCGATCAGCTCCTCTCGGGTGCAGGTATCGTTCAACAGAAATGGGGTTCCAGGTGGTGGGCTTTCGAAGCTTGCGCGCAAGGTTGCCGCATATTCACGACTGACCTTATTACCGCGCCCATGCAGCCGTTGTAGGATAAGATCCTCAGGAGCATCCACCAATACAAACACCACATCCGGATGGTTACGCGTAACGCAATCACGATGCTTCTGACGGTAGGCACCCTGCATAAATACACATTGAGGGTGCTTCGCTTTTAACTCTGAGATGCGTTGACACACAACGTCAAAGAATTCATCTCGAATCTCGTCGGTAAAGGGCTCCCCCTGGGCGATAGCCGCGCGCATCGCAGGGGTCATATCCTGGTCAAGATCGTAGCTAACCAGCCCCAGTCGTTCCGAGACCGCCTCTCCACTGTAGGTCTTCCCTACACCAGCAACGCCAAACAGAAAGATGTAGGGGGGAAGATTGTCAGACATTAGTTTGGGCGGGAGTGTGCATCAGCGGCGCTTCAAAAGCAACTGCACCTACGGCCTAGGTTGCACCCCGCAATTACTGCACTCGATAGCCACTGCGCCCTTCTCATCAGCGGAGACCCGCAGATTGATCTGACCGCTGTACTGCCCCTCCTGACCAGCAGCAACAGTTGCAGGACCATCAAGGGGGTACCGTCTACCGGACAGCTCAAAGAACACCTTTACCCCCTGCGCTTCAACTCCTGACAGGTTGCGTGCCTTGACCGATACCGAGCGGAGCTGACTGCCACTTCCCTCACCCCACACCTTGGCTGGACCGTACGTCACAGCCATCTGCGCTGCTGGGGGTGGCGGGGGTGGCGGAGTGAGCGCGGATAAGAGGAAGCTCCCCAGCACAAGGACCAAGGCTACCGCCATGATCCCAACCAACCCAGCATGCTCCTCCATCCAGGAAGGCGGCGCCTCGGGCTTGGGGTCATGGCGAGCCAAGCCGACGTCCATAGGAGCTCGCGTAGGTCCGGTAGGAAGTTCCTTATCTTTCTTAGCCATGTCCTCTAAGCACTAAAATAACCACCCCTATTCCTTAATCCGACCGCTACTATCGGGCAATCCCTACAAATCAGCCACAGACCGATAAGACAACGGCCCGTTAACCCCTAAATTTGAAAAAAATGCCGTCCTCTGCAATAGTTAACCATTCGCTCGGGGGGATTGCGGTACATTTTCCCGGGTCTTCTTGCCAAGAAGCACGAACAAGACAAGTATACGATGAAACCAAAGAGCTTGCTCAAACTAGCCTTAAGTGCCGCGATGATCTGGCTCATATCGCAGTCAGTTAACGCTGAGACCCTAAAACGGACCTTTCAGTCTATCCCCCCCCTCTCGGTGGTCCTGATAATCGTTGGATACACGGCGGGTCAAATCATGAGCTCGTTTAAGTGGTGGACGCTCGTGCGAGCTGGCGGGATACCTGCCTCTTATCCGCAAGCTCTTAAGGCCTACTTTATCGGTATGTTTGTTAATTGCTTTGGCCTAGGAATGGTCGGCGGAGATGTAGCGCGGGGCGTATTAGTATCTCAGGGGTTCCCTAAAAAAGCTGAGGGTATCACTTCGGTAGTCGCCGACAGAATTCACGGCCTAACAGTTCTAAGTATCATAGCTCTCGTCACCAGCGTGGTTATCGGAAACGACCGGGTTCCAAATGAGCTACTCTGGTTTTTACTTCTGTTAACGATAGGTTTTATCGTTTCTTGGCTGGCCATCCCACTTGTTCTTCGGAATCTCCCCTTTCTTAAAAAGTCACGCGTTGGACATAAACTGGAGGCTTTGCAAGGGGTTTTCCCGCGCAACCTGCGTACAATCACCATGATAAGTGGCATCTCGGCTGTTTTTCACACAACCCAGATACTGCTCCACGTTCTGATAGCAAAAGCAGTAGGTGTCTCTATTCCGCTCGCCACGCTCTTTGTAGTTATACCGTTTGTGAATATCGCAAGCAGCCTTCCGATTAGCTGGAATGGACTCGGTGTACGAGAGAAGTCCTACATCTTCTTCCTCACCGCAGCACCTTCTATAGTATCAGAGGAGCAAGCCGTTGCCTTCGGCATACTGTGGCTTGCTGCGGTAACAGCAAGCAGCGCCGTTGGCGGATTGGTAGCTATCTTTACCGGAGATCTTAAAACGATCAGAGCAGATACTCCGCTACCCCTTGAAGCTAAAACCACACATCCTTAAATACGTCGCTGTGGTCAAGACACTTCCCAGCTCCCTCTGCCACAACGGCAAGTGGATCCGCAGGAACAGTGACCTCCATCTCAAGCTCCTCTGAGAGCCGCTTACCAAGCCCGCGCACAAGCGCTCCACCTCCAGCAAGCGCAATTCCGCGATTGATAATATCACCCGAAAGCTCAGGGGGAGTACTCTCAAGGGTCTGCCGAACTGCAACTATTATCTGAGAGATTACTTCATTCATCGCTTCTCGTATCTCACCGCCAGACACAACTATCCCCATCGGAGTACTGTGGATCATTGAGCGACCTCTGACCTCCATAACCTCATCGTCATAATCAGGGTGCGCAGTTCCGATAGTTTTCTTAATCTGCTCGGCTGTCGCTTCTCCGATCAGCAGATGGTGCTTGCGGCGCATGAAGTTAATTATCGCTTCATCGAGGGCATCCCCGCCTTGACGGACAGAGAGCGAACACACGATATCTTTTAAACTCACAACAGCGATGTCAGTTGTACCACCACCGATATCAATCACGAGGCTTCCTGTTGCATCGGTAACTGGCAAGTTACATCCGATAGCCGCTGCCATCGCTTCGTCAATCAAGCGAACTTCGCGGGCCTGGTCCTCAACTGCTTCACGGATAGCGCGTTTTTCGACCTCGGTGATTCCACACGGAACTCCCACCATCACGCGCGGCTTCATCATCGCCCAAGAGATTGAGCGCACTCGCGAAATAAAATGGCGAAGCATCAAGCTTGCAACCTCGAAGTCAGCGATCACTCCGGTCCGAACCGGTCGAATCACCTCTACCCCAAGAGGGGTCTTGCCGAGCATAGCTTTAGCTTCTGCTCCGAAAGCAACTGGCTCGCGACGCCCGTTTACTTCTTTCAAAGCGACCATCGAGGGCTCGTTCAATACGATCCCGCGACCTTTTTCATAGATCAAGGTATTTGCTGTTCCGAGGTCGATAGCGATATCGCGAGCAAAGAGGCTCTTCATAGGCGGTGTTTTTCCGTACAGAAACCAAAAACGATTATCAAGAACTTCTGTATGGTGACACATTTCACTTCCGGTGTACAAATATAGGTAAAGGAAGCCACTTTAGGGGACATATATATATGGCAGAGATAAAGACGGTAGGCGTAATCGGAGCCGGACAGATGGGGGCCGGTATCGCTCAAGTAGCGGCAACGGCTGGTTTTACTACTATTCTGTGTGATGCTGCCCCCCAAGCGTTGGAACGGGGACTCAATGGGATAACAACCCGCCTTAACCAAGCCGTCGAAAAGGGAAAGCTCCCCGCTGCTACGCGAGAACAGGCGGTTAGCAACCTAAAAGGGGTAAGCAGCCTCTCTGATTTTGGCTCCTGTGACCTCGTTATTGAGGCTGTTATCGAGCAGTTTGAAGCGAAGGCCGAGCTCTTTAAGCAACTCGATAAGGCGCTACCTCAGGGAGCGCTTATCGTTAGCAACACCTCCTCGATATCAATCACGAGGATGGCCGCTGTTACATCTCGCCCAGAACGGTTTATGGGGGTGCACTTTATGAACCCTGTGCCGGTCATGAAGTTAGTTGAGCTAATCCGTGGGCTCCAAACGAGCGATGAGACCTACGCTGCGATACAGGCTTTCTGCACCAAGCTCGACAAGACGACTGTTCTCGCTATCGACACCCCAGGCTTTATCGTAAACCGCATCCTGTGCCCGATGATCAATGAAGCGATCTTCCTTGTGCAAGAGGGTGTGAAACCAGAAGATATCGACACTGCCATGAAGCTTGGAACGAACCAACCGATGGGGCCGCTCACCTTAGCTGATTTCGTTGGACTGGAAACGCTGCTCTACATCCTACAAGTTCTGCACCGTGAGCTAGGAGAAGATAAGTACCGCCCGTGCCCGCTACTGATTAAGTACGTTGAGGCTGGCTGGTTCGGTAAGAAGAGCGGTCGCGGATTTTACTGCTACCAGTAAACCACCCTACTTCAACTTCATCGCTTCTCCGCTGTAGCTAGCAGAGCAGTTGTTTGAAGGCCGGGACCTGCATGTAATTCTAACGTTGCCGGTCACGCTGGCTCTATCATTGGCGGAGAGATCCATCTTTGAAGCAACTTGCGCATCACACCCAAGCATTAGCATCGGTGTGTACTGTCCCGTTACATTAATCGTGTTGTTGGTGCGCGTACCACGCAGGGTTGCTATTCCCGGGGCGGTCATGGTCACACGCGAACCTGATTGAGAAATAGTTACGTTGCTCACAAGAGATGAGAGGATACTGCGGCAATTTGAAGTTTTACGAGTCAGCTTAGCGCGCCACTTTCCGGCCGCTGTTGCGCTGCTCATACGCATCAACTGACCCTGCTTGACGGCGAATTTGCCACGAAAGGAGTTCGAGAAGAAGTCTCCACACGAACACCCTTGCGGAAGGTCGAACGGACCACACCCAAAAAGCACGTTGTCACAACACGAAGGCCTCTGAAACGGGCAGTTAAATCCCCCGCCGCAGCCAGACACTGACAACGTTATAAATAGGGCCGAAACTACTGAAAGTGCATATCGACTCAACATACGGATAACCATAAAAGAAAAACGTTCGCTATCCTAGTGAATTCCGTAAGGGTTGATTTCATGGGGTCATTTCTAGATCGTAGCGGTGTTTTTATGGGCGGATATGACACCCGACATATGTTGTTTGGCTCGTCGTGGAATCGAGTGGGTAACACTCGGTATCATCCGGACGTGAGGGTGCTTGTGCACGCTTACGCATACGTCCAACGTCTACGTTAGCGTCTACGCATACGTATTCCGTGCACGTGCTGGTGCACGCTTACGTTTACGTCCAACGTCTACGTTAACGA